>JAETQH010000125.1 GCA_021770785.1 Lachnospiraceae bacterium
AATTATGAGATGACACGGTACAAGATATGCCAGCTTCTGGTAAATTTATATGCGGAGCATAGTTATCTGATGGAGGGTGAATTGTTAAAACCTACGGAGAAGGCATTTTTTAACAGGGTTTCCATTGATATGAATGATGCGGATGCAACACTGGCGTTGTATCAGTTATCGAATTATCTTTGCCGCTATTATGGAAAGAAAGTCATTATTCTGTTGGACGAATATGATACTCCCATGCAGGAGGCATATGTGGACGGTTACTGGGAGGAACTGGTGGCGTTTACCCGAAGCCTGTTTAATTCCACGTTCAAGACGAATCCGTGGCTGGAGCGCGGGATTATGACAGGCATTACAAGAATCAGTAAAGAATCCATCTTTTCAGATTTGAATAATCTTGAAGTAGTTACAACAACCAGCAATAAATATGCGGATGTTTTTGGTTTTACGGAGCAGGAAGTTTTTGCGGCGATGGATGTGTTTGGCAGAACAGAAAAAGAAAAGGTAAAATATTGGTATGACGGATTTGTATTTGGAGAATTGAGAGACATTTATAATCCCTGGTCAATTCTAAATTATCTGGATAAGGGGGTGTTGACTTCTTATTGGGCAAACACCAGCTCCAATAGTTTGGTGGGGAAACTGGTCAGAGAGGGAAACCGTAATATCAAAGAGAAGTTCGAAAAACTATTACGGGGTGAACGCATAAAGACGGAGATTGATGAGCAGATCGTTTATAACCAGCTTAACGGAAGCGAGAAAGCGGTTTGGAGTTTTCTTCTGGCAAGCGGATATTTAAAGGTAGTTTCCTATGAAAAATACGATGGATTCTCAGCAATCCAGCGCCCGAAATATGAGTTGGAACTGACAAATCTGGAAGTGAAGCTGATGTTTCAGAGCATGATACAGAACTGGTTTTCAGAAGCAGAAGTAGAATATAATGATTTCATCAAAGCCCTGTTGGCAGGGGATAAGAAAGCCATGAATGTCTACATGAAACGTGTGGCCCTCGCCACGTTCAGCTACTTTGATACGGGGAAAAATCCCTCCCGGGCGGAAGAGCCGGAGCGTTTCTACCATGGTTTCGTCTTAGGGCTGATGGTGGAGCTTGCGGATAAATACGTGATACAGTCGAACCGGGAAAGCGGCTTTGGCAGGTATGATGTGATGTTAGAGCCGAGACATGCCGAAGATGATGCTATCATTCTGGAGTTTAAGGTGCATGACGAAGAGGACGAGGAAACCCTGCGGGATACGGTGCAGGAAGCGTTAAAGCAGATAGAAGAGAGAAATTATGCAGCCGCACTGGAAGCGAAAGGTGTGCCGGCAGAGAAAATACGGAAATACGGGTTTGCCTTTGAGGGGAAAAAGGTTTTGATTGGGTGATATATTTATGAAAGTGAGCATTATTACAGTTTCTTATAACAGTGAAAAAACAATTGCGCATACCATAGAATCCGTGCTGGCACAGACCTATCCTAATATAGAATACTGGATTATTGACGGAAAGAGCAGTGATGAAACGATAAAGATTGCAGAAAGTTATCGGGAAGCATTTGACAAAAGAGAGTGTGCGTACCATATTGTCAGTGAGCCTGACGGCGGCATTTATGATGCTATGAATAAAGGAATTAAATTTGCAACAGGAGATATTATCGGAATCATTAATAGCGATGACTGGTATGAGAAAGATGCAGTGGAGACAGCAGCTACAGTATTCAAAAAGCAAAACTGTGATTTGATGTATGCAAATATCAGAATGCACAAGGCAGACGGGAGCACATTTATCAAGAAAGCCAAAATGCGGAAGTTTCAGACCTCAAGAGACTGGAACCATCCGACAACATTTGTGAAAGCGGAATGGTACAAGCAGTATCCTTTCCGCAATCTTGGGATTCATGATGATTATGGTTTTTTTCTGCAAATGAAAAAACTGGGAAAAAAGATTGTAATTATAGATAAAGTTCTTGCAAATTTCCATATGGGAGGCGCAAGCAACCATAAGGATATTAAGGCAGCCGTCAGGCGTATCAAAGACCGTTACCGTTACTGTTACCGAATCAACGGATACAGCAGATGGTATCTGGTGGAGTGTGTGGCCATTGAGGCTGCGAAGTTTTTGCTGGGCTAAGGAGAAATCATGAAAATATTGCAGATAAACAGCCACTATAACCAGGGTGGTGCGGCACGGATAGCGGCATCTATCCACAGGCAGCTTTTAGCAGACGGGGAAGAGGCATATATCGCTTATGGTAGAGGAAGTGGAAGTGAAGAGAAAAATGTATTTTGTGTGGACAAAAAATATGAAGTATATTTGTCTGCGCTGCTTTGCCGGATAGTGGGATTGAACGGCTGGTGGAACAGGAAAGCGGCGAAGCGTCTGATTGCATTAATAGAAAAAATACAGCCGGATGTCATTCATATCCATACCCTGCACGGTTATTATATGAATTTCAAACTGCTTTTCCGGTATCTGAATGAAAAAGATATTCCCTGTGTCTGGACGTTTCACGATTGCCATGCGTTCGTTGGAAACTGCGGATACTTTTTTGAATGTGCCAGATGGAGAGAGGGCTGTGGAAAGTGTCCGGATATTGGCAGGTATCCGAAGAGCCAGTTCTTCGATTTTACCCATTATATGTGGGAGAAAAAGAAACGGATGTTTACCCAAAGCCAGAGAAAAGTTATCGTTACCCCCTCAGACTGGCTTACCCGGACTGCAAAACAGTCATTTTTCGGGAGATATCCCTGCATTACGATTCGCAACGGAATCGATACGGCAAATACATTTTATCCCCGTGACAGAAAAAAATGCAGGGAAAAATACGGTTATCAGGAAACAGAAAAACTGGTACTGGGAATGGCTGTGGGCTTTAGTGATGAACGAAAAGGCGCAAAATATCTGCTGAGTGCGGCAAAAGCACTTATGAAAGAAGTGAAGGTAATCCTGATAGGCTGGGAAGAGAAAAATAATGCTATGCTGGAAGGGATTACTAATATTGTCACTATTCCGAATATCAGAGATGCTAATATATTAGCGGAATATTACAGTATGGCAGACGTTTTTGTGTTGCCGTCCCTTGCGGAAAATTATGCCACGGTCACCTTAGAGGCAATGGCATGCGGGACGCCGGTGGTGGGATTTGCGGCAGGAGGGACGCCGGAGCAGCTTACGGATAATAAGGGCATTACCGTGGCAACAGGGGATCAGTGGGCGTTGAATAAAGCTATAAGAAAAGCAGTGTCTGCGGACAATGGATTGCTTCACGGAAAAATGCTGGCAGAAAAAATAAAGGAACAAAACTCGATACAGGCTATGACAGAGGAATATAAAAAAGTGTATCGGAAACTGGTGGAGGAAAAAGAGAAAAACTAATGCGGATTTCAGTGTGCATGGGAATTTATAACGGGGAAAAGTATATTGTGGAGCAGCTAGAAAGCATTCGCAGGCAGACAAGGGAACCGGAAGAAGTGATTTTATGCGATGATGGTTCCACAGATGAGACAAGGGCATGTGTCAAAGCGTATTTAGACGGCCAACAAGGGCTTTCGGGCTGGAAATTTATCTGTAATGCAAAAAATAAAGGGTATCCCGGAAACTTTTATTATGTCATGGAACAGTGCACCGGAGATATTGTTTTCCTGGCAGACCAGGATGATATCTGGGAAACGGATAAAATCGCCCGGATGTGCAGCATCATGGAACAGCAGAAAGAAATAAAGGTGCTGGCGTGTACGTTTGGGTTGATTGACGGGCAGGATGAAGCGATTCATACGATAATGTCACCGACGGATAGAAAGACAGGCGGCAGCATTCATCCGGTATCCATACAGCAGGTGTTCTATAAATGCGAATGGCCGGGGATGGTGCTGGCATACCGCAATGAGGGGTATCAGAATAGAATAGGCAAAATCGCAGCATCAGGTGAAACAATGGTAAAATGCGGTAAGATTCCCCACGATTTTTTGCTGTGTGCATGGGCGGCGGAAGAAGAGGGATTTTATCAGCTGGAGGAGGTGCTGGCATATCACAGGCGGCATGAAAACAATACAGGTGGGGAAGAGCATCGGATTGGAAAACTGCTGAATAAAGAGCGGAAATTAAAAGAAATTGAAGCATATAACCGCATTTTGGAGGAATTTGCGGAGAAAAACGTGTTGCAAAGTGAAAAAGGCAGAAAAGCGTTAGAAGAGAAAAGAAGTTCCATGCAGGGGAGGTATGAGGCACTGCAGTCAGGCAGGATAGGAAATGTATTAAAAAACGCCTGGAAGTATAGGGCGCAGGTGAGGCCGGCAACTGTGGTATGTGACGTGCTTATTGCATGGCAGCGGGGAAAAGGTTGAAAATATGAAGATACTACAGATTGATAAAGCAAAAATGTCCCTGGCGGCTTATGCCCTGTTACAGGTTGGCTGCTAATCATTCTAAGGAAATGGTATCTGATGACGGTATACCAGACCGCAATATTTTATCTGGCAGTTTCACTGGTGGGAATGGCTGTTCTTTTTTTGGACAAGTATGGGCAGGTGCAGCATATTTATCTGCTGCTCTGGAGCTCTGTGCATGGCATTGTGGCGCTTGGATTTTTGACAAAGGGAACTTTTTATTTGACGCTGACACAGTTAAACGGTGTGCAGGTTATCAATTTTTTCCTGGGTTTTGCGGTATTCTGGTGTGGTTATGCCATTACGAAAAGAGTACGGACAGCTGTAGGGGCGGGAAACCTGCTTGTAGGAATTGTTGGGGTGACTAATCATTATCTGGTAAGATTTCGGGGAGCGCCGTTTCAGATTTCTGATATCAGGGCTATGCGGACAGCGGGAAATGTAATACAGAGTTATGATTACACGCCGGATGCTTTAATGGTGGCGGCAGTGGCAGACCTTATTATCTGGTATGCCCTTATTTGCCGTGTACAGATGCCGGAAAGACGGAAACAGTCTGTGGTATCAGCACAAACAGTTAAAATCCTGCAAAGGGTAAGACTGCCGGAGAGGAAAAGGCTGTCAGAGAAAGTAAAGCTGTCGGAGAGGAAAAGAACGTCAGAGAAGGTAAAACTGTCGGAGAGGAAAAGAACGTCAGAGAAGGTAAAACTGTCGGAGAGGGTAAGATGGCAGATACAGGATTGGCTGGTGACGGGGTTGGTGGCGTTTGGAGTGCTGGCGCTTTTTATGGGTCCCTATCCGGAGTATTATGCAAGAACCGGGCAGTTTGCAAAGGATAATTATCTGGCGGATTTGCTTGCGGATGTCAGGGGAAACACGGCAGAATATCCGGAAGGATATTGCGTGGAAGAAGCGGAGCGGATTTTATCAGAGCACACAGGCGTTGCTGTGCCAAAGACAGAGGGGCAGCAGCCTAATATTGTCGTAATTATGAATGAGGCATTTTCTGATTTGAGGGTGTTGGGAGAAATCAACACTGATACACCGTTCTTAGAGCATTGGGATTTGCTGCAGGAGAATTGTATAAAAGGATTTGCCAATGTTTCCGTGTTGGGGGGGACAACGGCAAATTCGGAATATGAGTTTTTAGCCTCGGATGCCACAGCGCTTTATATGGGAAACGGCAGCATTCCCTATAATAATTATTTTGAGAGCAGAGAGGCTTATCCGGGGCTGGTGAGCGTGCTGAAGGAGCAGGGGTATGAGACGACGGCATTCCATCCCTATTATTCCAGCGGTTGGAACCGCACGACGGTTTACCGGGCAATGCAGTTTGACCATTTGATTTTTTTGGAGGATCTGCAGGAAAAACTGGATACGCTGCGGCTATATATCAGTGACAAAGGGGATTATGGATTGATAAAACAGTGGTTTGAGGAAAAAGAGAAAGGAACACCGCAGTTTTTCTTTAATGTGACTATGCAGAACCACAGTGGCTATACTTATGCGGGAGAAGAGTTCGAAACTACAGTACATTTGACCGGGGAAGCAGAGAATAAATATCCCCAGGCAGAACAGTATCTGAGCCTGATAAAAGCCAGTGATGAGGCATTGGCAGAGCTTTTGGAATATTTTGAATCATATGAAGAGCCTGTGATTGTTCTGTTTTTTGGAGACCATCAGCCGAACCTGGAGCCGGAGTTTTACTCTTATCTTACCGGTATGCGTAGGGAAGAATGGGGAATAGAGCAACAGGCGAATCAGTATAAGACGCCTTTTCTTATCTGGCATAATTATGAGACGAAATACTTAGAGTTGGGGGATGTTAGCGTAAATTATCTTGCTTCTTTGCTGCTTTCGGATGCAGGGCTTGAAATGAGCGCTTATCAGAATTATCTGCTTGAAAAAATGGAAGAACTTCCGGTGGTGAATACGGTAATGGCAAAAGCTGCAGAAGGAAACTGCTACCCAAGGGGAAGCGCAGAATATGAAGAGCTTACGAGGGAAATGCAGATGCTGGTGTATTACCATACGGTGGATGAGAGTGAGTGCGGAGAGGAAGCCTTTGGTGTGACGGCAAAATAAGACATTGGAGCGGGCTGGCAAAATGGGTAGATAATCAGATGGGAATAGCTTATAATATAAACAGATGAGTGGAAGTGCGATTATTGAAATTTGATTGATATAAAAGATGAAAAAGTGATTTTGAGGATAAAGATTGAGTTGATGTAAAGGATGTACAAGATTGAAAATGAGAAGTAGAGGGTATCCATTACCTTGAGCACACGACAAATAAGCCATCTTTCGGTGGCTGCTTTAAAAATTGAATATTGAGAATGTTAAGGTTATGCAGTT
>JAETQH010000126.1 GCA_021770785.1 Lachnospiraceae bacterium
GGCATCAAGAGAAGGTTTGCTGCTAAGAGAAGGCTCATCGGGAACCGCTTTGATATAGGCGTCCATTCGGATACCATGCTGGTGGGTGTCAATTCCGGGAATATCTTTTTGCGGAACTACGTGAACCCTCCGAATGGGTTTCCCTAAAATGGTGCTAAGAAGAATCCGGCAAAATTCTTCGCCGATGTCTTCCTGCAACAGCATTTGGCGGAAGAGAAAATCATCTAACAGGTTTAAATCTTCTAATCTGCGGTGCTGGGGCTTGTTTCTAATAGCAGGTGTTGCCGATAGGTGTGATAGATTCATATTGGTATGCTCGGACATAAAAATCCTCCTTTTGTGGGTTTTGAATGATGATAATGCGGCGAATTGCCGTGACTTCTGTCTGGACAAAAGCGAAATGTGTAAAAATCAAGATACTTCCATGGTAAAATTTGTGGAAGTAATAAAGTGTAACAAATGAAATATATTTCAAAAGACATTTGCAAATGTAAGATAATTATAGTACAGGAATGGGAAGGTGACAAGTGAAATTTTTATAAAATGTCAATGATTTTTAAGATTTTCTGTTTTGTTTCGGTATCACGGTATTTTAGTTTTTCTAAAATAGCGTTATCTAAGTTCTGTTGTGATTTTGTATCTACGGTGTAGGTATATTCTCCGTTGAGAAAATAGTCTACGCTGCATTCCAAGAGATTTGCGATTTTCACAAGAGCAGTCAGGGAAGGGTTGGCACGACCGCATTCGATATTACTCACATGGCTGGGGTTTACGTTCAGGTGATTGGCAATATAGTCCTGGGTTAAGCCAAGGGAAATTCTGCGCTCTTTAATTTTTTGTCCGATTGTTTTGAAATCCAAATCTGTCATCCGGGCAATCCTCCATATTGATATGGTTCTATTTTAAAGGAGTATTTGTGTCAGAATAAGGAGTTTAAACAAAATAATATTAGTTATGGCTAAAGTTTCTTTGGGGAGGGGACGATAAGATAATTAAGACAGATGATTGATTCGGGTATCAAAAAGGGGGGTGGATGAGGTTATGAGACAGATTGTACAAAGAAGACTCTGCTTTTGTCACGACGTACAGAGATAAGACGTTCTAAGAAATCTGCGGTAAGGTTGTAGCGGGGGGACGTAAACGGTACAAGGGCGCCGTCCATGGCGCCATTGTACCTCGCCCAGCCGTCCGTGGCTGGGCGTTACTGGAGGTCTGGCAGATTTCTAAGAACGTCTAATCTCTTCCCGTAGTGACAAAAACAGAGCCTTCTTTGTACAATCTGCCAATATCAGTCATCGACGGAGCCTTTTGATACCCGAATCGTTATTGAAATCAGAAAGTAAAGACAGGAAAAACAGAGGTTATATTATTTGAATTAAATTTGGCGGAAGAACTGGTTAAACTTCAGGAGGAACTTAAGAATAAAACATATCATGTAGGAGAGTATTACAGGTTTATTATTTATGACCCGAAACAGCGTGAAATACAGGCGTTGCCTTTTCGAGACAGGATTGTACAGCATAATTTATGCGGCAATATTTTAGCGCCACTGTTAGAGCGGCGTTTAATATATGATAATAGTGCCTGTCGAAAAGGAAAAGGTACGCATTTTAGTAAAAGAAAAATACCGCATGAAATACTTTACAAGATATATGGATGATTGTATCCTTTTATCTAAGGATAAAGACGATTTGAAGCAATGCTTGGAGGGGATGAAAGCCTATGTAGAAGAAGATTTGCTTCTGAACTTTAATGAAAAAACACAGATGACTACAATGAAAAATGGTGTGGATTATCTGGGATTTCATTTTTACTTAACAGATACAGGAAAGGTGGTAAAGAGGCTTCGGACAAAAAGCAAGAGAAGATGGAAAAGAAGATTAAAAAAGATGAAACGTCAGTATCGGGAAAATGAACTTCTGCTGGAAGATATTATACGCAGTATTGCCAGCTATAAAGGACATTTAAAACACGGACATACCTACAGGCTCAGGCAGAGGGTATTTCATGATTTTGTATTGACAAAGGGAAAAAACAGAGAGGAGAACATGTTATGAAACACAAAGGACGAAAAACAGGAAGCAGGATTTTGGTGTTGCTCTTAACCGCAGCAATGTTAATCACAGCGCCGGACATTTCAATACTGGCAGAACCTGCAGCAGCAACAGAGACAATGGCAACAACAATGACTGCAGAGACAGCGCCGGCAGAGACGGAAGTGGCAGAGGAGCCGGCAATGGCTGCGGAGATGGAGACAGAAACGTCAGAAACAAGAGAAACGGAAAATGTGGAAACAGAGGAAATTCTTCCCGCAGAGGAAACGACAGTTGGGGAAGAGAGCGAGACGTCCGATATGGAAAATTTAGAAGATGTAAAAATCTCAGGGGAAGAAGAGTTGGAAACTTCTGAAATAACCGAAACGGAAGAAATGGAGAGCGAACCCGCTGAAATCGAAACATTGACGGAAGAAGGATTAGAGGAAGAACAGGAATTAGAGGAAGAACAGGAATTAGAGGAAGAACCTTCCATAAAAGCCGCTTCCACATCTCCGTCCAATCCGATACATCACTGTACAAAGCAATCCGGAGGAAGTGACTGTACCGATTGGTCTTATGTTTATTTCGGCAGCTACCCACAGACCGAAGTGACCGGAGAAGCCCTGACATCGGCAATTACCGGGGCGGCTTACGACGGTAATGGAGATGCCTGGGTGAACGGTACGAAGTACCGCAGAATCAGTAAGAGTGATACTAATTACAATGGATATTTCGGTGACAGCACCTACCGCTATTTTAAATGGGAACGGATAAAATGGCGGGTACTGCAGAATGACGGAAATACCCTGTTTGTGGTAGCTGACAGAGGGTTGGACTGTAAAGATTATAATGAAGAATATACATCTATTACATGGGAAAACAGTACTCTGCGTCAGTGGCTGAACAATGATTTCTACGGAACTGCGTTCAGCAGTGCGGAGCAGGGAGCAGTTGTAGAACAGACAGTAGTGAATGAAGATAATTCATACTATAATACAGAAGGCGGAAATAATACAAATGATAAGGTTTATCTGCTTTCTATAGGGGAAGTGACAAATCCGTCCTATGGGTTCTGTGAGGGCTATAGTACATATTCAGCCAGCAGATGGATGCAGACCAGTGATTTTGCACACGCCAGAGGTGCCTATACGTACAGCAATAGCAATACAGGTGGAAATGCCAATACATGGTGGTGGTTGCGGTCGCCGGGCCGCCGTACGGATAGTGCCGCGGATGTCGACTATGACGGGTACGTCGATCGGGGCGGTTATTATGTCGACAATGATGGTGGCGCAGTTGTGCCAGCTTTGCATATTAATCTCTCCTCTCATCTCTGGTCTCTTACCGATGACGGAACCAGCGGAGAAGGGGGGAAAACGGTGGAACAGGCGACAATGTTGGTGACAGCACTAATCCGGGAAGTACAACGATTTCCGGTGAAAGAAGCAAAAGCGTAAAGATGGGAAAAGAGACATTTCTGTTTCTTTACATTCATGGAGCGAATGAAAATGAAATTGATGGTGCCGTGAACACTATGACGATAACAAATAGTGACGAATCCGTACTTACGGTAGAAAAGGGGAGTGTCAGCAAAGGGATTGCAGATACCAATGGAAATATTCAGGATGCAACGTGGCTGCTGCGGTTATACGGAAAAAAATCAGGCGTATCAACGGTCACATGCTCTTTAAGCAACGGAAATACTATGTCCTGTGAAGTCAGCGTGCTGACTGCGGATGGAAAGAAGCCTATTCCTGTAAATTCCACAGACCCTTCCGCAGTGGCAGGTGCAGTGGCATTTTCCATGCAGGACTATGTGGCGGACATTACAGGGGAGGAGGCAACCATTTATGGTCCTACTTTGGATGTTTTCGGAAAACAGTTTTCTCTCTTTAAACTGGATGCCTCCACGAAAATCGGTACAGACAAGTTAAAGACGGAAGTTTCCTATGATGTGGAAAATAAACTGGTGAAGGTGCTAATCGGTGTCAGCACCTCAGGACAGGCAGGGATTGACGGTACTACGGATAACCGGATGTGCAATGCCACATGGAGCAAGGAGTACAATCAGTTTAAGAGCCTGTATAAACAGATGACCGGACTGGAGGCAAAGAAGAGCAACGGAAACGGCACTTACTGGAACCAGTATCAGAAATTAAAGGGGAAGATGAACAAGTTCCAATGCAAACTGATGGTGGATGCCAATATGTGGGCGAGCGGCTACATGGAGTGGAGCTATGAGACCGGAGAACTAAAGTTTTCCGAGGGTGGATTTATTGAGCAGGCAGCGTTAGGCGTGAAAGTGAAACAGAACATTCCCCAGATACCGCTTTGTTACTGGTACATAGATGTGACAGCGGACGAAAAAGGAAACTTCATTTTCCGGCAGGCAGGAGAGGTGATAGAAACCGATTTTTCCCTGACACCTTCCTTAGGGGCAGAGATTGGGCTTGGCATGGGAAAAAGCGAGGGAAAATTCCAGACTTATTTAGAGGGCAGTATGGAGGGCGTTTTGTCCGCCGCCATTGCGAATAAAGACCCGAAGCTAAAAGTGGTTTTAGACGGCAGTCTTCATGCCAGAGGCTATGCCATTGGGCATGAGCTGCTAAACGAAACGTATTCTTTTCCACAGTGGCAGATATATCCGGGAGAGGAAAGTCAGGCGGAAATGAAGATGGCGCCCGTCAGGATAGGAGATGTAAACACTGCTTATGAGGAGGCTGCCATCCTTTCCAGGGACTATCTGCTTTCAGCGGAAGAGAACACAAAGTACAGTAATGGCGATATGACAGGAACCGGGTATATTTATGAGCAAAGCGGGGTATTCCCTTACTGTGAACCGCACCTGTTCGCTTTATCCGGCGGACGGCTATTACTTTTGATGGTGGGAGATGACGGAAGCAAGAGCGATAATAACCGGACTTCTCTCATGTATTCCATTTATGATGGAAACAGTTGGACGGCAATGCAGAAGATTGCCGAGGACGGAACGTATGTAGACGGTATTGTGGCAAAACAGGAAGGTGACAAAGTTTACGTGACTTACCGCAAAGCAGATAAGACTTTTTCCGATACGGCAGCATTAGAGGAAATGGCATCCGCTTTAGACCTCTACGAAGTAACCTTCGACGGAACAGCTTTCGGAACACCCGTTAGTGTGAATGGAACCGGAAACGGCGTGCTAGAATCCGGGCAGACCATGTATGTAAAAGACGGTGTTCTTACCGTGGCATGGTTAGAAAATTCGGAAAACGATATTTTCTTAAGCAGCGGAACAAACAGCTTGCATATGTCCACCCTGACCAATGGCGTCTGGTCAGAGGAAACTACCGTAAAAGAAACAACAGATGTGATTTCAGAAATCGCAGCAGGCAGTATCAATGGAAAAGTGAGCCTTATTTATGGGGTACAGCAGTCAGGAAATGCAGAGAACACCACCGTTTATCAGTACGTGAACGGAACGGAAAAACAAATTCTTGCGGAATACCCGCAGGCTTGTGAGTATACGTTACAGGGAGAGAAGCTGTATTTTCTGAATGAAGAGAGCCTTTATCAGTATGATGGGACAACAGTTGTGGAAGAAAATATTTCCGGTATCAGCAATTATCAGATATTAGAAAGCAATGGAACGAAAATGCTGCTTGCCAATGTACTTAACGATACGGGAAGTGAACTTTATCTTGCCGAAGCGGACAAAGATAGTTGGGGAGAGTTCCGTCAATTTACCAATCAGGGCGGTTATATCCGTAATTACAGTGCCGTCGTATCAGATGGAAATGTAAAAGCGGCGGTCAATCGTCTGGCAATGGATTCGGAAGGAAACTCCGGAGCTGCTGCGCTGCTTGTTACCGGGGAGGAAGAAGTTTATGACCTGGCGGCAGATTATGTTTATTATGAAGATACCAAAGTGACACCGGGAGAAAATCTTCCTTTGGAAATCGGCATGACAAATCTTGGAAAGAACCGGATTTTCAAAGTGACGGCAACGGTAAAAGATGAGAAAGGTACCGTACTTTTGACAAAAGAGACGGAGACAGACATTGCTGCGGGAGAGCAGAAAATAGTTTCCATGGAACTTCATCTGCCGCAGGAATTAAATCAGAGGAAAATCACGGTGGAGCTTTCTGTTCCGCAGAAGGAACTTACCACAGAGAATAATGTGGTTTCTACAGAAATCCATTACATTGATTTGGCAGTTGCACAGGCATCCTGCAGCCTGACAGAGAACGGAGACCTTCTGCTTACCGGAACACTGGTAAATAAAGGACTAGAGGATATCACTAATGTTCATACCGGAATTTACTATTCTACGCTGACAGGGGAAAAGTTGGATGAGATTGTGACAGATACCATAAAAGCAGGGGAAACTGTGACGTTTCAGAGTGTTCTTCCGGGTGATATGATGTATCGGGATGATACGATACAGTTGAATGCGCTAATGATTGATACACGGTCAGATGCGGAAGAGCGGAATTATTCCAATAATGAGCTGAGAGTGGTGTTTGATTCAAAGGGACAGCAATTAAACAGCGGAAAAAATGAAGATGGAACAGGTAAACTGTACCCTTTGTCAAGGACAAATTTTTTGACCCCATGGGTATAGGGTCATATTCCCTGTCCATAAGTGTGGTATTTAGTTGTCGTTTGGTTCTTCGTATTCTGGAATGGGC
>JAETQH010000127.1 GCA_021770785.1 Lachnospiraceae bacterium
TCAAAATCCCAGGCGCCGACGATTTTAAACCCGGCGTTCTGGAAGCCCAGACCAAGACCGCCACACCCACAAAAGAAGTCGTTTAATGTGTACAATTTTCTTTTACCTCACTTCCACACAATGGACACACGCCACCGGCAGCTTCCCAGGCGGCCTGTAGTTCTTCCTGTGCTTCCTCTAATTCTCTGTTACATTTTTCTACGTATCTTCCAGCTGCTTCATAGGAAAGCTGTCTTGTCTGACTTACCGCGTTTAACCTCTTAAGGTTGTCCAGTTCGTCGTACTGCTTAGAAATACTTCCCAAAATATCCACCAGGGCTTCTGTGTTCCCCAGGGAAGATACCTTATAGCGTAAGTCGCGTTCTTCTTCGCTTACTTCGTTAAATCGCTTATAGGCACGTTCCAGGGCTTCTAAGGCTTGTGTATCTTTTTCCGCTTCGTCCAGCATGAACGAAAGCCCTACCGCCTGGTCTAACTTCACTACCAGCGCCGACGTTCTTCTTATGGTTTCCTGTAAATTGATATACCCATACTGGAAACCTAAAAGTGCGTCGTACCTTATTACGCCTGTTTCCACTTCCTTAAGATCAGCCTGTAAGTCTTCCAGATTCTGCGTAATACGGATAACCCTTAACGGTTCGTTCTGATCTTGTACCGCTTTCCAGAATCCTACGTTAAGGTCTTCCAGCTTTTCTTTTTTCGCCTGTTCGCGTTCCGCGATACCAAGCGATACAGAAGCGACGACCACACCGGCCAGACGTTCCACTTCGTCGTAATATTTAATACGCTGTTCCGTGTTCAGCCGGTAACTATTCATAAGTGCGGTAAGCGCGACGTGTCGGCTCTGATCTTCCTTTAATTTTGTAAAGGCAGCTTCCGCTATTTTAAGTTCAGCGTCGAACCGGTCAAGGTCGAAGTATTCCGTAAGGGAAACGTCGATTTCCCCTATCTGCTTGTCGGCGTAAGAAATGTCTGTACGTGTCTGGTGGGTCTTTTTGTTTACCTCACTGATCGACTTATCTACGATTTCTGTACCGGCCAGCTTTCCTAAGACCTTCGCCCCTACGCTTGCGCTTTCCGAAAGCATAAAAGGCGCGTCCAGCTGGAAAGCAAAATTAAGGCAAGTTTCAAAATCGCCATACTGCTGTTTTACAAGCCCCAGCGTTTCTGTTATTTCCGGCGGTATCTCTGCCTTTTCCCACGCTGTAGGGAACAAGCTGTGTGTATAGGTCGTTTTCCCTTTTCTTCTGGTCTTCGTAACCGTAACGCCGTTATCGAAGGTAACAGATACCTTTACCTGGTCTACAGCTTCTTTTACGGTTCCGTCTGGGTTTCTGATCGTGTGAAGGAACGCTTCCCCGGTCGGTTCATTAAAAGCGAACCACCGAAGCGCCCTTATGATCGCCGTCTTCCCAGCGTCCGACGGTCCGGTTATGACCGTCAGACCAGGCGAAAGACGGAAGGTACTGTGTACGTGTGACTGATAGCCTTCTATCGTCACTTCCTGGATTTTCATTACAAAGGTTCCCCCTTCCTCACTTTCTCGTTAATAAATTCTATAAGCAGCCACTTAGGTATCTTTATCTTCGGGCCGTCCTGTACATACGGGAAGCCCTCGCTGTGGATAAGTTCGTAGGTCTGTCTTTGACCCTTCCCCAGAAAGTCCATTAAGTCGTATGGCGTCAGCATTAAAGGCAGATCGTCCATACTCTTAAATACCTTCGGTTCCCTGGGTTTAGCCATTCTCAATATCTCCCAGATGTTCCATTTCTTCTTTTTCTTCTGCCGTAAGCGGCGCATAAAAGACTTCTGGTACCGTACTTCCTACAGCTAAAGCGATAGCTTCCATAGCGGACTTAGACGGCTGCTTATTTCCGTTTTCAATGTGGGACAAGTGCCCCACAGATAACCCGGTTTTTTCTGCCAGGTCTTTTAGCAACAAGCCACTAATCAGCCTGTAATACTTTACTTTGTTCATGGTTATTCTCTCCTTTTGCCGTTGTCCTTGTGACGGTTTTACCCGTTAATTTGTCTATGTGACAATTATACAGTGAAAAATATAAGGATACAAATACGACTTGTCTGTACGACAATTTTTACGTATTCCGCCGTATGTCGTCGTTTTCCTCTGTTATCCTCTGTTTACCTCTGTTATGGAAAAATATTTTTCAAACTGTAGTATCTTTTCGCGGAACGATCACGGCGTAAGGAAAGCCGAACTTTTTGGCCCGTACCACTTCCCTTTTAAGCTTCAAACGGTCGTCACTCTTATAGACCACGATACAGCCGTTTTCTACAACAACTACTGCACATTCCAAAGGCGTAACCCCCTTTCAGTTCGTATAGTTGGTATCCAGCACACGACCGCGAACTACAGCGCATAATTTGTAGATTGTACAGCCGTTCGGGTATCTACCGTCGTATCGAAGTACCCAGGTTATACCGTATACGTCGGTAAAGCAACGCCCTTCTGTGGCAAGTCGGCACCGGCTACCGTCCTTATTGTAGTATGCCGCCCAGAAAAGACTAGATAATTCCTGGTGGATAGCTGCTCGGTGCGGACGATCGGCGTTATCGTAGTCTTCCCGGTTAAGAAGAAGTTCCAGGCGTTCCCGCTGGCGAAGTTCCTTACGCTTAATTTCGCGCCCGTAGGTCGTCTTCCAGACACGGTAAGCTTCTTCCTTCGTCATGCTGTCGCACTCTCTGTAAAGCTGCTCAATGATCTGGTACTGGTCGTAGGTTTCCGGCGTTTCCGGCGCCTTCGTACCTCTTAAAAATTCACTGTAAAGCATTTATTACACCCCCTTACGCGTTTTCCAGAATATGGGAAATAGTTTCAAGCTTCTTAATCATGTCCACCCAAAAGCTGTAGTTACTTTCAGCGTTTGGAAATTCCGGCTTTCCCTGGTCGTCCAGTTCCTTACTTAAGCGTTCCCAGGCGTCCCGCTCTTCTTCCCTGGATTTTGTAGTCATAAGGATATAACAGCAAAGGTCGTTCTTCTGGTCGCCGGTCAGCGGAATAAACTGTACCTTATCTTCGTAGCTGGCGTCCGGGTCTTCATTCAGACGAATAGATTTTACGGTTACCGGCTTCGCCCAGTCATACTGCTTCTTTGCTTCTTTTTCCGCACCGCTGAAGGTTTTAGCTCCTACGTCCAACTTAACAACGTGGTCCAGCTTCGGTGTGGTAAGTTCTACTGTGTAAATACTCATATCCTGCACCCCCTTAATAGTAATCCGGTCTTACCGGATAGTCGAAAAGTTCCAGCGGCTTAATCTCGCAGTCTTCCAGCTTGATATTTTTGTGTGTAATGCTGCCATTGTCTACCCAGATCGTGAAGTATCCGGCCTTAATGCTGTCGGCGTGTCTGGTAAAAACTATCCCACAATCCGGGTACTGTTTTTTCAGAACGCTTTCTACGTAAGCTTCACACTCTTTAAATTTTTCTTCCACCAGTTCGGCGTTACGCTCCTGTACAATCCGGTGTTCATCAAAATACTGTTCCCAGTCGCTTTTCATACGATCACGTCCTTTCTTTTTCCGGGGAACCTTTACAGTTCCCCTCTGATAATAAAATACGGTATTCCGTGCGCTTCCGCGTTCTTTGCCGCATTCCTTACTTCTTCTATGTCTTCCCCGCTGTAAGCGATATAATCGGAAAGACCGTGTACTACAGCATAAATAAATCTTATTCCTGTTTTTGATTCTTTCATATAAACCCCCCGTCCAGCCATTTTAAAAAGCCATCCTTTGGTATGAAATACTGATTTCCAAGTTTCTTAGCTGGAAACCCTTCGCTTCGTACCAATTCATACGCCTGTCTTTGTCCTATTCCTAAGAAGTCCCGGACGTCATAAACTGTTAAAAGGTTCGGAAGTGCTTCTTTGTTCCCGTACATAGAGTACATACGCCGGCCATTAATATCTCTTCCATCTGGACTTTCTTCCGCTTCCTGCTTTGGAATTTGCTTTTTGATTTCAGCTGTGGCACTACCTACAGCCTTTACGATCTCCGGCATGACCTTTTTAAGAATCAGTTCGGCAGCGTCAGCAATCAGCTGTTCATTTGCCTTCTGCATTTTTAAGGCTTCTTCCATCTTGTTAAAGGCTTCGATATACAGAAGCTTCCAGTGTAGGGCGGCCGATCCGGTAAACCCCATTACCAGAAGGGAAAAACCATCACGGGTTAATAAAAACTTTCTGTAGCGTTTTCCCCTGTTTTCGTAATCCGCTGGTATAAAGTAGGCTTCTGGTTTGGCTGCCGAATTTTCGGCCGCCAGATTATATACTAACTTATCTACAGCTTCTAATACGTGTCTGTGAGACTTACCGAAACTTTCCGCCACCTGTAAGCTATCCGCCACAAGGACGCCGTTATAGGAAGTTACAAGCGCCTGTGGATTCCCCTGTATCATGTTTTCTAAGTTCATAAGATTACCTTCCTTTCTTACTCCATTTCTCTTTCGTTGGTAATATAATATCACGAAAGCACGTGATATACAATGGGCAATATCACTAAAGTTCGCGATATACACTTGCCTTTTTATTGTATAATTTGTCACTTGCTTTCGTGATAACTATCTATTATAATAATTTGTAGAAAGGGGGTTAGATAATGCCTATAAGCTTCGATAAGCTGCTTAAGTTGTTTGAGGAAAAAGGTATAACTTCTTACACAGTTAAGAAATATAATATCATGTCTCAATCAGCCTACACGAAAATGAAAAACGGTCAAGGAAACATAGATACTAGAACAATAGAAAGACTATGTGAATATCTTGACTGCCAGCCAGGTGACCTTATGGAATACATAAAGGAAGACCAAAAACAATAGTTACAGTTCGGAAGAACACGGTTACACGGAAAGATCCTATAGTTGCAAAAGCTATAGGGTCTTTTCTTTGTCGTCGTTAGGTGATATAATAGAAAGAAATGAAAAAGGGGGCCAATTTATGGGCTTACGTATAAAGAAAAGCATTAAGATAGCACCCGGCATAAATCTCAATCTGGGAAAGAAAAGTGCCGGTCTAAGCTTCGGAACGAAAGGACTTCGTTACTCTGTCAATTCCAGCGGACGCCGTACAAAAACGGTCGGAATACCGGGTACTGGAATTTCATACAGTACAACGTCTGGCGGTAAACGTAGGTCTAAGTCACATAGTAAATACAGTTCTTCTAAAGCAAAAGCTGAAAGAATACAGAAGGAAAAGGAAAAAGCTGCCGCCGAAAAACAAAAGCAGCTTGACCTTGAATATGCGAAAGCCGCAGTAGAGGAATATGAAGATCATATATCTGCAATAAAGACTATCCACGTAGAACACGAAGACCCTATAGACTGGAAACAGATATATAATAATCCAGAACCGTTCCCAGACCCGTACAAGTTCCCTGGTCCAAAAGAAGCGGAAGCCAGACAGAAACAGGAAAGCTACAAACCTGGTTTCTTTGCTAAAAGGTTCAAATTTGCGGAAGACGTAAACCAGCAATACTATCAGAATTTAATAGAGAAAGGCCAACAGGAAGATCGAAAACAGTATGACGAATGGAAGAATTTACATACTCTTGCAGAAGGCACTATTAATGGAGATACGGATACCATGCTAGAAATTATTGAAAACATGGCTCCATTTGAGGACTTAACAGAGTTCGGAAGCGGCTTTGAGATAGGATTTTTAAATTCAAACGTTGCAGAAGTGGAATTTTCTATAATGGCGGATACTGTGGTACCTACGGAAGCAAAGAGCCTTACAGCTACAGGTAAGTTGTCTGTTAAGCAGCTTGCAAAGGGTAAGCGCCTGGACATCATGCAAGATTATGTGTGTAGCTGCATACTTAGAATAGCCGGGGATTTATTCGCTATTCTCCCTATAGGCGGCGTATTTATTCACGCTATGGATACTTTTATTGACACGTCGATAGGAAACACAGAAGCAAAAGATATTGTATCCGTGTTTATAGACCGATCTACATTTAACAAGCTGAACCTGGAAGCCATAGACCCGTCCGACGCCATGCAAAATTTTAAATGCAACATGACGTTCCTAAAAACAAAAGGTTTTAAACCGGTGCCACGCTTGCAGTAGGTAAACAGAGGATAACAGAGGATAACGCCTTAAACTAGCTTACTTCGGATAACCAAGGAAAACAAAGGTAAACAGAGGATAACGAGAAATGTCTACAGCTGGGTAAAGGCTCAAAATTTTTTAAAAGAACTTAAAGAAGGGGGTAAGAAAAACCCGCTCAAAAATGAATGAAGAAATGAGTTAAAAAACAATACCCCCTAAAAGAAAATACAATATACTTTATATTATATATACTAACTTATATTATATATTTTATTATTTATATAGTTATGTATATAATTATTATATGTATATAATAGGCTTCCTTTTGCTGTAGTTTTCTTCTGATCTCTACTACACTTCATACTACAATTTTTACTACGAAGCCAAGGAAAACAGGGGTAAACAGGGGATAACAGAGGATAACGAACGTAGTACAGAAGACATAAGAAAAGCCCGGAAATAAAGCGTTTCCAGGCTTTTTTAATGCTTATATCAGTTTTTCCATAA
>JAETQH010000128.1 GCA_021770785.1 Lachnospiraceae bacterium
CCGGATAAACTCGGCTTGGCTCATGTTGTAAGCAGAAAGCCGCTGGGCAAACTCGGCGTATTCTTCCTCGGTCATGCGTGTCTTGACTACCCGGCTGCGGTGCGGTGTGTTGTATCGTTTCATGGTCGGCAGACCTCCTTTCTATGCGTGGTGTCCTCTCACTAATAGGAGAAAAACAGGGTGTGAAGCGGAACTGTTTTTGAAAAATCCGAAAAAATATTTTGAGGGATTTTTAAGCGGCGTAAGCCGCATGGCAGGGTTTGGGGAAGGCACTCCCCAACAAGATTCCCGCAGGGGCAAAATGAGCGATAAGCGAATTTTGGTACTGCGGTAGAATCTTGCTCTAAGAAACTGCCAGACTGCCGTTCACTTCCTACTGCCACTTTTTCAGAAAATCGCAACCAGCTTTTTTATAAAAGGCTGCCGGATTGCCCTCACTTGCTACTGCCACTTTTTCGGGAAATCTATAACCAGCTTTTTTATAAAAGGCTGCGGGCGGCGTTCTCCCCTTACTCCCTACAACACCGCCAAAAGCAAAAATGACGGACTTTCCGGCAAGAACTTTTCCTGCGGCGTGGTCTTTCCCGACAATAAGGCGTTTCGGAAACGGCGTTTTGCCCGCTGTTTGATAGAAAACGGGAAATTTCCTTGCTCACATACCAGTACCGACACTTTCCCGATTTGCCAAAAATGGGCGCAAAAAAAGCAGCAAATCTTTTTCGGATTTACTGCTTCGTGTGCCGCTGCGGGGCGGCGGTTATTCAGTTTTTTTGGTGATTCAGTGTGGCAAACCGGAATTTTCATTTATACTGGCTTAATCAAACCGTTTTTCCAAAAAGCGTCAAAGGTATTTACGGCTCCTCCATGTTCAACGATTTTCCCATTCACAACCTTGTCAATATCTACACCTGTCATTTCTATAACTTTATTCGTGGGCGCTATCCCAATAAAGTTGCCTTTATGCGTTCCTCTCATAATAAATTCTGAAATAACAGTTTCGCCGTCCTCAAATTGACGGATAATTTCCATTGTGTAGTCCGGATATGTTTTTTTTACAGCCTCAAGGTGTTTCCTCATTCCGTTTATGCCGATAAAAATCTCATTCTTATCGACTTTTTGCACACAATCCTCTGAAATATATTGTGGAAGCTCATCAAGCAAGTTTTTTGAAACAACCACTTCGTAAAAATACTTTATAACCTCTTTATTATTCATGGTACACCTCTAAATGCTTGTTTACTAAAATGATTTTATCATATCATCAATCCAAACTCAACGGTCAAGCCGAAACTTGAACAAGCTTTCAATCAGTTTTGTTCTGATGTAGTCCTCCATATCAGAGTTATAATAGCCGTTCATTTTGGAGAAATAGCGGATATATCCAGCGTAACGGTCAAGGACAGCCTGTATCGCTATGGGGTCGCCCTCATGTGCCTTTATAATCGTGTCATAGGGGAGAAGTCGGTCACTCATGGGACAGTACCTCCATTTCCTCTTTCAGCTGCTTCAAAGCAAGTTGAATATGCCGCCCGATTGTGCTGCGTGTCCAGCCGCTTTGTTCTCCGATTTCTTTCTGCGTCAAGTGCTGGAAGTAATACAAAAAGATTTCCTCCTGCGTCTGTTCCGGCAGTTCGGCAAGAGCCGCCGCAAGGGAACAGCTATCTAAAAGTATCGTCTGACCTCGGACAGAAAACGGATATGTTTCGCCATAGTCTGGCACTTGAAAATACTCGTCCGTGGTGCTTAGTGGGACAAACTTTTCTTCGGTCAAGTATTCAAGGGAGATTTCCCGTTTCCACCTCGCCGCCAGCATACGGGCAGCGTCAAAGGACGCATGGCGAATAACAATCCGGCAGTAGGTATCATGGGTATAGCGGATATGTTCTTGATGGGCTTCGTATTCAGTCATGGAAAATCCCCCTTTCTTCGGTTAAGTTCTGATTTATGGTACTGATGCCGCCCATCCACCCAAATAAAAAATTCCAGTGCGATAATAATTGCGCAAGGTACAATAAATTCAGCGGTAAGTGCAAGTTTCATAGAGAAGTACAGGACAGCCATAACCACAAGTGAAAGTATAGGAACAATTGCTCCTAACTGCCAAACCTTTCTTGTGCTTAAATATTTCTGACTGCCGGTAATGATAAGTGTAACGGCAATCGTACCAATGCTCCAGAGAATTTTAGATAACATAGTCTTTACTTCCTTTCCTGTTTATATTTTTCAATGATGATTTTTGCGGTTTCTAAATCAATTCGAGCGTCAACCGCAAGCCCCTTGATAAATGTGGAAAATGGTTCTTCCTCTTTCTGGTCGCTTATCTCAATTTTCTGGATAAGTTTGTCTAACCGTAGCCGGACAGTAGGGTAGGAAACCTCATACAGTTTTGCAATTTCTTTCAAAGACCCAGATTTCAACACAAAGTTTTTTAGGAATGTTGCGTCCTCCGGCTCTAACGCAAGTATCCATTGTGGGATTTTGTCTATTTCCAATTCAATTCTCCTTTCTATATGGCTTTAACATTGTTAAGTATAACATAAATAATATTAAAGTCAAGAGTAAATAGGAAATTATTTTTTTGGAATAGTGGGCTGCTGTCTATCAAATTCTTATGTGTTACTTTACCGCACATGAGCATTGGAGCCCGGATTGTCTGAACCGTAACCCTCCAGCAGATTGACTACGCCCCACACGCCCAGGCCAGCGCCGAGGGCCACAACAAGGGTCTGTAAAGTGTCGATAGCAGATGCGAAAAACTGCATAGAGCCTCCTTTTCTCCGGGGAGATGCCCCGGCCATGAAAAAAGCCGCCATTCCTGGCGGCAGGTTGCCACTTCGGGACACTTTGTCCCGAAGCGATATTTATACAAAAGCGTCCGGATCGTCCACATCGTCATAGTTGAGGATGTCCTCGTCCTCGTCTGTGAGCGAAGTTTCCGACACGGCCACCTCGTACACCTCACAAGCCTCGTTCAGCCCAGGCCGCCTGCGGCGGTTTATGAGTTTATCAAGGTCAAAGGCGTTTTTCTTTTTATCGGCTTCCGCCGTTTGCTTATAGTTGGGATGCTGCTTCAAATCGTATTTGGGCGAGAAAAACGGGGGCAGGCCCCGCAACTGCAAAATGCACTTGTCGCCCGGCATGGTCGCCAGTTCGCTGGGGGTCATCAGTTCCCGGCCCAGCCGCTGGGTATTCTGGTTGTAGCTTTCCGACTGGCCGCGGGAGCGGCCCTCGGTCTGCATGGAGATTGTGGCCTTTCCCAGCCAGTTCTCGGAAATTTCCTTGATTGTGCTGGCCTCCCGGCCACCCAGGAAGATCACGCTGTCCATATTTCCGAGAATGGTCTCCGCGTGCTTATCATAGATGGCCTTGCATTGTGCCAACTGCTGATAGAACAGGCACAGGCTCACCTCGCGGGAGCGGATCACCGCCACCAGCTTTTCCAGGTTTGGCACCTGGCCCGTGTTGGCCG
Source organism: Lachnospiraceae bacterium (assembly GCA_021770785.1). GTDB lineage: Bacteria > Bacillota > Clostridia > Lachnospirales > Lachnospiraceae > Roseburia. Next base: position 3,470 of record JAETQH010000128.1, read on the forward strand.
CCTCGTCCCACAGCACCCGCACATGATGGGGCAGACGGCCCCCGTGTACGTTGTCCGCCCTCTCGCAAAGAAGATTAAACATCTGCGAAAAGGCCAGGGCCACAATAAAGTTATAGGTGGGCGTGGTATCGGAAATAGTAAAGAAAACCGCCGTTTTCCGATCTCCGATGCGGTCAAGCTCCAGCTCGTCATAACTCATAATTTCCCGGAGCTGGGGGATGTCAAACGGAGCCAGACGAGCTCCGCAGGAAATCAAAATGCTTTTTGCGGTTTTGCCGCTGGCCAGCTTGTATTTTTTGTATTGCTTGACAGCAAAGCAATTCGGCTTGCGTTTTTCCAGGCCCTTAAACATATAGTCCACGGTGTTTAGGAAGTTTTCATCATCCTCCTTGACCTCCATGCCGGAAATCATATCCACCAGCGTATTCATGTTCCGATCCTCGGCGGGGCCCTCGAAAATGATATAGGACAGCAGGGCGCAATACAAAAGCGTTTCCGATTTTGTCCAGAACGGATCGCCCTCCTTGCCGTCCCCCTTTGTGTTGGCTATGAGCGTATCCACAAATTTGAGAATGTCCGCCTCGTTTTTGAGATAGGCCAGCGGGTTATAGTGCATGGATTTAGAAAAATCAATGCTGTTAAAAATCTTGATCTTATACCCCCGCCGCTGTAAAAAGCGGCCTACCTGGGAGAGCACCCCGCCCTTGGGATCAACCACCACGAAAGAGGAATGAGCCTGGAGAAGCTGGGGCGTGAGCCAAAACCGGGTTTTGCCGGAGCCGGACGAGCCGATGACACAGCAATTCAAGTTCCGGGCGTTGGCCGGATTTTTCGGGCGCGTGTTCATGGTAAGAAATTCCGTCCCGGTGAGAATGACATTATTCTCAAACTTGGGATCGACAAAGGGCTTTATATCCTTTTCCGTTCCAAAGCGGGCGGAGCCATACTCCTCATCCCGGCGGTACTTTTTGGCGTTTTTGCTTTTCGTGTAGATCAGCAGACGGAACGCCGCCGCGCCCACAATGCCAACGAGCCAGTCAAAGGGAGCAAGCCCCGGCGCAAAGTCGGCAAAGGCCGGGCCAATGGTCTGGCCCAGCCCCATGAGCTTATGAGCAACATCCGCACCCGCCGCCAGCCGGTAGGCCGTCCCCAGTTTCAGACAGGCCCACAGGATAAACAGATAGGGGATGTTAGGTATCAAATACTTTTTGAGTTTATCTGTCCTCACGGGCCGCCTCCTTTACTCGTTCTTTCTTCCGGGGCTTTTCCTTTGCAAGCTGATCCTCAGCCCGTTTGAGCTGTTCCCGGATGGGGACACGGCTGGACTTGGAACGCTTCAACAGGCGTTTGGAGTATTCAGAAAAGCAAGCTGTCACCGCGTCCGCCTGGCCGCTTTTGAAAAACAGCAGGTATTTGTCCGGCCCGGTTTTATAAAAGGCATAATCCACATTGAAGCGGCGGGCCACCCGGTCAAACTGCCGGGGAGCTTCAATTTCAATGCTGTTTGTGGCGGCTCCGTGGGCCATGAGCTGGCGCACCGTTTGCCTGCCGTGGGGCGTCTGGTGCTCCCGGCGGGTCTTTGCAATTTTGCGGCCCGCCGCTTGGAGCGCCTGGGCCAGCACCCGCGCCGTCAGCTTGCTGGCCTTTATGGATAGTGCTATGGTACGTCTGGAAACATCCTCGCCAACCAGCTATATCCCTCCTTTCCCCGGCGCACCTTGGGACAAAGTGTCTCCAAGTGCCGCCGTTCTCTGGGCCCGGCGCGTTAGTGGCGGCCCTGGCCCTTGACCGTCAAAATGCCGTCCAGGGTGGTCGCTGTGATCCCCAGCCGCTGGGCCACCGCAATATCATTTTTCATCGCCTCGGTGATAGAGTGGCCGCACACCACCAGCACACGGGAACGCCGGAGCAGGTCGCGGGCCATGTCGATGCCGTTCTTGTGCTCCTCCGGCACCGCATCATTGAGAAACAGGGGCAGATACAGCGCGGGGCAGACAGGCGAAAAGCCCGCCTCGTACACGATGCGGCAGTACCGCGCCGCCCGTTCCATATTGTCATCGTCATCGCCGCACCATGCGGCGGTAATATAAGCAAGGGGTCGTTTCATCGTCAAAACCTCCGTAACTGAATTGTTGGGCCGGGTCAACCCTATCCCCCCGCCCTTTCCCTATCCAGGGAAAGGGAGCGGCTCTGGAGGATATACCCCCGCCGCGTGGCCGGAGATAGCACAGCCGGGGCAGGCCGTCAAGGGCAAGCCACCGCAAGCGGCGGGGCGTTCCGCCCCCTTGACAGCCCACCTCCGACTGTGCTTTTTTATCCCCGGCGACGGGGGATATATCACCACAGAGCCCTGCTTTTCCGGGGCCCGGCACCTTGGGACAAAGTGTCTCGAAGCAAAGCCCCGTTACTTTTCCAGAGTGTTCTTTTTCTCCGGCTTTGCCAGTTCGGGCGGCTGTTTCTCTTTCCAGTCGTCCAGCAGGGCCATAATCTGTTCTTTCATTTTGGCGGGAGTGACCTCCTTGCCAAAATACTTCGACAGTTCAGATGTTGAAATAATCACGCCGCGATCCTCCTTCTTTTCTTCACTCAAAATCCCGTCAATCACATCGCCGTTGAGCTTGCCCTCCTTGTCAAGCTCCCGGAGCCGCTTGGCCTGGTTGACCGAGGGGGAGGACTGCTCCCCCTCAATGGAAACAGCGATCAATCGTTGGTTTTCCGGGCGGATATAGGACAGCTCCACCGCAGGCATAAAGCCCAGCTTTTTGGCGTCCGTCATATCCAGGAGCTCCGGGACAAGAGAATTAAGCCGGATATAACGCATGACTTTTTTATAGTTCATATCGTGATCCGCACCCACAATCTCAACAGAGCGTTTCCCCAGGGCCTGCTCCTCCTGGCTGTTGCCGGGGCGGGCCCCCTGGTGCTTGATAGCCTCCACCTCCAAATCCAGCAGGCGGGCCAACTCGCTGGGGAGGGGCTCCCCGCGCTGTTTGTTGCTGTTCCGCATTTCCCGGACGGCTTCAAAGTCCGTCATGTTGCGGACAATACAGGGCATTTCATCCAGCCCGGCCCGTTCACTGCCATGATGACGGCGGTGGCCCGCGATGATCTCATAGCCCTGGCCGTCCTTTTCCGGGCGGACGGTGGCGGGGGTCATAACGCCATGCTCCTTGATCGTCCCCACCAGGTCATCCATCGCCTTATCGTCCTGCACCTTGTAGGGATGCTCCCGGAACGTGTGGAACGCATGGAGCTCGGACAATTTCAAATAGACAACCTTGCCCTCCTCAACCGGGCGGGGCGGCTCGGCTGGTGTAGGCGGCAGGTTGATCTCCGGGACAGGGGCCGCCGCAGCTTTGACGGGCCCGGCCTTGCCCTTTGGCGGAGACTTGGGCGGGCCCATCCCGCCGGAGCCCTTTTCCGGGGTTTTCTTTTTACTTTGGGACACTTTGTCTCGCGTGGACGGCTGAGCCTCGGCGCGGGCCGCCTTGTCCCCCTTGGGTGGGCGGCCTGCGCGGGGCTTGGCCGTCTTTTCCGCTTTTGGAGACTTCGGCTCCGCCTGTTCCTTTGGCGGACGGCCCCGGCGCTTTTCCGGCTTTTCCGCTTCAACGGCGGGAGCCTTGCCGCCCTTATCATCATCACCCCGCACATCCGACAGGTTGATGACCTTACCAGACGGAGCAGGGCCGCCCTCGCCCATACCGGGGAGCGTCACCTGTTCGGCCTGTTCCGGCGCGGGCGGTGCGCCGGGCCCATCCGGGGCTGGGGACTCCGGGAGCTTTTCTCCCTCCGGGCCCTTGTTCAATGTTTCATCTGCCATTCGCTAACCTCCTTTTTTGTGGCATGAAAAAAGGCCAGACCATACGGCCCGGCCAGCGAAAAATATTCCCCCTTTCCATTTTTAATTTTTGATTGATACCACTCCTTTCCCTGTCGAGCCATGAAAAAAACGCCCCTTTTGTTGATACAAAAAGTGGCGTTTTAGTGTAGGTTGGCTCGGTTTTTGTTGTGATTTATTATTATACCTTTGTCAAAGACGGTTAATTATACCATAGTATATTCTTTTAGACCATAAGGAACTGGATCGATATCTTTCTTATCAAGAAAATTTCGCCAAGACCACCCGATATAGAGCGCTATAAGCAATTTGAGCCTTATATTTCAATAGGCCTTTGCTATTTACAGCAGTAAATATTTCTTCAAATTGTGAAACCGCAAAAAATTTCCTAATCTATTTACTAAACTGCTCCGTAAAACAAAAAACACAGCGGTTCTTTCTCTATTATAGAGAAGAAAACCACTGCGTTTTGTTCATGATCAAAATATCTATATTGCTTTTATCCGTAAAATAGGGGCCATTTCCAATTAATATTCTACGTCCTTCGCCGTCACCCGTTTACGGAATACATAATAGTTCCAGCTTTGATAAGCTAAAACAATAGGAACCAAGGTAAGGGCCACGACAGTCATTACTTTTAAGGTATATGGACTGGAGCTGGCATTATAAATGGTTAAGCTCCAAGATGGCTCCAAGGTGGAAATCAGCACATTTGGGAACATTCCTGCGAAGACACTGGCTGTCACAAACAAAATTGTCAGGAACATCGCCACAAAAGAAAGTCCCTTTTTATCCTTCAGCTGTAAAACCACTGAGGCAATCAGCGCTACCGC
>JAETQH010000033.1 GCA_021770785.1 Lachnospiraceae bacterium
TTCTATGATGTCATACGCCGCCGCTGCTTCCTTCTTTGTCAGCTGCGGTGTATCCTTTAATACATAATCCATACCGAGATTATCATATTTTACCTTTCCAAGGGCATGGTAGGGCAACACCTCTAATTTTTCCAAATTAGAGAGCGTCCCTATAAAATTTCCCAGCTCCGTCAGTTCCGTCTCGTCAAAGGTAATCCCCGGCACCACCACATGGCGTATCCACACCGGAATCTGTTTTTTCTCCAGATATTTCGCAAAAGCCAGCACATTCCGATTAGAATGCCCCGTCAGTTTCCGATGCTCCCCGTCCCTGATATGCTTGATATCCAGCATAACTAAATCCGTCACCGCCAATAACCTGTCTATTTTTTCCGGCTGCAGTTTAGGCGGAAGAATGGCAGAACCATATGATGGCAGGCTGCACTCTATCTCCGCCGGAAACAAAATTCCAGAGGTATCAAGGCAGGTATGAATCCCCCGCTCTTTCGCCAAAGAAAACAGCTTCGTCAGGAACTCTATCTGTAGCATAGGTTCACCCCCGGTGGCAGTAATCCCACCCGTCTTATAAAACGCAGCATTGCGCATAAACCGCTCTATAATTTCCTCCGCCGTCAGCTCCGTCCCGTCCTCAGCCTGCCAGGTATCCGGGTTATGGCAATACTGACACCTCATAGGGCACCCCTGAAAAAACACCACAAACCTCACCCCCGGCCCATCCACCGTCCCAAATGTCTCTATCGAATGAATCCTTCCCATACTACATCCTTTCGTGGAACGTCCTAGCAATTACCTCATCCTGCTGCTCTTTCGTCAGCTTGATAAAGTTTACCGCATAACCGGAGACACGGATGGTAAGCTGCGGATAAAGCTCCGGATGTTTCTGGGCATCTAAGAGGGTCTCTCTGTTCAAAACATTGACATTCAAGTGATGTCCGCCCTTCTCCACGTAACCATCCAACATGGCAACCAGGTTGTTTTTTTCCGCCGCCTCGTCTTTACCGAGAGCGTCCGGCACAATGGTAAAGGTGTTGGAGATACCGTCCTGTGCATCCATAAACGGCAGTTTTGCCACAGAAGCCAAAGACGCCACCGCACCGTTGGAATCACGTCCGTGCATGGGGTTTGCTCCCGGTGCAAATGCCTCGCCCTTCTTCCTTCCGTCCGGGGTAGCTCCGGTGTTCTTGCCATAAGAAACATTAGACGTAATGGTAAGAATAGAAGTAGTCTGAATGCCGCCCCGGTAAGTGTGGTTTCCTTTCACATAATTGATAAAAGTATGAAGCACCTCTTTGGCAATCTCGTCCACCCGATCGTCATCATTTCCGTATTTCGGGAAATCTCCCTCTATCTCAAAATCCACGGCAACGCCGTTCTCGTCACGGATTGGCTTTACCTTCGCATATTTAATGGCAGATAAGGAGTCCGCCACCACGGACATTCCTGCGATTCCTGTGGCAAACCAGCGTCTCACCTGTTTGTCGTGAAGCGCCATCTGGATTTTCTCGTAGCAGTATTTATCGTGCATATAATGAATGATGTTTAAGGCGTTCACGTAAACCCCTGCCAACCACTTCATCATATCCTTATATTTATCCCAAACCTCATCATAATCTAAATATTCAGAAGTTATCGGACGGTATTTCGGCCCTACCTGTTTGCCTGTCATCTCATCCACACCACCGTTGATGGCATAGAGCAGACATTTTGCTAAGTTTGCCCTTGCCCCGAAGAACTGCATTTCCTTGCCGATTCTCATAGAAGACACACAGCAGGCAATGCCATAATCGTCCCCGTGCACCACCCGCATAATGTCATCATTCTCATACTGGATAGCAGAATGCTTAATGGAAGTCTCAGCACAGAACTGCTTGAAATTCTCCGGCAGTTTCACAGCCCAGAGCACTGTCATGTTTGGCTCCGGCGCAGCGCCGATATTGTTTAAAGTATTTAAATAACGGTAAGACATTTTTGTCACCATATGTCTGCCGTCCACACCGATACCGCCAATGGATTCTGTCACCCAGGTGGGATCTCCGGCAAAGATGGTGTTATATTCCGGCGTACGGGCAAATTTAATGCAGCGCAGCTTCATCACAAACTGATCGATGACTTCCTGAATCTCCTTCTCGGTAAAAGTTCCCTCTTTTAAATCCCGCTCTGCATAAATATCCAAAAATGTGGAGGTACGTCCAAGGCTCATTGCCGCCCCATTCTGCTCTTTCACTGCCGCAAGATAGGAAAAATATACTGCCTGGGTCGCCTCAAGCACGTTTGCAGCAGGCTTTGAAATATCACAGCCATAGATTTTTGCCAGTTCCTTCAACATTTTTAAGGCACGAATCTGCTCGGACAGCTCCTCCCTCTCCCGAATAACGTCCGAATACATAATGGTACGAGTGCTGTTTAACTGCTGCTCCTTATCCTCAATCAGACGGTCCACGCCGTAAAGGGCAGGTCTGCGGTAATCACCGATGATACGTCCCCTGCCGTATGCGTCCGGCAATCCCGTAATAATGTGTGCAGAACGGCAGGCTCTCATCTCCGGGGTATAAGCATCAAATACTCCGGCATTATGGGTTTTCCGGTGGGTGGTAAAGTATTCCACTACCTCCATATCTACCTGATAGCCATTGTCCTCGCAGGCTTTCACTGCCATACGGATACCGCCGTAGGGCTGTAAGGAGCGTTTGAAGGGCTTATCCGTCTGAAAGCCCACAATCTTTTCTTTCTCTTTATCCAAATAGCCGGGACCATGGGAAGTAATGGTGGAAATGATTTTCGTATCCATATCCAGAACGCCTCCCGCCTCCCTCTCTTTCTTAGAAAGCTCTAACACCTCATTCCACAGGTCTGTCGTATCCTGAGTCGGTCCCTCTAAAAATGAGCTGTCCCCGTCATAGGGAGTATAATTTTTCTGAATGAAATCCCTAACATTGATTTCTTTCTCCCACACACCGCCATTAAAGTTTCTCCATTCGTTCTGCATAACGCATCCTCCTTTTAAACATTGCATTTTCTCATTGTTTTCCCCGGAGGTTTTTATATCGTAGGAACATTATCACTTTTATACGTTAATATAACAATGTCTTTCCTAGATAATCGAGTAGGAAGCTTCTTCTTCCAGAAGATTTATCTTCCAGAAGATTTATCTTCCAGAAGATTTATCTTCTTTTACTCGCTGCGCGCCCCATGCGCCGCCTCAGCTGCATCCTTCCGCTCCGCACCCGTGTGCATAAAAAACCGACCGTCCGGGTTTCTCGCCCAGACGGTCGGCATTGTATCGTTATACTTCACGTGGTTTTTCCACTTATTCCGTCAGTCATATAACACCTTGATGATATAATAATTTTTTCCCACAGGCAATAGGTAAATTTTACTAAAAAAAATTATTCAAATACTGCCACTCCGTTTTTGGTATGTTTTTTTACCCGGTAAAGTGCCTCGTCCGCCGAATTGTAAAGCTGCAGAAAAGTAGTGCCGCAGCGAGTGCCAAAGGCAATCCCGATACTCACCGACGGCGGCTCCTCCAGCCCCATCTCGTCTTTTTTATTGTGCAATTCCAACAAAAAACGCTCTGCCCTCTGTTTTACCTTCTCCCGGCTCTCAACCCTGGAGGCAAAAACAGCAAATTCGTCGCCGCCCATGCGCCCCACAAAATCGTACTCTTTAAAATGTTCATTGAGCATATCCGCCACCAACAGAATTAACCGGTCTCCCACGTAATGTCCATAGGCGTCATTAATCTGCTTAAAATTATCCACATCGAAGGCAAGGTAGGCAAACTCTCCCGCAGAATCCCTCTGGGTATCACAGTTACGGTCCGCTAATTTCGCTTCAATCAGCTCCTCCATGGTTCCCCTGTTAAAAAGCCTGGTAAGGGAATCCCGCATCGCACGATCTTTTGCATACTGATACTCCCTCTCCTGCCTGCGCTCCGCATGTACCCGCTCCGTCATATCAATGTAGCTGACATAGGAAACCGGATAATCCTCTAATCGGATGACAATCCGGAACAACAGCCAGCGGTTCTCGCCGTTCTTCGCCTGTGCCGGAGCTAAAACCTCGATGGGTTCCCCGGTTTTCATCTGTTCCCGATTCTCATTGACAATCGTCTTCAAATCAAAATCAATGAACGTATTCCACCCCTCCTGGATTTTGTCCATGTATTCCTCTCTAGTATATCCAAGCAGACGGTACGCCATAGAGTTCATATAATAGATTCTGCGATTTTTTCCCTCTCTGGTAACCACCAGGCCGAAAGGCACATTCCCCATGACCTTCCGCAATACCTTTTCCTCTAACATCGGATTGTCCATTTCTCTTTCCCCCAAAAATAGAAACATGACATCTTTGCATTCTTGTTTCAGTATAATACAGGTTTTTTCTTTTCGAAAGCTTTTTTTAAAAAATATGATTTTTTATGGACGTTTTTTCTTTCTCCGTCTATAATTGATATTATAAATGGAGGATTTTTTTATGAAAATAGGAATTTTGTCCGATACCCATGGTGTTGTCCGTGAAAGCTGGCATCACTATTTAGACAGCTGTGATTATCTAATTCATGCCGGAGATGTCCACAATCGTTCTTCTTATGACCAATTAAAAAATTTCGGCATTCCCATCTATTTTGTGCGGGGAAATAACGATTTTGGCGACTGGGCGAGATTTCTGCCGGAGACCCTCCAGGTTCCCATCGGAGGAAAGATTTTCTATATCGTTCATCAGTTGCCCCGTTTGCCCAGGAATGTATCCGAGGCAGATTTTATTATTTTCGGTCACACCCACCATTATGCCTGCTACGAACAGGGTGGACAGGTTTTCCTAAACCCCGGCAGCGCCGGACAGGGGCGGGGCGAATCGGAGGGCTTCGTCATTCTGGAATTTCAAGGGAACAGCTATCATGTGGAGCATATTCTTTTAAGTTAGAAATTGCTCCACACTTTCCGCTTTTGTCTTTACTGCGTCACCGGTACCTGTTCCCACTGGGCGTACAAGGTTACTGTTGCGTCTTTTTCCGCAGACAGGTTTTCTATCTGCACTGAATCGCCGTAAAAGCTTCCGGTGCCGTCCGCCGCAGTGTTCCAGCCGATGAAACGGTAACCCTCTTTGACAAAGCCATTTGCCGGAAGGGTATAGCTGCTGTCATACTGGCATTTTAACGGGCTCATGGAGCCGCCTGTGGCGCCGTTTCCGTCAAACTGAAGGGCGTAGGTATTCGCCTGCCATTTTGCATATAACTTATAATTCTTTTTGGTGCCCTTCTTAATCTGGGTAATCTTATTCCGGAAATCTGCCTCTGTATACCATCCCTTAAAAGTATATCCCTCACGTACCGGAGCATTTAATTTAAAAGTCTTAGTGTCCGCATAATAGGTGCCGGGGTTCTCATCTAACATCACACCGCCGTTTAGCACATAGGTGATACGGTAGGATTTCTTTTCCCACTGGGCATAAAGGGTAACGGTTTTGTTCTTTTGGGAGGTAAGGTTTTTCACCTTCGCCCTGTTTGCATAGGATTTTCCGGTGCCGTCCGCCTTGGTATTCCAGCCCACAAACACATAGTCCGTACGTTTGAACTTATTCGCTGCCAGAGTATAATTTTTCCCGTAGCTACAGGTGGAAACGCTGTTCATGGAACCGCTGGTGGCACCGTTTCCTTTGTATTTAATTTTGTATTTGTTGACGCTCCATTTCGCATAAAGGGTCATATTTCCAGTGCTGCCCTTCGCCACCTGAGTCACCCTGGTTTTAAATTTTTTGTCCTTATACCAACCCTCAAAGGTGTACCCGGTTCTTACCGGGGAGGTCAGCTTAAAGGTTTTGGTGTTGACATCATAGTAATCCCTGTAATCATCATCAAACCGTCCGCCGTTTAAACGGTAATCAATTTCGTAAACCTCTTTTTTCCACTGGGCGTAAAGAGTAATCACTGCCCCGTCCTTTTCGCAGAGGTTCTCAATTTCTTCTTTATTTTTATAAGCAGTGCCTTTGCCGTTCGCCTTGGTATTCCATCTGGTAAATTTATACCCGGTTCTCTTGAATTTATTGGTTTTCAGCGTGTAGCTGCCGTCGTATTCACAACTCATATCCGCCATGGAACCGCTGGTAGATTTATTTCCCTTAAAGGTAATCTTATAGGTATTTGCCTTCCACTTGGCATAGAGGGAGAGATTCCCCTTAGAGCCGGAGGGTATGCTGGTTACCTTGGTTTTCATGCTGCTCTCCCGGTACCAGCCCGCAAAACTATAGCCTGTCTTAGTGGGATCTTTTAATTTAATGGTGGCTGAATCCGCAGAGTAGCTGTCCGGATTTGCGCTGTTGTTGGTTCCGTCATACAGGTAATAGGTAATCTGGTATTCCCCTTCCGCATCATCATTGCCGCCGTCATCATTACCGCCGTCATCGCTGTCGCCGTTATATTTCGGCCAATAGGTGTCTCTCGCTAACTTTGCACGCCACTCATAAAGAACGCTAGCGCAACGTTCAAAGTAACGCGCCCAGTTGTAGCCTGCGGTGTAAGCGCCCTCTGCCGTGTTTTCCACATTTTTCACCTTGGAAAATGCACTTGCCTCACTATGCTCTAACTCGTACTTAAGATAGTTTAACTGTCCCTCTAAGGTCTGATAGTCATAACCATACTGACTGCAGTAACTCTTTAAGGCATCGAAGCGGACACCGTTCCACTGGCAGATACCATAGCTCGGTTTACCATTCGTATCATTATCATTCAAAGCGTTAGGATTGAATGAGGATTCACTCTGGATATTCGCCAGCACGCCGCATGCCGCTGCCGTATTCAAACCCAAGTCATTTTTCAAGAACCTGTAAATGGTCTTTTCGTTTTCCGAAGCGGATGCCATTTTCAAATTCCCGGCTCCCGTCCTGCTTAAAAAGACACCAATATAAGGAAGCTTCTGCGCTGCCTGCTTGCTTATGGTGTACTGGCTTTCATCCCACACCGGGTCAAACTCATAGGAATAATAATTGGTGTTTTCATAATCTCCCACGCATTTCCATTCCACTGGAATGCTCACAGGAGTGTCGGAACCATCTAAATATACCTCTAAAGAAGAGGGCATACGGGCTGTCAGAAGCGCCTCCGGTACCTTTCCTCCCACCCGAATGGTTTTTTCACTGTCGGAAAGCTCTGCAAATCCGGTAATTTCTCCCCGTATCTCCTGTATACTCTCCGCAGCCTGCGGCTCCGCGGCAGAGACCGTAGTCCCTGCCGGAATACCGCTTACCGCTAAAACTGCTGCCAACATGCCTGCCAGAAAACGGGCATATCTTTTCTTTCCTGCTTTTCTCATTTCGTTTTCCTCAAATTTCTAATAGGTTTTATAACGATTACTGATGCTTACTTTTCCGCTGACACCGTTCACGGTTGCCTCTGCAGAATATCTCCACATGACAACGTTTCCGGTACCCATGTAGCCATGACCGAGATTTTCTGCACGACAGTTATAAATCCAGAGATCCATACCTGTCAGCAGACTGGTGTCTAAATATTTTGTCGGATATTCTGTCAGCAGCTTCATGCTGATACCAAGAATAAACCGATAGCCCTTTCCGGCACCTATAATCTCATTCTGGAATGCTTTTACAAATTCCACACGTTCTGTTTTCGTCACATTGTTATAAAGCAGCGACATATCCTCTAAATCATATACCACCGGATAATCTAACTTTTCTCCATTTAAAATGCTGATGACCTTCTTTGCCTCATTGACAGCCGCCGTCTTAGTCTGCGCCTTAGAAACACAGTAAACGCCTACCTTTAGGCCTGCCGCCTTCGCATTTTTCAGATTAACCGCAAAATTCTTATCCTCTGTGGTTCCGCTGCTGATACGGAGCATAACGTACTCATAGCCTGCGGAGCGGATGGAGTTAAAGTTTACCGTTCCGTTATCGGCAGAAATCTCGATTCCCTTATTTTCCGTGTCAAGGGTATCCTTCACCGTTACGGTGACTTTTTTCGTCACATTGTTTGCTGTGGCATTAATGGTGGTAATTCCCGCTTTCATGGCATATACCACACCGTCCGATGTTACCACTGCAATCTGTGGGTTATCGGAGGACCATGCCACATAAGCAGCCGGCTTTGCGGTTGCCGTAAGTTTCATATTCGTTCCGGTTTTCATGGTAACACTGGTGGTACTGAGTTCTAAGGAGGCCGCCGTCACTGCCACAGGATCGGTAAAAGCACTCATTATACTGCCACGGATTGCCTGCACTTTGTAATAGTAGGTTTTTCCGACGGTAACGCTGCTGTCTATGAAGGAATTGGTATTACAGATTTCACTGGCAATCTTGTAAGTACCGTTTGCACTGCTGCTTCTTACGATGGTGTATGTATCGGCTCCCGGCACCGCCTTCCAGGTCAGTTTAATCTGGTTATTGTCACTGGCTGTCCCTGCCAGATCGGTCGGCTTTCCTAATACCGGCACTGCATATTTTACATCGGAATAGGAGCCGTATATTTTTTTACCGTCTTTCTTCACATAAGCGCGAACCTTATAATAGTAGGTTTTGCCTGTGGTAAGCTTACCGTCATCATAGGTGAGGGTGGAACCGGAATTGATGGTTTTTACCGTCTTATAGGTGCCGTCTGCCGTGTCGGAACGTCTCACCTGATAGCCGCTTGCTCCCGTTATCTGTTTCCAGGTAATCCGCACGGTCTGGTAGTCTGCCGATACCGTTTCGATTACCGGTTTTGACGGCACTACCTGCCCAAAAGCAATATCAGAGAACGCGCTGTAAATGGTTTTTCCTCCGGATTTATAATAGGAGCGGATTTTGTAATAATAAGTATTTCCTGTGGTAAGCCCCTCGTCAATATAGCTGGTGGTGTTTCCGCTCTTAATGGTCTTTATCTTTTTGTAGGTTCCTTTCTCCGTACCGCAGCGATAAATCACGTAACCGTCCACGTATTTGCCGGAGGAAATCTTTACCTTCTGCCAGGTCAGTTTTAAGCTTTCAGAACCGGATTCGCTGACGGTAAGGTTTGGAGCTCCCGGAGCCGAAGTCACTGCCTTGACCGCGGAATATGCGGATTTCATCAGGGTACCGTCCGCCAGAGTTCTGGTACACATGATTTTATAGTAATATTTCTTACCAAAAGCAACGTTTCCGTCCTCAAAGGAATACTCCCCGACACCGTTCTGCCGCACAACGGAACCGATGTTGCCATAGCCGCTCTTTTTCGAGGTGGAACGGTAAATCACATAAGTGTCCTCCCCCGCGTCAGCCGTTGCTTTCCAGGTCAGTTTGATACTGCCATTGGCAGCGGACTCTGCCTTGTCGATGGTAACCGCTAATAATTTCGGCGTGGCGGTGAGAAGATTGGATTCTAAGCCTAATACATTTTTCCCTGATTTCTTTACATAGGGAACTACCTTAAAGGTATATTCCACTCCCGGCGTCAGATTTTTTACCGTGTAGGAGGTTGTTTTGCTCTTACAGGTCTTTACCTTTTTGCTCTGTCCATTCTCCACCCGGTAAACAATATAACCGCTGTTTTGGGAGGGCAGCGTCACCTTCTCCCAGGTCAGTTTCACCGCAGTTGCCCCTGCGGCTTCACTTTTTACCGTGGTAGCTGTGGGCACTGCCTTGGCGGACACCGCCTCGGAGCGCACACCGTTTAATTTTTCTCCCTTAGAGGTGGTGTATGCACATACTTTATAATAGTAGGTTTTTCCCACTGCCAGATTCTTGTTGGTATAGCTGCGTTTTTCACTGGCTTTGATAGTGGCAACCGTTTTATAGCTGCCCTTTAAGCTGGTGGCGCGCAGCACCTTATAGCCGTCTGCCCCGCTCACCTTGTTCCATTTAATGGTCATACTATTATAGGAAGTATTTGTGACCGTGACCTTAGAAGGCGCTGCGATGGTAGGCGTTACGGTTACCTGGTTTGAATTAGCTGCCCACACCGTTCCGCCATTCACGTCGCTGTATGCCCGCACCACATAGGCATATTTGGTTCCTGTTGTCACACTCTTATCTGTATAGCTGGTCTTAGACCCGCCCCCAACGGTTTTAATCTGCTTATATTCCGCCTGTCCGCTGGTTTTCCGGTAAACGGCGTAGCCGCTGGCTCCGTTTACTTTCTCCCAGGTCAGTTTTATGGATTTCGGACCTTTTACCTCTGCCTTTAACGTAGTGGCAGAAAGCTCCGGCTGTGCGGTGCAGGCATCGGAATATTCCCCGTAAACCCTGCTGCCGTTCACGGTGCGGTAGGCCCTTACCTTGTAGCTGTATGTATTTCCCGCTGCTACGGTGTTATCGGTGTAATTTAATACCCCTGCCGCCACGCTGCCCAACTCCCCATAGCTGCCGGTAGCACCTATAGTGCGGTAAATCACATAGCCCTCTGCTCCCTCTAAGGCGTTCCAGCTGACGGATACGCTGTTGTAAGCATTTGCCACGGCCGCCGCTGACGCTACTTTGCCTAATGCCGGAGCGGCTGTAATCTGGGCAAAATTCTCTGACTCTGCATATTTTTCCGCCCCTGTCTCATCCTGATACCGGATAAATGCCTTAATGCGGTAAGTATATTTCAATCCGGTGGCAACAGAGCTGCTGTCCTTATAAGCGGTGGTGTTTCCGCCCTCCACATGGGCAAGCTCCGTAAACTCCGTCTCGTTCTCCGCCTTACGGTATATGGTATAGCCGGCTGCATCCGTCACTGCCCCCCAGGACAGTTCTACGGAATTGTAGGTTGTCCCCACAAGAGCTGCACTTCCCGGTGCTGACGGTGCAACTGCGATGAAATACTCTGTATAAATATCCGTATCTTTCACCGTAAGCTTCAATACCGTTACACCTGCTTTTTCAGCTTTCACTTTGCCGTTAGCAGTGTCCAAGCTGACAATGCCAAGACCGTCCGTGCTCCACTCCGCCTGCGCTTCACTGCCTGCGGCAGCCGGATCTGCATACTGTATGGTATATTCCGGCAGAGAAATTTCCTCACCGATGGAAATCTCCTTGTATTTTGACTGCACGTTCAGGGTAATACCGTTTGGAACTTTCTCGCCCTTTGTCTCAGTCTCCTCGGTGGTTTCTTCCGTAGTTTCTGTTTCTGTCTCTGTGGAAGCCTCTGTCGTTTCTGTCTCCGTGGAAGCCTCTGTCGTTTCTGTCTCCGTGGAAACCTCCGTCGTTTCTACTCCGCCGGAGCCTTCGGTGGTTTCTGTTCCCGGCTCTGTACCCTCTCCGGCATTTTCTGTCTCCGCCGCGGCTTCTATCTCTGTGTCGTCTTCCGTTTCTGTCTCAGAAGAATCTGCTTCTCCCACAGGTGTTTCTGTTCCGGAAACTGCTTCTGTCCCCGCAGATGTTGTTCCCCCGGAAGCTTCTTCTCCTGCGTTCTCCTCTGACGTATCTTCTGTATTTTCCGTGTTTTTTCCAACGGAAGCTGTATTCTCTTCCGCCTCTGTCTCTGACACAAGCTCCGTAGCTGTCGTTGCTGCGTAGCTAACGTTGTCGGAACACAGAATCAGCGTACCCGCCAGCGTCAGGCAGATGCCGCGCTTGAGCCATTCCAGTTTTTTTCTCATCATAACGCTTTTCCTCCCTTTTATGATGGTCAATTATACTATAATCAATCCCCGAATATGCCATGGCATGCCATGATATCCGATAGTACAACCTTAACGTCATTGTAACACAAAAAAAAATTTGTTCATAGAATATCTCTTATTTTAAAACAAAATTAAGATTCTAGAACAAATTTTTTGCGTCTTCGTTTCCCTTATGCTTTTTAAACTTCATTTTCAAAATATGCTAAATCATAACCAACACCAAACGTAGACATATTTTCTCCAATATAGACATATCTCCCTTATTCATCCCTGCCGTCTTTTACATTATGCAAATTCTGATTCATTTTTTTTACATTATGCTTTTCAATTACAAATTCCACTATCCAGATAAATGCAAAAATGAAAACAAAAATACCAAAATAGCTGAAGAACCCCACAATGCTATGCTCCATCCAGTATAAAAAATAAGCAATCGGCAACATTATTACAGAAATAATAGCAAAGTAAATTCCGGTCTGTTTTATAATGCCCCAATTTTCTATTTCCCATATTACTGAGCTTGCTGCAAAACCGGCGCCCACTACTCCGCAGAGAAGTGCCTGTAAAATAACTGCATTAATTTCATTTCCCATTGCAGAAATTAATTCAGGTACACAAGGATAATAATATCCCTCCGCCCAGCCGAGAGAAACGAGTATAGTGATTAAATATCCGATGGCAATTCCAATCGGAAATCCTAAAATACTGCGCAAAATTATTTTCTTTTTCATTTTTTTCACCTCATATTCCTAATATTTTTTTTAGCTTTGAAACATAACGTCTGGATACATATGTGATTGTATCGTTTACAAGTTTAACACAAATTGTGCCTGTAAAACTCAAATCAAAGTTATTGACTTTTTTCAGGTTAATGATTTCGGAATTGGAGATACGGACAAACTGATGAGACGGCAGTCGTTCCTCTATCTCATATAACCGAAGCCGCAGTGCGTATTCGCCTTTCTGGGTAACGGCAAAAACCTTTCCTGCATTTGCATAAATGCGAATCAAATCTGCCTGGTCTATCACTTCAATTTTATCATCCTTGCTCCCTGAAATAATTTGCGGTGCATAATCTGATAACTTGTTCAATATGGTATGAACATCTTCCGTCATAGAAGCAGTCAATATGATTACTTTAGGTTCCATACATGAACTGTCTATTTTCACTTCAAGCTGCATTTGAAATTCCTCCTCTCTGTGACCATATTATAGGAAAAGCCGATACTGCTTTCAATAGATTTCCGATAGTCGGTTGATTTCCAGGCATAAGTGGTCAGATATCGAATATGTGCTTCAGTACGAAAATCCTTGACAAATTCCCTCTCTTTGTGATAAAGTCTATTCGACAAGAGCGCTTGCATATTATATTTATATAATCTGCCTGTGCTCTTTTTATTTCGCAAAAATACCGATGCTTTCATACATAAGTGCAATATGGGGCATCCTATCAATAAAAATAGGCCTTGTCTGAAAGAAAGAACAGCCTATAGAGCTTAGGGTATGGGGCAAACCTGATAAGACACAAAAAACGCTGCATGAAGGAGGACACGCAAGACCATGAAAAAAACACTGATAAATTTTAAAGCTGTTAAAAATTTTTCCAGACAGCTTTTAATGGAGCTTCTCGGAAGTATTCTTATCGCTGCAGGAATCTATAACTTTGCCCTTCAGGCGGAATTTCCCATGACGGGCTTTTCCGGTATCTCCATTATTTTATATCAACTGTTCCATATCCCCATTGGGCTTTCCACCATTCTCTTAAACATTCCAATAGCCCTCTTTTGCTATAAACTTCTGGGGAGAAAATTTTTCGTCAGCTCCCTGCGGTGCATGGTAATTTCCTCCCTCATCATCGACTACATTGCCCCTCTGTTTCCGGTTTACGAGGGCAGCCGTCTGCTTGCCGCTCTCTGCACCGGGGTGATTGCAGGAATGGGCTACTCCATTATCTACATGCAAAATTCCTCCACCGGAGGTTCCGACTTTATCATTATGGCAGTAAAGGCATTAAAGCCCTATCTTTCCATCGGGAAAATCGCTTTTTTATCTGACGTGGGGATTATTTTAATCGGCGGGATTTTATTCCGGGATATCGACGGTATCATCTACGGCATGATTGTAAATTATCTCTTTGCCGTGGTGGCAGACAAAGCAATGTACGGCATGAACGCCGGAAAAATGGCACTGATTGTCACCCGGCACGGAAAATATATCTGTGATGTCATCGACAGCGTCTGCCAGAGGGGTTCTACCATTTTAAAGGCAAAAGGCGGCTATCAGGAAGAGGATAAACAGGTGGTAATGTGCGCCTGCAGCAACAAGGAAATGTATTTTGTACAGAAAGCGGTAAAGCAAGCCGACCCGGAATCCTTTCTCATTGTGTTAGAATCCAACGAAGTACACGGGGAAGGGTTTTCGCCTCTGCAGCTTGGGGAGCGGGAAACAAAAACAGGCAGTGGTATCCTATAGCCACTGCCTGTTTTTGTTTCTCTCATATTTTTCCTGCGGCACACCCTAATTGGCATTGCTCGCCGCAATTTTTACCTTGCTCCAAAGATTGCTGATGACTTTTCTTGTTTTCTCATTATAAACAAACACCTCGTCTAATTCATAGCCGTTTCTGGGAAGATAAGAACTGATACCGTAAAATTCGCCCCCTTCCCCGGAAAGATCCTCCATCACCTCCCGGTTTGCTGAGGTATATCCCACATAGCTGGAATTGTCGTAAGCCCCGTCATAATCGCAGGCAAAATTGATAAAAGCATGGGCTAATTCCGGATTTTTCGCATTCGCCGGAATCACCATGGCATCTGACCAGACATTTGTCCCCGACTCCGGAAGATAAAAGCCCATGTTCTCATTTTCCGCCATAACATAGGTTGCGTCACCGGAATACATAAGTCCTAACGCCTTTCTTCCCTGCGCCATATTATCGATAATTTCATCCGTCACAATCTCCGGCTTCATCGTCTGCACGCACTCAACCAGCCACTCATAGGCGTCATTCAGTTCATCCTCATTTTCCGTATTCATGGAGTACCCCAAAACCTTCAGTGCCATCATGAAGCTGTCCCGCTCGGAATCATATAAATAAATATCCCCCCGGTAGGTTTCATCCAGAAAAATATTGTAACCTTCCCGCTCCAAATCCGCTGCATCCACCTTGGTCTTGTCATATACGATTCCCACTGTCCCCCAGAAATAAGGGATAGAATATTCATTCTCCGGGTCATAGGGAAGGTTTTTTACCCCCTCTGCCAGCTTATCCATACAGTCTAATTTGGAATGGTCCAGTTTCTGTAAATATCCCTCGGAAATCAGTCTCTGTATCATATAATCACTGGGTACAAGGATATCATAGGCCTCCCCGCTTGCCACTTTAATGTACATCTGCTCATTAGAGTCAAAATTTTCCATAACCACCTTTGCCCCGGTGTATTCCTCAAAATCAGCAATAATATTTTCCCCGGTGTATTCTCCCCAGTTGTATATATACAGCGTCTGCCCCTCAAAGGGACGCTCCCCACCCGCTCCGCGAAAACCAAAGAACAGCGCAAGCCCCGCCCCACAGACAGTTGCCGCTGCTGCCGCCGGAATCCATTTTTTCTTTCCCAGGTTTGCTTTCTTCTGCCTTTTTGCCGCTAAAACAGGCACAACATTAATCAGCACCAGCACAACGGTGATAATTACAATCATCAACGTAGACACCGCATTAATACTTGGGTTTACCCGGCGGCTCATGGTATAGACCATAATGCTTAAATTTTTCACGCCGCTGCCTGTGACAAAATAGGAAATAATAAAATCGTCCACCGACATGGTAAAGGCAATCAGTGCGCCGGACACGATACCGGGCGTAATCTGGGGGATAATCACCTTCGTCAGCGCCTGCCAGGGTGTCGCCCCTAAGTCCATCGCCGCATTTGCCAAATCCGGGTCTAAGGAGCGGATTTTCGGCATAACCGAAAGAATCACATAGGGAATACAAAATGCGATATGGGCAAGCAGCATGGTAAGGTATCCTTTTTCCACCCGGAAAGTGATAAACAGCAGCATAAAGCCTATGGCTGTCACAATTTCCGGATTCATCATAGGAAGGTTATCCACCTGCTTCATAATATCCCGGACAATTCTTTTGGATTTGCTGATTCCAATCGCAGAAAAAGTCCCCACCACAGTGGATACAAAGGTGGCAATCAGCGCCACCCCAAAGGTGGTGTACAGCGCCTCTAACATATCCCCCGTCTCTAGCATATGGCGGTACCAGCGGAGGGAAAAACCTGTAAAATTTGTTAATGATTTTCCGTCATTAAAGGAAAATACAATCATATAGAAAATCGGAAGATAAAAGAAAGCAATCATCAGAACCATCAAAATCTTCCCAACAGGCCGCTTTTCTTTTTTCATGACAATTAATCCTCCTCCTTTCCGCCCTGATTACGCTTCTCTATCTTATGGACGCACATCATAAGAAGCATCATAATCACCGCCATGATCATGGATATGGCACTGCCGAAATTCCACTCCCCCACCGTGATAAACTGGTTCTCAATTACATTTCCGATAAGGAAGTATTTTCCTCCCCCCAGCAGCTTCGGGATAAAAAAGGAGCTGACCGCCGGCAGGAACACCAGCGTAATGCCGTTAATTACCCCCGGAAGGGAAAGCGGTAAAGTCACCCGCCGGAAGGTCTGCACCGGATTTGCCCCCAAATCGGCGGCAGCCTCCAGAAGAGAGTAATCCATTTTACACAGTGCCGTATTAATCTGTAAAATCATAAAGGGCAGGAAATTGTAAACCATTCCAAGGAGCACTGCACCCTCGGTATACAAAAGCTCCGTATCCCCCAGCCCGAAGAAACCTAGAATTCTCTGCACTGCTCCGCCCTCACTTAAAAGTCCGATCCATGCATAAGTCCGCACCAACATATTAATCCACATGGGAATCGTAATACAGAACACCAGAATATTCTGCGTTTTCTCATTACAGCGTGAAATATAATATGCCACAGGGTAGCCTAACAGCAGACAGATTACCGTGGTTTTTACTGCAATCCAGAGGGAGCGCCACAGAATAATCAAAAAATCCGCATCGGTAAAAAACTTCACATAATGCTCTAAGGTAAGGGTAAAAGAAACAATGCTGTTTCCCGGCTGAGTAACGGAATACACGGCAATCAATACCATCGGAAGTACCAACATGACCGCCGCCCACACAATATAAGGAATTGCTATCTGCGAAAATCTTTTCATCTAAAATACCATCCTTGACATCACATGAATATCCTCCGGGAAGAAAGTCAGTCCCACTTCCTGTCCCTCCTGAATATAATCTGTGGTATGAATTTTAAATTCCCTTCCCGTAGTAGAGAAGGTAATCCGGTAGACGCCTTCCGTCACGTCCTTCGGCTCAAAGTCATAATCTACACTGATATCCACGCTCTGGTTTTCATCACTTAACTTCCAACCCTGTGCATTGGCCCAGGTCCTGATGTCGATATCTAACGCCTGGGACTCTGCAATCTCCTCCACCGTGGTCTGGAAATCAAACGCCATCACCGCCTCGTTTGCCTTCTCGTTTTTCACAAAGGGCTGGTTCACCACAAAAATACTCCTCTCAATGCTGGTACCATTGGGAGTAGAAAACCGCACCGGGTACTCTCCCTCTTCTTCTTTTAGATCATACTCGATTCTGGAAATGGAGATATAATCGTCCGTCTCCGGATCCCACGCCTGAGCATTGGAGCGTGCCACCACCTCTTTGTCGTCTAAATTTTTCACATCCTCTAAATCCACATAAAAATTGGTTGCACTGATTTTTTCTTTTCCGTTCTCACTGATTACATCCTGATTTCTGGTGACACGCATGTTCACCGTCACCTGGGTACCGGGTATGGTCTCCACCATCACCTCATAATGCACCCCTTTAAACAGAACGCTGCGCACCTCACCGCTCATCTTTCCGGCTGCCACGTCCACGATATCAATGTCCTCCGGGCGGATCACCACATCCACCGGCTCGTTTTTCTTAAAACCAAAGTCCACACAGTCAAAGGTAATGTCATCAAACCGTACCTTATAATCCTCCAACATCACCCCGGGGATAATATTGCTCTCACCGATAAAGTTCGCCACATAGCGGTTTGCCGGCTCGTTGTAAATCTCCTGGGGCGTACCCACCTGCTGAATTTCCCCGTTTTTCATGACCACAATCTTATCGGACATGGTGAGCGCCTCTTCCTGGTCATGGGTGACAAAAATAAAGGTGATGCCCACCTCCTGCTGTATCCGTTTCAACTCGTACTGCATTTCCTGCCGCAGCTTCAAGTCCAGCGCTGCTAACGGCTCGTCTAACAGCAGAACCTTAGGCTCGTTGACTAACGCCCTTGCGATGGCAATCCTCTGCTGCTGACCGCCGGACAACAGCGTGGTGTTTTTATCCTCAAAGCCCTCTAGGCCGATGAGTTTTAACATCTTCATCACCTTCTGGTCGATGACGTCCTTGCTGAGCTTGTTGATTTTCAGTCCGAAGGCGATGTTTTCATACACGCTCAAATGAGGGAACAGGGCATATTTCTGGAAAACCGTGTTTAATTCCCTCTTGTAGGGCGGCAATCCGTTGATTTCCTCCCCGTTAAATATAATCTTGCCCTCGTCAGCGTCTAAAAATCCTCCAAGGATCCGAAGAAGGGTAGTTTTTCCACACCCGCTGGGACCAAGCAAGGTTACAAATTCATTCTCATATATGTCAAGGTTTACACCCTTTAATACAATCTGTCCATCAAAATTTTTCACAATGTTCCGAAACTCAATCAGCTTCTTTTGTTCCATTCCCGCAATTCTCCTTCTAATCTGATGATAAACTTTCTCACATGCCTATTATATCGATGTCCCAAAAGAATAGCAACAATTCGCTGCTTTTCTCCGGCAAAACTTTCATTGGGAACTATACAAGCTTAAGAAACTATTCTAACATTTTCTCCCGCAGTGCATACAATATACTGTACCAGAAAAAATAGGAGGACACAACCAACATGAGTATGCCAACAATAGAGTGCAACAACATTGATAAATGCTGCGCTGCTTCATCTCTTCTGCAATCCATCGCGCTGGAGGAAACAGCCATTTCCCATATTTTAAACGCAGAGGGCGAAAAATTACAGAAAGCCGTCTCCATTGCCTGCGAGCAGAAGGAGCTTATCGAAATCAACAAATCCGTGGAGAGCATGGTGGATAAGATTACCGGCTTAGAAATCGTCTTAAAATCCAAACTGGATTTGATTAAGCCTATCCTTGACGATTGCAAGGATTGCCGCAAGGACAACTGCAAGGATAGCTGCAAAGATTATGGCAAAGACGACTGCAAGAATTATGGCAGGGACGATAAATGCGACAAAAAGCCTCATAAATCTGAATATTAATCTGCAGTAGGGCTTCTATGCCCTGCTTAATCATAGGATGCGGGTGTCAAAAGAGAGCTGTTGCTATAGACTTGAGTTTTTCAACCTTCTTTTGACACCCGCATTCCTAATAAATTTCCTCTGCGTCCCCGGGCAGTTCCCTCACATGCTGCAAAAACCTCCGGCAGTTGTCTCCCTCAAGGTTGTTGTAACCGTACCTCAATTTTTCTCCCACAAATACCGCTGTCCGCTCAAACAAATCACACATACGAAATACTGCATTCCAGCACTCTTCCATCTCTGCACCGCAATAGGTGGAAAGATAAGTTTTCCACTCTGCCTCCGGCAGATAACGGTACATATACTTTCCTGATTTTCCCACACTGACGGAGAAATCCGTCTCTATGCCGATTTTCCATGACAGAACCGTTTGCAGCTGCGGCCGGACACAAAAACTCAGCATATCCTGCACATAGGGTATCTCCTGTCTCCACAGCCCCTTTGCCACATTATCAAGACACCACCAGAACTCATTACAGGCGCAGAGAAACTGTTCTTTTGCAGGCTTTTTCACCCAGTAGTCCTCGTCCGTCGCCGGGGGCACAGAGAACATGTTTTCCTTATCTAAAAGCACCTGGCATAATTTATCCTGCAAAATATTTTCTTCCGCATGGGTAATACTTTCCACATGCAGGTCTATCCGATTCCCGTCGGCAAACTGTATCAAATAACCATAAAAATTTTCCTTATCGCCGGGGAAATCGGGATGCTCGTCCGGATACTGCATAAAAAGCCGTTCCCCAAAATAATCAATCCAGTTTTTATCCTCAATATACGGCTTTGTATCTGTCACAACATACACTACATCATAGTCCTGAAAAATATCCTTAGGCACATTGGGATTTGTCCGTGAGCCATTCATGTATACGGCGCGAATCCTCTCATCTGCTCTGGCTTTCTCTAAAATGAGCCGGTACATTTCTTCTTCTGTTCTCATTGGATGGTTTCCTCCCTTTTCTTCTGATAAATCATGGTTTTCGGCCCGTTATAAAATCCGGTTTCTCTCACAATATTATTTTCATACCACTCCTTAGGAGCGCCACTGCTATTGTGAGCTTTATCTAGCATCTTATAAATCTGCGGGTATCTTACATCAAACCTGAGCAATGTTTTTAGTTCTGATGTCTGTATCGGCAATATCTTCATTCCGGTAATGTACTCTGTGCCTGCAGTGTTGTAATATTCCATGTACCGTCTGGCTCTAAAGTCAGAAATAACATTGGTATGAAGAAACGTAGTCATAAATACGCAATATGCTTCATCCTCCGGATTCCGCAGGCAATAATCTCCCAAATGTCTTGAAACAGGCTCCATCTCCATTCTCCGCTGATTTGAGCCATCTGCAAGTGTCGCCTCTATCAACAGGGTATGCTTAGGATACCAGTCCGATTTTTCATATTTCCATACAATATCTGCTTCTCCCCCGCCTGCATGTGTCTTTGGCAAAAAATCCGCTTCCAGAGATAAATTCATATAGTCCAATACGTCCCCTTCTCTGTCACTGATTACGTACCATGCGATTCCAAGAATATACTCAAAGATGGTAGGTATGTCCGCATTATCCGTAACCAATGCCCTGATTTCATCATCATTTCTGCTCTCAAAATAGCCAAATAAAGTGATAAGCGTATCTTTATCAAATTTATCATCAATAAGTTTATTGAAACGGGCGTATCTTTCATCTTTAATAACCTTACGGGCTGCTTCCTTATCGGTAACACTCTTTCCAAGTACCCGTCCCAATTTTTGATACAACTGCTCCGTATCAATGGCCAGACAAGGATGTATCTCTTCTAATTCTACATTTTCTGTAAGTACTTCCGTCTTCTCAAAAGCAATTTCCAACAAATGCTCCGCAATATTTTCGATATAACATTCCGGCAGTACATCAAGCTTTACTTTATTATCCTCAAACAGCACGATATCTGTAAGTTTAAAATATCTCCTGTTTAAATCAAAATAATCTGACAATGTGGCCTTCACTTTCAGCAAATGCATTATTTTAAAAAATTCTTCCTTAAATTTTTCCTCTGTTGTTGTTCTGAGTATAGGTACTGTATTCAATACCGCCAGGCCCTCTCTTTTGATAACGCTTCTTGCATTACTTCTAAAAAAATACCTACGCCAGGCGCCGCCAACTTTACTGTTTGTCAGCTTCCTTGTTGCTTCATAGAGCTCCAATGCCGCCTCCTCATTTAAAAATACGATTTTCTTTAATATCCGGTACAAATCGTAATACGGCTTGTCATACCGTGCACTCTTACGGTTCATCCCAACCGTACAGATTAAATCCTCTGTCACTTCCTCTTCCTGCAACATTTTCAATGCTCTCTGGTAATTTTCCATTCCCGTAAGCACGGATAAAACAATGTCTTCACAATTCAAGTCACTGCTGCGCGAAGAAAGAATACAATCAATAATTTTATCTGTAGTTTCTTTATCTACACATAATGGCAGCAGATATGTAAATTCATCATTTGTAAGATATTCGACCTTGCTTACAACATATAAAAAAACAACAAATGGTCTTACATTCTTTCCATCAACATCATTAGATGTCTTTAACAGCTGTTTCAAATACAAATAGCTGTCTTTCGGTATTTCAAGCAAATTATCCGGCAAAAAATCTTTGGATTGGGCAATTTTAATTAATTCTTCTCCCGCTTCTGTTATATTGCGTTCATCATCCAACAGACCAATATCCCTCAATCCCGATGTTTTTTCTCTGGCATCTTTATCCGGCCTTGGCGCATCCCCCTTTACAAACCCTCTATTTTTCAGAAATTCATAGTACTCTGTCTGAAACGTATTATTGCCTGTCCACAGTTTCCCCTTGTTTTCCGGAATTTTTCTAAATTCTTTTAATAATGCAAGCTGCATTTCAATATTCATATTAAATTTATCTGTTCGATAACTGGTTGTTCCAATGGACCAGCAATAACTTTTAAAGCCAATTTGGTTTGTCATGCACTGTGCCTCCTTAGTAATTTATCACCAGTACTTCCTTTGTGATTCCTTCCCGTTTGGTATGATAATTTGAATTTGTATAATCATAATTAAGAGAGAGCACCTTAAACTTTTTGTTTCTCTTTATCCAATCGGCTAAAATATCGTTTTTTCTGCCTTTACTTTCCAGTACATTAGATAATGCGAATCGAATGCCTCTGCGGTCCAATTCTTCTAAATAGGATAACAAATCATATTCATCTTTTTCCGTCCACCCATCCTGTTCATTATAGGTTGCACATGTAATGATATACGGAGGATCTGCATAAAAGAAGCTCTTATCGGTAAAGCCGTCTAGCTTTATCTCCCTAAAATCCCCATTTGTAAAAATGTAATCCCCACTTTTTATCCTATCAATAAAATCCTCTAATTTTTTTTGCATCTTTGAATTAAAGTCCCTCTTCCCCACAGGCAAATTAAATTTTCCTTTTTTATTGAACCGTAGTTGGTTATTGAACGAATACACAATCAATAGATAAAGCATCAAAAAATATTCGTCATCCTGCTCTTTTTTACTATTAAAATCTTTTCTAAGTTTATTGTAGCCCTCCTTATTGTATGAACCTAATCCTTTGGAACTTTCACATCCATAATATTCATATCCATTCTCACTAACCAGGGAAAGATGATACCTTTTAATTGTGACATATAGCCATTGAAACACCTCTTCTTTAGACAACCTTCTAAATGTCTCCAATAATCCTATCAAATGTTGATTAGAATCGTTAAATTGAATTTTATTACAGTTTACATTTATCCCGACATTACACCCCCCGCAGAACAAATCAACTACCTGATCCGCATCCTTTGGAAAAAGCGGCAGTATCTGAGACAATAATTTGTATTTTCCCCCGGTGTAATTTAAAGCCGACGGAATAATCTTCTTTTCCGTTTCATAGCATGTGCACAAAAACAATCTCTCCTGATTTTCTTTAATATCAGATTTGCCAGTGGAAAATGCCTTATAATCTTCCGCAAATACCTTTACCCTTCCCTTTTTATTTAAGATGCGCATAATATCATCATCGCTGATTTTCGCATTTGAACGGTCATTTCCTTTTTCTGCCATATTGTTATATGACAGAAGAATATATTTTGCATGAATAGAATCTATAAGCTTCTCAAAAGCTGCTGTTGCTTTTTGCGTGCAATAATCACTTTTCAAAGCTGTTCTATCCATCTTTCTGGCAACTCCAAAAACTTCTGGTTTCTCCCACCGTGCCACATTCTCTAATAAATGATAGGCATCACAATACTGCCTTGAATTATATGGCGGATCAATATAAACCAAATCCGCCTCCATATCGGCTGCCAGCTCATTCGTATCCATATTGTAGCATACATTATTTTCATTCAGATGCTCATCCGGTTGTGGGACAGCCAGTTCCAAATGCTTTTCAAATTCAACGCCCTGCCTGTACGCATCATAATGACCGCAGGTATTAGCAATCTTATCCATAGCATATAGCAAGGAAGTTATCAACAATGCTCTCTCCCTCGCATTGATATTACCTTTTACAAATCTGTCTTCAATATCCTGCCGGATAAACCCAATCTTTCTACAATCTTCCAGTGAAAAATATGTATTTGCAAAATTTTCACTCATATAATTATCCTGCTCTATTTTCCTATTGTTATACTCCATAATCAGGGCTATTATTTTTTCTTCCGAATATTCTTCACTGCCAAACCAGGCAAGATGACAGATATAATTACTGTACATAATATCATTGGTTATAAGTTTCTTATCCGTAAACGCCGAAGCTACCGCCCCTGTTCCTGCAAATATATCCGCTACCGTATTAACATTCTCACATTCTTCTTCAACTATCTTTGTTATAAAAGGTAAAAGTTTATACTTATTACCTAAGTAACGTCTATTATTAATTTTTGTCATTTTATAAGGTGGCTCAAACGGTTCCGTCTTTTCTGCGTTATTATTTTTTTTCAGATATTCTTTTAACTGATGAAAAACCTCCTCTGTCCATATAGCTCTTCCGTTCTCACTAATCTCTACCTCTACTACACCGTTATCTTTTAGATAATATAAATATGACCTTGAAATGTCTAATTTTTTTGCTAATTGTGTTGCCGAATAATTCATTTTATCTTCTCCGTTTTATGCAACGTGTTTTTTCCTTTATTGGACACTTTTCCATTCAATTATACCATTGCAATACAGATTTTCAATATAAATTTGGGGAAATGCTTAAGAAAATGGATGCTAATTAAAAACGCCATTTGTTTTTGAATTAGCATCCGTTTCTGCATCCATTTATTTTCAAGAACACAACTTTTTTACACTATCTTTCGCAATTACCTAATATCTGCTACCTAAACACTTCTAACATTACCCCATTCTCCATATCATCAATACTGTAAATTGTATCCATGACTTCGAATGTCTCTCTTAGGTTTCCTTTGGCACTTTTCCAGCCGATTCCATCTGTAAACCACACAAAAGCAAAGCCTTCTATAGTATCTGCCTCCTGCGAAAGCATTTTATAACTTCTTGCAGTTTCATTCAATTTTGATCCACCGCCACCATAGAAGTTTGTTTCAATACCATAAATCATCTTATCCGTCTTAATTACAAAATCAAATCTCTTAGCAGCCTTCCCCTGATTAGAAAGTGCAGATAAATCAATGTTCCACTTTTCCTCAATATCCTTAAGATACATTTCCTTAAAGTAATTTACATCCTTTTCAAATCCTGCTGTCACAATATACTTTTCAACCAACTCTTCCATCTGGTGACCACCACGGTTCTTACGACCATTAGAATCCAATCCTGTTTCAATTCCCAATGCATAATCTACAAGATTATTTACCAAGTGATTCGCAATCATATCAAATAATCCGGTCTTACGCATAAATACCTTGTACTGCTCCACACCGTAATTCATCTTCTTAAAATTATACAAGAAAGCACCTTCCTCATCCTGTGCATAGATTTCATACCCTCTCACCGCAAGAAGTAACGGAACGCATTGCAATGTTTCTGGATATTTTGTCACTATTCTCTCGAAATCTTCCTCTATGTTCTTTGAACCAATCAGTGAATTCAAAATATTCAGTTCCACCTTAATTTCTTCTACATTTCTTACGACTTTTTTAAAGTCGATATAGTAATCATAACCTGATATACTCGGTCTGAACTTGCTCAGCCATTCATCAAAATCTCTATTTGTCATTTGCTATCTTCTCCAATCTTTTCTTGGATATTTCCAAATATTCTTTACTTACATCGATCCCAATAAACTTTCGCCCAAATCGCACAGCCTCTACACCGGTAGTCCCAGAGCCACAGAAAGGATCCAGTATAACTTGTCCTTTCTCCGTAGATGCCAATACGATTTTTTCAAGCAGATATTCTGGCTTTTGTGTAGGGTGCTTTCCCTCTATTTTTTCTGAAGGCTTCGTCAATGCACCTGTCCACACATCCTTCATCTGCTTGCCATCATTCATTTCTTTCATCTTCTGATAATCAAAAAAATGCCGAGATTTCTTATCATTCTTCTTTGCCCATAAAATGGTTTCCGTAGAATGCGTGAAGCATCGACATGCTAAGTTTGGTGGTGGATTTGTTTTCTGCCATGTTATGTTGTTAATTATCTTAAAGCCTTCCTGCTCCAATGCCATACCAATCGAATATATATTGTGTAATGTTCCCGATATCCAAATTGTGCCATTCGGCTTTAGTACTTGCTTACATAACTTAATCCACTTTCTGTTAAACTTGTGTTTTTCCTCGACGCCGGTTCCACTTTCCGAAAGCTTATCCCATGAGCCTTTATTTACCGAAACCATCTTCCCCCCCTGACAAGTAATGCCATCATTACTTAAAAAATAAGGCGGATCTGCAAATATCATATTGACAGATTCCGGTTCCATTTTTGTTAGAATTTTAAAGGAATCACCTAATACCAACTGTACTTCTTCTGTCTCGAAATATAATGGCACTTTCCTTGTAAATAAGTTCTCCATTATTCCGACTCCTTTTATATCTTTGATACTGCGTTATTTGGGCTTCTATTTCCTCAAATAATTACATATAATTACTTCTTCGCCTACTCTATTAGTTGCATCAGAATTAATCATACGCTTTACACTTACAACATCTATTCTGTAGCCTTTGTTGCCATACAGCTCATTTATCAAATCTGTATTATGATTTGTGAGCATACAGTAGCAACCTCTGGCTGTTAATTCATCATATAACTTTGCAAGGCGCTTATGACTCTCTATGTCAAATCCCTCTTTGGTATATGATTCAAAAGATGTAGGATTCAATGGTGCATATGGGCTATCAATAAATATGAAATCGCCCTTCTTCGCATCCTTACAAGCCACTTCAAAATCTCCGTCTACAATGGTTACCCCTTGCAAATACTGTGAAGTAGCCATAATAGTCTCTTCATCAACAGATTCCCTACGGCTATTATTGTACGGAACATTGAAAAGGCCCTTACCATTTACCCGATACAAGCCGTTAAAACAGTGCTTATTGATAAATACAAGCAATGCAGCTAACTCCACATCATACTCTGCTTTCATCAGCTTGTCATTGTAATGCTCTCTGAGAGAATAATAGTATTCTTTTCCGTCCTCCCACATATCCGCATCAAACTTCTTTACTGCTTTCAGAAATGCTTCCGGTGCATTACATATCTGCTTGTACGCATTTATCAAAGCCTTGTTGATATCGTTTATTAGAGCATTTTCAGGTAGCAATTCAAAGGTTACTGCACCGCCACCTACAAACGGCTCAAAATAGTTATTATATTTCTCAGGCATTCTCTCCTTTATCTGTGGAAGCAACTGACGCTTTCCGCCAGCCCATTTCACAAATGGAGCGACACTTGAATTACTCATTCTGATTCCTCTTCTCTATGTCCGCAAAAGGACAATCTTTTACGTATCTATTATACTTGCAAACATACAAAATAACAACCACAGCTTTCACTCTTTGTGAATTAATTTACTTTTGAAACACAAATATGTACTCATGTGCCAGCAAAAGGAAATTATTATTCTGTTTTTTCCAATAATCTGTGGAATGGCAATTATGTTGCTCTTTAATAATAATCTCTTTATTTGTAAATCCTGCCTGTAAAAAGCATTCCATCATACGAAAACCTAACGGAATCACTTTCCCATATTTTCTCACATCCCCTATCATCACAGCACACATTTTCCCCTTTTTCAATACACGAAAAGCTTCCTCAACTACCTTTCTCATTTCTACCAAAAACTCTTCTACACCAAGCAAAGAAATATCCCCTTCTATCCCTTTACTATATTGGATGATATTAGCATATGGCGGATGCGTACAGATAAAGTCAATATGACTATCTTTAATAAAATACAAATCTGTAGCATTACCATTTCGCGTAAATATTTTTGAATTTGTTTCACATTGGAATTGTAAATTTGTTTCAGAGATTGAAACGGATTGCGGATTGATATCAACACCTACCGCATTACGATTGAGCAGTTTCGCCTCCACTAAGGTTGTTCCACTCCCCATAAATTGATCTAAAACCCAATCACCGGGATTAGAATAACGAAATATCAAATTTCTTGGCACGTATGGTGACCAATTCCCCGGATACTTTCCAGAATGCGTTGCCCAACTGCCTCTGTCCGGAAACGACCAGACTGTTGTTGGTTCAAGCTTAAAATTATTCGGTTGTAAACTTATAAGACATTCCCCCTTCTTTTTATCGTCTACATTATTGTAACTCGTATCTTTGTAAAAATCCATACCAATATTCTTTCACAATAAGTGAATTTATATAAACCTAATCTCATGAGATAATATTCACAAATAGTGAAAGAGGTATTTGTATGCATTTCAAGAATGATACTGACCTATATCGTGTTATTGGTACAAATATAAAGTATTACAGAGAACACGCTAAATTAACACAGGCACAACTTGCAGAACTGACTAAAATCAGCATCAGCTATCTTTCCAAAATCGAAGCTACTGGATGCAATAAAAGTTTGTCTATATCTGTACTAAATCAGATTGCAAATGTACTTGATGTTGAGATTAGCGAATTTTTTAAGGAGGTAGAATAATATGCCACGTTATGAACTGGATTTGCACATTGATAATATTGGCTCTCGCAACGATATTCGCATAAAAGTTGTAAACGAACTTGCAAAAGAAGCACCCGGTGAAGGTAAAAATGAACTTGCTTCAAAATATACCTATTATGTTGAAACATTAAATGATAATCGCCGAATCTATCTTCGGCGTCCAGCATTTTTACATAACGGTTTCGATTTTGTTGTTTGTGTTGAAGGTATTAATTTTAACCCTTCCGGTCGTCGCCGTGACTATCCTACTCATGATGATATTCTAAATGACTTAAAAGAAAAGTATCATGAAGATCCTGAAAAATATAAATATTTATTTGTAGCTTTACGTACAGTCTATGATTGTGCACATGTAGATCTTGAGTCACTTAATTCATTACACTTCGAATCCGGCTTTCCATGTGACCTCTTGATAAAAACCTTAAAATGGTTATTTATCGAACAGGATATCAGATATTGGAATTATTCTGGTCGGGATATGCTTTGGAAAGGTATTTGTAGTATAAATCATTAATCTTAACAAAAAACAAGGTCTTACCGTTCTACAAAGTTTGATTTGAAGATAATCCCGAATCCGAGTATCTTATCACAAGATTTAAACGTAAAAAGGACATTCCCCAATATTTCTACTGAAAAATCTCCTATATATATCAATATTTTTGTTGCATATCTGTTGCATTTGATATAAAATCCAGCGCATCTAACAACATCCCACAACCTCTTGTAACCCTTGTAAAATGGGCTTTTCTTAATATTCTCGTTTCTGAAAAATTATCGTTTTGAGAACTTCAAACCGTATAAAATAAGGCTTTACAGACTATTTTTGTGTTACAAGTGTATTGCAAAAAAACATTTTTGCCTATTTTTGAACACTTACAGATACTTTCTTTTTTTGCCCAAGCATAATTTCTACCTGTCTTTTATGTTTTTCATATTCTGCCTGTAATTCTCCCCTGCGTAAAGCGATATACTCAACCGTAGAAGTAAACCCATGCTCATTGAATTTATTCATACTGTTTCTGTATGCCCCGGCTTCCACAATATCAAATTTTTCTAATAATTCACGCTTTGCCTTGCCTATCCGTAACCGCCGCAATCCTTTTTCTTTTGTCTGTCTTACTCGCTCTATGGTTACGCCCTGTTCTCTGGCTACTGCTGCCATTGTCCGATTATTTATGAATACCTCTTTTATTATGCTGTTCTCTCTATCACTTGTAAAGCGTCCAACAATGCCCCATAATTGGCTTTTAGAGTGTTCGGCATATATTTTATCTATCGTTTCATCTTCAAGGCTAAAATCGGCTTGTATGATATGTGTCAAACTGTTATCATCTGCTAAAGGGGTGTCTAAACTGGCTATCCCTTGCATCTGTATTTTCAATTCTGGCAGCAGTCCTACAGGTACACACATTTTATCAGCTATTTCATTGTCTGTCGGGGCTATGCCTAATTCCTGCTCCAACTTCCTGTACAGTTTTCTTGTAACGTGCTATTTTCTGCCTTGTGTGGCTCGGTATCCGCACCGTAAAGCCGCATTTCTCAAGATACCGCTGTACTGACTGCTTTATCCAGTATTCCGCATAGGTCATAAACCGCACATTTGCAGACGTTTCATAATACTGTACCGCTTCCAATAGTCCGAAGTAGGCTTCCTGTAATAAATCCTCCATAGGCTCATAGGCTGCATATGGCTTTATAAATTTCTTAATCAATGATAGATTGCTTTCATACAACAACTGCATATAATCCGTTACAGAATAACCGTTCCTAATTTCAGAAACAATTTGCTCATTCGTCATTGCAATGCACCTACCCCTTTGCTATAATTTGAGTAGATGCAGGATATAAAGAGAAGTCAGCCCACAAAAATAACAACTTCTCTTTTATTTTATCACAAAACCGCCTTTTTGCATATTTTAAAAATATTTCAGAATGGCAGTAGGACTAAGCCTTTTTGAAAATGCCCGGCAGAAAAAGGCACTAACTACCCCTATGTGGCGTTTCCCTATAAAACCCCCACGGCATCATATTTAGAACAAAAACAAAAGGCAGCAGTC
Organism: Lachnospiraceae bacterium; assembly: GCA_021770785.1. Classification (GTDB taxonomy): domain Bacteria; phylum Bacillota; class Clostridia; order Lachnospirales; family Lachnospiraceae; genus Roseburia. The sequence continues at coordinate 30,207 of JAETQH010000033.1, forward strand.
CATTATAAACCCTGCCTAAACAATTCTTATTCTGCTTTCAATTCTCTCTTATATTTATAGAATGTATTTCTTGCAAGCCCTATCAGCTTCATGCAATCCGCATCTGACAATGCACCATTAAAACTTGCTATGCTTCTGTATCTGCTTCTTTGCTTCAATAGATTTCTTTGTTGTCAGCTTTGCCCCCTGCTTCTGCCCGATCTGCTTACCGTTCAATCTTGCTGTTTCAATTCCCTCTTTCGTTCTCTGGTGCAAATCCTGTACTTCTTTCTCCGACTGTTCAAAAGCAAGCCTTATCTGTTCCTTTGCAAGCGACATAAGGTACTTATTCACACCCTCTAAGATAAAGTCAACATTTGTTCCGGTCATTGATATATTGCTTTCTAATGCTTTCTTATATGTGCTTGTGTTGATATGCGGTTCTTTCAGAACGACAAGCGCTATACCCTTATTATATAATTCTTCCTACAGACAAAAGCCCTCGTCTGCATTCCTGCTCATTCGTGATACACTATCAAAGATAATAGTATCTCCTGCTTTGGCTTTTTTATACAGCTTATTCCATTCTGGTCTGTCCTGCTTTGTTCCAGTATATACTTCTTGTATCATCACAGCCTTATCATAACTGCCCTTAATATTTCTAATCTGCCTGTCAATACTTTGCTGTTTTGTACTTATCCGGCAATATCCATACATACACATAAGCAACGCCCTCTCTTTAAGTATCACTTCTATCGTTCGTCTGTTTTGATACTGTTATGCACCTCTTATTATTGTTGTTGTCAATAACTTTTGATACTATTTTTATATACATTACATACTAGGATTTCTTTTTGTTCTGTACGTTCATTGTTGCCCTTATCAATCTGCTTTATCAGATTTTTAAGGACAAAAGAAAGTAGCCGCCAACTATTCCCAGTAGCTGACGGCTGAACATTGTAAAAATGTTTTAGTTTGCTATTGTAAGGGGGAGCCGCTTCTCTAGCTTTCCCTTTTCTATATATCGCATAATCCCCAGATAAATTCAAGAATAAATTCCGTTAATGCAAACCGTTAGGAAAGTAATAGTTACTTTTCACGGGGTGGGGAAATGCATAACTGTTGATTGTTAAAAATGCTGAAATTAAAAAAAGATTTATCAACACCAAACAGGCTGTTTTTTGAAAAAATGTAGATATCCATTTGCTTTTTATTACGGTCTGTTTTTTCTATTCCCGGTTCCGGCTTAAAATGAGCATATTTTCTCAGTCATGGGCCGGCAGGATCTTTTTACCGCCCAAAAACACAAGATTTTTATGCCCTCGTTTGTATGCTACTTGTGTACTATGTGTGTGCTACGCTTCAAAATTCAGCACTTTTTACCACAATTTCAGAAAACTTTAGATTAAAGAAAACCCTTGAAAATACTAGGCTTTCAAGGGTTCTGTTGATTATGCTATCTTTTCTTCTACCGCAGGCAATTCATATAGCATATCCGGGTCAATATCCAAACATGTTGTGTTGTCCCTGTTTCTATTAATATCCCATGCAAGAGTATCATTTAGCACTGTACAGGTATCTAAAAAAACTTGAATATTTTTCAACGGACGAAATACTTCTTTTTCGATTATTTTTGTCGTATCATAACATACGATTTTCCCATCTTCAAAATACACATAGACAGAATAATTTCTCATAGGTATCACTTGTACTACTTTGGGATACATCATATCACCTCCTAAATCAAAGGATTAATTCTGTTCATCGGCTTTCCATCTTTAGAAAGTTCCCAATTCTGCATTAATTCATCCTGATGCAATACACACCATGCTAAAATCAATTTTAATTGTCTGGAGGGCAACGCACCTTTGATGACTCTGGCCTTGTCAATTTCAATTAGAGCTATATTTCCATTATACTCTGCATGAAAATATGGTGGATTATGGTCGTCGTAATACATCGTTACTCTAATTCCATAAAACAGTGATATTTCTGGCATCGCATATTCCTCCTCATTTTTTATCTGTTTTTAACAATATATCCTTGACATTATAAGCATACCACAATTTTTACTCAAAAAAAACCCACAAACCAAAGGTTTGTGGGTTCCGATATAAAATATACTTTTTCCTATCTCTTGGAGAACTGCGGAGCACGACGTGCAGCTTTGAGACCGTACTAAAATTCTCTTAGTGCCGTTTTTCCTTGATTTTACGGGCTTTCCCTGCTTTTCATTGTTCAGTTATCCTATGTGGGAACCACGAAAAATAGCAATTTTTCAATCATCCAAGACTTGATGAAAAGCGCCGTTTACCACACCAAACAGTTCCTCTGGCTTATTATACTTCACCTTAGCGTAGATGTCCATAGTTGTTTTGCTGTTTTCATGTCCTGCAAGGTACTGGACAGTCTTGGGGTCAACCCCGGAATACAACAAGTTAGTGATGTAGGTGTGACGCAGCAAATGCGGCGTCACATGGAAATCCAGTGTATACTGAATCTTGGGATTATTTTTCTGCGTCATCCCCAGTGCCGGTGTGACGGTGTACTTGATACTCTGCCCATTTACATATTTATAATAGTTGCGCGTTTGGGTAGAGCGGACCACCACATACTGCCATACCCTTTGAAATTGCGAGGCGGATAACGGCTCCCCATTGCTGTCAGAAACCACATATTCTGATACAGAGGTTTTCTTGACTTCCCGCAAGCAATTCACCAGGCACTTAGGAATCGGGATGTCCCTTCGAGCTGCTTTCGTTTTTAAGGTTGTGGAAATTACCGGTCTGTTATGTTCTGTGCGCCATGCTCGCCTTACCGAGATGTAGGGGGTAGACTCATCCAGGAATACACAGTCCCATTGCAATGCGAGGATTTCTTCCCGACGCAGACCAGAATACAATCCAAGCATAATAAACAAGTGGGGAGGAAGTCCTTTGACCGTATCCAGAAGCACCTCTACCTGCTGATCTGTCAATGCCTCCTTCTTTTTTGCGGCCTTGCCACCTTTTCCTGATATTCCCACACAAGGATTGTATTTAAGTATTTGGCTACGCTCTGCCGAATAAAAAACGCATTTGAGAAGCATATTCACCGTACTGTATAATCCCTCTGATTTTTTCGACAGCGGCACAAGTGCCAGCCGAATATCGTCCGCTGTCACTTCCTCCATATACATCTCCCCCAGGGGCTTGATGATATAGTTCTTCATATCAGCGGTATAGCCTTTCAATGTAGCAGCGGACACTTTGGCAGACTGCATGAGCAACCACTTCTCGCAATACTCGGCCACTGTTGGATGCTGCCGATGAAAAATAATCTCCTCCACCTGCCGCCGCGCTTCTAATTGCTTCTCATATAGTTCTTCGCAAGTGGTAGCATACAAACTCACCTGCTTGCCATCTGCATCCATAATCCGAGTTCTGTAATATTGGATTCCTTTTAACATGATGGTTCCGTACTTTGGAATCTCCGTTTTCTTTTTAGCCATTTTGGACCTTCCTTTCTTGAAATGTGCGGCCTATGTACCTACACTTCCTTTTTATCAGAAAGTCCCAATTTAATCAAAGATACGGCCATCGTAAAGCAAAGAGCGAGACATCCTTGCCTCGCTCTTTCTGTGTTCTCTGTTTTAATCTTATACAGCATCCCATTGGGCAAATGCACCGCCCATAGCTCTTACAAGCTGATCTGGCCTGTTGTATTTGACCTTGGCATAAATGTCCATAGTGATTTTGCTGCTCTCATGGCCTGCCAGGTATTGAACCGTTTTGGGATCCACCGATGAATGAATCAGATTCGTGATATAAGTATGTCTCAGCTGGTGCGGCGTCACTTCAAAATCCAAGCTGTAAACTACTCTGCCATTATGGGCCGCTTTTTCTCCGAGAACCGGTGTGACTGTATGCTTTATGCGCTTTCCATCTTCATACCGGTAATAGGAGCGTTCCTTAACCGTTCTGGTAATAATATACTGCCAAAGCCGTTTGAACTGCGTATAAGACAGTGGTTCACCATCTCGATTGGCAACCACATAGTCCGAAGTGGAGGTTGCCTTTGCCGCCTTTAAGCACTCTGCCAAGCAAACAGGGAGGGGGATATTTCTCTCCGCAGCCTTTGTTTTCAATTCATCCAGGATCACCGGTCTGTTATGCTCTGTGTGCCACGCCCGCCTTACCGTCAGATATGGAGTATCCGTATCCAGATATACAGAATCCCATTGCAGTGCAAGAATTTCTTCCCGTCGCAGCCCAGCATACAAGCCGATCATAACAAACACATACGGGGGCAAATCTCGGATAGCGTCTAAAAGGCGTTCTACCTGTTCGTCTGTCAAAGCCTGTCGATCCTCTTGGGGAACTCCGCCCCCTTTTGTTGTTAAATGAATCGTCGGGTTGTGGTCAATAATCTGGCTTTCCATTGCTGAACGAAAGATAGACTTATAAAGAATCACCACAGACTTGTAAACCGATACGGATTTCTTGGAAACTGGAACGAGAGCAAGCTGAATATCATCCAGGCTAACCTCTCCCATCCGTTTATCTCCCAATTCCGCAATGATATGCCGCCTGACCTTCGAGGTATAATCCGTCAAGGTAGTTGCTCGTACATGAACCGACTGCATCAGCAGCCACTTTTCACAATACTCTGCCACCGTGGGCGTTTTCCGATGGAAAGTAGCATTCTCAATCTGCTCCAACGCAATCGTTTCTCTTTTGTAAAGTTCTTCAGGTGTTTTTGCGTAAAGAGCTATGAGCTTTCCATTCGCATCTTTGATTCTGGTTCTATAATACAGGACACCCTTTTTCATGACGGTGCCATACTGAGGAATTATTATTTGCCTTTTGGCCAATTCCGTCACCTCCTATGAATAATCTCCAGCGCTGTACCTTTGTTTTATCAAACATTTTAGGTTCCAGCAAGGATACGGAATAGCTCAAGCTCTTGCGCGTCGCGGCTTGCGGTATGTAGTGCTTTTTTCTATCGGCTTTGCACGATGGGTACATTTTGCGATATACTCCTGAAGGCCAGCATCTGTAAAGTACACGCAACCATTTTGCACATACTGAACATAGGAAATCAACCCGCTGTTTCGAGCTGCATCTAAAGTCGCAATGCTGATCCCCAATAATTTGGCAGCCTCTTTCCGAGAAATCAATTTTTCCATAGGTATTCCCCCTTTCTGTCAAGGATGTGGTTGTGGCTTTCAAAATCACATGAATGCGCTGGCAACCGAAGCTGCCAGCGCATGGTATCTGACTTTGAAAAGAAAGCTGTATCCACATTGCAATCGGCTGTTGCTAACAGTAAATGGGTACAGCCTTCCTGATCTAATCGGCTATTTTTCGCCACATTTGCCACGCACCCCTGACGATGGGAACACTTCTGGTCTCCGCTGGCGCGGCTGTCATAACTCCACAGCGTCGTTTTACTCGTGCGCCGCAGGGTTCCTCCCAAGTCTTTAGGAGGCCGTGAGGAAGTATCTTTAAGCCCCCATGCAGTCACCGCACCCCGAAGTGCCACCTCCAGGTTCCAGGCTTACGTTGATCGCTCAGGACAGCCGATTCATCACCTCCTTGGCTTGTCCTTCTTGGCGGCGCGCCTGATTCGCTAATACATGGGTTATGTACCAGAAATGCCGTCTATTCGGTTGTCAAAGTACGGGAGAACGTAGAGCACTCGTAAGAATGCCTTTCACCTATCGTCCTGAAATCGCAGAGATGTCAACCCTGTGCCACAAAATATTTTTTTAGTTTGGCAATCGCCACGTTTATAGATTTGGCAACGGCTTGATGGCTTGTCCCTTCCATCTGACCGATCTGACGGGTAGAAAGTCCCTGAAAAAGATGAAGCCGAAACCGCCGTTTCTGAACCTCGGTCAATGCGCCCACTGTAAAAAGCTGCTCCAGGGCTTTCCAGGCATACTTGCGATTCTGTATGTCCACAATTCGTTCTTCCCATTCTTCGTCCAGTGAGCGAGTAGCACAATACACCGTTTCCTCTAGGCCATGAATTGAAACATCCTTGCGGGTCTGGGCACTCTCTGCCCGATCCTGCTCATAGTAGATTTGATCAGACAGGGCTTTCAGCTCTGCAAAGTCATGTTTCGTTTTGTCAGGGTTCTCCTTCAGAAAATCCTCCAGTGTGATTTCTATGATTTCATTATGAAAGCGATAAACGATATTAGGGCTATTTTTGTTTATCGCATAGTCGCTTTTGCGATAATTTTGCAACTCTGTTACCTCCAATTTGTTTTTTGTGGAAAACAAATCGGAGGTGGTGGCCCCCTAATTTTTTGTTCAGGGAGCCTTAAATGAAAGTAGCCGACCTTGTATCGGGATACAAAAACAGCCGCTTTCTGGATATGAGCATTGAGAAGTCCAACAAGGCAGGCGGCACCAGCAGGCGGGGGGTTGTCCCCACTCGGGGCAAACTCCCGCACACAAAAATGCCGACCAACGCCCATTGAAATTTGTCCATTGAAAGCCGTGTGTCGTTGATATGGGACAAAAAGCAACTTCTCAATGCTGAGGATTTTCTGATCCATAGCACGGTTACCCCTTGTCCGCTACTATGCGGACGGCACACAGACGGCTGGCATCATCCCCTTTCTTCCATCAACGTGGCAGTTCTACGCTGCCCCCTTGCTGATAATTTTTAATTGTAAGTTCTAAACATAGGGAGCCTTGACGATTTCTCTCGGAATTTGTCAATAACATAAAGAAAGGCGGCCCTTATCCATAAGATAAAGGCCGCTGTATGCGCTTATTATGTATAATTCTGTTTTGCAGTCTCTCATCGGCCTCACCTCACTTTTCCCCAGGGGATGGGTAGACTGTCACAATAAAAGCTTATCTTAGAGAAATCATCAGGACTTCATCGAGAAATGTAAAATTTCTATTCTTTTCTTCGCATTTTAGCTTTTTACAATGACAGAGAATAGCGCCGGGCACAGAGATATAGCCCCTGCATCCAGTGCTTTCTGTGTGTTATTTTTCAATTTTATATCCCACCCGAAAAACGGTCTTGATGTAGGTAGGATGCTTTGGGTCAGTCTCCAGCTTATTCCGTAGGCGCCAGATCGTGTTGTCCACGGTGTTGGTGCCTAATTCATAGTCCTCACCCCAAGCCGCATTATAGAGCTGCTCTCGGCTAAATACACGTCCAGGCGACTGTGCCATACAATATAGAATGGAAAACTCGCCATAATTCAGATGAATTTCCTTTCCTGCTTTTATCACTCTTCTTTGTTCAGGATAAATTTCGACATCCCCAAAAGTCAATACAGTAGTAGGAATAGCATACACAGAATGGATTGAATAATCTTTGAGTGCATCTATAATAGTTTGATAAATTGTACCATCTGAATCAGTGAGATGTATGATTAAAATTTGATCCATCTGTGGCTCCTCCAAGAGTGATTCTGCTTGCGTTCAGAAACTTGTGTATAAGTCTAATCAGCCAAACAGCTACTTAAATACGCCCTTGCCAATTTTTGAGCTGTTTTCGGCAAACAAAATCGATCATAATTCCAAGTATCACGAACGATTTGTTCCAATGTATGACGATTGCTTTCTTGAAATTCTCTCAAAAATATTAACTCATTCATATTTTCCATCACCTTGCTTCATCTCCCGACGCTACTCTGAAAATATCCTGATATCATCCAAACCCAGAACGGAAGGCACTAGGTCAGCAGCATCAAGAATTTGTACTTTCTTTTTCTATATAACCCCTATGAGGGAACGAAATACGCTTCCGCCCGGGTCAGAAATCCGAATCGCTATAATTTCTTCCATGCTGCTCACCTCCAATTGTTCAAAAAGTATTATATTGTGATACCCCGATAACGCAAGGAAAATCTACCCATTCTGGCAAGTAATAGAAATTTTCCTAAAAAACTTTTCAAAAGAAAAGGAGCGAGTAGGAACAGTAATCCACGTTCTCGCTCCCTGAATCAGTCTTATGCTCCTTATGTTTTATTTTTTTTACGCAGAGATCTTGAAAACGCCCAATACCCGATAGCGTGAGTGGGACAAATATTCTTGCATTTTCCACACCGAATACACTCTAGACTGTTGGCATTCTTTACCGGATCGCACCCCATCTTGCAGGCTTTTGCACAAGCACCGCAGTTGACACATTTTTCTGAATCCACGCGGTAGCGCAGAATAGAAACTGAGTTGAACAAGGAATAAATTGCGCCTAAAGGGCAGATGTACTTACAAAATGGCCGGTAAATCAGTATGGACACCAAAATGGTTACGATTAAAATGATATTTTTCCAAGTATACAGCCATCCTACCGTGGCTCGCATTGCATCATTTAGCAGCACCAAGGGAATTCCGCCCTCCAAGGTTCCGACCGGACAAATCAGCTTACAGAACCAAGGGTAACCCTGGCCAATCATATCAGTGATATACAGCGGAAGAAGAATCACGAACACCAAAAGAATCCCGTATTTCAGCCAGCGCAGCTGACGGTCGCCCTTAAATGTATGGATCTTCAACTTGGAAGGAAGTGGGATTTTGTTTAGCAGATCCTGGATTAAACCAAATGGACACAGCCACCCACATACGAAGCGGCCCATGAACGTACCGACCAAGATCATAAAACCGGCAACATAGAAAGCAAACTTATACTCGTAGCTTCCAATAGTAGCCTGCAAAGCACCAATGGGACAGGCTGCTACAGCGCCAGGACAAGAATAACAGTTCATGCCCGGTACACAGATATTCTTTATCTTTCCTTGATATATTTTTCCTCGGACAAAGCCGATGAGATAACTATTGGTGATAACCGCCCATAAAACTTGAAAAAAGTGGCGGAATCGTTCTGATTTCTTTACTTGATTATCCAATTCCAATACACTCCAAACAAATATTGATGGCCTTGCTCATGACGATAGCATGCTCCTCCCGCCAGATTCCAAGACTCAGAAATATAACACCGATGACTAGCAGCAATACCGTGACCCAGTTGGAATGAAAGATATTTTTTTGCTTCATTGGGTTTCCTCCTTGATGTCACTCATTCCCTCAACGCTTTTGCAGGGTCTGTTCGCAGTAATTTTGCGTTGGCTATGGCAGTAATAAACCATACCAGAAGGACGGTTCCGCAAATGCTCCCAGCAAACTGAAGCGGGGCAATATGAACTGGCAGAATCCCTGACAGGGTGGTGAGAAGGAGCGCAAACAATGTGGTTGTCAAGGCGGAAAGAGACGACAGCAGCAGGCTTTCCCAAAGAAGCATCTTTTGAATCTGTCCACGATGATATCCGAGTGCCATCAGGAGTCCTATTTCACCTGAGCGCATACGAGCCAGTTTCATCAGCAGCATCCCACTGATGGTAAGTGCAATCACAACAATGAAGGCTGATACAAGAATAAACATCGTTTGCAGCTGCATAAAGATCTCTTTCAAACTTTCCACCTGTTTGGCAGCTGTAATAGGGACGGTTCCCTGCCCTGTAAGCTGAGCAACCACTTCCAGAACTTCGTCAAAGCCGTTGACCTGATAAGCCACCGATACAGGGGGCCCATCCCCTTCCAAAGTTTCATAGAACTCCCGTTCCGTTTTTGCATCCAGGTAATAGTCATCAAAACTGCCACTGTAAATGCCGCTGATTTTCAGTTTCCTTGAAAAATTACCACAGGAGAAGACTATTTCTTTTCCAATCAGCATACGAATATCCTGTGCAAACTGTTTGGCAAGGGATGGCGTAATAGCAATCTCCCCATCTCTTGGCATGACACCGATGTTCATGGACTCGTTGGAAATACTACCAAATTGTTTTGGCGGAACAGAAAGGCTGTGTCCTCCAAATTCTATTTTGCACTCTGGGACTGGATACTGTACATAGTACTGCTGGATATCCGGAGATTGTTCAAGCAGTGAAAGTACCCCCTCTACCGTGTCATTTTCCTCCAGTAAAATCTGTCCCCAGGAGAACGCGGTATTTTTTTCCTTAAAGTGATTGATTTTTTCTTCTATTATATTTTGTGAAGAGAATGACATAAGTACCGCGCATACTGCAATCGTTACTGCGAGAGAAATTCCAAAAAATCGCTTAAAATGCGTCTTGAAGTTGTGCGATGCTCTCTTGGACATAGAAACGGGCACATCAGGAAGTTTTTTCTTTTGCGTTAAAACTGTAACTGTCTGTTTCTTCGTCTCTTCCCATACTTTGCATTTACCCTCTTCTATGGTGACAACTTCATCTGCATAATCACAGATTTTACGGTCATGAGTGATAATCAAGACCGGGCTTTGTTTTGCAATCTCCGAAAGAATTGCCATAATCTCATCCGCGGTTTTGCGGTCAAGGGCTCCGGTCGGTTCGTCGGCCAGAATCACCTGGGGATTTCCAGCCAACGCCCGCGCAATAGCCACACGTTGCTTTTGCCCACCGGAAAGGTTTTCTATTTTCTCGTTTGCCTTTTCTTCAATATTAAGACGACGCAACAGAGAGAGAGCCCATTCTCTATTTTTGGCGTTATCCTGACAGGCCAGTTCAGCGGCTAACAGGATATTTTCTAACACTGTATAGCCTGTGAGCAGATGATACTCCTGAAACACAAAACCGATGGTATGCTTGCGGTACTCGCAAAGATCTTCATCCGACAGTTCCGAAAGCGCTTGCCCATCCACCAGAATTTTTCCGTTGTATTCTCGATCAAATCCCGCGAGAAGGTTAAACAGCGTACTTTTTCCCGATCCGGATGCACCCAACAGGCAGGTAATGCCGTTCTCTCCAAATGTGTAGGAAAATCCATCCAGCACGATTTGATCCCCATATTTTTTTGAAATATTGTTCAGTTCAATCATCCGCGTCCTCCTGTTTTAAAGGCAGTTAGGGGATTAACCAAGGTAGAAATAAGGCAAGTCTCTGCAAAGCAGAAGGCAGACACGCCAAAACTAAGCGCGCATCCCAGCCAGAGGGGGACACTCAGCAATAGCGCCACAATCATGCTTAAAAGTCCGGTAAACAAGAACATTCCCGTGTATTCCACCAGCGTTAGCAAGACGATACCACTTTTTGTATAGCCACAGAGACGATAGACAGCATACTCCTTCCTGCGCATGAAGCCGCAAACCAAGCAGACGGAAAATGCAGCCAATACGGAAAGTATAACAATCAAAGCGGAAGAAAGGCCAGTCTGCACCAGAGCAGTTCCCTTTAGTCCCATAATGTCCCGAATCAACTCAGCCTGTCCCAGCGGCACAATGCCCTTTGCCATCAATTCATCGTAAAGTTCCAAAAAATGCTCGGGAGAATCTGCACGGATAGTGAAACTAAAACTGGGATTTTCTTTCTCTGCCTGAGCATAAATATCTTTCATAATTGCCAATGACGGAAACAGGGAATCCTCGTGCTCGAACTGCTCAACTTTTCCATCAAATTCAATACCATAAGAGGTATCTGCTATACCAGAAACCTTAGCAGTAAAGGAAACAGGCATCGCCACCGGTTTACCACTGTCCCAGTTATAGACCGAACCGACAAAGGAAAACTCTTTTCCGAGAATCTCTTCATTCGTATAGCCCATTTTTTTCACTAAGATTTCAGGCAGAACGATTTCGTTTTTCCTATTATCGGCGATGCGACCGGCAATTATCTGATTAAAGTTTGGGGACTGTCCGCTTTCTTCAATAATGAAGTCCTTGCCATCTACAGTAACAACCATATCTTCCATCGGTGCATCCATGATGATAGCCTCAATACGGCTATCATTTTGGTATTCCTCCAGCAGTCCGCTGATGTCTTGCTCTACGCCTTGTGGAACACCAGGATTTTCCTTCCCTACCTCGCCGCCACTTGTAAATGAAGGAACAAGCAGAAGATTTAGAACAGAGTTGCCTTGCTTTTCTAAAAGCTCCTGAAACGCTTCACTGCTACTTCCATTTAGCATACCGCCGAAGTTCACAGCAAGACAGGAAGCAGCAATCGCCATTGCAAGGACGATAGAGAGAAGTTTTCCCATCTGGCGCTTGCCGGCCACTCCGGCCATCCGCAGAGCAGGGCGCATGGTCAGGCGGAGATTCTCCGTGGAGCGGCTATTTACTTTCGTGGAACCGTCACCTTTGTCCGATCTAATCAGCACGCCTTTATCTAACTCAAAAACGGAGCATTTACCTTGAATGAGAGAGATATCGTGTGTCACTACTATGACCGTCCGCTCTTTGGCAATCGACGTCAGCAGTGACCCAATCTCATGGGCGGTTTTGGCATCCAATGCAGCAGTAGGCTCATCAGCAATCAGCACCTGAGGATCTTTCATCAGTTCTCTGGCAATGGCTACGCGCTGCTTCTGTCCGCCTGACAGTGTGCGAACCTTCTGATCAGCCAGTTTTTCAATCCCCAACTTTTTTAAGAGCATACTCAGACGCTTTTCGCTATCCTTTCGGCTCAGATAGGACGGAACCAGAATGTTTTCCCGAACAGTTAGTTCGTTCATCAAGTGGAACCCCTGGGTAATAAAGCCAAGTTCCGTTGCATAGAACTGTGAGCGATCCTGGTCAGAAAGTTCTTTAAGATTTCTGCCACAATAAAACGCTTCGCCTTCATACTGTCTATCCATGGAAGAAAGAATGCGGAGCAATGTTGTTTTTCCGCTGCCGGATGCGCCGATGATGTAGTTCATCCCTCCGGTAATGGAGAGTGACACATTTTTCAGAGCTGCTTCGGCTCCGAATGTTTTGGTAATATTTTTTAATTCAAACATGGGTTATTCCTCGTTCCCTTTCTGAGTACTCTTCTCAATTTCGTTCTTCATTGTGACACGCCAGTGATTCTTGGGCATTGCACCAACATAAGGCTCACTGACCACATTTCCTTCGCTGTCTACAAAGAAACTTTCCGGAAATGCCTGAATACCCTTCAAACGACCTTCCAGAAGCACGCTGTCCGGAATCAGGGTAGGATACTCTACTCCTGCGGTTTTAATGATTTCCTTTGCTTTTTTCAGGCTGTCCTCATTGATCTCATTGGTATTTCCAACATCCATGCAAACACTGATGATGTTGAAGCGAACACCGTCATCCTGAAATTCCTTTCTCAGTTCATTCAAGATAGGCATTTCCTCAATGCAATAGCTGCAAGTAGTTGTCCAAAGATTAACCATGGTCAAATCGTAATCTGCAAAAATATCTTTAGAAACAGCATTGCCATCACAATCCTGTGCGGAGAAATCGCCCAAAGGAACAGGCGCAGCCCCGTTCTGTTCTGATGTGGAGGACCCCTGCTGCGCCTCAGCGGCGGTGGTTGAAGCCCCTCCGTTTGTGTCGGACTTTCCACAAGAGGCTAAGCTAAGTGCCATCACCAGCATCAAAAATACTAAAATCATTTTCTTCATCTTAAATACCATCCTTTCTTTGTTGTAGTAGTTACATTACATAAGGAGTATAGCGCGGCTGATATAAAATCCATATAAAGAGGACACCGGAAGAAATTCTTCCGGCGTCCTGTCTCATTAGATATTTCCTTTGTAGTGCAATTCTATCCTTTTCTTTATATGTTACTATTAAAGCCTACGATAAATATACTGCCTTGAGGCTGATTGTTTTTCACATAAATGTATCCATTATGCTTTTCAATAATACTTTTTACAATGGCCAGCCCAAGCCCACTGCCACCCAGTTCTCGACTGCGAGACTTGTCTACACAGAAAAACGTGTCAAAAATATGAGACTTAGCCTCATCAGGGATACCGATACCGGTATCTGCAATAGTTACCTGATCATCTGTTATTTCGATGAAAATGGAGCCGCAATCTACATTGTAGCGGATTGCATTGGAGATCAGATTAAAAAACGCTCGCTGCAACAAACTGTCATCGCCTAACACTGTTCCTTTGCCAGAAATTGTAATTTCAATGTGTTTAGTAGCGGCATATTCCTCAAGTTCAAAAACCGTTTCTTCAAGCAAAGGTTTCAACTCTACTGGTTCCTTTTTCCCTATCCCTTGTTCGTTGGTAAATGTGAGTAGATCTTTTACCAGATTGGAAAGACGCTCTGTGCTTTCTCCAATACTTTGCAGTAAATTTGTATATTCCTCAGCATTTCGATCTGGCTTCATTTGAAATACATCCAACTGGGTTTGAATCGCAGCGAGAGGGGTACGTAATTCATGGGCAGCATTAGCAGAAAAATTTTTTTGTACCTGATAGGACAGATTAAGTTTCTCGGTCATATTTTGAAATGCCTGAGCCAACTTTGCAGCTTCATCTTTTGTTTGTGGAATTGAGACACCCTCATCCAGATTGTGAATGTCAATATGTTGAACTCTCTCTGTAAGGTCTTCCAATGGCTTAAGTGTTCTGGAAGCAAACAGATAGGTTAAAGCAGAACCTATCGCAATTAGGCAGAGCATGACCAACACGGTTGTTCCCCTAAATTGCCAGAGAGCTTCCGTGACTGCAGCAGAGGGCTCCGATGTGATTGCCAGCATACTTTCGTCAACAGAAATCGCCGGCATACTTTCATCAACAGAGATCGCCGGCGTAGTAATGGTGGCCTGAACCAGTCCATTGGTTGAGTAAATAGTAGAGATTGCAAACGCCACACACATAGCAGTTAAAATACATACTGAAATAGCAGTCAATTTTAGCTTTAACGGGATACTTCTTTTCATGCGCTTCCTCCCTCACGAATCACATAACCTTCGCCGATGATGTTACAGACAGGGTCATATCCCAACTGTGCTTTTAACTTCCGACGCAGGGAGGACATATGGACTCGAACTGAATTAGAAAAGGTGTCAGCATTACTGTCCCATATGTGTTCAATCAGTTCTTCTAACTTGATTACTCGTCCCTTATGCAGCAGCAGATACTCCAATAGGGCGTTTTCTTTCGTGGTCAGAGAAACTGGATGTCCCGCTGCGGTTGCGATTCTGGATGCGGTATCAAAGCAAAGGGACCCACTGGACAAAACAGTGTTTTCAATCACTGTTTTCCTACGTAGCAGTGAGCGTACACGAGCCTCTAACTCCGCAAAATGAAAAGGTTTCGTCAGGTAGTCGTTGGCTCCCAAATCCAGCCCTTTTACCTTGTCTTCAATCCCATCACGGGCAGACAGAATCAACACAGGTACATCCAAATTTTCCTTACGAAAATTTTCGAGCACAGAAAACCCATCTAGCTTGGGCAAATTCAGGTCCAGAATGATGAGATCATATCTTTCATAAAAGGCCTTTTCATCTGCACTCTCTCCATCTTCCGCTACATCAATAGCATATCCTTTCAAACGTAGCCCTTCTGCAAGGGAATTACGCAGCTTTTCTTCATCTTCTACAATCAAAATTTTCATCGGACCACCTCGTTTCTACATTGAGTGTATATGAAGAACTATAAAATTTGTGTAAAGTCGGGATCACCTTTACTGTCTGGACAAACCGATACCCACTGTTTAATCAAGTTTCCTCTTTTTTTAGTAAGAGCATAAATCTTTAAGTAAGAACAATCTATTAGTTGGGATATGAGTGAATTGCCCTAAATGCTTGGCTTTGCACCGGGTATAGGGCCAATGAAGCCACACCTGGTGCTCTTGCTGGAGTATATTGGATAAATTATATCGTGGTTATCGCGATAAGTCAACAAGGCGCAAGATATAGTACCGGGCGATGGGACAGAAGAAATGATAGGATAGCCGCACCAAGGAGGGGTGGCGGCAAGGATGAGCCAGCAAAAAGGGATTAGCTTCAAAGAGTTTCGGCAGCGATTCCAGACGGAGGAAGCGTGCGAGGTATATTTGTTTGAACAGCGTTGGCCGGACGGTTTCGTCTGCCCTAAATGTGGAGGAACTGGCTATGGTGTCCCTCACTGACCAGGGGCGTTCCCGCCTTTTCAAAATACAGATATCCAATCTGAATGCAGCAGCAAAAAATACCGCTGCCCAGTGTACTGTTCGCCCTAGCAGCGAGATCCACAATGATGCCCTCAGAGCCTTTCGTACCGCGCTGCGTGAGGGATATACCCACCATTACCAGGTCTTTGATAAAGACAGCAGTGCCCTGCGCTGGGTGCACACCTTGATTTCCAATGTGAAGACCTTTCTCCTGGGAACCTGCCATGGCCTGGGCAAAAAGCATCTGCAAAGCTACTTTGACGAGTTTTCTTTCCGATTCATCCGTCGTTTCTGGCCTGATCAGATATTCCCCAGGCTTGTCTGTGCTGTAGCTGCTTCCAATATCTTGGGCTATGTTGACTTAATGGGATAATCACAAATTATATTGGCTGTGTCTGGGTGAATCAGGACTACTGGAACATCGTTCTTCCGTGCATATCGAACACATTGCATTGTCCCAGAACGCAGATTCCGAGCATCGGCTACATCCAGGCTATTTCCTCCGGCTGGGCATTGCCTTCCATGAAGCAATCCTTAAATATTTGCGAATATTTTGAAATAACGCCCCTGCAATTTTGGGACACTACCGAAAACACTCCACAGCTTGTCAGAAAGGCATTAGATGGCATCAAGACATTATCAGATGATGATTTAATTATATTGCTTGGTCTTATAGCACGGATGAACCAAGGAAAATGGCGGCAGGCGCCAGATGGCTACTGCCGTTTAGTTTTTTCTTATGTGTCTAATCTTATAACGGCAAGCAATGCCCCAGGATAGCCATCCGGCTCCTGGCGCTGCTTGTTGGGGATTCCCCAAGCCCCTTTTGAACACAGAATTTCATTCTGTGGCTGCGCGTTCCTGCGGAACGCTT
>JAETQH010000129.1 GCA_021770785.1 Lachnospiraceae bacterium
TTTTCAATAAATTTTAACATGATGTGTACCTCCTTGATTAGGTCAAACGCAAGATAGTCCCTAATCAATTGGCCGCTCTTGTTACCTCTGAATAAAGAATCAGTAACAAGAGCGGCTGCACATTTTCTTTCACATGTCAACTACTATTTGAAAAATAATTGAAAAAAGCGAGCCAAAGACTCGCTAAAATATATTGATTTAGATGAGAGAACTTTTAACTCTCAAGAATGGATAGAAAACCTGAAATAACCGGGTAAGGTCCGCTACGCTTACACTGTATGCAGTTGTGGAAGGAATGCTGCATTTGCCGTCAGTCAACGCATTCGCCGTTGCACCTTCTTTTTTAGCCTTGCAGTATGACGATGGCTCCAGGGTAGTTTGGCGAAGGTGGAACGTGTCAGCACACTGGTAAAAACCGTAAAACAGTGGTACAATAAAAAGCAATGAAAAAAGAAATGATAACAAATGGAGGTTTCCAATGGGACATACATATGAGAAAGAGTGGATTGGAGAACAGTTTGATGAAGAGCGGGCGTTGTACCATCTGCAGAACGGGCGGGTGAAGGACTGTATTTTTGCGGGTCCGGCAGACGGGGAATCTGTGTTGAAGGAGGCGGGAGATATTGCGGTAGAACATTGCAGTTTTTCCTTAAGATACCCCATGTGGCATGTGAAGGGCTTTGAACTTACGGGTTCTTCCATGGATGAGCTGACCAGGGCGGCGCTGTGGTATGCAGACCATGGCAGGATAATCGATTGCAGGCTACATGGAATCAAGGCGGTGAGGGAGTGCAGCGATATTCAGATAGAAGGCTGTGACATCAGCTCTACGGAATTTGGTTGGAAATGCAGCGATGTGGTGATGAAGGATACTTCCATTCATTCGGAATACATTTTCTTTGACAGCAAAAATGTAGCTCTTTCCAATGTGACCATGACGGGGAAATATTCTTTCCAGTATATGGAGAACCTTGCCATCGAAAACTGTCATTTGGATACCAAGGACGCTTTCTGGCACAGCAAAAATGTTACGGTGAAAGACAGCGTGGTAAAGGGAGAGTACCTGGCATGGTTTTCCGAGGGACTGACGTTGATAAATTGCAAAATCATCGGCACCCAGCCGTTGTGCTACTGCAAAAATCTAAAGCTGGTAAACTGCACCATGGAAGAAACAGATTTGGCATTTGAATACTCTGAGGTGGAGGCAGACGTCCGGGGAAATGTGCTGTCTATAAAAAATCCGAAAGGGGGAACCATTACGGTAGACAGCGTAGGAGAAATCATTATGGAGGATGCGGTGATGGAGTGCACCGGAAATGTGGTGGTGCGAGCGTAAATATTTGAGAAAGTAATGGAGTGCATTAGGAAAACTGCTTTTAAAATAGGGCGGTTTTCTTTTTTTTGCTATTTGGGTCTTTACTTTTTAGGGTATGTACTGTTATAATGACTGATGGTTAGATAAAACTAATACAAGTAAGTAGAAACTAATAAAATTCATTTCCGAAAGGATCATTTTATGTATCGGCAAAATGACAGCAGATACAAACGAAGGAAAGGCGGAGCATACCTATGATGATAAATCGTCGGCTGATTGGAACGGTCAGCGAGAGTAAAAAGTATATTGCAGGAAACGTCCTGCTTCAGTGGTGTTCCCTGGCGGCAAACATTGCCATGATGACAGGCATTACCGGTCTGCTGGCGGCTCTGGTTACGGAGACGGCGGATAAAAGCAGTATTTTAAAAACAGCGGCGGTGGCAGTTGTTGCGGTTATCGTCCGATTCCTCTGTACCACAGGAGCCTCCCGCATGGGATATCTTTCCTCTAAAGCGGTGAAAAGGACGCTGCGGGAGAAAATTTACAGGAAGCTTTTAAGGCTGGGAACCTCTTATCAGGAACAGGTGCAGACCAGCGAGGTGGTGCAGGTTGCTGTGGAGGGGGTGGACCAGTTAGAGACTTATTTCGGAGCGTATCTGCCTCAGTTTTTTTATGCTATGTTAGCGCCCTTTACCCTGTTTGTGTATCTCTGCTTCGTCAATGTGCCCTCTGCGGTGGTGTTGTTAGTCTGTGTGCCGTTAATCCCTGTTGCCATTGCGGCAGTGCAGACCTGGGCGAAAAAGCTGCTGGCAAATTACTGGGGACAGTATACTGCCCTGGGAGATACGTTTCTGGAAAATTTACAGGGCTTGACAACATTGAAAATTTATCAGGCGGATGCTTTTAAGCACGAGGAAATGAACCGGGAGTCGGAAAAATTCCGCCGGATTACCATGAAGGTTCTGACGATGCAGCTTAATTCTATTACAATTATGGATTTGATTGCCTACGGTGGGGCGGCGTTAGGGGTGATTATGGCAGCCACACAGTATGCCAAAGGTCAGGTTTCCCTTGGAGGCTGTTTGTTGATTATTTTGCTGGCAGCGGACTTTTTTATTCCCATGCGGCAGCTGGGTTCCTTTTTCCATATTGCCATGAACGGCATGGCGGCCAGCGATAAGATTTTCCGGCTGTTGGATTTGCCGGAGACAGAGGAAAAGAGCGCACAAGTTCCGGCGGATTGTTCTATTGAATGTAAAAACCTGCATTTTTCTTATGAACCGGAGCGGGAAATTTTACGTGGCGTGGATATGAAGTTTGCAGAAGGCTCCTTTACCTCCATCGTGGGAGAATCCGGCTGTGGAAAGTCCACCGTGGCGGCGATTCTCATGGGGCGGAATCAGGGATATACCGGAAACGTCACGGTAGGAGGGACGGAGCTTTCTGACATAAGCGAAGCCAGCCTGATGGAGAAATTTACTTATATCAGCCACCGGAATTATTTGTTTAAGGGCACGGTAGGGGAAAACCTGCGGATGGGGAAACCGGAAGCGTCGGAAGGAGAGCTGTGGTCCGTATTGGAGCGTACTAAACTGGCGGATTTCCTGCGAGGGGAGAATGGACTTGACACTTATCTTGCAGAAAATGCGTCAAATTTTTCCGGCGGCCAGCGTCAGCGTCTGGCATTGGCAAGGGCGCTTTTGCATGACGGTTCGGTTTATATTTTGGATGAAGCCACTTCTAATATTGATGTGGAGAGCGAAGACGATATTCTGGAGGAAATCCGTCGTCTGGCAAAAACGAAAACGGTTATCCTGATTTCCCACAGGCTTGCCAATGTGACGGATTCCGACAATATTTATGTGATGGAGCAGGGAAGTGTCTGTGAATCGGGCTCCCATGAAGAACTGTTGGCACAGGGCGGCATCTACGCAAACCTGTGGAATACTCAGCAAAGTCTGGAAAACTATGGAAAGGACGGTGACAGAAGATGAAAAAACGGAGCGGTTTTAGGGTAATGCTGCAGCTGGTGGGTCTGGTGAAGCCCCTGGCAGGTTTTATGGTACTGGCAGTTTTTATGGGGCTGGTGGGGCATCTCTGTGCTGCTTTTATCACCGTTTTCGGCGGTTATGCAGTGTTGGATTTGATAGGAATGGAAGCACCTTTCCGGTTACAGATAATTTTTATTTTAGTTTGTGTATTTGCGCTGCTGCGGGGATTTCTGCGCTATGCGGAGCAGGCGTGCAATCATTATATTGCTTTTAAGCTGCTGGCGCTTATCCGGGACAAGGTATTCGGGGCATTGAGGAAGCTGTGTCCGGCAAAATTAGAGGGCAGGGATAAGGGAAATCTGATTTCTGTCATTACCTCTGATATTGAACTGCTGGAAGTATTTTATGCCCATACCATTTCTCCGGCGGCGATTGCCTTTTTCTTTACGGTGATTATGTGTTTGTTTATCGGCAGCTTCCATTGGAGCATGGGGGTTCTGGCGCTGGCGGCTTATCTGGCGGTTGGGGTTGTGATTCCCCTTGTGACCTCAAAGTT
The DNA here is from genome assembly GCA_021770785.1 of Lachnospiraceae bacterium. Taxonomy (GTDB): domain Bacteria; phylum Bacillota; class Clostridia; order Lachnospirales; family Lachnospiraceae; genus Roseburia. The sequence goes on from JAETQH010000129.1 coordinate 3,863, forward strand.
CAGCGGCGATGACGGTATCCGGTTCCGTACGAGGTCGGGGGAACTCAGCAGCTTTGTCCTTGACAGCTTAAGAGGGCTTTCCGAAACGCAGCAGTACGGGCAGGGAGAAAAACGTCTGAGGGAAATGAATACCAGGACAGACGCCTTGGCAGAGGACGAAGAGCGGTTGAAAAGGACTTCGGGGCGCAATATGGCGGTGACTAATACGGTGATTTTACTTTTTGACCTTGCTATGCTCTTTGCCTCAGCTTTCCTGCACCAGACAGGGACAGTAGATTTTTCCGGTGTGCTGATTCCGACGGTGGCGCTTATGAGCTCCTTTGGGCCCTGCGTGGCTCTGGCAAATTTAGGAAGTACCCTGCAGAATACCTTTGCCGCCGGAAATCGTGTGCTGGATATTCTGGAGGAAACTCCGGTGGTGGCAGAGGTGACCGGGAAACAGGAGATTTCTTTTCAGGGTGCGGCGGCAGAGAATGTCACCTTTTCCTATGGTGACGAGACAATTTTAAAGGATGTGTCCTTAGGTCTGCCGGAGAATGCCGTGATAGGAATTGCCGGAAAGAGCGGCAGCGGGAAGTCTACCCTGTTAAAGCTGTTTATGCGTTTCTGGGAGGTGCAGAAAGGCTCTGTAAAAATCTCGGATACAGCGGTGGGAGAAATCAATACTGCTAATCTGCGGGAGATGGAGAGCTTTGTGACACAGGAAACCCACCTGTTCTGTGACAGTATCAGAAACAATCTGCGGATTGCAAAGCTAGAGGCGACGGAGGCGGAGATAGAGGAGGCATGTAAAAAGGCTTCGGTACATGATTTTATTATGAGCCTGCCAAAGGGCTACGATACGGCGGTGGGAGAATTAGGAGATACCCTCTCCGGCGGGGAACGCCAGCGGTTAGGGCTTGCCCGTGCTTTTCTCCATAATGCGCCTTTCCTGCTGTTAGACGAGCCTACCAGCAATCTGGACAGCTTAAACGAAGCGGTGATTTTAAAGTCGCTGCACCGGGAGAGGAGCGGAAAGACGGTGGTATTGGTGTCCCACCGCCCTTCCACCATGCGGATTGCCGATAAAGTGTATTCCGTGGAGAGCCTGTCAAAGACGGGAGGAAGGAGAAGCTGACGGATGTTTTTTATGGAGACGAAGGGAGGAAATAAAATGAAACTGAGAAATCTGTTGTTTTTAATATTGGGCTGTATCTGTATGGGATTGGGCTGTATCGGGATTGCCCTGCCTATTTTGCCGACGGTGCCGTTTTTTTTGGCGACGGTGTTCTTTTTCGCCAATTCTTCACAGCGGCTGCATGACTGGTTTGTGGGGACAAAGATGTATAAAAAGCATCTGGAAACCTTTGTGAAGAAAAAGGGTATGACTCTGTGCACCAAGGTCACGGTTATTTCCAGCGTAACGCTGCTGATGGGAATCGGGTTTGCCGCCATGGGGCGTGTCCCGGTGGGGCGGATTATCCTTGCAATCGTATGGATTTGCCATATCGTCTACTTTGTGTTTGGCGTGAAAACCATAAAGGCAGAAGATGTGGAGAGCGTGATGTAAATTTGATTAGGGTGCCGAAAGGGGCTGCAATTCCAATCAAATTTTTTCTTACAAAAATTTCTAAAAAGTGTTAAAATAAATCCAACAGATACTTCTGGTAATTTTGTGTATAAAGAACTTTTTCACACTGGGATTCACCGAATGTGAAGGGGTTCTTTTTTTACTCTATAGGTTTTAAGTGTGCGGAGCGCATTTTTGTTGCTTCATCAGATATGAATACCTGTTTTACCGGGTATTGATATAAAATAAAGAAATGGAGAGTAGAACAGATGAAACGAGTAAAAGCAGCTTGTATTACCCAGACATTGCATTTTTTGCTGAAAGAGGATGTGGGGCATGATTATGCGGTAAAATTGTTGGAGGAGGAGATTAAAAAGTACAAGAACGGATTAGATAAATCAGGAACGAAATATAAGATTTTGTCGGAGGAAAAGCAGGAGGATGGCTCTGTTGTGATAGAGATTAAAAAGCAATACAACACGTCTCCTGTGGGGGATTATTTGAATTAAAGAAGGGGTAATAAAAAATGAAATCCGGTGAGTGCTAGAGGAAGGCACTTACCGGATTTTGTTTTATGCTGGTTTGGTCAGGCGCTTTCGGGGAAAATGTGGGCGGAAATTTGTTACATATGTACAAAGTTTTGAAAATAAGTGGTAAAAACCGGAAGGATACGATACACTACGGGTGTGATATATTTTGGTTTCCCAATGTTTAAGAAAAAAGAAATTAACCCAAAAGGAGTACGTTATGAAAACAAAATCAACCATGAAAAAATTAGTAACTCTATTAACCGCTCTTGCAGTGCTTATTACAAGCATTGTTGTGTATCAGCCCAAGACGGCAGAGGCGGCATCGGAAAAAACAACCGTAAATAAAAACCGAATCGAGTTTGTCACAACGGAAACCATGAAAGGGAAAGACTACACAGAGGAGAACATGCTGCTTAACAGAACAAC
>JAETQH010000034.1 GCA_021770785.1 Lachnospiraceae bacterium
CTAATCAGGCAGCTAAGATGAGAGAGATGCTTTCCATCTACAATCTGGGCTCGGGAAGTTCTTTTTCTTTTAAAAACTCTTCCTATCAGAACTCTGCATCAAGCGAAAATGAGCAGTTGATTTCTCTCGGAGATGAATTTGACAAGTATTAAAGAAAATTTGTAATTGATACCTTATAGGCTTCCCCATTGGCTGATGCTGATGGGGAAAGCATTGGGGAATAAAAATTTTCCCTAATAAAATAGTCAGAATCGGCACTTTCAAAGCAAAAAAATTAAATTAGATATTGCAATTTTAGAAAAATCCGATATAATAATCTCATGTGGTATTTTATAGAAAGTATTGCCGCATAGTTATGCCGATATGGCTCAGTTGGTAGAGCAACGCATTCGTAATGCGTAGGTCGTCGGTTCGAGTCCGACTATCGGCTTATAAAAGGTAGAGCTCTCAATATTTCAATTACGAGGTATTCGGGAGTTTTATTTTTTATAAGGGAGCAGTCCGCAGACAAAAAAAGCGGACAAGTCTGCCCGGTTTTATATAGATTAGAAACCGGACAATATCACAGGAGGAAAACATTATGAAGAAAAAGGTAATGAGCTTACTGTTGGCAGCAGCAATGACAGCTTCCCTGTTCGCAGGTTGTGGCAATTCGGGTAATGGCACAGCAGGCAGCAACGGAACATCGGACGGCGCAGCGGAGACCGATGGGGTTGACAATGCAGTAGAGAGTACCGAGAGCAGTGCCGCAGATGATACCTCAGCAGACGGTTACGAGTTAGCCCTCGTTATCGACGTGGGAACGATTGATGACAAGTCATTTAACCAAGGTTCCTGGGAAGGTATTCAGAAATACGCAGAGGAGAGCGGTGTTGCATCAAAATACTACAAGTCAGCAGAGGCAACCACAGACTCTTTTATGGAAACGATTGAATTAGCCATCGAGGGCGGTGCAAAAACAGTAGTCTGCCCCGGTTTCTTATTTGAAGAGCCTATCTATAATTTACAGACCCAATATCCAGAGGTTCATTTTATTTTAGTAGACGGTGTACCGCATGATGCAGACAATAACTACAATACGGCAGAAAATACCATGCCGATTCTTTACGAAGAGGATGAGGCAGGTTTCCTTGCAGGTTATGCAGCAGTGAAAGACGGTTACACCAAGCTTGGCTTCATGGGCGGTCTTGCTCTTCCGGCAGTTATCCGTTACGGTTATGGTTTTCTTGCAGGCGCTAATTATGCAGCAGAGGAAATGGGGATTGACGGTGTGGAAGTAACCTATTACTATACAGGTTCCTTTGATGCAACACCGGAAGCACAGACCATGGCAGCTTCTTGGTATCAGGCAGGAACCGAGGTGATTTTCGCCTGCGGAGGTTCTGTAGGAAATTCCGTTATGGCAGCGGCAGAGGCATCTGAGGGTGCAAAGGTAATCGGTGTTGACGTTGACCAGTCCTCTGAGTCTGAGACCGTTATCACATCTGCGATGAAGATGTTATCCAACTCCGTATATGATGCAGTGAAATCTGTTTATGACGGTTCCTTCAAGGGAGGAGAGACAGCCACTTTTAACGCAGCAAACGACGGTGTGGGACTTCCCATGGATACCTCTAAATTTGAGACTTTCACACAGGCAGATTATGACACTGTTTACGCAGCTATCGTTGCAGGCGACATCACCATTGACAATGATACCGACAAAGAAATCAGCGACCTTGGCTTAACCAAAGTAACAGTCACCGAGGTACAGTAAAGAATAACCTCGCACGTCAAAGGTGCGAGGTTATTCGCTACCCAAACGAAGCGAAGCGGAGTTCGGGTTTCCCGAAGGCACGTCAAAGGTGCGAGGTTATTCGCTACCCAAACGAAGCGAAGCGGAGTTCGGGTTTCCCGATGTAAATTTTATAAGAAGGGGTGCTTGTAACAGCACCCCTTTTATTGTAAAATAATAAATAATATGGGAGCGTTTTTTATACAGTTTTCCGGTATAAAATAATTAGGAGAGGATAAAAACAGGGGGAATGCGAAAGAATGGAGAAACAGATGGACTATATTATCGAAATGTTAGATATCACAAAGGAATTTCCGGGTATTATCGCAAATGACCACATTACACTCCAGATAAAAAAAGGAGAAATACATGCGCTTTTAGGGGAGAACGGTGCCGGGAAATCCACGTTAATGAGTGTGCTGTTCGGCTTATATCAGCCGGAGGGCGGATGTATTAAGGTGCGGGGGAAAGAAGTAAAGATTAACAACCCGTTAGATGCCAATGCGTTGGGCATTGGTATGGTACACCAGCATTTTAAGCTGGTTCATAATTTTACGGTGCTGCAGAACATTGTGTTAGGCAATGAGGACACAAAACACGGTCTTTTGGAAATGAAAGAGGCAAGAAAAAAGGTTGTGGAGCTGAGCCGGAAATACCATCTCTCCGTAGATCCGGATGCGGAAATACAGGATATTACCGTGGGAATGCAGCAGAGGGTTGAGATTTTAAAAATGCTTTACCGGGACAACGATATTCTGATTTTCGATGAGCCTACGGCAGTGCTGACACCGCAGGAAATCGACGAATTGATGAATATTATGCGAGAACTGGTAAAAGAGGGCAAATCCATTATCTTTATTACCCATAAATTGAACGAAATCAAGGCGGTGGCAGACCGTTGCTCCGTTCTGCGCCGTGGAAAATATATCGGTACAGTGGATGTGGCGGATACCGATAAGGAGGCTCTCTCCGAGATGATGGTAGGCCATAAGGTCAGCCTTACGGTGGACAAGCAGGAGGCAAAGCCCTCAGATGTGGTGCTGGAAGTGAAAGATCTGGTGGTAAAGGATAAAAAGCAGGGGCACACAAAGGATATTATCAGGAACGTCAGTTTTCAGGTGCGGAAAGGTGAGATTGTCTGCATTGCAGGAATCGACGGAAACGGACAGACGGAATTGGTGGAAGCTGTCACCGGAATGATAAAAGCGGACGGGGGAACCGTCTATGTAAAGGGAGAGGATATGACGAAAAAATCCATCCGCTACCGGAATACCCATGGGATGTCCCATATTCCGGAGGACCGCCATAAGCACGGATTGGTATTAGACTATTCCTTAGAGGAAAATCTAGTGTTGCAGGACTATTTTGAACCGAGATTCCAAAATCATGGATTTATCCGGCAGAATGAGGTGACGGCTTACGCAGAGAAATTAATTGAAAAATATGATATCCGAAGCGGGCAGGGAGCTGTGACGAAGGTCAGGAGCATGTCCGGCGGCAATCAGCAGAAAGCCATTATCGCCAGGGAGATATCCAAAAATCCTGAAGTACTTGTGGCAGTGCAGCCCACCAGAGGTCTTGATGTGGGGGCGATAGAGTTTATCCATAAACAGATTGTGGCAGAGCGTGATGCAGGGGCAGGGGTTTTGCTGGTGTCCTTAGAGTTAGAAGAGGTAATGAACTTAAGCGATAGGATTCTGGTGATTTATGAGGGAGAGCTTGTGGCGGACCTCAATCCGAAGGAAACCACGGTACAGGAACTTGGACTTTATATGGCAGGTTCAAAACGGAAGGAGGTAAAATAGCATGAAACGAAAGAGAGACAGCATTGGATTTTTATCCTCCCTGTTCGCCATTGTGGTAGGTCTTCTGGTAGGATTTCTGATTTTGCTGGTAAGTAATCCAAGTCAGGCGGGAGCGGGCTTCTGGACCATTATCACAGGTCCGCTGACCCATGGCAGCAAGGGGGTGGGACAGGTATTTTATTACGCCACACCGATTATCCTGACGGGTTTATCCGTTGGATTTGCCTTTAAGACGGGGCTGTTTAACATCGGTTCTTCGGGACAGTTTATCATGGGTGCATTTGCGGCGGTTGTGGTAGGTATCAAGGGAGAGGCCCTAGGCAGTGTGCAGTGGGTGGTGGCTCTGTTTACGGCAATCCTTGCAGGAGCCATCTGGGGAGCCATTCCCGGACTGGTAAAAGCCTATTTTAATGTAAATGAAGTAATTGCCTGTATCATGACGAATTATATTGGTATGTATCTGGTGAATTATCTGGTGTCCACCAATAAAGGCTTATATGACAAAATCCACAACTATTCCAAGAGCGTGGCGGAAACGGCGAATATCCCCAGGATGGGGCTGGACAAGATTTTTGAGGGCTCTAGTGTCAATGGAGGTTTTTTCATTGCGGTGATTGCAGCTGTTGTGATTTATATTCTGTTAAATAGGACTACCTTCGGTTATGAATTAAAGGCTGCGGGTTTTAACAAGGATGCAAGTAAATATGCAGGAATGAATGAAAAGAGAAACATTGTACTTTCCATGGCAATCGCAGGGGCTTTATCCGGCCTTGCGGGAGCATTATTATACCTTGCGGGTTCCGGAAAGCACATTGAGATTCAGGACGTGCTGGCGGGAGAGGGCTTTACAGGTATTTCCGTGGCATTGTTAGGACTTTCTAATCCCCTGGGAATCTTATTGGCAGGTATTTTTATCGCTTATATCACAGCCGGAGGATTTTATTTACAGCTGCTTAATTTCTCCACGGAGATTATTGATATTATCATCGCAGTTATTATTTACTTCTCTGCATTTTCCTTATTTGTGCGGGTAATCATTACTAGGATGCAGAAAAAGAAAGAGGATGCAAAGGCAGCGGAAAAAGGAGGTAAAAAATAATGGATACGTTATATCTGGTATTTCAGCAGACAATGTTTTTTACCATACCGTTGTTATTAGTGGCATTGGGCGGTATGTTTTCGGAGCGCTCCGGTATCATCAACATTGCCTTAGAGGGCATTATGATTATGGGAGCATTTACCAGCATTTTATTTATTAATCTGACACAGGATAAACTGAGCGGGCAGGTACAGCTTTTGCTGGCAATCCTAATTGCGGCGGGAACCGGAATTATCTTTTCCCTGTTTCATGCGTTTGCGTCCGTTAATATGAAAGCAGACCAGACCATCAGCGGTACGGCGTTAAACCTTTTTGCCCCGGCTTTTGCCATTTTCGTAGCGCGACGTATCGGCGGCACACAGCAGGTGCAGTTTAAGAATACTTTTCGTATTGAATCAGTTCCTGTGCTGGGAGATATTCCGGTCATCGGTGATTTACTCTTTAAAAACACTTATATCACCACGTATATTGGTTTGGTTATATTGGTGATTTCAGTGATAGTGATTTACCGCACTCGTTTTGGCTTACGCTTAAGAGCCTGCGGCGAGCACCCACAGGCAGCGGATTCCGTAGGTATCAATGTCTATAAGATGCAGTATGCCGGAGTGATTATTTCCGGGGCGTTAGGAGGGCTTGGGGGACTGGTTTTCGTAGTACCCACCTCCACTAACTTCAATGCCACTGTGGCAGGCTATGGTTTCCTTGCCTTGGCAGTACTGATTTTCGGACAGTGGCATCCGGTAAAAATCCTTGGGGCAGCCTTTTTCTTCGGTTTGATGAAAACCGTTGCGGCTTCTTATTCCGCGATTCCCGTGCTTGCCACCAGCGGAATCCCAAGCTATATTTATAAGATGATACCTTATATCGCAACCCTGATTGTCCTGATATTTACATCGAAAAATTCCCAGGCGCCTAAGGCGGAGGGAATCCCGTATGATAAGGGACAAAGATGATAGGGTGATTTGCCTTGAGGGCAAATCACCCGGAAGAATGCAAAAGCGGCATTCTTCCCAGTGAGAGTATGAGAGGCAAATCACCCGGAGGAATGCAAAAGCGGCATTCTTCCCAGTGAGAGTATGAGAGGCAAATCGCCCGGAGGAATGCAAAAGCGGCATTCTTCCCAGTGAGAATATGAGAGGCAAATCACCCTAAGAAAGGAAAATCTGAATAGGAAGGAGCATAGATAATGATAGATACAAAGTATTTTGACCATACGATTTTGAAGGCGGAGGCGACGGAGGCACAGGTGGCGAAAATCTGTGAGGAGGCACTGGCGCACGATTTTGCTTCGGTCTGCGTGAACCAGTATTACACGAAGTTTGTGGCAGAAAAGTTGAAGGGTTCTGACGTGAAGGTGTGTACGGTAGTGGGTTTTCCTCTGGGAATGTCGGAGACGAGGGTGAAGGCATTTGAGACGAAGGCTGCCATCGAGGACGGTGCCACGGAAGTAGACATGGTGATTAATGTGGGGGCGCTGAAGGATAAAAAGTACGATTATGTGCGAAACGACATCAAAACCTTGAAGGAAGTCTGCGGAAAAGACGTGGTATTGAAGGTAATCATTGAGACTTGCCTTTTGACAGACGAGGAGAAAATCAGGGCATGTGAGCTTTCCAAAGAGGCGGGAGCGGACTTTGTAAAGACCTCCACCGGTTTTTCCACCGGGGGTGCAAAGGCGGAGGATGTGGCGCTGATGCGCAAAACCGTGGGAGAAGAGATGGGAGTGAAGGCTTCCGGCGGCATTCATACGGCAGAGGAGGCACAGGCGATGATTGATGCAGGTGCCAGCCGTCTTGGAACCAGCGCAACTCTTGCGATTATCGGAAAGTAGGAGAGTTATGGATACAATATTAATTGGAATTGCCGGAGGGACGGGAAGCGGAAAGACCACTCTGGCAAATAGATTAGTGGAAAGCTTTGGCGGGGATGAGGTGAGTATTCTCCGCCATGACAACTATTACCGCCGCCATGATGATATGGAATATGAAGAGCGGACGAAACTCAATTATGACCATCCGGATGCCTTTGATACGGAGCTTTTGTGTGAGCATATCAGAGCCTTAAAGGCGGGGAAGAGCATTCGGATGCCAGTGTACGATTATTCCTTACATAACCGTTCGGACAGGACCATCGAGGTGAAGCCTGCACCTGTCATTGTCTTAGAGGGAATTTTGATTTTTGCGGAAGTCTCTCTCTGTGAACTGATGGACATTAAAGTTTTTGTGGACACGGATGCGGACGTGCGGATTTTAAGGAGAATTGTAAGGGATGTTAAGCATCGGGGGCGTTCTCTTGACAGTGTCATCAGTCAGTATTTAACTACGGTAAAGCCTATGCATGAGCAGTTTGTGGAACCTAGCAAGCGCCGGGCGGATATCATTATCCCGGAGGGCGGGGAAAATAGGGTGGCACTTGATATGCTGATACAGAGGGTGAGAAAGCATTTAGCGGTAACGGAATAAAATACAAAAGCGGGAGGCAGCAAAACCTCCCGCTTTTGTATTATTCGTTTACAAGTGTCAGACCTGAAATATCCGGATGTATGGTCATGGAGTAATTGGTGTAGTAGACTACAAAGCCCGGCGCACTGCCCCCCGGTTTCTTTACATTTTTTTTCTGGAGATAATCAATCTCAATCTTATCATTTTCCCTGCCCTTCGAATAGTAGGCGGCAAGCTTCGCCGCTTCTTCGAAGGCACGGTCCGGCAGCTCCTCGTTATTGGCTTTCACAATGACATGGGAACCGGGCATTCCCTTGGCATGGAACCACCAGTCGTTTCCGGTGGCAAATTTAAAGGTCAGCTCATCGTTCTGGTAATTATTTTTCCCGACATACATATGGTAGCCGTCAGAGGAAATATAGTGGAAGGGCTTGCTCTTGATTTTCACCTTTTTCCCGGAGTGTTTGCGCTTGATATAGCCGAACTCCGTCAGTTCCTCTTTAATCTGCACCAGGTCATCCTCCGTCAGGGCAATGTCTAAGGAGGTGGCAATACTTTCTAAGTGCTCGATTTCCATTCCGGTTTCCGTGATTAAATCCGTTAAAGCTTCATAGGTACGTTTCAGCTTGTTGTATTTATCAAAATATTTCTGGGCGTTTGCCTTGGCGTCTAAGGTGGAATCCAAAGGGATGGTAATCATTTCGTTTGTGTAGTAATTTAACGCCTCTAACTCCTTTGCCCCCTCGGGCAGCCCGTAGCCGTAGGTGTGGATTAATTCGCCGTAAATCTTGTATTTATCACGTTTTTCCGTATCCTTTAATTGCTTTTCCTGTAACTGGTATTTTTTCCGGTTGCGGTCGAGGGCGGTGGAAACGATTTTCCGCAAATCCACGGATTTCTGGCGGATACGGGTGTAGACGTTTTTAGAGGCATAATAGCGCTCTAATACCTCGGAAATCGAGGAGTATTCCGTCATGCGGTAGGTTTCCGCCGTATCCCCGGAGGGAGTACAGATGGGGGCGGAATCCTGATCGGTGTATTCCGACAGCTTAAAGCAGGAAAATTCCACCGGCTCGCTGCCCCTGGTGATGATGTTGGGGCGGTAATTGTGGTTTTTTACGTCCTCCATCAGCCAGAGAAAATTATGGTATAAATGCTTCTTGCCGTCTGCGTCTAAGGAATCCACCGCCATGTCTCCGTCCACGGAAGCCCGGAAGCAGATTTCATTGGCAATGACAGGGCTGATTCCGGTGAAGGAGGTATAAATTGCCCTGGCGATGGAGAGGGGCTTTTTCATGACAGTTTCCATAAATGTTTCTTCCGTTACTTCTAAGGGGTTAAGCCTGTCCCCCTGAGTGGCGGGAATGCAGTAGTCCCTGCCGGGAAGAACCTCCCTAAGGGAGCTCATCATGGAGGATACATGCTTGATACTGTCGATAATCATGCCCTCACCGTTACAGAAAATGATATTGCTGTGCTTTCCCATCAGTTCCACAATGAGGGTTTTGGTGCACAAATCCCCCAGCTCATCAAGGTGCTCAATTTCAAAATGGATAATACGCTCCATATGGGGCTGATAAATTTTGGTAAGGCGCCCGTTGGCAATGTGTTTCCGCAGTACCATGCAGAAATTTGGTGCCGTCAGGGGGCTGGGTTTATTATTGTCTGTCAGGTACAAAAAGGGCAGGGAGGCGCTTGCGGACATGGCAAGGCGAAACTGTCCCCGGGGCCCCTTTAAGGTGAAAAGCAGCTCGTCATTTTCGGGCTGTGCAATTTTGCTGATTTTGGTATTTAAGATGGTCTGGTTTAATTCGTAAACAAGATTGGAGATAACAAGTCCGTCGAAAGCCATAAAAAAATCCTCCGTTATTTCTATAGTAGATGCGCCGGAAAAGCAGGCGCATTTTTGTTTATGTCAACAGGTTTCATTATAGAGGATTTTTCACGTAAAAACAATGGTGTAATGGGCGGAAATATTACTTTACATTTTGGCAGCAAGAGCGTAAATTATAAATGTATGGTTTCGCGGTTAGAGGATGCTAACTGCGAGGCAAGAGAAAGGATGCCCGCAGGCAAAAGAACGCAGGCATCGGAAAGGTAAGGTTATTATGGCAAAAGAATTATTAAAACGAAGCGAGGTAAAGGAAGAGTTTACCTGGAATTTAAAAGATATGTATGTTTCCGATGAGGCATGGAAAAAGGAACTGGAAACAATACAGACCATGGTGGAGGAAATAGCGCAGTTTGAGGGAAAACTGACGGCTTCTGCGGCAAATCTGTTAAAGGCATTGGAGTTAAATGCGGCGGCAGGAGAAAAATTTGAACTGGCGGGAAACTATGCGGCACGGCTTCATGACGAAGACCAGAAAAATACCGCACATCAGGCAATGTACCAGAAAATACTTGCGATGGACGCAGAGCTCAGCAGCAAAACCGCCTTTTTTGTGCCGGAAATTATAGCGACGGCTCCCGCTGTCCTAGAACAGTATTTTAAGGAATTGCCGGAATTAGAGCTTTACCGCAAACAGATTGCGGAAATCCAGCGCCTAAAGGAGCATACCTTATCTACGGAGCAGGAGAAAATGCTTGCCGGCGCAAAGGAAATGCAGGCACTGCCGGAGCAGGTATTTGCCATCATGAACAACGCAGATTTTTCTTTCCCGGAAATCAAAGATGAGAACGGGGAAAATGTGCGGATTTCCCACGGAAACTTCATTCCGCTGTTAGAGAGTGCGGACCGCAGGGTGAGAAAGGACACCTTTACTGCTTTTTATCAGGTGTACAGGCAGTATGCCAATACCCTGGCAGCCCTCTATAGCGGGCAGATAAAACAGTTGATTTTTGAGGCTTCCGCAAGAAAATATCCATCCACCTTAGAGGCAGCGGTAGATGCCAATCATGTGACTTCCTCCGTTTACCATAATTTGGTGGAGACGGTAAATAAAAATATGGATAAAATGCACCGCTATGTAAAACTACGCAAGAAATGCTTAGGGGTGGAGGAGCTCCATATGTACGACGTATACACGCCGATGATTGCAGACGCTGCCAAAAAGATTTCCTTTGAAGAGGCAAAGGAGACGGTGTTAAAAGCATTGGCTCCTCTGGGGGAGGATTACGTGGCAAAGGTAAAAGAGGGCTTTGAGAACCGCTGGATTGACGTTTACGAGAATGAAGGAAAACGCAGCGGCGCTTATTCTGCAGGGGCATTTGGTGTTCACCCCTACGTGTTGTTAAACCACAACGATACCTTAGACAATATGTTTACCTTAGCCCATGAGATGGGGCACGCTATGCACTCTTACTATTCTAACTCCACCCAGCCTTATATTTATTCCCAGTATAAGATTTTTGTGGCGGAAGTGGCATCCACCTGCAATGAGATTCTCCTGATGGAATATCTCCTGAAAAATACCACGGATAAAAAAGAGCGCGCTTACCTGTTGAATCATTACTTAGACAGCTTTAAGGGTACCGTCTACCGCCAGACCATGTTTGCGGAGTTTGAAATGCGTACCAATCGGATGGTGGAAGAGGGAGAGAGCTTGACAGCGGAGAACTTAAATGCCCTTTACCATGAGTTAAACAGCACTTATTACGGGCCGGATATGGTATCAGACGAGGAAATCTCTTATGAATGGGCGCGAATTCCCCATTTTTACTATAATTTCTATGTGTACCAGTATGCCACAGGCTTTTCGTCCGCAGTAGCCCTTGCCCATGGTATCTTAAAAGAGGGTGCTCCGGCGTTGGAACGTTATAAAAAATTCCTTTCCGGCGGCTGCTCCGAGTCTCCGGTGGAACTGCTTAAGATGGCAGGGGTCAACTTAGAGACGCCGCAGCCGATTCAGGAGGCGTTAGATGTCTTTGGGGAGATTTTAGACGAAATCGAGACATTGGTGTAAAATCACATTGACAAAACAGGTCGATAGGTATAGACTAAAAGCAGAAAGAGGTCTATAACTATCGACCTGTTTGGCTTTTGCACAGCCCCATGCAGAGGAAGTATGCCGCTGAGGCGGCGCATGGGGCGTGCGGCGAGTAGGGAAAAATTCTTCCCTACTCGATTAAAAGAATCAGGTCAAAGAAGAGGGAAAAGTAATCGATGATGTGAAAGGGGGAAAAGAATGGGAATGTATTTATTTGAACTGGTAAAGCAGATGGCGTTTAACGCAGCCTTTGTCATTTTGATTGTGCTTTGCTGCAGGGGAATTTTGAGCAGGCTGCCAAGGATGTATTCTTATGTATTGTGGCTGGTGGTGGCGCTTCGGCTGCTCTGCCCGGTCATGCTGCCGTCGGATATGAGCATATTCGGGTTGTTAGGGCAGGCAGACAATGCAGTGGTGCAGCAGGTTCGTCCGGTGATAGAGGACAGGGCAAAAAATGACGGGACAATGTTGCAGAAAGAGCAGGCTGCCGGAAAAACGTCTGCGGAAATAGGGCAGTCTGCAGTGCCGGAAAAGAAGGAGACAGGAAAACTGCTGTTGTTTTACGGCTGGGTGGCAGGTATGGCAGCCTTCGGTGCATACGGTTTTGCAGCAAACCTGATTTTAAAGGAGAAACTGAAATATGCCACAAAGCTGGAAGAAAAATCAGCCGCATATGAAAATGAAGGAAGGCGGAAGGTGAAAATCTATGAGAGCGGCGCCATCAAATCGCCCTTTGTATATGGAATCGTGATGCCTAAGATTTATCTTCCTTACCATTTGACAGAGCAGGAGCAGGAGTATATTTTAGCCCATGAGCAGTATCATATCAGAAGGAAGGATTACCTGGTAAAGGCTCTGGCATATCTGCTGCTCTGTGTGTACTGGTTCCATCCGCTGGTGTGGCTTTCCTATTATCTGATGAACCGTGATATGGAAATCAGCTGTGATGAAGCTGTGATGAGGGGGAAAAGCGATGCGGACAGGGAAGATTATGCGGCGTTGCTGCTATCCTTTGCTGCCGGAAAAAGGGAACATCTTTTTGCCCCCATTTCCTTCGGGGAAAACAGTATCAAACAGAGAGTGCACTATATTTTGCAGGAAAAAAGAAGGGTATTTGCGGGAAGCTTTCTTGCGGTGGCAGTGATTGCCTTTGCGGCGGTAATCTGCCTGACAGACGCAGATACTTCCACGGAAATTTCCACGGAAATTTCCACGGATATTTCCACGGAAATTTCCGTGGATACAGCAGAGAGCGGCGGGATAGCTTCAAAAGAAGCGCAGCATTTATATGAAAACCGCAACCCTTATGTGGGGGATGCCTCCGCTAACGGGGCTCTGCTGACGGCGATAGATGAGGTCTGTGGGATGGAGTTTTCAGAAAAGTTTTTTCTTACCACTGAACTGCAGACAGACCAGGAGCCCTACGCATTTATCATGCACTTAACCCCGGCAGAGGGACAGCAATACCTGAACCTGACGGAGGGGGAGGAGGCAAATATGTGGACACGTGCTGTTCTGTTCCTTGCCCTGACGGAGAACTGCGGTGAAGTGCAGTGGGACTACGAGACGGAGGAAGGTCTGCTTACCTCTTTTATACGTGTAGAGGACGTACCGGTGGAAGAGGGGATATCAGATGTAAAGGAATATGGCACTTCCCCGGAGATGTTGGATAAGCTGCTGGCGAGACTGACGGTGGAAACACCCGAAGGGGAAAAACCGGGAAACGGCAGGCAGGGGACTGCGGAAAAAGAGACGGAGACAGAGCCGGAGTGGGTAAAGATTACTCTGAGTGACGGAACGACGGGATATGTGAAACAGGAATATTTGAGTGAGGAAAATCCGGGAGTCGGATGGTTGGAAATTCAGTTAGAGGACGGAACGACGGGATATGTGAAACAGGAATATCTTGGAAACGAGAAGTTGGAAATCCCGTTAAAGGACGAAACGCTAGAAGACACGGAAAAGGAAGAGTTATATAAAGAATATCTGCGGAAGTTAGAAGCTATAAAAAGGCATCAGGAAGAGTTAGAACAGGAGCGGAAAAATCTTGAGGCACAGGTTGAAAATGCTGCCAATCAGTAATTTCAGGTTTGATTGGGCAAAGAATGCGTGCATATGGAGGAAACTATGGAAGATTTAAAATTATGTGACAGTGATTATAAATTTATGATGATTGTGTGGGAACATGCCCCGGTGAGTTCCGGCGGGTTGGTAAAGCTTTGCAGCGAGGAGCTGGGCTGGAAAAAATCCACCACCTACACCGTGATAAAAAAGCTGTGTGAACGGGGCTTTATCTGCAATGAAAAGGCTACCGTTTCCGTGCTGGTGGAAAAGGAGCAGTGCCAGAGAGTGGAATCCGATTACTTTATTGAGCGTACCTTTGGCGGCTCCCTGCCCCGGTTTATCGCTGCTTTTTTGGGGGACGGAAAACAGCTTTCCGAGGAAGAAGCGGAAGAAATCAAGGAGATGATTGACGCCCACAGAAAAAAGTAAAAATGGGGAAAATAGAGAACGGACAGAAAAATTAGATAGAGCGCTTCGCAGTTCTTGATTTGAATAAAATTAAAGATTGACTTTAATAATATTAAATGTTATCTTTAATTATATTCCAGTGCCAAGGTTATTTTGATGGGACTAGGGCTGCGGGGTGCTTTCTTTTTTTCCGGGAAGTAAAGACTGCCTAAAGGGGCTGTCAGTACGGTACAATGCATCCGGCACGGAAAATTTTAACAGAGAAGGAGAGGGAGATTATGGCAATTGACCGGATTCCCGACTGGATGCGGGAGTTGGAGGAGGAGGATGTACAGTTCATCAAAAAATTTGTGCTTGCCTCCGGTTCACTGAAAGAAATCGCTGCTTTATATGGGGTGACATATCCCACGGTACGGCTCCGCCTTGACCGCCTGATTGAGAAAATTAAAATGGGGGAGAAAGAGGAACGGCAGCCCTATGTGGATTTAATTAAGCGGCTGGTGGTCAATGACAAAATTGATTTCGACACGGCAAAGCTTTTGATTACGGAGTATAAGAAGGAAAAAGGGGGAAATGCAGATGAATAGTTCGTTTTGGATATTGGTTTTCGGGGGAGTGTTTTTCATAGCAACCGTCATATTGCAGGTATATCTCTCTAAAAGAAAATCGAAAGTACCGGGGCTGGTACTGCCTGTTCTCACATTTCTTATAGCCGTGTTTGCTGCCGCGGAAGTCATTCTGGCAGGCGTCATGTATGGAGGGATAAAGGAACAGGTGCAGAATGTTGAGGTTCAGAATGAAGAAGCCGTCATTCAAAATGAAGAGGCTGTCCTTGCGTATGAGGAGGCCGTAGACGGAAGCGATATCCCTGGGACAGACAGTAATGATGATACCACTTATATCGTGGAGGATAACAGCAGCTTCATAAGCGGCAATACAGGAAACGGCGGGAACAACACAGCGGATTTTTATCCCCCCGGGGAAGAAAAAACGGGCGGCAGCATAGCGCAGTTTATTTCGGTGGGAGTGGTCACATTTTTTGTTTATAATCTTCCTACCTTGCTGTACGGAGGCATCTATATTTTCTTCCGGAAAAGAAAATATAAGGCAGAGGGCGGGAAAAACAGCGCCGTGGACAAGATGAAAATTCAGGATTTATAAAAAACTGCATATCTTTGGGAAAAATCGGGCATAAGATATCTATAGAATTTTCTGCCTTCCCCCGGAAAAGAGGAATATCGTTTGTTTACCGCAAAGAAACGGTAGGCGGAAGGAGAGGGCAGATGGAAAAGAGGAATCTTTCATGAAAAAAATAGATGTATTAATCAATGCTCCGGAAAAGGCAGTCAGACTTTGCGAAATTTTAAGCAATCACACCGGTCCCTTTGATCTGGCAAAGGGCAACTATACCGTAGACGGAAAATCTATTCTCGGAATCTGCAGTATGGATTTATCGGTCCCGCTGACATTGACCGTATATGATGAACAGGATTTTGCAGAGGAAGAAATCAGGGAATTTGTGGTATAAAAAGAAAAGACAGAAGGAGATTCAGGGGAACGGGAAGCTGTTCCCCTGAAAAGGTTTTTACAGGTAAGCTTTCATTTCCTCCGCTAAATGTTCCTCTAATTTGATAATATCCCTGCAAAAATCCTGTGCTTCTTCCTCCGCAGCCACGTATTCGTTGAGATAGCGGTAGAGGGTTTTAACTCCCATGTTGCAGCCGTCCGTAATTAAGCCGGCGCAAACTCTGTCGCTGTCCTCCATGGCAAGCTTTGCATTGGTTTTCATCCAGGACATGCCCTTTGCCATGGCGCTTGGGGCCTTTGTCTCGTCGCCGTATTTCTGCAGCTGGATATGGAGTTTGTCGCCGATGGTTTCGTGTTTTGTTTTAGAGGCGGAGAGAATGTCTTTCATTTTCTGGTCCTTAACTTTTTCTAAAACTTCATCAATGGAGTAAACTGCCATTTTAGTGCCGGAGTTGCATTCGCGGAGCAGATAGATGGTGTCTTTGTTAATCATAAGGGTTCGTTCCTTTCTTTCTTCTTTTTGGGTTAGTATCTGGGAAAAGAAAAAAACGATACTGGGATATTCTGGAAGCCCTCCGTATTTTATGAAAATTTTGGAAAAAGGTCGGGAAGCCACGGCAAAAATCCGGGCGGCTGTCATACAAATTTCCCGAATTGTAAAAATATTTTTGTAATAACTGTCTTGTCACCTGTATAGATAAGTGCTATACTAACTGTCAGTTACATAAAAATCGGCGGAACCGCCGCCGTCTCTGACACGGCGGGCAAACCTGTCAGGCGGCGCAGCTTTCCCGCCGGAGGGCACACAAAAAGCAAAAAGGTTGAGGAACAATGACAAAACAGGAAGAAATCAAACAATTAAAGCAGGAGAAAGATGCCGTTCTTCTCGCCCACTACTATGTCTCACCGGAGGTACAGGAAGTGGCGGATTATATCGGGGATTCTTTCTTCCTGAGCAAAAAAGCAACCGAACTATCCAACCGGACACTGGTATTCTGCGGCGTTTCCTTTATGGGAGAGAGCGCAAAGTTGTTAAATCCCGAAAAGACAGTGCTGCTGCCGGATGCGGCGGCGGACTGCCCCATGGCGCATATGGTGTCAAAGGAAACCGTAGAGGCGGCACGGGCAAAATACCCGGATTTGGCAGTGGTCTGCTATATCAATTCCACTGCGGAAATCAAGTCCTGGTCCGATGTATCGGTGACTTCCGCCAATGCGGTGGATATTGTGAGAAATCTGCCGAATAAGCATATTTTATTTATTCCGGATAGGAATCTGGCAAGGCATGTGGCAGAACAGGTGCCGGAGAAGGAAATACATATCAATGAGGGCTACTGCCCCATTCACGAGACCATGAAAGGGGAGGAAATCCTGGCATTAAAAAAGGAACACCCTGACGCAGAGGTGTTAGTCCACCCGGAATGCAATGCGAAGGTATTGGAATTAGCGGACTATATTGGCTCCACCAGCGGTATCATTGCCTATGCGGGAAAGAGTGAAAAGAAGGAATTTATTATCGGAACGGAGGAAGGTGTTTCCTTTGCATTAAAGCAAAAGCGTCCCGATGCGTCCTTCTATTTTCCGAAAACAACCCCGGTCTGTGTGGATATGAAAAAAATTACCTTAGACAACATTATCCATGTATTAAATACAGGGGAAAATGCAGTTGCTGCTGACGAAAACACCGCAGAGCCGGCGAAAAAAACACTGACGAAGATGTTGGAATTAGCAGGGAAATGAGGCCTTTATGAAAAATTATAATTATGACGTGGTAATCGCCGGATGCGGAGTGGCAGGGCTTTATACGGCGTTAAAGCTGCCCCGGGAGAAAAAAATATTAATGCTTTCGAAGGAAGATTTAGAAAGCTGCGATTCCATGTTAGCCCAGGGAGGTATCTGCGTCCTGTTAAATGAAGCGGACTACGATGCTTATTTTGAAGATACCATGCGGGCAGGACATTACGAGAACCGGAAAGAGAGCGTGGATATCATGATACGCTCCAGCCGGGATATCATTGACGATTTGCAAAAGCTTGGGGTGCGTTTTGCCCAAAAACCGGACGGAACCCTTGATTATACCAAAGAGGGAGCCCACTCTAAACCACGAATCTGCTACCACAAGGATATTACCGGAAAGGAAATCACAACCAACTTGCTTTCCCATGTGAAAAAACTGTCTAACGTCACCATTATGGAATACACCACCATGACGGACATTCTTGTTTCCGGAGAGGAATGTATCGGAATGGCTGCAAAGACAAGGGACGGGGAAGTGCTATATATTTACGCTGATGACACCATTCTGGCAACCGGGGGAATCGGCGGGCTTTATGCTCACTCTACGAATTTCCCCTGCCTGACGGGGGACGGCTGCCGGATTGCGGGGGAGCACGGGGTAGAGTTAGAGCATATGGATTATGTGCAGATACACCCCACCTGCCTTTACAGCGAAAAGCCGGGAAGAAGTTTTCTGATTTCCGAGTCGGCGCGGGGAGAGGGGGCAATACTGCTCAACAGCAAAGGGGAGCGTTTTGTCAATGAGCTTTTACCCAGGGATGTGGTGACCAAGGCAATTTTAGAGGAAATGGAAAAAGAGGGCACAGGCCATGTCTGGCTTTCCTTTGCCGGTGTGCCGAAGGAGACGATTTTAAATCATTTCCCCAACATCTATGAGAAATGCTTAGAGGAAGGCTACGATTTGCTGAAAGAGCCGGTTCCGGTGGTTCCGGCGCAGCACTATTTTATGGGGGGCGTCCATGTGGATAAGAATTCCATGACCACTATGCCCCATTTATATGCCGTGGGAGAAACCAGTTGCAACGGTGTGCACGGGAAGAACCGTCTTGCCAGCAACAGCCTGTTAGAGAGTCTGGTTTTTGCCAAACGGGCGGCAAAAGAGATTACCAGCACACAGAAAGGAAAGAAAGAATATGAATCCAATTACCATGCAGCTTGTTGCTGATAAATATATCCGTCTTGCTTTAGAGGAGGACATTCACAGCGAGGACGTATCCACCAATGCGGTGATGCCGGAGTACAAACCGGGAGAAGTGCAGCTGATTTGCAAGGAGGACGGCATTATCGCAGGGCTTCCTGTTTTTGAGCGGGTATTTACCCTGTTAGATGAGAATACCAAGGTGACTTTCCAGGAAAAGGACGGTAAAGTCATCCGGGATGGCGATAAAGTGGAAAAGGGGCAGCTTCTTGCCGTTGTCACAGGAGATATCCGGGTGCTTCTGTCCGGGGAGCGTACCGCATTAAATTATTTACAGCGCATGAGCGGAATTGCAACCTACACCCACACCGTGTCGGGACTGTTATCCGGCACAAAGACGAAGCTTTTAGACACCAGAAAAACGACGCCCTGTATGCGTATTTTTGAGAAATATGCGGTGAAAGCAGGCGGTGGCTGCAATCACAGATACAACCTTTCCGACGGCGTTCTGTTAAAGGACAACCACATAGACGCAGCAGGAGGAGTAAAAAAAGCCGTTTTAGCAGCAAAAGAATATGCTCCTTTTGTCCGCAAAATTGAGGTGGAAACCGAGAACCTTGACATGGTAAAAGAAGCCGTGGAGGCAGGAGCCGACATCATTATGCTTGATAATATGACACCGGAGATGATGGCTGAGGCAATCCGTATCATCGACGGCAGGGCGGAGACGGAATGCTCCGGAAATATTACCAAAGAAAATATCAAAACCATTACGGAGCTGGGAGTAGACTATGTTTCCAGCGGAGCGCTGACTCATTCTGCACCAATTCTTGATATTAGCTTAAAGCATTTAAAGGTACTCGGATAAAGAAGAGACTTTTAGTACAGTCCGTCAGGAAAGAAAATGCAGGAAAGCTATCAATTTTTTATAGAAAATCAGAAAGGAGTTTGCAATGGAAAAGGAAATGACAGGAGCAGATAGAAGAAAGCTGCTGATATCCATGATGCGGGAGACAGATCAGCCAGTGTCAGGTACTGCCCTTGGAAAGAAGACAGGAGTCAGCAGGCAGGTGATCGTACAGGATATTGCATTGCTTCGGACCGAAGGATATCCCATCGTTTCCACAGCCAGAGGATATATGATAGACAAGCCCCGGGAAGTGTACCGGGTCATAAAGGTCTGCCACACCAACGAGCAGGTGGAGGACGAGCTTACGACGATTGTTGATTTGGGCGGCAGTGTGGCAAATGTCATGGTAAATCACCGGGTTTACGGCATGTTAGACGCTCCCTTGGAGATTAAGAACCGCAGGGACGTGGCGAAGTTTGTCAATGATTTAAAGACAGGAAAATCCACCTCGCTGCTAAATGTCACTTCCGGCTATCATTTTCATAAAATCAGTGCGGAGTCGGAGGAAATTCTGGATGAAATCGAAGAAGCGCTGCGGCAGAAAAATTATCTGGCGGAGCTTCTGCCCTATGAAATGGTTTAGCGCCGATTCAATTTGACAGGTATTCCTTTTTTCAGTAAAATCTTTATTAACCGCAGCAGCTGCCGGAAAATCTCTGGGAACGGCTGTGAATGAAGGGAAAAAGGAGTAACGTTGAGAATGGCATCGATAAAAACACCTGATTTTTATATCAAGGATTGGTATCAAAAGAAAACAACAGCAGTAAAAACCGCTTTTTTTGCTGCTGTTATTTTTGGTCTTATGACACATCTTTATCAGTTTACCAACAAACTATACAATTATGACGAATTAGCCAACACCCCCAGCGGAAACGGAGCCAGCGTGGAGCAGGGAAGATGGTTTTTAAAATGGATGGGTAATATCCTGGTGAAATATACCGGGGGCGTTTATTCCCTGCCTTTGTTAAACGGGCTGCTTTCCCTGCTGTTGTTAGCGGTGTCGGCAGCCTTGATTGCAGAAATGTTTCAGGTCAGCCACTGGATACCGGCAGCATTTATCGGTGGCTTTACCGTGGTGTTCCCGTCGGTGGTCTGCATGTTTTTCTATATGTTTACGTCGGTATTTTACGCCATCGGCATTTTATTCAGCGTATTAGCGGCGTATTTTGTGGTACGTTATCCAAAGAGCATTCCGGCGCATATTGGGGCAGTCCTGCTGTTAGCCTGTTCCCTGGGGATTTATCAGGCATATTTTCCCAATGCAGTGTGCCTTCTTGTGATATCCGTGATTTTGCTGTCTGCCTTCCGGGAAGAAAACAGGACATGGAAAAACGTATTTTTTACGGCGCTGCGCTATGTGGGAGTTCTGGCAGCAGGAATGGTAGTTTATTTTCTCATCAATATGGTGGTATTAAAGGCCAACGGCGTGGAAATGATTAGCTATCAGGGCGGCGCAAGTATGGGTCAGATTACACTACGGCAGTTTTTGTCGGCGGTGAAGCGCTGCTACCGGGACTTTATTGCCCTTGGCAATGACAATGTGTTGGTGTTGAATGCCACTGGGGTCTTAAGAGTCTGCTACTGGCTGGTGATGGGACTGTTTGCGGTAAGCGCCCTGTTGCTGGTGGTGTTTGAAAAGAAAGACTGGCTGAAAAAGGCAATCATGGCTGCCGGATTTTTAGCCCTTCCGGTGGCAATGTTCCTGGTTTATATCATGGCGCCGGACGCCCAGACCTACACGCTGATGGGATATGCGGTGGTATATCTTCTGATTTTCTTTGCGGTGTGGACGGATTATTACAGTAGAAAAGTGCACTGCAAGGGAGAACTGCGGGTCGGGTTTACGTGGGTGGCAGAGATTATCTGCTTTGTTATGCTGGCAACCTATATCTGGTATGGAAATGGCTGCTACATGTCTTTAGAATATACGAAAAATCATGATATGGCGTATTTCCAGACCATGATTACCCAGATTAAGAGCGTGGAAGGTTATGAGGATAATCTTCCAGTGGCATTTGTGGGAGACACCATTGAGGACGCCACCAATACCCAGGGCAGCCTTATGGGTCCGGTGTTCGGAATCAACGGAAAAGCAGAGTCCAATGTCAACTCCTTTTCCAGAAGCCACATTATTATTGAGTATCTCGGCTTTGCGCCGACGATTTGCGGGTATGAGGAAACCAAAGCTCTCAGGGAGTTAGAGGAAGTGAAAAATATGCCGAGTTACCCGGATGACGGCTCTATACAGATAATAGATAATATTATTGTGGTGAAATTTTCGGATTAAGATAAAACGAAAAATAATACAGTGATGAAATTTTAAGATTGCAGGTAAAGCGGAAAATAATAAGGTGGGGAGAACGGAGCAGAGACACATGAGGAAAACAGAAGAGAATAAGAACAGAAACAGAATCATCTTAGGAGTAGTACTGGTGTTACAACTCCTTATCCTTGTGGCTGGTTTCGTTGGGATTTTTCGGACAGAGCGCTTTTATCAGGCGTTTGTCGGGACAGAATTTCCAACGGGGGAGAGCACCATTGCCCTGGCGAAGGGTTCTTATGAAGTAACCGTGGCTTATGAAATGAATGTGGACGCCGTTCGTATCACGCCTATGTTTGAGGCTGGCTACGGGGCGGATTATGCAGAAAGTATTCTCCTGCAAAAAGAATATGAATTTAAAACCTTTGAGATGCTGCTTCCGGCAAGCGCCGAAACCGTTTATTTTCAGCTGCCGAAATTAGAAAACCCGGAGGATTTCACCATAACTTCGGCGGAGATAAGAGAGACAAACCAGGCAGACCGTGTGGTCTTTTTTGTGCTGTTAATCTTCTTTGTCCTAGTGGATGTATTTTTTTATCTGAGGGATAAAAAACAGATATTTGCCGGGCTGACGAAGGAACAGAAGGGGACGGGTGTCTGTGTGGGGCTTATCATTTTGTTTTCCTGCGTTCCTCTGTACGTGAATTATCTCACCGGCGGGCATGACTTAACCTTTCATCTTATGCGGATTGAGGGTTTGGCGGAGGGCTTGCGTCAGGGGCAGTTTCCGGTGAAAATGCAGCCCTTATGGCTGAATGATTATGGTTATCCTGTTTCCGTTATGTATGGGGATTTGTTTTTATATCTGCCGGCATTGCTCCGTATCATTGGCTTTTCCCTGCAAAGCTGCTATAAAATATATCTGGTCTTTATCCAGATAGTCACGGCAGTGACTTCCTATGTATGCCTGAAAGAGGTGGCGGATAACCGCAAGCTGGGGGTAGTGGGCTGCTTTCTTTATATGTTTGCCACAAACCGTATCACCAATATGTTTTACCGGAGCGCGGTGGGGGAATTTACGGCGCTGGCGTTTCTGCCGCTGGTCTTTTTGGGACTTTGGTATCTTCTGGGAAAGGAAGAAACGGAGGAAGGGGACAGGAAAAAGGCATTCTATCTGCTGGCGGCAGGCTATACCTGTATGCTGCAGTCACATCTTCTGAGTTTTAATATTGCCATTATTTTTTCTCTGCTGTACTGCCTGATAAGCGGGAAAAGATTCCTCAAAAATTTTGTGTTTCTGGTAAAAACAGCTCTGGTGACTATTGGGTTAAATCTCTGCTTTTTGGTGCCTATGGCAGACTATATGCTGTCCCACGACATGAAGGTAAAATTTGCTGCTAATATTGAAAATATGCAGGAGCATGGCTTGTTTTTGTCACAGATGTTCCAAATGTTCTGCTTCCCGGTGAGCGGTTCCGGTAACGTGATGAGCGGCGTGGGCGGCGATATGGCGGTGGGAATCGGGATGAGCTTTATGCTGATTTTGGCGTTGTTTTGCTGGGAGATACTGACCTTTTTTATCCGCAGGAAAAAAGAGGAGGCGGCGGTGCAGCTAAAGTTGGCACAGCCGGTGAAAATTCTTGTTCTGTTTTGCCTTTCCCTGCTGATGTCCTGCTATTTCTTCCCCTGGAATGCCCTTGGGAAACTGCCTGGGCTTGGCGGATTTTTGACGCCTTATCAGTTTGCATGGCGTTTTATCGGGATTGCCACGTTTTTGGGTGTGGTGCTGGCAATGTACGCCCTGAAGTTTCTGGAAAAACTGACAGACCACACCATAAAGGTGGGGGCAATAGCGGTGCTTTGTACCCTTACCTTAATCGGCTCCCAGTATCTTGTGGACAATAAGCTGTCGACCGGGGAGATGGTAAAGGTCACAAGCGCAGCCTCCATTGACACCAGAGGGGCGGTGGCAGGAGGGGAGTATCTTTTTGTGGAATCCTCGGTTTTACTGATTGGAAATCCCAATCCTGTGCCAGAAAATGACACAGATCTTGTGATAGAGAATTTTGAAAAAAAAGACAGCGCAGTTACCATGGTTTGTGAAAATCTGTTGTCAGAAGAACGGAACATTCAGGTACCCTTTTTAGATTACAAAGGCTACCGTGCGATAAATAAAGAAACCGGAGAGCAGCTTTCCCTAGTGAGCGATGAACAGCATGTGCTGTCCGTGGTGCTGCCGGGAAATTTCCGGGGAGAGGTGGAAGTGGCATTTCATCAGCCCTGGTACTGGAGAGCGGCGGAGCTGCTGTCACTGGTAGTGCTGCTGGTTTTATTTCATAAAGCACGTTGGAAAGCGCAG
Source organism: Lachnospiraceae bacterium (assembly GCA_021770785.1). Classification (GTDB taxonomy): domain Bacteria; phylum Bacillota; class Clostridia; order Lachnospirales; family Lachnospiraceae; genus Roseburia. Next base: position 23,512 of record JAETQH010000034.1, read on the forward strand.
ATATTTGCATTTCACAGCAGATAATTGCATTTCACATACCAAAAACTTGAATCCTCTTTTTCTGCTGATATAATGATGATATCAAAAGAAATGAGGAGAATTAACATGAACACATTTTTACTTATTTTGTTATGCGTTTTTGAAGCAGGCTTTGCCTTTACAGCCATCAGCCGCAAGGCGGATAAAATGGGTTGGCAGACAGGCAGGCTGATCTGCAATGCCGGTCAACTGGGATTATACTTTGTAATGCTCCTTGCACCCGGAATAGATATGAGTTTCCGCTTTATGGGACTGTTTGTCCTGCTGCTGCTTCGTATCATCATCGCCTTTATCGGAATGATGTTCATAAAAAATAAAGAAGATAAGAGTAAGCATCCTGCAATGATGATACTCAGCGCATTGCTCTCAGTTGCTCTTATCTCAGGCAGTATGATACCTTCATTTGTTATAACCGATTACAGCGGACTGCCTGTTTCCGGAGCATATGATGTTGCGGAAACCCATGCAATCCTAATCGATGAGAGCAGGAAAGAAGAGTTCGAAACGGACGGATCAAAGCGTGAGATACCGGTTTACATTTATTATCCCTCCAACGCCGCAGGGGGTGAAAAATTTCCACTTATCATATTCTCACACGGTGCATTCGGATATTATCAGAGCAACCATTCCACTTATGCAGAGCTTGCTTCAAACGGTTATGTTGTGATAAGTATCGAACACCCGTACCATTCGCTTTTTACAAAGGATACAAACGGAGATACCATAATCGTCGACGCATCATTTTTAAACGGTGTTATGGGAATCAATGCGGAGGACGTTTCTGAGGAGACTGTATTTGAATTATCTTCTCAATGGCTGAAACTCCGCTGTGATGATATTAACTTTGTCATAGATTCTGTAAAGCCTGCGGCAGGCAGAAATGCGCTTCCAGAATTTTGGTACACAGATGGCGGACAGAATGCGAATATTATTGCTGCTCTTGCTATGACAAATACGGACAAAATAGGCGTTATGGGTCATTCCTTAGGCGGTGCAGCAGCAGTATCAATGGGCAGAACAAGAAACGACATTAGCGCAGTCATCGACCTTGACGGAACAATGCTTGGCGAGGTAACGGGCGTAGAAAATGGCAGGGATATCGTCAATCATGAGCCTTACACAACACCGATTTTATCCTTCGATAATGAGGAGCATCATTTCGCTTCTCAAGAAGAAAGAAAAAATGATGTGCCCTATGCCAACAATATTGTTCACGATTATGCGGTATGCGGTTACAGAACATATATCGCGGGAACAGGTCATATGAATTTTACGGACCTGCCCATGTATGCTCCTCCTCTTGCAAAGATGCTTGGAACGGGCAGTGTGGCTCCCGAAGAATGTATGATGACTATAAATAAGATAGTACTTGAATTTTTCGACAGCTTTCTAAAAGAAAGGAAGGTATTTAGTGTACAGGAATGTATCAACATATCATAGTATGGATGTGAAGATAAGCAGAATACCAGAAGATGAAAATGAACTTGTGGATATACGTTGTCATAAGGAAACAGATGTTGTCCGCGAGATAGCCGGCTTTGTGAAATCAAGGCAGGGACAGATTTTGGGAACGCTTGACGGCAGACAGTACGGCATAGCGGTCTCAGAAATAATGTATATCGAGTCAGTGGACAACAAGACCTTTATTTACACTTCATCAAAGGTGTATGAGTCAAGGCAGCGTATATATGAGTTGGAAAATATTTTGAAATCAAGGTGTTTTCTTCGTATATCCAAAGCTTCCATTGCAAATCTTATGAAAATAAGCTCTGTAAAACCTGCGCTGGGAGGGCGTTTCAGCGCAGTGCTTTCCAATGGGGAGGAAATCATTATTTCCCGCAAATATGTTTCTGACCTGAAAAAAACTTTGAGAGGTGAAGAAGTATGAGTTTTAAGGAACATATTAAGATTGTCATGTCACAATTCTTTGTTATAGTTACGCTTATTAATTTAGCAACATTTATGATAGGAGAGATTTTCCGACCGGATCAACGCTTCGGATATGAGGCATTTTTATTTCCGATTATCTATGCAGTAATTGCTGTTATTCCGATGCTTTGCATGTATTCAAAAAAGGAACTTACCATAAAGCAATATATTTTAAAAAAATTGCTGCTGCTTATCTCTATCGAAATTCTGCTTATTTTTTTCGTACTTGGAGCAAAAAGTCTTGAACCCGGCAATATTGCTCTCACGGTAAGCTTTGCGTTGTCCATACTTGTTATCTTTGTCTTTGTACACGTGATAGCATGGGTGCTTGATTGGAAAGATGCAAAGAAACTCAATTCCGATCTTAAACTTTTTCAAAAAAGAGTTTCGGAAAAGTTGGAATGAGATTGTAATCCCTGTGTTTCAAGACGAAGTGCATTTCCAGGCCTAGACAACTCTAAGTTCCTGCATTTGTATCAGAAATTTTTCTGCTGCCTTTGTGAATGTCTGATATTTCTTCCAGATTACATAAAGCGGGGTTTCTGCTTTGGGGAACAGTGGCCGGAAACAGAGATTGCTGCAGCCGCTGACATTGATGATTTTATCAAGGCACAGAGCGTATCCGATTCCTTCATCAACCATAATAGAACCGTTATACAGCAGATTGTAGGAAGCTACGATGTTTAGTTTTTCCTGGTTGCATTTAAGTAGCTTTCCTACCTCGGTATTGCGGAGCATCTGCCGAGAAGCAATGAGAGGCTTATCCCATAAATCCTCCGGCGCGATAAATTCTTTTTCGGCAAGAGGAGAATCCCGGCGCATGAGAATTCCAAAGGAATCATTTCCCGGAACTTTCAGATATTCATATTTGGCAGTGTCAATTTCCCGGCACAGGAAACCAAAATCAATCAATCCACGGTCTAGATTTTCTTCTACACTTTCCCCATCGCCGCTGATGATATGCAGATGAATATCGGGATAGTGTTTTTGAAGTGCTTTTGTGGTTTGAGCCAGAAAACGAACTCCATCAGTTTCCCCAGCGCCTATGGTAATATCACCGGCAATGAATTCATCTGAAGTTGCAATTTCATGTTCTGCTTTTTGTACGAGCTCCATGATTTCTTCTGCCCGCTTGCGGAGAATCATCCCTTCTTCTGTCAGCGTGATCCGTCGGTTGCCGCGAATCAAAAGCTGTTTACCCAATTCTTCTTCCATATCCTTGAGCTGGCGGGAAAGTGTGGGCTGAGACAGATGCAGAGATTCTGCTGCTCCGGAAATGCTCTGTTCCCTTGTGACTGCTAGAAAATACTGAAGAACTCTTAATTCCATAAAATCTACCTCCATGTCTTAGAGCATATATTTCATCTGGTCAATAGAAATCCCAGAAAACTTCTTTTGTTTGCCGTGCAAATTGAGAAATGGCGCATTTCTGCGCATCGGTTGTTGTGGGACTATTTTTATTATAGCGTCATCTGACATGCTCGTCAACTATACCTAACTATCCGGTATAAGTATTTGCTATTATATGTATGCAGAAGTACAATAGAAATATCAACAGGACATTTGGTCTGCCGGAAGAAGCACCGGAGGAGACACCTCAGTTCTTCAAGGATTATGTTCAGTATTACAAGAGAGAACGCGGCTACCATCCCCTCTCCGCAAATTCCGGCAGAGGCTGGGCAGCTACTGCAAATGGCTCGCTGATGAATATGCGTCTGTTTTCCTATGCGCCTGAAATCAGAAGCGCAGTCTTACTGGTACATGGCGAACAGGCTCATTCCCTGATGTACAGCCAGGCCGTCTATCCGCTTCTGAAGGGAGAGAATAAGGAGCTTATGATTATCCCTGGAGAATCAGTTGAAGAAAATATTGAGAAAATCGTGGGAAAAACGGTTTAATTTTCGGGGTGGTCATGCTATACTGTGTGTAGTGTGTTCCGCTCTTCGCCGCGATTAGCAGATACCTGATAGCCGATAATGGAGCGTCTGGCAGCATCCATGAGAAATCAGGGTTTTATAGAATTTCAGACCAATAAAAATGGGTAGTTTTTGACATTACCTGATAAAGAAGGGAGATAAAACGATGGAACAATTAAAGGTATATTTTGTAAGAGAGATTACATCAGAAAATTTGATTAAAATTTACAGGGCGCTGAATATTTCGCTACCGGGAAAGGTTGCGGTAAAACTTCATTCCGGGGAAGCTGGAAATCAGAACTATGTGAAACCGGAATTTGTAAAACCTCTGATCGATGAGCTTCGGGGTACGGTAGTGGAATGTAATACGGCCTATCCGGGAGAAAGGGATACAACGAAAAAGCACGAGGCGTTAATGAAAGCTCATGGATGGAGTAATTATTTTGATGTGGATATTATGGATTCCGAAGGACCGGATATGCAGCTTGCAATTCCGGCAGGACATCAGATTAAGACGGATTATGTAGGAACACACATGAGCAGCTATGATTCTATGCTGGTACTGTCTCATTTTAAGGGGCATCCGATGGGTGGATACGGCGGAGCCTTAAAGCAGCTTTCCATTGGCTGTGCATCCTCTTTTGGCAAGGCGTATATTCACGGTGCCGGAGAGCCTGATAAAATGTGGAATACAGAACAGGATAGATTTCTGGAAGCAATGGCAGATGCGGCGTGGGCTGTGGCAGAATATTTCAAAGATAAAATCGCCTATATCAATGTAATGTGCAACTTGTCTGTGGATTGCGACTGTTGTGCAGTAGCGGAAGATCCGTGTATGAAGGACATCGGCATAGTGGCAGGTCTTGACCCGGTAGCCGTGGATCAGGCGTGTATTGACCTGATTTATCAATCTGACGATCCGGGAAAGAAACATTTCATGGAACGTGTGGAGAGCAGAAATGGAATACACACGATAGAAGCCGCTGCTGCTCTTGGTTTGGGAAACAGGACGTATCAGCTGATTCAGCTTTGAAGAAGGACCAATTCATATTGTTTCCGCATGGAGCAAGGAGAATGGATTCCATGGGAACTCATTTTCGTTGGGGGTAGCCGCTTATGGTTAAGAAACCTGGCTTTTTTACACAATTTGTCCGGCATCTGGTTCAGCTTGCCGCTTTTATCCTGTTTCCGGGGCTGTTTATCACGGTGTTTTCTGCGGTGCGGGATCTGGTAACGGCATTTATGGACGGACAATTTTCTTTTAGCGGGATGTTTCCGCAGATCATTCTTGTTTTTACGGTATTTCTGATAACCGCACTGTGGGGACGTTTTTTCTGTGGTTTCCTATGCTCTTTTGGGATGCTGCAGGAGCTTCTTTTCTTTTTTTCAAGGCGGGCTCTGTTCAAAAAGGTACGGGTACCGGAACGGTTTGATGCTGTGATGAAATATTTGAAATATGGTATTCTTGCTTTTATAACGGCGGGCGTATGGATATTGGCGCTGCCTGTGGATTCTTCCTGGAATCCCTGGGGCGTGTTTGGAATGCTGGTCTCAGGAAACCTTTCTGTGGTTTCCCGGGCCATACCAACCGCGGGGTTTGTGCTGCTTTTGACCATAGCTGCCGGTTCTTTGTTTGTGGAGCGTTTTTTCTGCAGGTATCTGTGCCCGCTGGGGGCGCTGTTTGTCATGGTTTCCGGAAAGAGGCTGTATAAAGTAAGACGCCGGAGCGATACCTGTACAAACTGTGGGCTTTGCACCAGGACGTGCAGCATGGGAATCCATATACCGGAAAAGGATGCGGTAGTGTCGGGGGAGTGCATCCAGTGTATGCAGTGTCTTGCCATATGCCCCAAAGAAAGCCTTTCGGCGAATCCTGCCGGAGCTATAGCGGGAACTGCCGCTGCTGCTGCAATTGGCGGCACGGTCGTTGCAGGCAATCTGGTATCTTTTCCTGTTTCCGAAACCATATCGAGCCGGCAAGTTACGGAAAAAGCGGAAAAAGGAATTTACAAGGACGGCGTATACACGGGCGTGGGAGAAGGCTTTCGGGGAACGACACAGGTGCAGGTCACGGTGGAGGACGGATACATTGCGGATATTACGGTGCTTTCCTACCGGGATGACAGGGAGTTTTTCCAAAAAGCGCAGTCTGCCGTAATAAACGCTATTCTTACCGAACAAACGCCTGATGTCGATGCAGTCAGCGGCGCCACATTTTCCAGCAGCAGCATTATGGATGCCGTTGCGGATGCGTTAGGAGCAGGCTCTGCCGGACAGGAGCAGCCGGCGGGCAATGAAAACGGATTTGAAACGGAGATCCCGGAAGCAGGAGAGGAAAGCGGCTCTGAGTCCGGGCAGCCGGGAGCGGGCGGAGGAAATGGTCATGGTTGGGGACAGCCGGGAGCAGGTCAGGAAAACGACTCCGAAGCCGGGCAACCGGGCAATGGCAGACATGGAGGCGGCTGGCACGGCGGCTTGGGCGGTGGCAGACATAGAGGAAAGCGGAACTGAGGGATTCGCGGAAAAGGAGAACATGAGAATTATGTGACTTTGTTACATACAGGAACCTTCGTTTTTGATAGAATAACGCTATCAGGAACGAGGGTTCTTTAAGTTTGAACAGGAGGATGACACGATGAAATCTAAAAAGTATGCGCAAGCGGATAAGGCAGAATGTGTGGCCTGTGGTGCATGTATCAAGGAATGTCCGCGTAATGCAATAGAAATATGGGAAGGAAGTTATGCCATAATCAATGCAGATGTATGCGTAGGATGTGGTAAATGTGCTTCCATATGTCCGGCAGGAAGTATTGAAGTTTACGCGAGGGAGGATGAAGATGAGTAAGAAAAAACATTGGTATGATTACTTGTGGATATGGTCCATCGTTTATTTTGCATTAGGATTTTTTAATATTCTTTTTGCATGGCTTGGTATGATAGATTTTCTGATCCCTTTGATTTTCGCTTTTGTTGGCGGAAATAAGCATTTCTGCAACAAATACTGTGGACGAGGTCAGTTGTTTACGGTTCTTGGAAAAAATAGAAAGTGTTCTTTGGGTCGGACCACGCCAAAATGGATACATTCAAAATGGTTTCGTTATGCTTTTTTGGTATTTTTCTTAACCATGTTTGGTAATTTGCTATTTCAGACATGGCTTATTGCAAAAGGAGCCGGCACGTTGAAGGAAGCGATTAAGTTGTTTTGGACTATTCGGGTTCCTTGGGGATGGACATATCAGGCAGGAATAGTTCCTGACTGGGTCGCACAATTTAGTTTTGGATTTTATAGTCTTATGCTTACATCTACGCTGATTGGGCTAATCGTTATGGTTTTGTATAAACCGAGAACATGGTGTACTTTTTGCCCCATGGGAACAATGACACAGGGAATATGCAAATTGAAAGCAAAAGAGAAAAATACAAAAAAATAAAGAAAGCAGGAATTTCTGGAAAAAGGCGATATAAACGAAGCGAAAGCACAAAGCATCTGTTTTCTTGACAGCAATATTTCATTTTTATATAATGAAAAAGACATATGATGTCTGATAAACTATTATAGTTAAGGAATAAAACACATGTATCAGGTTGCGAAGATGGATAAACGGCTTCTGGGACAGCAGATAGAAGATGAATTGATGAACTATATTCTACAGGAGCCGGTAGAGATTGGAAAGAAGATTCCAAATGAATTTGAACTGGCAGAGATGTTCGGTGTAGGCCGGAGCACTATCCGGGAGGCGGTGAAGGGACTGGTTTCCAAGGGAATACTGGAAGTCAGGAGAGGTGCCGGAACTTATGTGGTCAGTACCAGTTCGGCAGAAAACGACCCGCTTGGACTGTCGAAATTACAGGATAAATATAAGCTGGCGCTGGAACTTTTTGAGGTGCGGCTGATGTTAGAGCCCGAAATTGCAGCTCAGGCGGCGGAATATGCAGATGAAAAGGACTTAGAGCAGTTGGTACAGCTTTGCGACGAGACGGAAAGAATGTATCTGAATGGGAAAAATCACATTCCGAAAGATATTGAATTTCATACCTGTATAGCCAGATGTAGTAAGAATAGGGTGGTGGAGACTCTGGTGCCGACGATTAATACAGCGGTTATGACCTTCGCTAATCTGACGCACCGAACGCTGATGCGGGAAACGATAGAGACCCATCGAGCGATTGTGGAGGCAATTCGTGAACATGATTCGGTGGGGGCCAGGTGTGCGATGGTGATGCATCTGACATATAACCGCCAGGAATTAGTCAGACAGATGAAAGAACATCGGGAGAAAGAGGAAGCATAGATAACACATCAGATGTATTAAAAGGAGAACTCTTCCGAATAAGAGGACAAAAGAAAAATTAATCGTGAAAATAGACAAAAAAGAGGGCTGCAAATCAGTGCGGTGCCTCTTTTTTTGTACAAAAAGGAGAAACAAAAACAAAATACATCTGATGTATTGAATAATTTAAAAGAAAATAGTATGATTTAGGCACGAAACATAAGACGTCAGATGAAAATAAAGAAAAGGAGGATAAAAAAGGAAATACATCTGATGTAAGCAAAAACGGAACATGTGGCACAGAACATGTGTCAACTACTTAATGAAGAAATGAAAGTGAGGAAATGCTTATGGCTACAGAGACACTTGCCTTAAACCCAACCAGACTTGTGATAGCCGCTGTTATTGGGCTGGTTATCCTGCTGGTGCTGATTATCAAATTTAAAATTCAGGCGATGCTCGCAATTCTTGTTGGTGCGATTTCCATCGGCCTGATTGCGGGGATGCCTGCGGAAATGATTGTAACTGCGGTAAATGACGGTATTGGTAATACATTAAAAGGAATTGCACTGTTGGTAGGGCTAGGTTCCATGTTTGGGGCGATTCTTGAAATATCCGGAGGTGCACAGACGCTTGCGGTCACCATGGTAAAATGGTTTGGAGATAAGAAAGCTGCCTGGGCGCTGGGAATTACCGGACTGATTATCGCAATGCCGGTATTCTTTGATGCCGGACTGATTATCTTAATTCCACTGGCATTTTCCCTTGCAAAAAGGACAAAACGTTCTTCTTTATTTTATGCGATTCCGCTTCTGGCAGGCCTGGCAGTAGGGCACGCATTCATCCCGCCGACACCGGGACCGATTTTGGTGGCGACTATGCTGGAGGTAGACCTTGGCTGGGTAATTCTGGTGGGAGTGTTCTGCGGAATCTTCTCCATGATTGTTGCCGGACCTCTGTGGGGCGCGGTGTGTGGAAAAAAGCATTACATTCCGGTTCCGGAACATGTGGCAAATCAGGAAGATTTTGACGAATCCAAGCTTCCGAACTTTTGGGTGATTGTAGGTATCATCCTGATTCCTCTGGTACTGATTATTTTAGACTCTGTGACAGGGGTTATACCAGCATTGAACTTCCTTCAGCCGCTGTTCGGTTTCCTTGGAGAACCCTTTGTAGCGCTGCTGATTGCGACGATTGCAGCGATGCTAGTTCTCGGTGTGAAGCATGGATATAGCACGGAAGAATTGGAAAAAATCATGACAAAGTCGCTGGAACCTACGGGAATGATTCTTCTGGTTACCGCATGCGGCGGCGTACTGCGCTATGTACTTCAGTATTCAGGTCTGGGAGATGTAATCGGAAACGCGGTGGCTTCTATGTCCCTTCCGCTGGTAGTGCTGGCGTTCCTCGTAGCGGCACTGGTTCGAATCTGTGTTGGGTCAGCTACGGTGGCAATGACGATGGCGGCAGGCATCGTTGCAGCAATCCCAGGAATCTCTGAGCTGTCACCACTGTATCTGGCATGTGTGACGGCTGCGGTGGCAGGCGGAGCGACTGTGTGCTCGCATTTTAACGATTCGGGCTTCTGGCTGGTAAAATCACTGGTAGGAATGGATGAGAAGACAACCTTACAGACATGGACGATTATGGAAACCCTTGTAGGAGGCACTGGATTTGTGGTTGCCCTCATTATTTCACTCTTTGCTTAAATTGTTGTAGTTAGTATAAAAACGTTGATGGAACATCGGAAAGGAAAATGGATATGAGTTGTTTAAAAAGTCAGGAAATGCGTAAACTTGCACCGGAGTTAGATCCTTTGAGAATCGGAACCGGATGGAAACCGGAGGATTTATCTAAACCGCAGGTAATCATTGAAAGTACCTACGGGGACAGCCATCCGGGAAGCGGACATCTGAATATTTTAGTGGAGGAAGTGAGAAAAGGAATCGAAGAGGCAGGCGGCCATGGTGCAAGATATTATTGTACGGATATGTGTGACGGAGAGAGCCAGGGGACAGACGGCATTAATTTCAGTCTGGTAAGCCGTGAAATGATTGCCAATATGATTGAGATTCAGGCAAATGCAACGCCTTTTGATGCCGGAGTATATCTGGCAAGCTGTGATAAAGGAATGCCGGCAAACCTGATGGGTCTTTGCCGTGTCAATATCCCGGCTGTCGTAGTGCCGGGCGGAACCATGAATGCCGGACCGGATATGCTGACACTAGAGCAGCTTGGAATGTACAGTGCCAAGTACCAGCGAGGAGAGATTGATGAAGAGAAACTAAACTGGGCGAAGCATAATGCCTGCCCGAGCTGTGGGGCATGTTCTTTTATAGGAACCGCTTCCACTATGCAGATTATGGCAGAAGCCTTAGGGCTTGCACTTCCCGGAAGCGCGCTGATGCCTGCGACAAGCCCGGATCTTCTGGCATTTGCAAGACAGGCAGGAAGACAAGCGGTAAAGCTGGCAACGATGGAAAATATGCGTCCCAGCGATATTGTGACGATGGAAAGCTTTGAAAATGCGATTCTTGTCCATGCAGCAGTATCCGGAAGTACCAACTGCCTTCTTCATATTCCGGCAATCGCGCATGAACTTGGGTTTGAAATTACGGGAGATACCTTTGACAGGCTGCACCGAAATGCACGATATCTTCTGGATGTACGTCCGGCAGGACGCTGGCCGGCAGAATGCTTCTATTATGCCGGCGGAGTTCCGGCAATCATGGAAGAAATCAAAGACTATCTGCATTTGGATGTTATGACAGTGACGGGAAAAACGCTGGGAGAAAATCTGGAAGAACTGAAGGCAGACGGTTTTTATGAGCGCTGTGAAAAGTGGCTGCAGGATTTCAATAAGCGTTATGGAGTTTCTGTGACCAGGGAAGATATTATTCGCCCTTATGACAAAGCCATCGGCACAGACGGAAGTATTGCCGTTTTGCGGGGCAATCTGGCACCGGAGGGAGCGGTAATTAAACATACGGCTTGTCCGAAGGAAATGTTTAAAGCGGTGTTAAGGGCAAGACCCTTTGACAGTGAGGAAGAATGTCTGGATGCGGTTTTAAAACACAAAGTAGAAAAAGGAGATGCCGTCTTTATTCGCTACGAGGGGCCAAAGGGCAGCGGTATGCCGGAGATGTTCTACACATCGGAAGCAATCAGCAGCGATAAGGAACTGGGACGCAGCATTGCGCTGATTACAGACGGGCGTTTTTCGGGAGCTTCTACCGGACCGGTAATCGGACATTGCAGTCCGGAGGCGGCAGACGGCGGACCGATTGCACTGGTAGAAGAAGGTGATTTGATTGAAATTGACGTGATAGAAAGAAAGCTGAATATTATTGGTATTAACGGCGAGAAAAAAACACCGGAAGAAATTGACGCTGTTTTAGAGGAAAGAAGGAAAAACTGGCTGCCGAGACAGCTTCGATATAAAAGGGGGGCACTGAGACTCTTCAGCGAACATGCGGTAAGTCCAATGAAGGGAGCATATCTGGATTTTTGAAAGGTATCTTCCATAAACAAAAATGCCGGAAAAGCCTGATATATCAGGCTTTTCCGGCATTTGCCCACGAAACACTTTTAGCCCAAAAGTTGCTGTAGCGCTATCTACGACAGCTGCAATTACAATGTTTTTATATTTAACAGATTGACATAAACCACTCTACTGTTCCGGGATCATAATGCGAGAAGAAAAGGCTTTCTCCACCATCAAGTTTCTCAATTTCAGACATATCATCCTCTGATAATACAAAATCAAAAATCGAAAAATTCTGTTCCATACGGTCTTTGTGGGTTGATTTAGGAATAATTACAACATCGCTTTGCAATAAAAACCGAAGTGCAACCTGTGCCGCTGTTTTGCTATATTTTTGTCCAATCCTTGTAAGAATCGGATTATGAAAGATATCATTTTTTCCTTCGGCAAAAGGCCCTCAGGATTCAATCTGGCAACCATATTTCTTCATATATTCTTTTGCTACCCGCTGTTGTTGGAAAACATGAGTCTCTATCTGGTTCACTGCTGGTTTGATTTCAGAAAATTTTTCTATATCAATATATCTGTCTGGTCCAAAATTTGAAACTCCAATAGCACGAATTTTTCCTGCTTTATATGCTTCTTCCATTGCACGGTATGTACCATAATAATCTCCAAATGGCTGATGGATAAGAAGCAAATCAATATATTCTGTTTGAAGTGCCTTTAATGATGCTTCAATAGAAACTTTTGCTTTTTCATATCCGGCGTTGCTTATCCAAACTTTTGTGGTGATAAAGAACTCTTCCCTTGGTAGTCCGCATTCTTTTAAAGCCTCACCCACACCCGCCTCATTTCCATATGCCTGTGCGGTATCAATACTTCTATATCCAACCTCAATAGCATCAAGAACGCATCTCTTGGTATCCTCAGCCGGATTGTATTTTATATGTACAATATTAATATTAAAAACTACTTTTCATTTTTTGAAATCTAAAATATATTAAGGAAACGAATCATATGATAAACCTTTATGAATTAGAACAATTCGTATTATTTGCAGAGACCGGCTCTCTTTCAGAGGTTGCCGAACGTATTCATATCTCTGCACCAACATTAAGCCGTTCGATGCAAAATGTAGAAGCAACTTTCGGAGTACCATTATTCAATCGGACAAAAAATAGGCTGACTCTTAATACAACCGGACTAAAAGCAGTAGAGTATAGCAAAACACTGCTTTCTACTGCTTCAGATACCTTGATGAAAGTGAGAGAATATGACAAAAAGCTCCAAACTATTGTTGTAAAATCTTGCGCGCCGGCACCACTTTGGAAGTTACTTCCTACACTTAATATGTTATATCCCTCAATGACAATTGCAACATCAATCTGTGATATAAATGAACTCGATGCCGCAATTTCAGAAAATTCCTATGATATCTTAATTTTGCCTTACATGACAAAAGCATTATCCGAAGATTCTCAGTTCTTCTTGATGGATGAGCATCTTTCTATATGTGTGCGAAAAGATCATGAGCTTGCAGGCAAGCCGTCCGTATGTATGAAAGCCCTTAATGGCTATAACTTCCTTCTGCGTTCCGAACTCGGTTTTTGGGATAAATTGTGCCGACAGAATATGCCTGCATCGAAATTCCTGGTTCAAAATGATGAATTTGAATTCAATGAGCTTGTAAGCAATTCCTCACTTCCAAGCTTTATAACAGATGTTGCCATTGACAGATATCCGATTCCTCAAAACAGAATAGCTATTCCCATTTCTGATGCTGATGCTAATGTTTCTTTTTATATTGCTGTAAAAAACACATCTAAATATAAAGGGCTGCTTTCAAAACTCAAGCAATAATAATGTTTTAAATGCGGAACATGAGGATTTGAAAAATGGGGAAACTCAAATTTCTAATTTATTGACACGTTTTTTCAGTAGATATATTATTGGAGGGTAGAGTGTGATAAAGGAGCTGAGAGATAATGAACGTCTTATTGGTTGAAGATGATAAAAACATCCGTGAAATGGTGTATGACTTTCTTACAAGTGAAAATTACAATGTCATAACAGCCATTGACGGACAAACAGCGATTGATATATTCAAAGACCAAACATTCAATATTGTACTACTGGATTTAATGTTACCAAAATTCAGCGGATTTGAAGTCTTAAAATACATAAGAAGTGTAAGTGTAATTCCTGTTATTATCGCTACTGCTAAAGATAGTGATACGGATAAAATGATGGGGCTAAATTTAGGTGCTGATGATTATATTACAAAGCCGTTTTCTCTTGTGGAATTGCTGGCAAGAATGAAAGCAAACATACGTCGTGCCACAGTGTATAGTAGTTCAGACAGTTCACCTGATAAGGTTATTAGATATAAGGATTTAGTAATCAATATATCCCAATATACCGTTTCTAAAAATAGTGCTGATTTGAATTTAACACATACGGAGTTTGAAATTATTAGGCTTCTTGCAACTAATCAGGGACAGGCATTTTCAAAAGAACAACTCTACAATACCATTTGGAAAGAAGCATATTATGGAAACGAAAGTGTACTGAACACACATATCAACCGATTAAGAAATAAATTATCTGACGGTAAAGATAAAAATAATTACATCAAGACCCTTTGGGGAATCGGTTATAAAATGGAGGAGGAATAATGGAGCTAGTATTCGCTGTAGCTGTGATTGTATTATTTGTTCTCTACTTTAAGGAACGTAGCAAGAACAAAAAAATGGTAAGCGATTATAAATACATCAATTCAAGACTTCTCGATATAACCAATGAGAATGAAAGTAATTATATCCTTGTACCGTCGGATATTAGGGTTGTAAAAGAAACTGCGGAGGACATCAATAATCTTCTGGAAAAGTTTTACGGGAGACAGATTGATTACAATAGAAGTCAAAAGATAATTTTGCAGATATTTACTAACATTTCACATGACCTTAGAACACCTGTTACTGTTTTGAAAGGTTATATTGAAATGCTTTATCTTCAAAGTCAAAAAGAAGCATTATCTCCTGCTATGCGTGCGACAGTTGAAAAAATGCAGAGTAATTCACAAGAACTGGTTCACTCTGTAAATAACTTGTTCAATATGGCAAAAATTCAGTCTGGGGATATGATCTTGAATATCCAGAAAGTAAACTTGACACAGGTTTGTCATGAAATTATTTTAGAGTTTTACGACCTGTTGGAAAGAGAAAACTTTAATGTAGAGGTCAATATCGAAGATAAACCGTTATATGCGAATGTCGATACAGAAGCCGTACAACGTATCCTCAAAAATCTGATTGACAACGCAATCAAATATGGTGGTGCCGGTAAATTTTTAGGAATTTCCCTCTACGAAGAAGATAGTCATATTTGTATTGCAGTTGAGGATCATGGAGCAGGTATTTCTGAAAAAGACAAGAAGCATATCTTTACAAGAGCATATACAGCAGACAGAAAAATAGGAAATGGATTGGGATTAGCCATTTCACAAGGACTTGCAAATTCTATGGGAGGTTCTATTTCAGTAAGTAGTATACTTCGAGAAAAAACAGTATTTACAGTCAGATTATAAAGTTAGAAAAAAGTTAGAATTAAAAGAGAAAAAAGATAACTTTATTTTGTATACTGTTTTTTAGAAAGGAGCTAATGCTATGAACTATACAATAGAAACCCATCATCTAAAGAAAATATATAAAGACAAAGTAGTGGTCAATGATGTAAATATCCATGTGAAGAAAGGAGAAATTTATGGCTTTGTCGGTCAAAATGGAGCCGGAAAAAGTACCTTGATGAAAATGTTACTTCATTTGGTTCAAGCCAATGCTGGCGAAATCATTATATTTGGTAATAGGGTGGTTAAAAATGACTTTGAAATGTTGAAAAGGATTGGTTCGATTATCGAAAATCCATATTTCTATGAAAAATTAACTGCAAGACAAAATCTTGATTTGCATTGTGAATATATGGGGTATCATAACAAGAACCATATGGAAGAAATGTTGGAATGTGTAGGATTGTTAAAAGACGCTGATAAAAAAGTATCTCAATATTCTTTGGGAATGAAACAACGTCTTGCGATCGCCAGAGCCATTTTAACAAAACCGGAACTATTGATACTTGATGAGCCAATCAACGCGCTTGATCCAGAGGGTATGCGGGAAATGAGGGAATTATTCCGTAAACTTAATACAGATTATGGAACAACAATTTTCATTTCCAGTCATATCCTTTCAGAAGTAGAACAGATTGCAGATACGATTGGTATTATTCAAAATGGGAAACTCATTAAAGAGACTTCTATGTCTGACGTACACAAATACCAGACAGATTATGTGGAAGTAGATGTCGATAATGTAGAACTTGCAGGTTATATTCTTGAACATGAATTTAGAATACAGGATTTCAAAATTGTATCAGAAAACCGCATTGAGATTTACGATTTAAGAAAAGATGTAAAAGAGATTTCCGCTACATTTATTCGAAATGGTATCGGTATTAACAGTATCGGGCATAAACAAAATTCCTTAGAAGATTACTTTTTCCAAATCACAGGAGCAAAGGTGGTGGAAAGTCTATGATACATTTAATGAAACTTGAATTGAAAAAGGTTGGTTTGAAAAAGTATGTGCTGTTCTCAATCGTTGGAATTTTCATCAGTATGTTTTTTCTGTTTGTAGGATTAAACGATAGTTCAACAATAAAATCCAGTTATGAAAAAGCATTTACAACGGTTGGATTGATATTCTGCTTTTATTATATTATTTTGTTTTCTGTACTCGTCTCTTCTTATATTATAAATGAATATAATCACAAAACAATTTTGGTTATGTTTTCGTACCCAATAGACCGCAGAAAACTGATGTGTGCCAAATTATTCCTTATCATGTTGCTTGTAATGATATCAATGCTTATTGGATATATTTGCTGCGGAGTATTTATTATTTTGCTAGATAAATATATGGGAGTTATAAAAGGAGAGTTTGAGAGTTCTGTCTTGTCATATTGGATATCAACTGCGCTTAAAGCCGCTATTACATTTTGTGCATTAGGTGTAGGAACTTTTGTTGTAGGTATGATGAAAAAATCTGTTTCAATGACGATTATAAGCGCGATTATTCTATGTTATATCAGACAGTTTTATTTAGCAGGAACAAACACATATGAAGAAAGCTGGGGATTTGTTATTGGTGTAGTAGCAGCAACAGTTATTGGAGTGTATTACGTTTTCACTCATAAGATAGAGCAAATTGATTAGTGCATTAGTATTGACTTATTCCTCAAATACTTTTATAATTAATTGACTTAATTCGTACTGGCAGTACTATGTCAAAAGACAGCACAGAAACGAGGAAAACATGATTAAAAGTATGACCGGCTTTGGCAGATGTGAATATGCGGACGAGGAACGAAAGTTTACGGTGGAGATGAAGGCCGTCAATCACCGTTATCTGGATGTCAACATCAAGATGCCCAAAAAGCTGAATTTTTTTGAAAGCGCAATCCGCAGCCTGTTGAAAGAATATATGGAACGGGGGAAGGTGGATATCTTCATTTCCTATGAAGATTTTACGGAAGACAATTTTGCATTAAAATACAACGAAACCCTTGCGGCAGAATATTTGAAGCATTTAAACACCATGGCGGAGAAGTTTGGGCTAGAGAATGACATCCGTGTCAGCACGCTCTCAAGATACCCGGAAGTATTCACCATGGAAGAGCAGGGGATTGATGAGAAAGCGCTCTGGGCAGGGCTTGAGAAGGCACTGCGGGGAGCTGCGGAGCAGTTTGTGGAGAGCCGTATCAAAGAGGGCGGGCATTTAAAGAAGGATTTGTGCGAGAAATTAGATGCCATGCTTTCCTATGTGGATTTCATTGAAGAGCGCTCTCCGGTTATAATGAAAGATTATAAGGAACGGTTAGAGGCAAGGGTGGCGGAGCTTTTAGGCGACAGGCAGATGGATGACGGAAGAATCGCCACGGAGGTTACCATTTTTGCAGATAAAATCTGTGTGGACGAGGAAACCGTGCGTCTTCGCAGTCATATAAAGAGTACGAAGGAAACCTTAGAGGCCGGTGGCAGTGTGGGCAGGAAGTTAGATTTCATTGCCCAGGAGATGAACCGGGAGGCAAATACGATTTTGTCTAAGGCAAATGATTTAGAGATTTCCGATACGGGCATTAATCTAAAGACCGACATTGAAAAAGTGCGTGAGCAGATTCAGAACATAGAGTAGCAGAGGCATTTGATATGGCAAAATTAATGAATATCGGTTTTGGCAACGTGGTGAATACCGATAAGATTGTCAGCATTATTTCTTCGGATTCGGCGCCTGCAAAGCGGATGGTGCAGCGGGGCAAGGAAGAGGAAATCCTGATAGACGCCACCCAGGGGCGCAGGACAAAGAGTGTTATTTTTACGGAAAATAATCATATTATTTTATCGGCATTACAGCCGGAGACATTAGCCGGCAGATTTAACGGCAGTGACGCGGAGGTATATGATGATACAAAAGAATAAAGGAATTTTGACGGTGGTTTCCGGTTTTTCCGGATCGGGGAAGGGAACCATTATGAAAGAGCTTTTAAAAAGATACGAGGGGCAGTATGCACTGTCCGTTTCCGCCACCACCCGGAACCCCAGAGAGGGAGAGGTGGACGGAAGGGAGTATTTTTTCCGCACCAGGGAAGAATTTGAGCAGATGATTGCAGAAGATGCGTTAGTGGAATATGCCCGGTATGTGGGTAATTATTACGGCACTCCCCGGGCATATGTGGAGGAACAGCTAGAAGCCGGAAA
This sequence comes from Lachnospiraceae bacterium, assembly GCA_021770785.1. Lineage (GTDB taxonomy): Bacteria > Bacillota > Clostridia > Lachnospirales > Lachnospiraceae > Roseburia. Next base: position 41,965 of record JAETQH010000034.1, read on the forward strand.
AGACGTTATTCTTGAGATAGAGATACAAGGAGCCTTAAAGGTAAAAGAAAAGTTCCCGGACACCCTGTTATTGTTTGTGACGCCGCCCAGCGCAGAAGAGTTAAAAAACCGTTTGGTGGGCAGGGGAACAGAGACCATGGACGTGATTGAGTCCCGGCTTGCCAGAGCTGCAGGAGAGGCAGAGGGCATGGAAGCCTATGATTATCTGGTGGTAAACGATGTGTTGGAAACCTGTGTGGAGGAGGTACATCACCTAATCCAGGGGGAACACCGCAGAGTATCACGAAATATAGAAGCAATTAGTGAAATGCGAGAAGAACTGAAAAGTTTTTCAAAATAAAAGGAGAGAGAACTATGATACATCCATCTTATGTAGAATTAATGAAAGTAGTAAACAATGATGTAGAAATCGGGGAAGAACCGGTGGTAAACAGCCGTTATTCCATCGTAATTGCCACAGCAAAGCGTGCCCGCCAGATTATTGCAGGGGACGAACCCATGAATGACAAGAGAGTCTGCCCGAAACCGCTTTCCATGGCAGTGGAAGAGCTTTATGAGGGAAAAGTCAAAATCATCCCGGATACAGAAAACGAGGACATTTAATTAATGAAGTTATTATTTATCTCCTTAGGCTGCGACAAAAACTTAGTGGACACCGAGTTTATGCTCGGCTTGTTACAAGACGATGGCTTGTTACAAGACGATGGCTTGTTACAAGACGATGGTATACTGCAAAATGGCAATGTAGAAATGACCGATGATGAATATGAGGCGGACGTGATTATTATCAACACCTGCTGTTTCATCAATGATGCAAAGGAAGAGAGTATTAACACCATCCTAGAGATGGCGGAGCACAAGAAGGATGCCAAAGTAAAGGCCCTGATTGTGACAGGTTGTCTCGCCCAGCGCTATCAAGAGGAAATCCGTGAGGAAATCCCGGAGGTGGATGCCATTTTAGGTACCAATTCCTACGAGGATATTGTCAATGCGGTACACAATGCCTTAGAGGGAAAGTATTACGAAAATTTTAAAACCTTAGAAGGACTGCCTGATATTCACACCAAGCGGAGTGTCACCACAGGCGGTCATTTTGCGCATCTTAAAATTGCGGAGGGCTGCAACAAGCGCTGTACCTACTGTATCATTCCCTATATCCGCGGAAATTACCGCAGCGTGCCGATGGAAGACTTAATCGAACAGGCAAAGGAACTGGTTGCGGGGGGAGTGAAGGAACTGATTTTAGTGGCACAGGAAACCACTCTTTACGGCGTGGATTTGTATGGGGAGAAATCCCTGCACCGCCTGTTAGACGAATTGAATAAAATCAACGGCCTGTTCTGGATCCGGATTATGTACTGCTATCCGGAGGAAATTTATGAGGAACTGATTGATTCCATGCTCCGGAATGAAAAGGTGTGCCATTATCTGGATATTCCGATACAGCATTCCAACGATACAATTTTAAAACGGATGGGAAGAAGAACGAGCCATGAAGACTTGGTTCGCATTATCACCCATTTAAGGGAGCGGATTCCGGATATTACGCTGCGCACCACCTTAATCTGCGGTTTCCCCGGTGAGACGGAAAAAATGCACGAAGAATTGATGCAGTTTGTCAATGATATGGAGTTTGACCGTCTGGGAGCATTTACTTATTCCCCAGAAGAAGGAACTCCCGCCGCAGAATTCTCTGACCAGGTGGAAGAGGAACAGAAGGCGGAGTGGCAGGCAGACGTGATGGAACTACAGGAGGAAATCATTTTCGATAAAAATGAGACCATGAAAGGCCGGGAGCTTTTCGTTTTTATTGAAGGAAAAGTCAGTGATGAAAATGCCTATGTGGGCAGAACCTATCGGGACGCACCGGATGTGGACGGCTATATTTTCATCAATACCGAAGAAGAACTGATGACCGGGGATATCGTAAAAGTCCGGGTAACCGGAGCCTACGAATATGATTTGATAGGAGAGATTGAACAATGAATTTACCAAATAAACTGACGGTAATGCGTGTAATTTTAATTCCATTTTTTGTATTTTTTATGATGGCACCTTATTTTGAGGGCTATGGCAATTATATCGCAGTTGCTATTTTTATCGTGGCAAGTCTGACGGATATGTTGGACGGGAAAATTGCCAGAAAATACAATCTGGTGACCAATTTCGGAAAATTTATGGACCCACTGGCAGATAAGCTTCTGGTCTGCTCTGCCATGATTTGTCTCATTGAGACAGGACAGCTGGCAGCATGGATTGTCATTGTAATCATTGCCAGAGAATTTATCATCAGCGGTTTCCGTCTGGTGGCATCCGACAACGGCGTTGTCATTGCGGCAAGTTACTGGGGCAAATTTAAGACCACATTCCAGATGTTAATGGTAATCGTGTTGATTTTAGATATTCCGCATCCGTTTTTCCAGATTTTAGGAGTTATCCTTACGTATGTTGCCTTAATACTTACGATTGTCTCTCTGGTTGATTACATTGTGAAAAATAAGGATGTATTAAAAGAGCAGAAATAGTGTAGTGACACATTCACTTTCGGCTAAATAACGTAGAAGGTATCACCATCGGGTTTGCCCACCAGAAAAATAGCGGGCAGGCAGCAGGCTTTGGTTTGCCACATGGTATGGCGGACTACGGCAAGAGAAAGGAATAGATGTGACAGAAAAAGCAATTCATTCCAGCGCAGCAGAAATGTCAGAAACTGAGTTTCCGTCAGCGCTGGAAGTTTCCGTTTTTAGTTTGTTAAAAAAATATCAGATTACGCTGACAACTGCAGAATCCGCCACTGGGGGAATGATTGCCTCTACCCTCATTAATGTACCGGGGATTTCGGAGTTCTTCACGGAAGGGTATGTTACTTACTCCAATGACGCTAAGGTGAAGATGATAGGGGTAAGGCGTGCAATTATTGATACCTATGGTGTTGTCAGCAGCGAGACTGCTGCTGATATGGCGGAGGCCGCGGCGAGGACTGCAGGGACTGTGGCGGCGCTTTCCGTTACCGGGGTGGCTGGTCCTGACGGGGGCACGAAGGAGTGTCCGGTGGGGCTGGTGTATCTTGGGTGTTATCTCAAGGGAAAGACGGTGACGGAGCGGCATATGTTTGCGGGAGACCGTATGCAGGTGAGGCAGGCGGCTTGCAGGAGGGCGTTGGAGCTTCTGATAGAATGTATTCAGAAGGGATATGCGGGGTAATGCTTTGAGGGATGGCAGGTTTTGAGTGTGTGTTTTTTTTGAGGGATGGGGACGGGGCTGGGGAGTAGGTTGTGTCGGGGGCTTGGACAAAAGGCAGTCTGTTTTGTTCCGATGTCCAGAGATAAGGGGTTCTAAGAAATCTGTGCCGAGGCTGTAGAAACAGGACGTAACCGGTACAAAGTCGCAGCGGAATTTTAATTCCGTTTTCCCTGGCTCCATTGTACCTCACCCAGACATCCGTGTCTGGGTGTTACTGAGTATCGAACAGATTTCTAAGAACCTCTAATCTCTTCCCATAGTCACAAAACAGGCTGCCTTTTGTCCAAGCCCCCCAATAAACGTTACCGCCAGCCCCGTTCTGGCAAAAATCCAAGGTGGAAAACGCTGTCAAAGGTTAAGCCAGATGGAGAAAACTTATGCAATATGTTAAGGGGAAGAACAGATATTCTGGCTAATATACGATGTTTGTCTTTGCTATAATAGTAATGTACAATGATACATAAACAGAATGAAAAATTGGAATTTGTAAAGGAGACCAGCTATGCCATTTTTGTTATTCTTAAACTTAATTGTTCCATATGTAATGATTCTGACAGGTTCTATCTTAAAGAAACATCCTGTATCAGATATGAAGTCACAAAACGGATATAACACACCAACTTCACGAAAATCGCAAGCACATTGGGATTATGCACAAAGTATCGCACCTAATATTTTCATATCTCTCGGAAAAATATTGGGAATAATCGAGATTATTTTAAGTGTAATGATGTTTTTATTTCATACTTCAAGACAAGTTGCTCTCACTGTCGGAGGTTGTGTAGGAGTTGGTTTCTTGCTTTTCGGATTTTATAAAACTGATTCGGAAATAGAAAAGAAATTTATTGAGAATTAAATTCAAAGTTGAAAAGGAGAAAATTATGGCAATATGGATAGCGAATCAATCATAAGAAAAAGAAATAGACAACTTCCAGTTGTGCGCCCAGCAAAGGGCAATTAACCTAACAGGTGCGAATCCTGTCTGCGAAGGTCTAGCCAGCCAGCAGTAGCGAGTCTTGCGTGGCAGTCAGTAATGGCTGTTGCGA
>JAETQH010000130.1 GCA_021770785.1 Lachnospiraceae bacterium
ATAAAACAACCGTTGTTCGTCATTGTTCAATGCATCAAATGCAAACAAAAACTGTTCATAGAATGATTTTTCTTCATCTTCCAAATTATTATTTCGTTTTACATACCCATCAATTATGATTAAATAAGACAGAACCATTTGTTCATCATTTGTTAAATCTTGTTTTTCCATGATAGACTCCTTTTGTTGTTTTTCCGCGTTTTTTCCGCATTTTTTCATTAGCTACTTATTGTTGCAATATGTATATTATATTACTTATTGTTGTTAATTGCAACCATTCGAAGTATGTTTTCTTATATTTTTTATATGAAGGGAGGGAGTAATTATGGCGGCAGCAGTCGAAACCATGTTTTCAGTGCGTGTAAAGCCATGGCACGGGATCGGAACCATAGTCGGGGAATGCCCAAATTCCAAGGAAGCCATACACCTTGCAGGACTCGACTGGAAAGTAGAGCAGAAAGATGTATATACGGACAACGGCATTCTGATCTCCGGCTACAGGGTAAACGTCAGGGACAGCGACCAGAGCATCTTAGGGGTAGTCAGTGACCGTTATCAGGTGGTGCAGAACGAAGATGCGTTTGCGTTCACGGACGAGCTTCTCGGTGAGGGCGTCCGCTATGAAACAGCCGGCTCCCTTCAAAATGGAAAGCGGACATTTATCCTTGCAAAGCTTCCGCAGAGATTCATTATCGCGGGGGACGAGATCACACCCTATTTTGTGATCATGAACTCGCATGACGGAAGCTGTTCCATCAAGGCGGCCATGACGCCCGTGCGCGTTGTGTGCCAGAATACTTTAAACCTTGCGCTGCGCACTGCAAAACGCACATGGATGACAAAGCATACTTCAAACATCATGGAACGGATTGACGACGCACGGATTACCCTGCAGTTTGCAGAGCAGTACATGCGGGAAATGGGAAAAGGCGTGGACGAGCTGTGCCGCATGCGGCTGACAGACAGAAAAGTCATGGAATACATGAATGAGTTTTTCCCAGTAACACAGGACATGACAGCGGCGCAGCAGCGGAACAACCTGATTCTGTTAAACGACATGAAAAAGCGGTATTTTGACGCGCCCGACTTAAAATCCATGGATAAAAACGGATACCGTTTTGTCAACGCCATAGCCGATTTTGCCACCCACGCGGAACCCATACGCAGGACAAAGAACTACAGGGAAAACCTCTTCCTGAAAACAGTGGAGGGAAACCCGCTGGTCGACAAGGCATACCAGATGGTTAATGCAGCATAAATAATGGTTTATTAAAGGAATCAGCTCATAAAGGCTGGTTCCTTTTTTCAATGGAGGATTTTATTATGTACGAGAAAATACCAACAGCAGACATGACAGATACAGAATGGCTTGCGCTTCGAAAGACCGGAATCGGCGGTTCCGATGCAGGCGCGGTCTGTGGCCTGAATCCCTACAGCAGTCCGGTAAAAGTATTTTATGATAAGACATGCAGTGAGATCGAGGAGCTTGACAATGAGGCCGTCCGTCAGGGGCATGATCTTGAAGATTATGTCGCGCAGCGTTTTATGGAGGCTACTGGATTAAAGGTGCGCCGCTCCAATTATATGTACCGGAGTACGGAGTATCCGTTTATGATCGCAGATGTTGACCGCCTTGTGGTCGGGGAAAATGCAGGGCTGGAATGTAAGACGGCGAGCGCCTACAATGCGGACAAATGGAAGGACGGGGAAATCCCGCTCCATTATGTCATGCAGTGCTACCATTACATGGCCGTGACCGGAAAGCGCACATGGTATATCGCCGCAGTCATTCTCGGCCAGAAGTTTGTATACCGTAAGCTGGTATGGAATGATGAGCTGGTTGCGGGACTGGTGGATCTGGAAAAAGACTTCTGGGAAAACCATGTTGCCGCAGGCGTGATGCCCGCCCCCGACGGTTCGGATATCTGTAGCGAGGTGCTGAACAGTTATTTCCGTTCGGAGAGGAAAGGCAGCAGCATACGCCTGACCGGATTTGACGACAGGCTGGACCGCAGGGAAGAGATTCTGGAGCAGATCGAAGAGCTGCAGAAAGAGCAGAAAAGCATTGAACAGGAAATCAAGCTCTATATGAAAGATAACGAATATGCCGTCAGCGACAGTTACCGCGTATCATGGAGCAGCGTAAAGACAACGAGGCTTGACACAACGGGCATTAAGGAAGAGCAGCCTGAAATCTACAGTAATTATGCAAAGCAGACCGTTTCGCGGCGGTTCCAGATTAAGGCGGCATGACAGGACGCCAGTTAATATATCGGAGGATAACACATGAAAGAGCGCTTTTTAGAAAAATTATACGGGGAATATCAGGCATACAAGGCATCTGTCTTAAGCTGCCCCAATGCAGAAATTTTCAACAGGTGTTATGAAATAGATGCCATCACGAATTTTTATGAGATTCTGGCAGAAAAGGCAGGGGAACTTTCAGACGGGGTTCTGGAAGCCCTTCTGCCACACAGGTATATCCTGTCAGAACTGTATGACCTGTGGCTTGAAAAGAAGGACAGTTGTTATACAGAAATGAAAAAGCATGTGGAAGACGAAATTGATGGATTGGTGAAAAAACATGGAGGAGATGTAACAGATGGGAAACAGCATCAATGAAATACGGCTCCTGAACGCTGACGAGATTGAGTGCCGCATTGCCGCGATCAATGAAAAGGGGCTTAGCCTCCTGCTGTACAAGGACGCGCGGGTAGACCAGCGGATCCTTGACGAAACGTTCGGCATGTTCGGCTGGAAGCGCAGCCACCAGAGCATAGACGGGAACCTTTACTGTACGGTGGAGATCCGCGACAGGGAGACAGGGGAATGGATCGCGAAACAGGACGTGGGAACAACAGGATATGCCGAGAAAGAGAAATCACAGGCGTCAGACAGTTTCAAACGTGCCTGCTTCAACTGGGGAATAGGAAGGGAGCTGTATTCAGCTCCCTTTATCTGGATTCCGGCATCAAAGGTACAGATTCAGAAGAAAGATAACAGGTTTTACTGTAGTGAAAGCTTCCATGTCACGTCAATCTCATACAGCAGATTCCGTGAGATTGCAGGGTTACAGCTTGCCAGTGACAGGGGCGGGGTTATCTTCGAGTGGAAGATGCAGGAGAGAAAAACAGACAGGAAAGAGATTGCCAGCGGGGAAAATACAGGAAAAGAACCCCCGAAAAAAGGTGCTGCCAGAAAGAAGTCCCTGACAAAGATTCAGATGGATGGGCTGGAAACGGAGCTGCAGCGCACGGGCGTGGCAATGGAGGCCGTGCAACAGCGGTATCATGTAGACGATCTCCTGCAGATGTCAGAGGAGACATATAACAAGGTAATGAATGCGCTGTCAAGAACGAAGTCGGCAGATGTAGCGTAAAGGATTCCCCTGTCTGTATCCGTGCCCTGCAAAGTGTGTGGATACAGACAGGGTATTTTCAGATAAAATAAGGATAGGGAATGATCATGGAAATAGAGAGATTTGCAGAGATCGTGAAAGACGGCGTAATAAAACGTCTTGGTGACGGCTGTCAGGTCACGATCCAGAAGGTAGATAAAAATAACGGGGTAACATATACCGGATTAAATATCCGGAGAGGCATTGCGGATATCGCACCGCTGATCTATCTGGACAGCCAGTATAGGAACTTTAAAAATGGAAGGACAACGATTCCGGAGGTTGTAGATTACGTGGTGAGAAACGGGAAGATAAGAACAGGGCAGGTTGACATGAGAAAGTTTTTGAATTATGAGAGGGTTGCAGACACTATCGTGTACAGGCTGGTCAATACCAGACGTAATGAAGAGCTGCTTGAAGACCTGCCGCATATCGAGTTTATGGACTTATCCATCGTATTTCAGTGTATGCTGGATGATGAAGTTTACGGGACAGCTTTTATTCTGATCCATAACGTCCATCTCAAACTGTGGAGTGTAACCGTAAATGATCTGCTTCATGCGGCGGAGAAAAACACACCACTATTAATGGGATATGAGTTTAAAAGTATGAAGGACGTACTCTTCGAAATTATGGAGTCGGAACTACCGGAAGAGACGGATCATGATATGTGCATGGCTGAAATTGAGGTTGGTGTCCCGATGTATGTGCTAAGCAACCAGTACAGGGTTGACGGGGCGGCATGCATTCTTTACCCGACACTGCTTGCCGATATCTGTGACAGGCTGGAAAGCAGCTTTTACCTTATCCCGTCGTCGGTTCATGAAGTGCTGATCCTGCCGTCGGACAACACGGACGACAGCACCAAAATACGGGAAATGATAAAAGAAGTAAATGACACGCAGGTTGCAGCAGAAGATCTCTTATCTTATTCCCTGTACTTTTATGATAGGAAGGAGAGCAGGCTGCAGATTGTCTGATTATGTGATGCGCGGTACTCATAACGGTAGGAGCATTACATTGGAATTGATTTTTCATGGGAAAGATACTATAATGAAAACAGGAAGCAGAAAATTTTGCGATATTTTCTGCTGCGGTACATCTGATGAAGGAGGGCGGCAATGGGCCAGACTGAAATAGCATATCAGAACAAGGACATCACAAGTAAGTTCCTTGCAGAAAATCTTAAGGGAAAGACATTTAAGGTCTATGGACTGAAACTGCCGAAAGTAAAGCGGGTTCTCCCGACCAATATTCCGACAGTTAAAGCCAATGAGCTGCGGCTGGATAACCTGTTCGAGCTTGCGGACGGGAGCATGGCCCTTGTGGATTACGAAAGCGACTATGATAATAAGGATAAGATAAAATACCTGAATTACGTGACAGGAATCGCAAACCGATACCTGCAGGAGAATAAGGAGTGTCCGGTTATCCACATGATCGTAATCTATACAGGCGACATAGACCGCAGAAAGGTATCCGCCAGATACAATATTGGCGCTGTAAAGATGAAGCTGGAAACGGCATTCCTTTCCGAGCTGGATGCCAAAAAAATCTTTGGCAGGCTGAAAAAGAAAGTGGAAAAGAACCAGCTTTTGAATGACGAGGAGCTGATGCAGTTCATTATCCTGCCATTATCCTATCGGACAAAAGAAGAAAAACAGCAGAAAGTCCGCGAGACCGTAGAGCTGGCAGCAAAAATTCAGGATAAAAAACAGCAGATTTTCACGCTGTCCGGAATACTGGTCTTCACGGACAAAGTAATTGACAGGGAGACAGCCAGCAGAATAAGGAGGGTGATCGAAATGACACAGGTAGCACAGATTTTTGAGGAGGAAAAACAACAGGCATTGACACAGGTGGCACAGATTTTTGAAGAAGAAAAACGGAAAGCACTGACACAGGCAGCGCAGTCTTATGAGGAGGAAAAACGGAAAGCACTGACACAGGCAGCGCAGTCTTATGAGGAGGAAAAACGGAAGGCATTAACACAGGCAGCGCAGTCTTATGAAGAGGAAAAACGGCAAGCTTTGACACAGGCTAAAAATACCTTTGAGGAAGAAAATCGCCGCGTTGTTATAAGAATGATTAAAAAGGACTACCCAACAGAAGAAATTGTATCCCTGATCCCTAATTATTCACAAAACGACGTAGAAAAATTGCGCAAAGAGCTCTCGGAAGACAATTTCTAATATGTATGGCTGTCGGGGAGGAAAGAGTATCCGGCATTAACAAGGATACCCTTTCTCCCATGGCAAAGAGATTATGAGGTCTGTTTATCTATATACCGTTCAAGTTCATCACGTTTTATAATGAGCCGCGAGCCAATCTTGCAGCTCTTTATTTTTTTCTTTTTTAAAAGTTTGTAAGCAGTACTTCTTCCTATGCCAAGTTCATGGCAGAGATCATCAATTGTAAGTAAATTTTCGTTTATAATTCGGTATGCTCCTTTCGGTTTGGTAGTTGGTGGTAAATAGTAGCATTTACTTTTTTTAACTATTTGTTAGTGATATAAAATAATTACCACATAACAATAAGATAAAAATATAGGACATTTCCGAATGGAATCGGAGCTGTCTGAATCAAGGAAGGAGACTGATAAACCATATGAAAATATAGGGAAAATGATTATTGCTTTAGCAAAAATGGCGAAACTGTGTAAAAAAATAATTAGGTAATTGCATAACTAAAAGGGAAAAGTTATCCACAATGGTAAAATAGAGTTATCTTATTGAAAATATTTTCTTTCTGAATATATAATTGTTAAATTGATACTTTAGAT
>JAETQH010000035.1 GCA_021770785.1 Lachnospiraceae bacterium
CCCATTCCAGAATACGAAGAACCAAACGACAACTAAATACCACACTTATGGACAGGGAATATGACCCTATACCCATGGGGTCAAAAAATTTGTCCTTGACAAAGGGTACAGTTTAACCGGTAAGGTTCATTAACGGTCAAAATGGTGATTATGATGAGATTTTATTAGAGATAAATAAACCATTGATGTTAATCGGGTTACAGATGACAAATGAGGGAAAGCTGTTAAAGCTAGAGGCAGCAACCACAATATCGGAGGTCGAAAGACGGACAAGAGATTTGGTAAGCGAGCTGCAAAAGAGGCATATTCATCAGGATGTAATAAAGTGCTGTAAAGAAGAATACTTACAGGAGAACTATTTTCATGCAATCTTTGAAGCTGCAAAGAGTTTGTCAGAGAAAGTAAGAGAAAAGACAGGGATGCAGGATACGGTTCCAACTTATTTAATAACGCTTTTGCAGTTAATAATCCCAGACTGGCAATAAATTCGTTGCAGACACCTTCGGAAAGAAATGCACAAAATGGGTTAAAAGAGATGTTAAACGGAGTTACACATATGGTTAGAAATGTAACGGCGCATGAACTGAAGATAAAGTGGATTGTAAATGAGCAGGACGCAATTGATATTTTGACAACAATTTCTTTTTTACATAAACAGTTGGATGAGTGTTTTGTTGTTCCGCAGCATATAATATAGCAAGAAAAAACAATTGTTGTGAGCATTAGGATATGCTATACTAGATGTGAGAAGAAGGGGTGTGATTGTATGTTGGCAACGAAACCGCAGGTAGTGGAAACATTAGATACTGCAAAATTGGAATTATATAGATTAATTGGTGAAGGCTATAAAGCAATGCAGGAAGGCAGAACCAGTACGATTGATGAAGTGAGAGAAAAACTGAAGAAGAGGAGAGAGGAGCGTGGCTAATGTAGTATTTACCGAACCAGCAGAATATGATTTGCTGGATATCGAGTACTATATTTTTGTTGATCTTTGCAATCCTCAAGCATCGGAGAGAATGACAGAAGGTATTCTCGATGCCGCTGAAAGGCTGGGAGAATATCCGACAGGGCATTCCTTAGTTGACGATGAACTTTTGAGAAGAGTGGGGTTACGGATGACACGCTTTGATAACTACAACATCTTTTACCACTATGACAGGGAAGATGATGTAGTGTACATAATCAGAATTTTATATAACAAGGCTGATTGGCAAAAAATATTGAAAAAGTAAACATAAATGGTTAGAAATAAACCTCTAAGTCTTTAAAGACTTGGAGGTTTTTTCTTCCTGCTTTTGATGGGAAATAATATTCGAAACAAACAACTTATGGTACAATTATTGTGAAGAACAACAGAGAAGGTGCCAATATGGGATACGATGCATATGTGCATATAAAAAAGAAATACACTAAGTTAGCAGTTGAAAAACTATTGATACTGATGGATTATGAAAAAAGAGGAAATTCCTTTTATTGTGGTAATGATGATGAATACAAGTTTTTTGCTGGTGTTCATGTTTGGTTGTGTGATGAAAAAGAGGAAGAATGGATATACAGAGTTAGAAGTCAGAGCTTTGCCGTAGGATATGATTTGCAAAAGATGAACGAAACGATTAGGTGTCTAAAACAATATTGCGATGCCTCGTTTGAAAGTGATTATGGGAAAAATAGATATTTCCCAGAGGATACTCTTATCAAAGGTGCAGAAAGTGGATGTTATTTTCCAGTGGAGAGGTTATTTAATAATTTCAGCAGTTTAAAGCATACTTTGAGTAAGTATCCTAGAGATATAGAAGCAGAGAAATCCATGTATGAAATAAGTGGGATCCCTACTCCAAGCATGTTTAATGCAAATGTATATTCGACTTATTTATGTTCTTTAATTGAAGAATATTTCAGAACAACATACATTGCATATCTAAGTAGTATCTGCCGTGTTGATAAAATGTGGGCAACAGGTTTTTAGAAATAGAATAAGATAGGCGTATCATTAGTGATAGTGATACGTTTATTTGTCTTAAACATTCGTTGTGATTAGAAAAATGTTATGGATAAGAAATAAGTCTGTTGAAAATCGTTTGAAAAATAATGACAGCAGGGAAAGGAAGATAAAGAAATGAGCAATTTAGAGAAAACTCAAAAAGGAATGAAGGTATTTCAGATACTATCCAAAATCATGTTGGTATTTGCCTGTGTAGGCGTGGCTTTAGTGTCAATCGGGGCAGTTCTTGTAGCGGCAGATGTGTTAAATATGAAAAACCAGTTTCTCCATTTTCTGTCGGTCACGGTTGAAATGAGCAAGGAGCAGATTATAGGAATTTTGACCGCTGCTGCGGTTTCGCTATTGTTTGGTGGTATCCTTACCGCATTTGCCTATCGCTATTTGTGGGGGAGCTGCAGAGAGCGAAAAATCGAAGCTTGTCAGAGAGTTGGATAAAGCAGAAAATAAGATTTGATGGAGAAAAGACATATGGAATTGATTATGCAACCCACTTTTTCAACGTGTGGACAGGCGTGTATTGCTATGATTACAGGAAAAAGCGTTGAAGAAGTAATTAAAGATATGAAGACAGATGGACCTACGAGTATTGGTCAACTGATAGAGATACTTGACTTTTATGGTATCAGACACGCAGAAAAGAACAAACGAATTTCTAAGAAAAATCCTTTTCCTTATGAGTATTCTATTTTAACAGTCCATACAAATGCGGGTTATACGCATTGGGCGGTATTATGTGATAATCGATATTTTGACCCAGAATTTGGCTTGATTGAGGGAGAATATATACACGGCAAAATCACATCATTTTTGGAGATATACGTTGATCGAACATGAAAGGAACAAATAGATATGGAAAAATTAAAGGAAAATGTAGAGAAAGTTATAATGGAACGCTTTGGAACAGACAGTTTAATTGCATTGGCAACTGTCGAAGAAGGTATACCGCACGTGCGTACTGTTGACGGATATTATGATAATGGTGCATTTTATGTACTTACCTATGCACTTTCTAACAAGATGAAACAGATTGCTAAAAATCCTATTGTTGCAATATCCGGCGAATGGTTTACGGCACATGGCACAGGAAGTAATTTGGGATGGTTTTGCAAGAAAGAAAATGAGCAGATTGCAAATAAGATGAAAATCCTATTTGCAGAGTGGATAGATAATGGTCATAATGATTTTGCAGATGAAAATACTTGCATTTTACGCATAGAACTAACGGACTGCGTATTGTTTTCTGATGGAATAAGATATGATATTGATTTTACAAAATAAAGATATTTATTTCAAGTTCATTATGAAATTAAGTGTATGAAAGAATTTATTTAGAGTGAAAAATCGGAATTGTGCGCCCAGACGAAGGGCGAATAGTCTAACAGGTGGAAAGCCTGTCTGGTAAGGTCTAACCAACCACCAGTAGCGAGTCTTGGGTGGCTGTCAGCAATGGCAGCTGCTAAGCGTAGACAGCGAGGAAATAGAGAGTGTGATTGAGCCTCGAAATTTTGACATTTAGAAGGCTGACGCTTTAATTCCAGCGGAAAGCAACATAAACCAAGTCGCAATGGTAAGAAGTGGTTTACTTCTGCGGGGTCAAAGAGCACTTTATGTTTCACATAGTGACTATTCAGTCAACTGGGGAGAGCCTGTGGTTTCCTGCTTGGGCAAGTATGACAAACAACTGCAAAACAGAAGAATGTCAAATGAACTATAGGCAGTCGGATAGCTTCATAGTACCGAGGAAGTTGGGTAATGCCAATGGAGGAAAGGAAGCTACATAATAATGGTCTTTCTGAGGACACATCAACCGTACTCAGGGACGGAGGTAGTGATGGAAACAAAATTAGAAAGAATAGCAGAAATATCGGCAAGTATGCCGAGACCAGAGTTCACATCGTTGTATCATTTAATCAACAAAGACATGCTTTTGCAATGTCATAAAGAATTAGACGGCAGCAAAGCAGTCGGTATTGATGAGATTACTAAGAAAGAGTACGAGAGAAATCTGGAGCAAAACATAGATGGCCTGGTGGAAAGATTGAAAAGAAAGTCGTATAAGCCACAGCCATCAATTAGGGTTTATATACCTAAAAGCAATGGAAAACTTCGACCATTAGGAATTGCGTGCTATGAGGATAAAATAGTCCAGTTAGCATTAAAGAAGATATTGGAAGCCATTTATGAACCAAGATTTCTGAATTGTATGTATGGATTCAGACCTAATCGAGGATGTCATGACGCAATAAAAGAACTATACAAGAGACTAAACAACACAAAAATCTGCTATATAGTGGACGCTGATATAAAAGGTTTCTTTGACCATATGAAGCATGAATGGATTATCAGATTTCTCAAACTCTATATCAAAGACCCTAACATTATAGGTCTCGTAAAGAAATACCTCAAGGTAGGAGTGATGGAAGGAGAAGAGCTGAAAGTAAATGAAGAAGGCTCGGCACAGGGAAATATCATAAGTCCAGTCCTTGCAAATATATACATGCATAATGTATTGACACTGTGGTACAAGTTTATCATTACCAAAGAATGCAAAGGAGACAACTTTCTAATTGTTTATGCAGATGATTTTGTTGCAGGATTCCAATATAAGTGGGAGGCGGAAAACTATTATAAGCTTCTAAAAGAACGAATGGAAAAGTTCGGTTTGCAGTTAGAAGAAAGCAAAAGCCGTTTATTGCAAAGCGGTGCCTACATTGCAAGGGCGAGGCAAAAGCGCGGTGAGTCTACCAGATTAGAGACATTTGACTTCCTGGGATTCACATTCTATTGCGGACGCTCACGCAAAGGCATGCCGTACATAATGCCAAAGACAAGTTCTAAGAAATTCAGACAGAAAATCCGAGACATTAAGGTATGGTTATATGCGAATAGAGACCAATCGTTGAAGAAACTAATGGGAATGCTTAATGTGAAACTAGTCGGTCACTATAGGTACTATGGCATCAGCTTTAATGGAAGAATGATTTCAAACTACAAACAGCAAGTCAGAGAGCTTCTGTTTAAGGTACTGAACAGACGAAGTGACAGAAAGAGTTACACAAGAGAAGGATTCATTGAAATGCTGAAATATTATCCATTGGCAATGCCAAAGATTTATGTCAGCTTGTTTTGATACTGCGAATATTATTATGAAGAGCCGTATGCGGGAAAGCCGCACGTACGGTTCTGTGAGGGGCTTACATCGTGAGGTGTAAGTCTACTC
This sequence comes from Lachnospiraceae bacterium, assembly GCA_021770785.1. GTDB lineage: Bacteria > Bacillota > Clostridia > Lachnospirales > Lachnospiraceae > Roseburia. Next base: position 5,226 of record JAETQH010000035.1, read on the forward strand.
GACTGTGGAGGTATCTATGAAAAGATTGGACGAATATTTGATACTACGAAATTCTCTGACGAGTACTGCAAGTATGGAGAATTTACAGGAACCATGGTTGGAATGACCTGTGCAGATAGGGTAAAGCATCAGCATTATGCAGATTTTGATTTTTTTGAGTACATTTCAGATGAAACTTTGCCTGGAAAGCTAAAGGGGGAAAATGAATAAATTTTGCGCCTATACTTTTTTGAATAAGTCGGATACAATAGAAACAAATTATTATAACAAATAAGCAGGGGGGTGGAAATGGGATGAAATGTATATTGATGAATAAAAATATGCCTGTAGTAGAGTTGGAATTGGATGAAGATACTGCGACAATATTAAAAGTAGGGAAGACTTACGAATTGGATTTTCTGCCGGTTGGAATAGATGCAAAAACTGGTATTCCCAATAAAAAGGAATTAAATGAATGGTGGTTTGGAAGAAGTATTCCCGTAAGTAGATCGGGAATCAGAGCCGCATTGGAGCGGATGGGTGTCTGGCATTCAGAGCAGTTATTACTTAGATGTTATGGGCTGAGTATGTCCGATCAGTATTGGATGAAGCCTGTGGATAGTGAGTTGGAATGGAAAAACATCAATTTTTTTGAAAACGAATTTTCGGATGATGTAGGTAATATTCTGTTCGGTCAGCCTGCAGGACAGGATATTGATTTGATGTCTCCATGTAACACCTCAGACGGCTGGCTGAAAAAAATGGAAAATTATTTTTCTTCTTATGAGCATTTTATGAATGCCTGCGGCAGACTTGGCATTCCGGGAATAAAAGAATTTATGGATTACATGCTGGTGTTTGATTATTTGATGGCAAATACGGATCGGCACTTTGGGAATTTTGGAGCAATCCGGGATGTAGAATCTTTGGAATGGATAGGTCCGGCACCGGTATTTGACAGCGGAACGAGCCTCTGGCATGATAAACTCACAAGGGCAATTAATCCGTCAGGTGAGGTTGAAACAAAGCCGTCCTATTCTAATGATTCAAGACAGATGGAATTGGTTTCGGATTTTAGCTGGCTTCCGTTTGAAGAGCTAAGATATTTAAAGGATGATATAAGGGAAATTTTTGTGCCAACAGAATTTATAGACGAGGAACGTATAGAGGTTTTGTCGAATGCTGTCATTAGCAGAGTAGGGGAATTGCAGGGCATGGAGATGGAACAGAAAAAGCAATATACGTTAGGAAGCATTGACCACAGCAAGAAATAAGCTTTATCAAACCGCCAATTTTACAGAGGAAAAAGGCAGAAGTACAACCTGCCCCGATATTTCTAACAGGAAGGAGTCCCCTCATCATGATTCGAGAAATCACCCCCTCAGACTTACAAGGTCTGCTGCAGCTATACACACAGCTCCACGACAACCCCATACCGGAGGACACCGAAGAGCTACAAACTCTGTGGCAGACCATTTTGCAGGACAAAAACCACCACATCATCGTGGCAGAGGAAGACGGAAAAATTGCAGCCTCCTGCGTCTGCGTCATCATTCCCAACCTCACAAGAAACCAACGCCCCTACGCCTTTGTGGAAAATGTCATCACCGACGAAGCCTACAGGAAACGGGGACTTGCCACCGCCTGTTTAAACTTCGCTAAAGAGCTGGCGGAAGCAGAAAACTGTTATAAAATGATGCTTCTGACAGGCTCGAAAAAGGAGAGCACCTTACATTTTTACGAACAGGCAGGCTACAACAGAAACGATAAGACAGCCTTCATTCAATGGCTGTAAAAGGTATGCCGGAAAGGACATTACATGAAGTTACTATACGCAACAGGAAATCCCGCAAAATTATCTGCCATGCAGAATCATTTAAAAGGCTTGGGAATAGAACTTACCGGATTAAAGGATATAAAAATACAAATTCCGGAAATTAAAGAAGACGGGAAAACCCCCGTAGAAAATGCCAGAAAGAAAGCCTTAGGCTATTATGAAGCCTTTCACGTGCCGCTATTCTCCTGTGATTCCGGACTTTACATAGACGAATTGCCGGAGGAATTACAGCCGGGTGTCCATGTGAGAAACGTAGGGGGAAAATGTTTATCGGACGAGGAGATGCTTACCTATTACGCAGGGCTTGCGGAACAATACGGTGATTTAACCGCCCGATACCGCAATGCCATTTGCCTGGTGTCAGATGAAAACCACATTTACGCAGCCATGGAAGAAAATATGGCAAGCGAACCCTTTCTCATCACCTCCCAACCCCACAAAGACGGTATCAAAAAGAAAGGCTTCCCCCTAGACTGCCTTTCCTTGGACAGAAAAACCGGGATGTATTACTATGACAGACCACAGGAGGAATTAGAGCAGATTGCAGTGGAGGGCGGCTTCCTGGAATTTTTTAAGAAATATCTTTCTGAGATGAAGGAGAAAACATGATACTAAGTGCCAGCAGGCGTACCGATATTCCGAATTATTATTCCGACTGGTTTTATCAGCGTATCAAAGAGGGATATTGCTATGTCAGAAATCCTATGAATGCTCATCAGATTAGCAAAATCAGCCTGTCGCCGGAGGTGGTGGACTGCATTGTTTTCTGGACGAAGAACCCGGCGCCTATGATGGCACGCCTGCCGGAATTAAAGGATTACCGGTATTATTTTCAGTTTACCTTAACGGGTTACGGCAGGGATATTGAGCCGAATGTGCCCCGCAAAAAGGAGAGCGCCATTCCCACATTTCAAAGCCTGTCTAGAGAGATTGGAAAAGAAAAGGTTATCTGGCGTTATGACCCCATCCTGTTTACGGAAAAATATACCATGGAATATCATTTATCCGCTTTTTCACAGATTGCGGAGGCGCTGTGTGGATACACGGATAAATGCGTCATCAGCTTTGTGGATATCTATGCCAAAAACAGAAAAACCATGGAAAGGCTCTGGTTACAGGTGTTCCCGGAGGAAAAATTAAAAGAATTTGCAGGAAAATTAAGCCGGATTGCCAGGGGACATTCGATGGAGATTGCCGCCTGTGCAGAAGCCATGGATTTGTCGGATTGTGGAATTTCCCCTAACAGTTGTATTGATAAGGGGCAGATAGAAAAAATCATTGGCTGTAAGCTAAGGGGGGCGAAGGATAAAAACCAGAGAGGTGAATGCGGCTGTATGGAGAGCGTGGAAATTGGCGCTTACGATACCTGCAAAAACGGCTGTCTGTATTGTTACGCCAATCAGAGCGATGTGCAGGTGCGCAGCAAGGCAGAACTTTATGATGTAAATTCACCGCTGCTGTGCGGAACAGTAACGGAACAGGACAAAATCACAGAGCGGAAAAGGAAGTCCTTAAGAGAAGAGCAGTTAAGCTTTTTTGAGTGATAAACCGGTTGACACCGCTCCCCTCTTTCCTGCATAATAAAATTAAGGCTGAAAACGTTACCGGGAAGGAAAAACGTTGTTTCACCGGAAAAAGAGAAGCAGGAGGAAAAATCATGGAATACGCAGCAATTTATCATGATATGGACAAGCGGTACTGTTATGCCGTGGATAAAAATAAATTTATTATTCGTATCACCACCAAAAAAGGCGATATGGAAAAGGTGACGCTTCACACACAGGACAAATACATTCCGCTGGTAAAAAAGGACACCAGGGCGGAATACCCCATGGAGAAAGCCGCAAGCGATGAATACCACGATTACTATGAGACGGAGCTTACCTTTTCCGTTATCTGCCTGCGCTATTTTTTTGAACTGACAGACAAAGCGGGGGTGACGGCTTATTACGGCAATTACGAATTTAGCGGAAGTGTCATAGAGAGCATAGATAAAATGTTTGACTGTCCCCAGAATCTCAGGGAAGAGGAGAGGTTTGTGACGCCGGAATGGGCGAAAAATGCCGTGGTATATCAGATATTTCCTGCCCGCTTTGCCAGCAGCGAAAACCAGAAGGATTCCCACTGGTACAAAGCCCCCATCGGACATCGGGATAATCTCCACGGGGATTTGCGGGGAATGATTTCCCATTTGCCTCATATGAAAGAACTGGGGGTGGACGTGCTGTATCTGACGCCGATTTTCCAGTCGGGATCCAGCCATAAATACGACACCATTGATTACAAAAAAATAGACCCGTCCTTCGGCACGGAGGAGGATTTAAAAGAACTGGCAGAGAAAGCCCATGAACTTGGAATGCGCATAATTTTAGACGGCGTATTCAACCACACTTCTCCGAAATTTTTTGCCTTTGCCGATATTGAGAAAAACAAAGAAAATTCCAGCTATTTAGACTGGTATTTTATTGAGAAATTTCCGCTGTTTGAGCAGGACTGGAAACAGATAAATTTCAAAACCTTTGGTTACTACGGGGGGATGCCGAAATTAAATCTGCGCAATCCCGAAGTGGAGCAGTATGTGTTTGACGTGGCGGAATACTGGATAAAAAGGTGCGGTATCGACGGCTGGCGGTTAGACGTGGGGGACGAAATCGGACATCGCTTCTGGAAGCGTTTTCGGGAAAAGGTGAAATCTGTCAATCCGGAAGCCCTTATTATCGGCGAAGTCTGGCATCCTGCCAATGACTATCTGGAGGGGGACGAGTGGGATACCATGATGAATTACCACTTTTTCCTGACGGTGAAGGATTTTGTGGCGGACGGCAGCATTACAGCCACAGAATTTGCGGAGCGGATGGATTTTATGCGGGGCACGGTGCACAGCGCCGTGTATCCGCTGCTGTGGAATCTGATAGACAGCCATGATACCGCCCGTTTTATGTACCTTTGCGGCGAACAGAAAGAGAAATTTAAGCTGGCGGCGGCAATCCAGCTGCTGTCGCCGGGAATGCCTATGATTTTTTACGGAGACGAGTATGGAATGAAAGGCGGCGGCGACCCGGACTGCAGGCGGGGAATGCTGTGGAAAGAGGAATATCAGGATTTGGAAATCTATTCGTGGTACAGGAAACTCATTGCCCTGCGGAAGAAATTTCCGGCGCTCACCAGTGGGAAGCTTACTGCGTTAAAAACAGAGGATAGGCAGGGGATTGTCCAGTATGAGAAAACGGCGGAGAACGGGGAAAGAATAACACTGATGTTCCATAACAGCCCAGGCGAGCTGGAACTGCCGGAAAAACGGGGGCAGATAGAGGAAATAAGCGGACAGGTCTTTGACGGTGTGGTAAAACCTTATCAGACATTGGTATTTTCGGAAAAAGGACAGGTCTCCGGTGAAAGTTATCAATAAACATTTTTGCCTTGCAAGTATCCCGTAAAACAGATACAATAATACCGGCTTGCGTTGCAAGTGTCCTGCAAAACAGATTGCAGGCAAAAATGAAAGGAAGTAATAAGAACGATGAAAAGAACAAAATTAACAGCCATACTTTTATCGGCAGTCCTCGGCGTCGCCATGCTAGCCGGCTGCGGAAATGCCGATGCAGATATGTCGGCAGACAACCAGCAGTTTATCATGGAAAATCCTGCGGGAGAGGCAGAGGAACGGGAAGAAAACAAACAGGCAGGCGGGGAAGATACCGAAGCGTTATTGCCGGAAGAAACACAGGATACACAGTCGGAGGATACGGAGCAGGCACAAACCTCTGACGGGAACACGATAAATATCGGCGCCTTAAAGGGCCCCACCGCCATGGGAATGGCGCAGCTTTTAGATGACGAAGCCTATGACGTCAGCATTGTGGCATCCCCGGATGAAATGGTTCCCATGATTGTGCAGGGACAGGTGGATATTGCAGCAATTCCGGCGAATCTTTCCTCCGTATTATACCAGAAAACAGAGAAACAGATAAAGGTTCTGGCGGCAAATACCTTAGGTGTTTTATATCTGGTGGAAAACGGTGAGACGATTCAGTCCATAGAGGATGTAAAAGGAAAAACCATTTACGCCAGCGGAAAAGGGGCAACGCCGGAATATGCCCTGGAATCTGTGCTGACCGCTCATGGTATTGAGCCGGGGGTGGATGTCACCGTTGAATTTAAGTCGGAACATGCAGAGGTGGTGGCTGCGCTGGCGGCGGACCAGACGGCGGTGGGACTTCTTCCCCAGCCCTTTGTTACCACTGCATTGATGAAAAATGAGAATTTAAGAGTGGTGCTGGATTTAAACGAACTCTGGGAGAGCGGAATGACTGACGGCAGCAGGCTGGTAACCGGAGTTGTGGTAGTCAGGAATGAATTTTTAGAGAACCATCCCGAGGAAGTGGAGGCATTTATGGCAGCCTATGAGCAGTCTGTGGCATTTGTCAATTCGGATGTAGAAGCGGCAGCGGAAATCATAGGGGCACACGATATTGTAACGGCAGAGGTGGCGAAACAGGCGATACCGGAGTGCAGTATTGTATTCATTACGGGGGAGGAACTAGGAACCATGCTTTCCGGGTATCTGAATATTTTGTTTGAGCAGAACCCGCAGACGGTTGGAGGTGCTGTACCGGATGACGGATTCTACTATGAGGGTTAAAACATTATATCTAGGCAGAATTGCTGCTGCAGTCTTTTGGATAGGGCTGTGGCAGCTTGCTGCCGTGTGGTTGGGACAGGAGATACTTTTGGCATCTCCTGTTTCTGTTATCGGGAAATTAATGGAATTAGTGCAGACGGCAGAATTTTGGAGGTCCATCTGGTTTAGCTTTGGCAGGATTGCGGCGGGCTTCGGGCTGGCGCTGATTTTCGGAATTTTGCTGGCGGCGGCTTCCTATGCCTGTCCCCTGGTGGAAATTCTGCTAAAGCCGCTGACCTCGGTGATGAAAGCAACCCCGGTGGCATCTATTATTATTCTATGCTTAATATGGATTCCGTCGAGAAATCTTTCCGTATTCATTTCTTTTCTGATGGTTTTTCCGGTGGTTTATGCCAATGTGTCAGAGGGGCTGCGGCAGACCGATTGGAAGCTGCTGGAGATGGCGGAGGTTTTTGGCGTGGGACTTCGGAAGAAAATCTGCTATATTTATCTCTCGGAAGTACTGCCCTATCTTCTGACCGCCTGCTCTTTGGGGCTTGGCATGTGCTGGAAAGCAGGGGTAGCAGCAGAGGTTATCGGTGTGCCGGACGGCTCTATCGGGGAGAAGCTGTATCATGCCAAGATTTATCTCAATACGCCGGATTTATTTGCCTGGACCATTGTGATTATTCTTATCAGTGTTCTGCTGGAAAAATGTGTCCTGGGGCTGTTGCGGTATCTGGTTCATTGGGTAGAGAAGAGCTGAGAAAAGACGGCTGTCTGTGTCGGAGGAAAGAGTTTTATGAGATATGGAAACAGCGTAGATGTGAATTAAAATATGGAAAACGGCAGGAATGAGTTATGGATATTATAGTGAAAGATATAGATAAATCCTATGGAGAACAAAAAGTATTCGAGAATTTTTCCTATACATTCCGGGAGGGAAAAACGACCTGTATCATGGGAAAATCCGGTTGTGGAAAAACCACTCTGTTTCGGCTGCTTCTGGGACTGGAAGAACCGGAGGCGGGACAGATTACGGGAGTGCCCCACGGGAAACTGGCGGCAGTGTTCCAGGAGAACAGGCTCTGTGAAAATTTAAGCGCAGTCTCAAATCTGAGACTGGTCTGCAAAAGAAAGCTGACGGAGGAAGAACTGCGGCAGGCATTTGCGCAGGTGGGGTTAGAGGAAGTCTGGCAGAAGCCTGTCCGTAATTTAAGCGGAGGCATGAAGCGCAGAGTGGCGATTCTTAGGGCATTGTTTGCGGAGACGGAGTGCATTTTGATGGACGAGCCGTTAAAAGGCTTGGATACGGAGACAAAGGAAAAAACAGCAGAGTATATCAGGGCGCAGACAAAGGGAAAAACGTTGCTGGTGATTACCCATGAAGAGGCAGAAATCGCTTTGTTGGGGGCAAAAGAGGTACTGCGCCTGCCGTAGAGGCAGACGCAGACAAGACGGACGAAAGTGAAACACTTATTTTTAAATCAAATAGCATTCGCTGTATCATAAGCGCTCTTCACGGCATGTTCGATATTACTCGGACGTTCGCCTCCACAATCTCCCACATAATGAACCGGAACCTTGCAGTCCTCAAGGGTAAGCGCCTGTTTTTTTGCTCCCACAGCCATCACAACAAAATCAGAGGGAATGATAAAGGTCTTAGATTCTGTCTCCGGTGCTGCCGTAGTGACTGTCACGGAATCTGCATGGATTTCCTCTAACTTCGTATTGGTATAGCGGCTCACGCCGTAGGCATCCAATTCTTTTGTAAGGGTAGGAAGAATCGTTGTGCTCTCTTCTTTAGCAATCGTATCAAGCATTTCCACTACAGTAACTTTGCAGCCCAGGTGTGCTAAATATTCCGCAGTCTCCACGCCCACAAGGCCTCCGCCGATAACCGTGACATTTCCAAAAACAATGGATTTCTTTGCCAAAACATCCCATGCGCTCACTACCAGAGGAAGGTCATGCCCTTTGATGGGAGGAATGTTGTTGACGGCACCCGTGGCGATGATGATATCGTCATAATTATCATATTCTTCCGGAAGTAAAGTAGTACCGAAACGGAAGGAAACAGGCAGCGTGGCAAGGACTGCCTCGTAATAATTTAAAATACGCATCATTTCTTCCTTACGGGGAGGGACGCTGGCGATTAAAATCTGCCCTCCGGCCTTCAGGGCTTTTTCATAGACGGTAACGGTATGGCCTTTTAAGGCGGCAACCCTTGCCGATTCAAGCCCTGCAATGCCGGCGCCGATGACGGCAATATTCTTTTTCTTTTCCGCAGGTGTAATGACCCGTTTTCCCTCATAACCGTTCTCCGCGTTTAAGACGCAGCTTAAGAATGCGCGGTTCTGAATATTGTCGGTGCAGCCTTTGTTGCACATAATGCAGGTGCGCACGCAGCCGCAGTTTCCTTCTTCGCACTTTTTAACGAAATCCGGGTCTGTCAAAAGAGAGCGCCCCAATGCGATAATGTCCGCTTTCCCGGAGGATATGACGGCTTCGGCGGCAGCAGGGGTAACAATTCTTCCAACGCAGGAAACCGGAAGAGAAACTAACTGCTTGATTTCATCGGCACAGTAGACGGTAAAGCCGTAGGGCTGGGTTCCCATAGGAGGGATGGTGTCTGCCATATTTCCGGTGTGGTTTGCCTGCGCCACATGGAGGGTGTCCACTCCGGCTTTTTCTAAAAGAACAGCAAAGGCCTTGGCTTCTTCAAGCTCTAAACCGCCTTTTCCCCGAAGCCCGCCCTCTTTTAAAGGGGTGATGACGGGGAGCTTATAATCAATCACCATATCCGGAACAGCCTCTTTTAAGCGGGAAACTAAGGATAACGCAAAGCGGGTGCGGTTTTCAAAGCTTCCGCCGTAGGCATCGGTACGATGATTTAAGATTTTAGAACAGAGGGAGCCTGTCAGGCGGTCTCCGTGGATTTCGATACAGTCCACTCCGGCAGACTGGGCTAATTTTGCACAGTTTACCATGCGTTCGAGAATAGTGTTTAAGTCCTCCTCCGTGATTTCATTGATGAAATACTGCATATCGTGATGAAGCTGTGCTCTTGCCTCCTGCATTTTTCCCTGGGCGAAAAGCATATTCAAGGCGTCTACGTTGTATTCCGGGTAGAAAAGCTGAATGCCCAGTTTACATCCATGGATATGGCAGGCGTCAGCAAGGCGCTTGAAAGGAGCAATCTGATCTTCCTTGTAAAGCTTTGGCGTGGGGCTGAAGGTAGCGGCAGGAGCCACATCCCCGATGACGATATACCCCACTCCGCCCTCTGCCAGACGGTTGTAAAAAGCAAAGCTCTGCTCCCCGATGGAGCCGTCCCGCTCTTCGTAGCCAGTAGTGAGAGGCGGGAACATGATGCGGTTTTTGAAGGTGGTTTTTCCAACCTGAATGGGTTCTAAAATTTTCATAATGATTCCTTCTTTCTTAATATAAAATGTCTGAGACACCTTGTTTAACGATAAACAGATACAATACTTATGGCAATAATTTCTCCAAAAAAGAAAGAATGCCGTTGTTGCAGGCTTCCCTTGCCGGGAGAGAGGAAAAATTGTGGTTTCCCCCCTCAATGGAAAGGTAGGTGCAGGCTTCTCCATAAAGGCTGCGGTACTTTTCGCAGATACTTTCGTCTACCAATTCATCCATGGTTCCGCGGATAAGGAGCGTAGGGCCATGGTAGCCTGCTGCTGTAGAAAATGGTTCGTACTGGTGCAAATCCTTATTAAAGTCGGTGGAAAACCGTAAGCCCTCCACATCTGCAAAGAAAATCCCCTGTTGTTCCATGGAGAGGGAACGCTCTAAGGCGCCGTACCACATAGCGCCGCCGGGGCACATTAAAATCAGGGCAAAGGGATTTAAACGGGGCGCTGCACAGGAAACCACATACCCCCCCATGCTCTGGCCGGAAAGAATGAGATGTTCGTGATCCGCCCAAGGCTGTGCGGCTACCCAGTGAAAAATATCCTCCGTATCTTCCAACAGGGAAGTGAAGGTCATATCAGAAAATTCCCCGTCACTTTCTCCGTTTCCATACATATCAAAACGTACGCAGGCGATTCCTGCACGGCTTAATTCTCTTGCCATCCGGGTGTGAAGCCCTTTATAGCCCCCCAGGGTTCCTCCGAAGCCGTGGACATTGATGACTACGGGGACTTTTTCAGGGGCATTCTCCGGGGAATTTAACATTCCCCGGAGGGTATAGCCGGAACGGTTTACAATTGAAATTTGTGTTATCATCTGGAAACTCCTTTGTGTTTTGCTGCCAGCTCGGCTAACATTTCTTCGGTTTTTGCTTTTGTCAGCGGATAGACAAAGCGCAGGACAAGAACGGCTAAGAGGTAACATACGACATAAATTCCGGTGTAGGTTTTCCAGAGGTTTCCAGCAAATGCGGCACTTTGTTCTGTCGCCGTTACTTCAAATCCCGCGATGGCAAGGGCGAAGCTTCCCATACTTCCTGAGACAGCGTTTGCCAGTTTGCGGAAAAAGGTGTAGGAAGAATAGACGATGCCCTCGTTTCTCTGTCCGGTGCGCAGTTCCTGATAGTCGATAGCGTCATTGACCAGAGCCCAGACTAATACCTGGAAACCGCTGACACCTAAGTAGCAGATACCGTTGATGACGATAAATACCATCGGATTTTTCAGCGGGAAAAGGAACAGGACGGCAAATACCAGAATGGAGAAGCTCGCACTGTACATAATCCATTCTTTCTTTCCGAACTTTTTTGCCACAAATTTTGTCCCGATGAAAGCAATGAGGGACCAGAGCACGCTTAACATGCCGGAAACTGCCATCACCTTTACATTGCCGAAATAATCTTTGAAAAGATAAGTGTTTAAGGCATTTACCATGCCGGCGCCCACAATACCAATGAAGCTTGAGAGCATAACGCCTAAAAGGGCGCGGTTTTTAGCGATTTCTTTGATAATCTGTAAATAGCTTAATTTCTCTGGCTCAGTTTTCTGTACTGGGGCTAAGGTTACCCGTTCTTTACACCAGCTGCTGGTAATCATCAGGCAGATAAAACCGATGATGGCGCAGATGGCAGCCATGATTAAGAAATTCTGGGGAACAGGCTGGTTGTCCTTGTAGAGAAACAGCGGTCCGGCAATGACGATGACGGTCATAAAAATGGTTCCGCCGAGACTGCGGTAACGGGAGAGGTCTGTCCTCTGGTTTACATCGTCCGTCATGACGCTGGACAGGCTGCCGAAAGGCACGTTGACGCAGGTGTACATGATTTCATAGGCGACATAGGAGATAAACATGTAGGCAAGTCTTGCGCCGTAGGCGAAGTTCCCTACATTGACAAAGCCGAGAATGCACAGGACGGCGGTGGGGAAAGCAAAGAGGCGGATCCAGGGAAGAAATTTGCCCTTTCCTTTATCCTCATGTCTGTCCACTAAAGCACCGATAATCGGGTCGTTGATGGCGTCCCAGAATTTGGTGATGAGCATCAGGATGCCTACATGCACCGGGTCTACCTTCAGCACCAGCGTGTAGAAGATGGCTAGATACATGGAACGGAACTGTTCCGTGCAACAGCAGCCTAGATCCCCCAGTGTGTAACCGATTTTGTCCTTCATGGAAAATGGTCGTGTGTTGTTCATAAAAAACCCCCTTTTTCAGATAGTTCATTAGTTAAATCTATTATAGAATGGAGAAATTATAAAATATACTTATTTCTTGCACAAGAACTAGCATAAATTGATATATTGTAATAAATGTGCATACATGGTATGCTAAATCTGTAAATCATTGTTAGATTGACGGTGGTAAAGGGAGGATTATGGAGAGAAAATCCTATATAGCATGGAAATATATATTTGAAAAGGAAGAAAGACGTCAATTTGCCGCCGGAAACTATTATGTGATATTATATATTTCCAGAGGCACATGCTATTTTGATGTGGAGGGGGAAAATAAATTCTGTGGTACGGAGGACGTACTTTTGATTAAGCCGGGAGAAAAGACGGAGATGAATTTCAGAGGCGGCAGATATCGGCTGGAGATTTTAGAAATGCGGGTGCTGCCGGAATATCTGAGGGAGCTTTCGGACGAGGAAACGGATTTAGAACAGGGGTTTCTGTTCGTCCCCTATAAGGTGACGGTGGTACACGCCGACAGCGAGACTTCCATGCTGGTTAAAAATATTGCGCTCAAGCTCAGTGATATGAAAAATGAGAGTGAGCGCTACGGTCAGAAGCTCTATGAGAAGAATCTGGTATCCATGCTTTTGGTTTTGTCTTTGCGGGTCTGCATTAGGGCAGATAAAGTGCGGCGGGAAAAGAATCGCAGGCATGTGATGATGGATGATATTTTTCTCTATATTGGGGAACATTTAACAGAAGATTTAACCTTAGAGCGATTAGAAAAAGAGTTTTTTGTGAGCCGTTATCATATTTGTAGGGAATTCAAACGGCAGACGGGTCAGACGCCCCATGCGTATATCGTGAAGGCAAGGCTGGATTTGTGTCGGAAATATATTGAACAGGGGAAAACGGTCCATGAGGTTTACCAGTTGGGGGGATTTGGAGGATACAATCATTTCTTCCGGGCGTTTAAAAAAGAATATGGGGTGACACCCATGGAATACTATAAAAATTTGCAGATAGGAGAAAAACAGTAATGAATAAGAGAAAAATCGCATTTTTTGACATTGACGGGACACTGACTTCCGAGAGGGACGGTTCGATTCCAGACAGTGCTGTCTTAGCTATAAGGGAGGCACGTGCCAACGGAAATTTAATGTTTATCAATACGGGAAGATGCTACCAGAATTTAGAAGAGCGGTTCCGTGCCATCGGCTTTGACGGCTATGTCTGCGGCTGTGGCACAAATATTTACTATGATAATAAGGAACTGCTCTATGTGCATCAGAGCCATGAGACGGTGATGGAGATTTTAGGGCAGGCGAGAAAGACGGATATAGATATTCTGTTTGAGTCGAGGCAGGAGGTGGTTTTTGATCTGGCAAGACCACTGCGCCATCCGGATGCAAAGCGCCAGTATTATGCGTTCCGGGAGCGGCACTACGATATGTCCCATGCCTTAGAGGCGGAAGATTATATCTGTGACAAATTCGTCATCTGGTATGAAAAGGAGGAACAGTTAGCAGAGTTTCGAAAGGTCAGCGATAGTTATTTTGACTGCATTGACCGGGGAGGAACTTTCCGGGAGTTTGTGCCTTATCATTATTCAAAAGCCACCGGGATTCAGTTCCTGCTGGATTATTTTAAACTCCCTGCAGAGAATACCTATGGATTTGGGGACAGCAACAATGACCTGCCGATGCTCGATTATGTGGCAAACAGCGTAGTAATGGGAAATGCGGAAAAGAAGGAGTTGTTTGAAAGGGCTTCCTATGTGACAGGCAAGGCAAGTGAGGGCGGAATCCGGCAGGCGTTAGAGTATTATCATTTCATATAAGGCAGCCTTAGGGCTGTCTTTTATGATGCACAGCCCCATGCAGAGGAAGTATGCCGCTGAAGCGGCGCATGGGGCGCGCGGCGAGTAGAAAAAAATTTTTCCCTACTCGATTAGGGGAGGGGAACCGAAGGGGCTTGCCCATTTTGTTTCCTGATGTAAGGGAAAACCATCTGGTATGACCAGTTTTTTTGACAAACTATTAGCGAGATGATAAAATATATTAGTAAACATATATTGAGGGAGGATAACTAATGAGTAAGGTGCGAATCCTTGAGGTAAAACAGAGTGTTTTCGCCAATAATGACGCACAGGCGGAGGCACTTCGGGCAGACCTGAAGGAAAAGGGAGTATTTCTTTTGAATCTCATGTCGTCCCCCGGCGCTGGTAAAACCACGACTCTGGCGAGGACGATTGAGGCGCTGCAGGATGAGATGAAAATCGGTGTGATGGAGGCGGATATCGATTCCGATGTGGACGCAGAAACCATTGCAAAGACAGGAGCGAAAACCATACAGCTTCACACCGGAGGCATGTGTCACTTAGACGCAGAAATGACGAAACAGGGACTTGAGGGGTTAGGCTCTGATGACGTGGAACTTGCAGTCTTAGAGAACGTGGGAAATCTGGTTTGTCCGGCGGAATTTGACACCGGGGCGGTGAAAAACGCCATGATTTTATCGGTGCCGGAGGGACATGACAAGCCGCTAAAATATCCGCTGATGTTCTCTATCTGCGATGTGGTGCTCATCAACAAAACGGATGTGCTGCCCTATTTTGATTTTGATATGGAGCAGTGCAGAAGGAACATTGCCCTGCGCAATCCGGACGCTCTGGTAATACCAATCTGTGCAAAAACGGGAGAGGGCATAGAAGAGTGGACGGACTACCTGCGGAGGGAAGTTGCAAGCTGGAGAGCATGAGAAGAAGTTCTAAATCGACGCTGCCCAGAGGGGGCACCGCCGAAGAACTTCTAAATCTCATGCCGAAGAATGCAGCACGAAGAGAACTACTAAGGCGCTGCCCAGGGGGCACTGCCTAAGAAATTCTGGCTTCGTGCAGGCGGCATTCTTCTTAAGCAAATGAAGATTTTATAAGGAGTATGAAAATGGAAAAATTTGTTTACACGCCGCCGGAGCAGCCGAGGGAGCTGATTTTAAAACTGGGGCAGAAGATTACGGACCGTATTGGACACACTGTTACCGCAGAGGACCCGGAGTATTATGGGCTGGCTGCGCTGGTGACAGACGAAATGGCGGAGGTTGCGCTGAAAATGAAGGCGCGCAAACCCATGACGCTGCAGCAGATGGTGAAAGCCACTGGAAAAGAAGAAAAGTACCTGGAAGATTTATTGCAGGAAATGAGCAGCATCGGACTGCTGGAATACAACTGGGAGAATCCGAAGCATGAGAAGCAGTATGTGCTGCCGATGTTTGTGCCGGGGAGCGCGGAGTTCTTTAACATGAAGCTAGACCAGATTAAGGAACATCCGGAAGTGGCATCTTTTTTTGAACGTATGACATTTTTACCTTTGGAAAAAGTAACTGCCATGGTGCCGCCGGGAGGCTCCGGCATCGGTATGCACGTCATTCCGGTGGAGAAAGCAATCGAGACGGAGAATCAGTCTGTTCCCATCGAGCACATTTCCCACTGGTTAGACAAATATGACGGAAAATATGCAGCAAGCCCCTGCTCCTGCCGCTATTCCCGGGGGGTTTTAGGGGAAGGCTGTGCCGATGATCCGGAGGACTGGTGTATCGGTGTGGGCGACATGGCAGATTATCTGGTGGAAACAAACAAGGGACATTATGTGACCAGAGAAAAGGTGCTGGAAATTTTACAGCGTGCCGAGGACAACGGTTTTGTGCATCAGATTACCAATATTGACGGCGAAAATAAGATTTTTGCAATCTGTAACTGTAACGTGAATATCTGCAATGCGCTGCGTACCTCCCAACTTTTCAATACGCCGAATATGTCCCGCTCCGCTTATGTGGCGAAGGTGGAGACAGAAAACTGCGTGGCATGCGGCAGATGTGTGGAGTACTGCCCGGCAGGAGCCGTGAAATTAGGTCAGAAGCTCTGCACCAACGAGGGAATGATTCAGTATCCGCATCAGGAGCTTCCGGACAATACCAAGTGGGGACCGGAAAAATGGGATGTGGATTACCGTGATAATAACCGTATTAACTGCTATGATACCGGAACAGCCCCCTGTAAGACGGCCTGTCCGGCACATATCGCCGTACAGGGTTACTTAAAGATGGCAGCGCAGGGACGATATACCGATGCGCTGGCGCTGATTAAGAAGGAAAATCCTTTCCCGGCAGTCTGTGGACGTGTCTGCAACCGCCGCTGTGAGAGCGCATGTACCCGTGGAACCATTGATGAGGCGGTGGCAATCGATGATGTAAAGAAATTCATTGCCCAGAAGGATTTAGATGCGGAAACACGTTATATTCCGCCTGTCATTCAGCCTTCCAACAGAGGCGCCTTCCCGCAGAAAATTGCCATTATCGGAGGCGGCCCGGCAGGACTTAGCTGTGGGTTCTATTTAGCGGCCAGAGGTTACAAACCGGTGGTATTTGAGAAAAACGAGCGTCCCGGCGGTATGTTAGTTTATGGTATCCCTTCCTTTAAGTTAGAGAAAGACGTGGTGGAAGCAGAGATTGATGTGATTCGTGCCTTAGGTGTGGAAATCAAATGCGGCATCGAGGTGGGAAAAGACATTACCTTAGACGAACTCCGCAGCCAGGGCTATCAGGCATTTTATGTGGCAATCGGCTGTCAGGGAAGCCGCAAGGCGGGCATTCCGGGAGAGAACGCCGAGGGTGTTATGAGTGCGGTGGATTTCTTACATACGGTTTCCGGCGGAAATGAAGATTATAAGGTAAACGGCAGAACCGTGGTAATCGGCGGAGGTAACGTAGCAATCGACGTAGCACGTACTAGCAGCCGCTGTGGCTCTGGGGAAGTTTCCATGTTCTGTTTAGAGGACAGGGATCATATGCCTGCTTCGGAGGATGAGGTGCTTGAGGCAGAGGAAGAGGGCATTCAGGTAAATTGCGGCTGGGGTCCTAAGGAGATTTTGGTTGCAGACGGAAAGGTAAGAGGTATTGTCTTAAAGAAATGTCTTTCTGTCAAAGACGATACCGGACGTTTCAATCCGCAGTATGATGAAAACGAAACCATGACCGTGGAATGTGAAAATGTAATGTTAAGTATCGGACAGAGCATTGTATGGGGCGATTTGCTTTTAGGCTCTAAGGTGGAACTTGGCAGAGGAAACGGAGCTGTTGCGGACTCCCTGACTTACCAGACCGCAGAGCCGGATATTTTTGTAGGCGGTGATGTCTATACCGGACCTGGCTTTGCCATCAATGCCATTGCGGCCGGAAAAGAGGGGGCAGAGTCCATTCACCGTTTTGTCCATGAAAATGCCAGCATGACCATCGGAAGAAACCGCCGCCAGTTTATTGAGTTAGATAAGAATAATTTAGCTCCTTTAAGCTACGACAATTCTTCCAGACAGAAACCGGAAACGGATAAAAATATCAATGCCCACAAATCCTTCCGTGACGCCCACAAGACCCTGACGGAGGAACAGGTAAAAACCGAGACGGCAAGATGCCTTTCCTGCGGGGCTTCTGTGGTTGACCCGAACAAATGTATCGGCTGCGGCGTCTGCACTACAAAATGTGAATTTGACGCCATTCATCTTCACAGGGATTTGCCGGAGTGCAGCACCATGAGAAAAGCGGAGGATAAGATGAAGGGCATCCTTCCTTACGCATTGAAACGTGAAGTTAAAATCCGTTTCGGGAAAAAGGACAAATAAAAAGCTGGGTAGCAGCGAATGGAGAAGAAACATGCACGAGCTTGGAATAGTATTTCACGTGATTAAAAGTGTGGAGCAGATTGCCGCAGAAAATCAGGTGGATGTGGTGTCGGCAGTGACTCTGCAAATCGGCGAGGTATCGGGAATTGTGCATTCCTATATCTTAGACTGCTGGCGTTTTGCGGCGGACCGTTCCGAAGTGATGAAGGGTTCGGAACTGAAAATAGAAGAGATTCATGCCGTAACCCACTGCGAAGCCTGCAAAAGGGACTACGACACAGTGGCGCACGGGCGGCTCTGCCCCCATTGCGGCAGTGAAAACACCTATTTGCTGGTGGGCAATGAGATTAATATTAAGGAAATTGAAGTGCCGGAACCGGCGTAGAAGTCAGGAGACAGATAAAGCGATAAGTGCTTTATCTGTTTCTTTTTTTGGTGCGCCGTGTGGCGCATGTTTTCAGGAGCTTGATTTACCAGCCTGTTTTGTTTGACGGAAATGCTGATTTATAAAAATTTAATAGGGCACCCCGGGGAAAGAACCTTGATTTTGACAGAGGGCGCGTCATATAATTGTCTATATCAGACAAAGACAAAGGAAAAACATATGAAATCATTTGTATCATTTGAACATGTTGGAAAAGTGTATAAAACCGGAGAACTGGAAATTCCCGCCTTGAAGGACGTCAATTTTGAAATTGAGCAGGGAGAGTTCTGCGTGATTGTGGGGGCTTCCGGTGCAGGAAAAACCACTATTTTAAATATCCTGGGAGGGATGGACAGCCTCACCTCAGGAAAAGTGTATTTAGACGGGCAGGAGATATCCTCCTACGATAAAAAGCAGCTTACTTCCTATCGCCGTTACGATATCGGATTTGTATTCCAGTTTTACAATCTGGTGCAGAACCTGACGGCGGTGGAAAATGTAGAGCTGGCGGCGCAGATATGTAAAGACCCCTTAGATGCGGTGACGGTATTAGAGGAAGTGGGTTTAAAGGAGCGTCTTGCCAATTTCCCGGCGCAGCTCTCCGGCGGCGAGCAGCAGAGGGTGGCAATCGCGAGGGCGTTGGCGAAAAATCCTAAATTGCTCCTGTGTGACGAACCTACGGGAGCCTTAGATTACAATACGGGAAAAGCGGTGTTAAAGCTGTTGCAGGACACCTGCCGGGAAAGGGGAAAGACTGTGGTGGTAATTACCCATAACCAGGCGATTACCGCCATGGCAGACCGGATTATCACGGTGAAAAACGGTACGGTGGTAAAAATGGAGAGGAATGCGCACATTGTAGACATTGCGGACATTGAGTGGTAGGCAAAAGAGGAACAGTATGAAATCAACCATATGGAAATCGACATTTCGGGAAATAAAACAGAGCTTTGGGCGTTTTGCGGCGATTCTTGCCATTGTTGCATTGGGGGTAGGTCTTTTTGCGGGACTGAAAATTTCCCAGACAGCTATGATAAAAACGGTGACGGAGTATTTTAAGGAGACGGACTTTTATGACTACCGCCTGATGTCCACCGTGGGATTTTCTAAGGAGGATGTGGAGGTTTTCAGACAGCAGGAGGATGTGAAAGCGGCAGAGGGCTCCGTTTCTTTTGACATTTTATGCAGTGAAAGCAGAGGAAATGAAAAGGTTTTGAAAGCCTACAGCCTGCCGGAGGAGGTAAACCGCATTACAGTGGTGGAGGGACGCCTGCCGGAAGCGGAAAACGAGTGCGTGGTGGATGCGAACCTGTACGGAAACTCCATGATAGGCAAAAAAATAAAACTGTCGGAACAGAATGACGAGGGGGATTTAGAACATTTTACCTACCGGGAATATGAGGTGACAGGATTGGTAAAGTCGCCTCTGTACATACAGTTTGAGCGTGGAACCACATCCCTTGGCAGTGGAAAGGTGGCCGGATTTATGTACCTTATGCCGGGAGGTTTTGAGACGGATGATTATACGGAAATCTATGTAAAGTTTGCCGATGAATTTCCCTTGTACAGTGAGGAATATGAGGACTATTTGGATGAAAAAAACGCTACATGGGAAAGTCTGACCCAGGAGGTCACGGAGGCACGCTATAAGACGGTGGTGGGAGACGCTAAGAAAGAACTAGAGGACGGCAAGACAGAGCTGGCGGAGAAAAAAGCGGACGCCCAAAAGGAGTTAGCGGAGGCGAAGGAGAAGTTAGACGAGGCGGCGGCAGAGATAGCCGACGGTGAGAAACAGCTGAAGGAGGCAAGGGAAAAACTAGAAAGTGCTCCGGCGGAAATCGAGGGAAAAGAAAAGGAACTGGCGGAGGCGGAAGCCCTGCTGACAGAAAAAGAAGCGCAGTTAGACCAAGGGGAGATTGCCCTTGGAATCGGCTATTCCATGGGAATGGGGCAGCTGTCCGAGGCGTTGAATAGTATGGGGAATATTTTTGGCGGCAGCTCAGACGGTGAAAATACCGGCAGCAGCGCAGGAAATTCTGGGACAGACAGCGATATTCTGGGAAACCTTGGAGCAGACAGCAGTATGTTCGGGGATTTGGTAAGCGGGGATTTCAGTATGGAAGAGGCTCTCGCACAGATTTCCTCATTAAAACAGCAGATTGCAGACGGACGGGTGCAGATTGCGGAGGCAAAACAGCAGCTTAAGGCGGGAAAGCGCGCCATTGCCGCAGCAAAACAGCAGTTAGCGGATGGGGAAAAGGAGCTAAAGGAAAAAGAAAAGGAATTTGAAGAGGGAAAGGCAGAATACGAAAAAGGTCGGGAAGAATACAACGAAGCCAAAGAAACTTTTGATCAAGAGGTGGCGGAGGCGGAAGAAAAAATTGCGGACGGGGAAAAGATGCTGGCGGAGTTAGAAGAGCCGGACAGCTATGTGCTGGGAAGGAACACCAATGTGGGCTACGTGTGTTTTGAGAGTGACTCCGGAATCGTGGACGGCATTGCCAATGTTTTTCCTGTATTTTTCTTTCTGGTGGCTGCCCTTGTGTGCATGACTACCATGAACCGCATGGTGGAAGAACAGCGGACGCAGATTGGTGTCTTAAAAGCGCTAGGCTACAGCCAGTGGAGCATTATGGCAAAATACATTTTCTATTCCGGTTCCGGGGCGTTGTCAGGCTGCCTCATAGGATTTTTTGGAGGCATTGTTGTTTTTCCGGAGGTTATCTGGTATGCGTACCAGATGATGTACCGGGTGGACAGTCTGACCCTTGTGTTTGAATGGAAACTGGCGTTGATTTCCTTAGCGGGGGCAATGCTCTGCTCGGTGGGGGTTACTTATATTTCCTGCCGTTATGAACTGTCCGAGGCGGCGGCAGAGCTGATGCGTCCGAAGGCGCCGAAGGTGGGAAAACGGGTATTCTTAGAATATCTTCCCTTTTTGTGGAAACGCCTGAAATTTTTGCAGAAGGTTTCCCTGCGGAATATTTTCCGTTATAAGAAGAGGTTTTTCATGATGCTCCTTGGGATCAGCGGCTGTACCGCCCTATTAGTGACGGGCTTTGGGGTGCGGGATTCTGTCACGAATGTGGCAAACCAGCAGTATACGGAGATACAGATTTTTGATGTCAGCGTCACCTGCCAGAAGCCTGTGGATGCAGCTATGGTGCAGGAACTTAAGGCTATGATGCCGGAGAAAATTTCAGCCTATGGCTTTGCCATGGAAAAGACGGTGGATTTAGAGGTGGATGGAGAGAGAAAAGCGATTTCCCTGGTGGCGGCGGAGGATGCAAAGACTATGGAGCCGTTTTTGAATCTGCATACGCAAAAAGATGAGCCTCTTTCCTACCCCGGGAAAGGGGAAGCGGTAATTTCCCATAAAATCGCAAAAACCTACGGCGTGAAGGTGGGGGATGAGATTTTACTGCAGGACGGGGACAGAAAAGAACTTCGGGTAACGGTGTCGGGAATTTTTGAAAATTTTGTCTATGATTATGTTTACGTGGCGGTGGAAACCTATGAAGAGCAGATGGGAGAGGCACCGGAGTACAAGACGGTCTACATCAATGCGGCGGAGGGACAGGACGCCCATCTTCTGGGAACCTCCCTGATGAACATGAAAAACGCAGTTACCGTCAATGTCAGCCAGGATTTCTTAGAGCGGTTTTCTAGCATGATGCAGAGCATGAACCTGATTGTGTTTGTGATTATCCTCTGCGCCGCCGGGCTGGCGTTTATCGTACTTTATAATCTGACCAATATTAATATCACGGAGCGTATGCGGGAGATTGCCACCATCAAGGTGCTGGGATTTTACGAAAAGGAGACTTCTTCCTATGTGTTCCGGGAAAACCTGATGCTGACCTTTTTTGGGGCGCTGTTAGGCCTGGTGCTGGGAAAACTGCTGCATACCTTTGTCATGGGGCAGATTAAGATAGATGCAGTGACCTTTGACGTGCAGGTGCTTCCGGTAAGCTACCTGTACAGCGTGGTTTTGACGCTGGTGTTTGCGCTGTTTGTCAACCAGATGATGAAGAAAAAAATTGACGGTATCAGCATGACGGAATCCCTTAAGAGTGTGGACTGAAAAATAAAATTGCACCCCCTGTCTAAGAGTGTTATAATAGCGGAAAGAAAGCTACGGGAGGTAGGGCACATGAGAAGGATTATAACCATCGGCAGGGAGTTTGGCAGCGGCGGACGTGAAGTGGGAAAACGTCTGTCAGACAAGCTTGGTATTGCTTACTATGATAGTGAAATTATTACAGAGATTGCGAACAGAACGGAATTGGCGGAGGGGTATGTGCAGCATGTCATGGAAAACAGTCCTTCTAACCTGATACCGATTACCATTGGCAGGACTTTTTATATGGGAGCGGATCCGGTGATGGAGATGAACAACAATATTTACCGGGAGCAGAGCCTGCTGATACAGGAGCTGGCGGAGAAATCCGATTGTGTCATCGTAGGGCGCAGCGCAGATTACATACTGCGGGATAAGAATCCGCTTCGCGTTTTTGTTTATGCGGGGCTTGAGAGCCGCATGGAGCGCTGCAGAAAACGGGCGCCGGAGCAGGAGCATCTTTCTGAGAAGGAACTGCGCCGCCAGATTTTAGACGTAGACCGGAGAAGGGGGAAATACTACCAGTTCTTTACCGGACAGACCTGGAGCGAGCCGATTAATTATGATGTGTGCTTTAATACTTCTAAGGGCAATATTAAAGAAGTGGTGGAGGCCATTGTAAAATTGGTGAAATAGAAAGATAGGAAAGTGGAATACTGATAAAAGAGCGGAACACCGGTATGGAATGTCATAGCCGGTGTTTTGATTTTTGGGAAAGGAAAGCAAATGCAGAGATTTGATTTTGCGGGAAAAGAAGGCAGAGTGAAGCTTCTGTCCGTGGCGGAATTAAAGGAGCTGTCCGGGGAATATCCCCATAAGCGGGCATTTTATCGTAGTATGAACCCGGTACAGTATTGTAAGGCGGAAACTTATGGGGAATGCCTGTTTGGGACCATGCGGCTGCCGGGTTTTGGCAGGGAGAAAAGCGTCTGCGAAAACTTTGGATTTTATCTGAAAGACGGGGAGCTGCTTTTTGTGGAGGACGGAAAGCTTTTAAAAAAGATACTGGGAAAAATGGAAACAGACCCTCCGGGGAAGTGCAGTTTAAATCAGCTTTTGCTGCTGGTGTTTGAAGCTCTGCTAGAGGATGATGTAATCTATTTGCAGCAGCAGGAAGAGAAGCTGTCGGATATGGAGGAAAAGCTGCTAAAGCGGATACCGGAGCATTTTTACGAAACGATGATTCAGTACCGGAAACGGCTTTCAAAGTATCATTCTTATTATGAGCAGCTGATTAATATGGGATATTTTGTCCAGAGCAGTTACGGGCAAAGGTTAGCACCGGAGGAAAAGAACTTGTGGCAGCTTTACGTAAAGCATGTGGAACGGCTCCATGACCATGTGGAAATGCTGCGGGAATACCTGATTCAGATACGGGAGCTGTACCAGTCGCTGATTGCAGTGCAGCAGAATAAGGTGATGAGTTTTCTCACCATTGTTACCACTATTTTTCTGCCCCTGACGCTGATTGCCGGATGGTATGGAATGAACTTTCCAAATATGCCGGAGTTTCGATGGAAATATTCTTATCTGGCAGTAATTATCATCAGCCTTATGGTGATTGCCTTGGAATTTCTCTATTTCAAAAAGAAAAAAATGCTGTGAGAGGCAGAAGCTTCGGAAGAAAATGTTTCTTAAATTTCGTATATTTTTGAGACAACCATTTACTTCTGTTATATAATAAAAACCATAGAAAACAGACAGTTTTCCCCGTCGGATAATTGTGCGGGAAACTGCGGATAACAACAGAAAAAGGAGAGAGCATTTTATGATGAATCCCAATTCCATTATGAAAATAATGAATGCAAAAAATAAATTTACCCAGAATCATCCGAAATTTTCGGCGTTTTTAGGGGCGGCGTTTTCCGGCGGCATTCCGGCGGGGACGATTGTGGAGATAACCGTGACAAAGCCGGGGGAAGAGCCTATTACCACCAATATGCGGGTGCAGCAGTCCGATTTGGATTTGATGCGGGAGCTGCAGGAGCTTGCCAGATAAAAATTCTGGCGGTATAAAAGGGAATTTGTAAAACAGTACAATGTGCACAAACCGCTTGCCGCAGCCCAATTTGCGGCAGTATAAAAGCGGACATGAAATATGATTTCAGAAAAGGGAGAAACAGTATGCTTGGAAAATTAATTTCACACAAGACAGAGGGGAATGAAGTAAAACTCACATTTGAAAAGGGCGAAGCGGCGCTCCGTGTCCTGACGCCGGAAATCATCAATGTATTTTTGCCCCGGGAGACGAAAGACCACCGCTCGAAAGCCATCGAGGGAGAGAAAGCACAGAAAGTAACTTTTACGGTAAAGCAGGAGGGAGAGGTCCTGGTGGTTGCTACGGAAAAGTTAGCGGCAAAGGTCTGTGATGACTTTTATGTGGATTTTTACAAGGCGGACGGCACACTGCTCTGTGAGGATGACAGGCAGGGACGCATCTTTACCAGACAAATCAGTGAGCACTTTATTGAAGTTTTAAAGGCAGAGGGACATGAGGTACCGGAGGCCAGCGACTTCCATTATCCGGTGGAAGTGGTGAAAAAAATGCAGGGGGATGAGAAATTTTACGGACTCGGGGATAAGACCGGATTTTTAAACAAGCGGGATTACGAATATGAAAACTGGAATTCCGATATCCCCCAGGCACATACGGAGGACTACCGGGCACTGTATAAGTCTATTCCGTTTCTGATTACCTTAAGCGGCAACGGAGTGTACGGACTGTTTTTTGATAACACCTATAAATCTTACCTTAACCTCGGAAAAGAAAATGAAGGCTACTTCTATTACGGCGCAGAGGCGGGAAATTTAGATTACTACATGATTGCCGGGGAAAAAATGACGGACGTTGTTTCCGGGTACACCTATCTGACCGGGCGGACACCGCTGCCGCAGCTTTGGACGCTGGGGTATCACCAGTCCCGCTGGGGCTACGAATCGGCGGAGGATATCCGGGAGGTTGCGGAGAAATACAGGGAGCTTAAGATACCCTGCGACACCATTCATTTTGACATTGACTATATGGACGGATACCGGGTATTTACCTGGAATAACAAGGAATTTGGGGAGCCGGGAGCTATCATTGCTGAGATTGCAGAAAAGGGCTTTAAAACTGTCTGTATCATCGACCCGGGCGTGAAGTTAGACGAGGGCTATGAGAAATATGATGAGGGCATTGCAGGAGATTATTTTGCAAAGACGCCGGAGGGTGAGATTTATGTCAATGCCGTCTGGCCCGGAGACGCCGTTTATCCTGATTTTGGAAAACAGGAGGTAAGGGACTGGTGGGGCGGCAGCCAGAAATTTCTGACAGATCTTGGGGTGCGGGGCACATGGAACGATATGAATGAGCCTGCAAGCTTCCGGGGGGAGCTGCCAAAGGATGTGATGTTTACCGATGAGGACATGCCGCTGCCCCATGCGGCAATGCATAATATTTACGGTCATTTGATGTCGAAAGCCACCTACGGGGGATTGAAAAAGGCGGACGGAAAACGTCCCTTCGTCATTACCAGGGCATGTTATGCGGGAACCCAGAAATACTCCACCGTATGGACGGGGGACAACCAGAGCCTTTGGGCGCATCTGCAGATGGCAGTGCCTCAGCTGTGCAATCTGGGAATGAGCGGATTTGCCTTTGCGGGAACGGACGTAGGAGGCTTTGGGGCGGACTGTACGCCGGAGCTTTTATGCCGCTGGGTACAGGTAGGAGCTTTTTCCCCGCTGTTTCGGAACCATTCCTCTAAAGGCAGCACCTATCAGGAGCCGTGGCAGTTTGATGAAAAGACCATTGCCATCAACCGGAAGTTTATTGAACTGAGATACCGCCTGCTGCCCTATTTCTACGATTTGTTCCATGTCTGTGAGGAGACGGGGCTGCCCGTCATAAGGCCGCTGGTGCTTCATTATGAAGATGATTCGGAAACCTGGAATTTGAACGGAGAATTTCTGGTGGGAGAAAATCTGCTGGTAGCTCCGGTGTTAGAGCAGGGAATGACAAAGAAACTGGTTTATTTGCCGGAGGGGATCTGGTATGATTTTGAGACGAAAAAGCCTTATGAAGGCAAACGGTATTACATGGTGGATGCGCCTTTGGATACCTGCCCGATGTTTGTGAAGGAGGGTACTATCCTCCCCACCTTTGAGCCCATGCAGTATGTGGGAGAAAAGCCTTTGGACGTATTAAGGCTTATGGTATTTCCGGGAGAGGGGCGCTATGTGCATTACCAGGACAACGGAGAGGATTTTGCCTACCGGAATGGGGAATATAATTTATATGAATTTACCCACCGGGAAGAGGACGGTGCAGAGGAAGTGGAGATAACGATGCTTCATGAAGGGTATAGATGCTATCGGAAAATTGAGGTGCTGTCTTAAAAAGGAGGCACGGGAAAAACATTTTTTCATAAGATATAGTGATGTTATCTATAGGGAGTATAGAGTGGACTATAATCAGGAACAATTTTTCAGGATGCAGTTAGAAGCTCCGAAAATGCCTTTTTATATGACCTATCCCATGCAGAATTTATATCTGACGGAGATGGAATATGAGAAGGATATGGACCGTATGAAAGAATTGTATCCGCGGGAAGTGAAACGGATACTGGAAATCGTAGAGGACGAATGCGATAAAATGGAGTACGAGGGCAGCCTCATGTTTGACGAATATCCTGACCGTCTGATGTTAGAGCAGGTGGTTGACCGGATTTACGGACAGCTAGAGCAGCAGGAGCCGGATATGGAGGCGGAGCAGTACTGGGGAGGAATGATGCCGCCCCCGCCGCCGGGGAGACCGGGGACACCGCCGCCGGGAAGACAGGGAACGCCTCCGCCCCGGCAGGGTCATGGAATGCGTTCTCTCATCGGAGTTCTTTTGAACAATGAAATGTACCGCAGAAGATGCCGGCACAGAAGATGCCGCCGCTGGTGGTAGGCTTTTGCTGCCGGAGGGAGGGGACTGCATTTATTAAGAAAAAAGAAAGATTGCTATTTAATTATTGCGGATTTACAGAAAAATGAATACAATATAGCTATCGCAAAAAATTGCGGTAGCTATTTTATTTTATAAGAAAGACCTTGTTGCATTTATGTATGGTGGGTTTGCCTGCTTTGCTTGTGCAAAAGAAATTGGTTGATGACAGAGATTGTAGATTTCAGATAGATTTAGGAGGGGCAGCCGTGCAGAAAGGTGCAGTGAAAGCAGCCGTTTTAGTTGTTATATTTATTGTGTCAGTGATGATTTTTGAGATGCTGACAAACCATGTAAACGAAGATTTGACTACAGAAATGCCGGAAGCGACTTTGCCGGTTATTTCTTTGTTTGCCGGAGAGACGGAAATCAATGAGCTATACGGCTATCAGGCCCAGATGAATGCGGCGTATATGAGAGATACCATTACCCCGGTGGACGAGAGCCGCAGGCTGTCTGTGCAGATAAAAACCTATCAGACGGCAGTGGACGGCATTTCCTATGAAATCCGCAGCCTTGACGGCAAGCGGCTGATTGCCAATGCGGAGGTGACGGAATACAGGGAGGATAAGGGCAGGATAAATGTGGAACTTGGGATACAAAACCTGTTGCAGAAGGGAGAAGAATATCTGCTGCTGATTAAATTAAACAGCGGGGATAAAAGTATTTCCTACTATACCAGAATTATGGAGCCGGAGGATAACCACATTGCGGAATGCCTGGAATTTGTGCAGGAGGTCAATGAAAAGACCTTTAATGATGAGACTTCCGGTACCTTATCCACCTACATGGAAAAGACGACGGGGGACAACACCACCCTGCACTTCGTATCGCTGAATTCTTCCTTAAAGCAGATGGCATGGGCGAATTTTGAGGGTGAGCCTTTTACGGTTCCTGTGCCTTCCATCAAGGAGATGACCGATACCTACAATGTGATTGTGTTGGAATATGTGGTGGCAGGCATTGGGGAAAACGGTGAGAGCGAATATTTTAATGTGGAGGAATATTACCGTGTGCGCTACACCTCAAACCGGATGTATCTGCTGAATTTTGAGCGTACCGTCAATGAGATTTTCCGGGGGGAGACAGCCGAGATGTATGAAAATTATATCCAGCTTGGAATCCGTTCGGAGGATGTGGAGTTTGCGGCAAATGAGGCGGGAACCATCGTGGCGTTTGTACAGGAGGGAGAGCTGTGGTGCTATAACGAGACGGAGAACAATCTGGCAAAGGTATTCAGCTTCCGCGGGTACGAGGGAATTGACAGCAGGGAAAATAACGGAAATCATGATATTAAGGTAGTCAGCATCGACGAGGCGGGAAGCGTGGATTATATCGTATATGGCTACATGAACCGGGGAACTCATGAGGGTGAGGTGGGACTTTCCGTTTATCACTATGACGGACTTTCTAATACCAATGAGGAACTGGTATTCCTTCCCTCAGACAAATCCTTTGAGGTGATGAAATCGGAATTAGGCCAGCTGATGTTCGTCAATGAGGGAGGTGCCCTTTACCTGATGATGGCGGGAAGCGTTTATGAGATTGATTTGAACACCTTGCAGGTAAAGGAATTAATGAAAGACCTGCAGGACGGCAATTATGCCATGTCAGATTCTAAGGGGTTGTTTGCATGGACGGAGGAAGAAAAAAGCAGTACCATACATGTGATGAATTTTGCCACCGGAAAGAGCATGGATATTGCTGAGGGCGGAAACCAGTATGTGAAGCCTCTGGGGTTTATGCAGGAGGATTTCGTCTACGGCATTGCAGACCAGGCAGATATTTTTGAGGATGCAGCGGGCAATGTGACAGTTCCCATGTACCAGATTAAGATTGCGGATGTTTCGGGAAAAGAGCAGGAAGTATTAAAGACTTACGAAAAGAACGGTTATTTTGTTTCTGGAATTGAAATTGAGGATTATACCATGTACTTAAACCGGATTCGGTACAACGGCACCGCCTATGTGGAAACGGAGCGGGATATGATTATGAACCGGGAGGGAGACAGCCTGAGGGTGGTGGACATCCACACCAGCATGTCAGAGACGAAGCAGAGGCAGGTACAGCTGACTTTGGCAAATCCTGTCAGTGAAAAGCAGCCGAGGCTTTTAACGCCCAAGGAGACTATCTTAGAAGAGGAAAGAATCATAGCCCTGAATAATCAAAGCGATACGGAACAGTATTATGTTTATGTGAAGGGGGATGTCATTGCCTCCACTGAGTCGGTGACAGAGGCGATAAAGGCGGCAAATGAGAGCATGGGTGTAGTAATCAGCAGTTCCCAGCAATACATCTGGAAACGTTCCAGAAAAGCAGTACAGGGAGCATTGCCGGACATCGTGGTGGGCATGGAGGATGCCAATGCAGGCAGTATCGCCCAGTGTATCAATGCCATGCTGGAAAAAGAGGGAATTAACATCGGCGTCAGCGCATTAATCGCAGGTGGTGAGACACCGAAAAACATCTTAAAAAATACCATGAAGGATGCGGTAATTTTAGACCTTACAGGGTGCAGCATTGAGGAAGTACTTTACTATGTCAGCTGCGGAAGTCCGGTTTTTGCCATGGCGGGCAGCAGCGACGCAGTGCTGTTGGTGGGGTATGATGCAAACAGCGTTATCATCTTTGATTCGGTGCAGGGCAGCAATTACAGAAAGAGCCTGACGGAGGCCGAAGAGATGTTTGCGGGAGCGGGGAATGTGTTTTTCACATACCTGAATAAGTAAAATTTCCCAAAAATCAATGGAAAATCGCATAAAAAAGAAACATTGTTTTAAAATTCTTCGGTGAACTTTAACAATTTTTTTCAAGTGTATTGCAAATTATGTTTTTATGGGGTATATTTTGATGAGTAGTTAAAAAAATGAGGATGGATAATATGAGCAGAAAAGAAATAACTATCTCAAATGTTTCTGAAGAACATAATAATCCAATAGCTGAATTAGTTCAGGTGGCATGCCGTTTTGATAGTGAAATTATACTTGAGAGTGAGAACCGCCGGATTAATGCAAAAAGTATCATGGGGATTATGGCATTTAACCCTTCCAAAGGAATGACAGTCAATATCGTGGCAGAGGGGAACGATGAAGAAGAAGCATTAAATGCAATGGAAAAGTTTTTAGTGTGTGAGTAAACCATTTGATTCGAGGAGGAAAAGGATTATGGCAAACAACAAAATGACAGCAAAAACAGCCGCAGCAAAAGCGGAAGAGGTTAAGGCAGCAGTAAAAGAGACAGCAGCCGCAGCAAAAGTGGAAGAGGTTAAGACAGTGGTAAAAGAGACGGCAGCCGCAGCAAAAGAAGCTACCGCAAATGCAACAGCAGCAGTGGATGCGAAAGTAGAAGAAGCAAAGGCAGCAGTTGCAAAAGAAGAGACAAAAGAAGCAGTAAAAGAGACAGCAAAACCTGTAAAAGAGAAGAAACCGAGCAGAGCAGCAAAGAAAGCGGCAGCAAAAGAAAAAGAAGAATTAAAACCGGAAGTATTTGTACAGTATCAGGGAAAAGAAGCTATCATTGCAGATGTTGTTGAGAAGGCAAAGGGAGAGTTCGTGGCAACAGGTCACAGAGTTTCTTCTATCAAATCTCTTCAGGTATATTTAAAACCGGAAGAATTTGCGGCATATTATGTGATTAACCAGAAGTTTGCCGGAAGAGTAGATTTATTCTAGGATAGTTATTTTACATAAAAAAGAGTGGTTTGTGCCGCTCTTTTTTTGTGTGAAAAGAATGGGAGCAGCGATTTGTTTGTGCTCCCAGGCTATGAAAAAGGGGCTGCCGTGCAGCCCCTTTGGTTGGAAATTAATTATTTGTTCTGTTTTGCCTTGTATTTTGATACCAGACGCTCGATTCTGTCGTAAGGATTTAACAAATCACTGATAGAACTGTCGTGGTTTAAGGTATCAATGATGTAAGCGATATATTTGCTCATGTCACAGTTGATGTAGTATGGCTTGGATAAAAGCTCCGGTGTCTGGTAGGTGAGGTTTGTGGTGACTACTTTATAAATCGTACCGTCAGCAACTGCCTCATCAAACTTATCTAAGCCATTGGTAAATAAACCAAAGGTTGCCACCACGAAGATACGGTTTGCTTTCCGTTTCTTTAACTCTGTGGCAACGTCAATCATGCTTTCACCGGAAGAAATCATATCGTCAATGATGATAACGTCCTTGCCTTCTACAGAAGAGCCTAAGAACTCATGGGCAACAATGGGGTTGCGTCCGTCTACGATTCTGCTGAAATCACGTCTCTTATAGAACATACCCATATCCAGCCCCAAAACATTTGCCAGGTAAATGGCACGGTTCGTACCGCCTTCATCCGGGCTGATAATCATCATGTGTTCAGAGTCAATCTGCAAATCAGGAACATTTTTTAAGATGCCCTTGATGAACTGGTAAGCAGGCTGCACTGTCTCAAAGCCCTTTAAAGGAATGGCGTTCTGTACACGGGGATCGTGGGCATCAAAGGTGATGATATTGTCAACGCCCATAGTGGTAAGCTCCTGTAATGCCAGTGCACAGTCCAAAGACTCACGGGTGGTACGTTTGTGCTGACGGCTTTCATATAAGAAAGGAATGATGACCGTGATACGTCTCGCCTTACCGCCTACGGCAGCAATAATACGTTTTAAATCCGCATAGTGGTCATCCGGGGACATATGGTTTTCGTGACCGCAAACGGTGTAAGTGAGGCTGTAATTTGTGACATCTACTAAAAGATAGAGGTCATATCCGCGGACAGATTCCTTAATTACAGCTTTTGCTTCCCCGGTTCCGAAACGGGGAACAGAGGTGGAGATAATGTAGGAGTCACGGCGGTAGCCTTTGAAGGCAGGGTCAGCTTCGTGCTGGTGCTGTCTTTTCTCCCGCCAGCCTGCTAAATACCGGTCTACCTTGACGCCTAATTCTTTACAGCTTTCTAGTGGAATAAGTCCGAGGGCTCCGTCGGGGATGGTTTCTAGGTTTCTTTCATCGTTTGGCATTGAATGGTTCCTCCATAAAAAATTGTTAAAGGTGTATTGTTCAATAGATTGCTCTAATGAATGCGTAAGTATTTATCAACGGCTGCGTTTAAGCAGGCGGATGTCTCTGCCGAACAGCTTGATGATGGTATAGTTGCTTGAAATCCGGGAGAGGACACGCTCCGAATAAATATCCGCCAGCTGCTTCATTTCAAGGTTTGTGGAAATAATCGTGGATTTCTTTCTTAAAATCCGTTCGTTCAGGCATAAAAACAACTGGGATGTGGTGAAGGAGTTATAAAGTTCTGTCCCTAAATCATCAATAATCAGTAAATCACAGGTGTAAATATTCTGGTGGGTGGCAACGGCGTCCTCGTCCTTGTCAAACACACCCTTACTTAATATATCAAATAATTGGAAAGCTGTAAAATAAATTACGGAATAACCTGCATCTAACAGCTCCTTGGCAATGCAGTTGGACAGGAAGGTTTTGCCGATACCCGTATCCCCGTAAAAGTACAGGTTGGAAAAATTTCCCGGTGACTGAAAATTCAGGATAAAATCACGGCATTTTTCCACGGCGTCCTTCACCGTGGCGAAGGAGCTTAATCCGGTGGCAGGATTGATGTCTTCATCGGAATAATAATCATAGGAAAAGGTAGAAAAATTTTCCCGGATTAAAATATCCTTGAGATTAGACTGGGTATAAACTAAGTCAATGGCTGCCTGCTTAAAACAGTGGCAGCGTTTCCCATTGATAAAACCGGTGTCTTTACAATCCTTGCAGGAATAGGCAGGCTCAAAGTAGTCCGCCGGAAATTCATAGCGGACGAGCAAATCCTCCCGTTCCTTCCGGTAGGCGGCTAACTGCTCCTTTAAGGAGGACAATGCCTTAGTATCGCCGTCTAACATTTTCCTCGCCTGAGAAACGGAAGCAGAGGCAATGGCGTTGTCGATTTCCCTCAGGCGGGGCACCTTCAAATAAGCGTACCGGACGCGCTGCTCTAAATCATGCTGGTTTTTCAGCTGTTTTGCATCATAGCTGCGGATAAGTTGGTCATATTGCGAATTGTTTAAGGGCATAAAAACCTCCCAGGTTACTGCACATTAGTGGTCAGCAGCATTTTTTCCAACTGTTCATAATCGTAGGAGCGCTGCTTGAAGTTGTTAAACTTATTTTTAGAGCCTGTTTCCCCAGAGACGGAAGGGTTTTTTGCAGGATGCTTTTCACGGTGCTCTTTTGTTAGTTTTTCCACATCTGCCATGCTATGTACCTGCAATTTTTTCCAGGTGGATAAGATTGAATCTGTATAGGCAAAGCTCGGCTTCTGGGTGGCCCGAATCGTGTAATCACAGGCGGCAGTGATGATTTCTAAGGAGAAACCGTAATCCTTCCGCCATTTTTCAATGTAGGCAGTCTCGGAGGAAACGAGATCCCTGCCGGAAATGCCAAAGGCTCTTTTTACGGCAAAATAAGCCTGTCCATGAAGCTGGGAGATTTGTTTGGCATCCATGACGGAGTGAACGCCGCTTTCCGCCCATTTTAACGCCACAGCTTCTATGTAACGGATAGCCACATGCCCGCCGGAAACGCAGTACTCAATCAGATACTCGATTAAGTCCGAAGAGAAGCCGAGCCCGTCGTAAAGATAGAGCAGGGTGTCGGTATCCGTCTGGCTCAGCGTGCGCCGCAGATAGCGTTCTGCAATAAAAATAAGCTCCTGAATCTGCTCTTTTTCCCGGAATGCTTTGATGTCGTCTGCCGTGTAACACTTCTTTTTCGGAAGAACGACGGCCGGCTCTGTGAAGCTGTCAGCTTCCGTGAGGGAATCCGCCGTTGCGGCCTCTGGGTGGGAGAAATTCTCTTCTGCCCCGGAAAGAGGGGGGCTGCCGCCTAGAAGTTCCGGCTGGGAAAGTTCCTCGTTTTTTGCTGTAGAATTGAGCAGATGCACCCCGGTCAGATTCTGCTGGTCGTCATATTCTAAGCGAAGCAGCCGCATCCGCTCCCAGTAACACAGGGCGCGCTTTACGTCTTTTTCGGTATGCTCAAACTTGTCAGCGATGGAGGATAAAGAAACCGCGGTATCCGGTGCGTTCATTAAACGCAGCAGATACAGATAGATTTTTACAAATTCCCCATTGGCGTCGGACATATATTCATCTATAAAAATGTTGGAAACACTGGTGACAGAAGTGTCGCTGTCATTGTGTATGGTAATCTTTGGCATGGCATATCGACCCACTTTCAACTTAAAGTTCTTATTCATCACAACAGAAAGTCCGCAGAGCCTTCCTTCTATTGGATATGTTCCAAATTATAGCACAGGAATTTTCAAAAGAGAAGTACATTTTTTGTGCAAACCCAGTAAAATCAAGGGGTTTGGGAATTGTGGATAATGTGGATAAAAAGTGAATATTTTGTTTCTGTGAGATTATGGAAACTTGGTAAAATGGGGGACAGGTGTGGGGGACGGGCATTTTTGTTTTTCGGTGGCAACAGGTTATGTAAACAAAAAAATCCACATTTAAAAGTTGAAGTTTTCCCCAATTAAATGTGGATAATGTGGATAACTTACTGCCCCAGGAGATGTTCACCCACGTTTACAATATCTCCGGCACCCATAGTTATCAACAAGTCACCGTTCATACAATTTTTTAATAAAAATTTCTCGATTTCCTCAAAAGATGGAAAATAGAAACAGTCCGTTCCTTTTTTTGCGAGAACTTCCAACAGGTCTTTGGAGCTGATTCCGTAGGTATTTTTTTCCCGGGCAGCATAGATATCGGCGAGAACCACCAGGTCTGCCATGGATAAAACCTCTGCAAAATCATCTAAGAACGCCTTGGTCCTTGAATAGGTGTGGGGCTGGAACACCAGCACCAGACGCTTATGGGGATAATTTTTGGCAGCAGTTAAGGTGGCACGGATTTCTGTCGGGTGGTGGGCGTAATCGTCAATGACGGTAACGCCGTCCACTGTGCCCTTGTACTGGAAACGCCGGTTTGCACCGCCAAAAGCGGCAAGTCCGGAAAGAATGGCTTCTTTCGGAAGGTTTAAATCCAGAGAGAGGGCAATGGCAGCTAAGGCGTTAGAGACATTGTGCATGCCCGGCACATTCAGGGAAACCTGCATCACCGGGGTATCCCGGTACATGGCGGTAAAGCTGGCGCAGGCTTTCTCGTCAAAGGTGATGTCCGCAGGGTGGTAATCGCAGGTGTCGGTAAGACCAAAGGTGATAACCTTCTGCGTTAAGCCTGCCGTCAGTTCTTCCTGATTTTCAATTTCTCCGCTGATGAGGATGACGCCGTCTTTTTTTGTGTTTGATAAAAATTGTTGGAATGAATTACGAATATCATGAATATCTTTAAAAAAGTCCAAGTGTTCCGCTTCCACATTTAGGACAATGCTGTACCTGGGGTAAAAATGAAGGAAGCTGTTGGTGTACTCACAGGCTTCGGAGACAAAGATATTGGATTTTCCCACTCTTAAGTTGCCGTCTAGAGCTTTCAGGATACCGCCTACCGTGATGGTAGGGTCAGTCTTTGCTTCTAATAGAATCTGGCTAATCATGGAAGTGGTGGTGGTTTTTCCATGGGTTCCGGCAACGGCGATGGAGTTTTTATAATTGTCCATAATTTGTCCAAGCAGTTCGGCACGGCTCATCATGGGAAACCCTGCCTCCTTTGCCCGCATAAATTCAGGATTATCCTCCCGGATGGCAGCGGTATATACCACCAGATCGATGCCCTCTGTGATATTTTCGGCGGTCTGTCCGTAGGAAACGGTGACACCCATATGCTCTAAATGCCTAGTAAGCTCTGACTCCTTTGCATCGGAACCGGAGACGGTAAAATGTTCTTCTAAAAGAATTTCAGCAAGACCGCTCATGCTGATGCCGCCGATACCTATGAAATGGATATGTATCGGGTTTTCAAAATTAATTTTATACATAATCACTACCTGCCTGTTAAAATAGTCTGGCAAAGCCCGGTGTATCCGTACACGGTTTGGCTTTGCAAAGCAAACACTGCTTCAAAGCTAATTATAACCTTATATTATTAATTTGCAAATTCTTTTGGGATAAAATTTTTTTGACAGGAAACGACCAAAGGCGAAAAGAAGCGAAAAATATTGTATGATTTAACAAAAAAAGATAAAATTGGAAAAAAAAATTGTGAAAAATGTTGTACATAATGAAGGGAGTGTGATATAATTTAAACTACCAAAAGGAATAAATTAACATTGACTAGAAAATGACGAGAGGTGAATTGGCGTGATCAGAAAAGAAATGATAGCAATGCTATTAGCTGGAGGGCAGGGCAGCCGTTTAGGTGTGCTTACTGCAAAAGTTGCGAAACCGGCAGTTGCTTTTGGAGGAAAATACCGTATTATCGATTTCCCGTTGAGCAACTGTATTAATTCAGGCATTGATACCGTGGGTGTGTTGACCCAGTATCAGCCGCTGCGTCTGAATACCCATATTGGAATTGGTATTCCGTGGGATTTGGATAGGAATAACGGAGGCGTTACTGTACTGCCGCCTTATGAGAAGAGCGATAACAGTGAGTGGTACAGTGGAACCGCAAATGCGATTTTCCAGAACATGAGTTATATGGAAGGCTACAATCCGGAATATGTGCTGATTTTATCAGGAGACCATATTTATAAGATGGATTACGAAGTAATGCTTGACTTCCATAAGGAAAATAATGCGGACGTCACCATCGCTACCATGCCGGTACCTATTGAAGAGGCAAGCCGTTTTGGTATCGTGATTGCAGATGAAAATAAAAAAATTGAGGACTTTGAGGAAAAACCGAAGGAGCCGAGGAGCAACCTTGCTTCTATGGGTATCTATATTTTCAGCTGGAAGGTATTAAAAGAGGCTCTCTATGCAATGAAGGACCAGAGCGGATGCGACTTTGGAAAACATATCATTCCATACTGCCATGAAAAAGGCCAGCGCCTTTTTGCATATGAATTCAATGGCTACTGGAAAGACGTTGGAACCCTTGGCTCATATTGGGAGGCTAATATGGAGCTGGTAGACTTGATTCCGGAATTCAACCTTTATGAGGAATACTGGAAGATATATACCAAGAGTGATATTATTGAGCCACAGTATTTGTCCACAGACTCCGTGGTTGAGAAGAGTATTATCGGAGAGGGTTCGGAGATATATGGAGAGGTATACAATTCAGTTATCGGTGCCGGTGTTACGATTGGAAAGGGAACGGTAGTAAGAGATTCCATTGTAATGAAAGACACTTGTATCGGAGAGGGCGTTACCATTAACAAGTCAATCATTGCAGAGAACTGCCAGATTGGCGACCATGTAGTGCTCGGAATTGGAGAAGAAAAACCGAATAAGTTAAATGCAAGTATATATTCCTTTGGACTGGTAACAATCGGAGAGAATTCTGTCATCCCGGATAATGTTTCTGTAGGTAAGAATACAGCAATTTCCGGAGCAACAGTGAAAGCAGATTACCCGGATGGAATTCTGGACAGCGGTGAAGTAATTATTAAGGCAGGTGACTAATTATGAAGGCAATAGGTATTATTTTAGCTGGCGGTAATAACAGCCGTATGCAGGAACTATCCAATAAGAGAGCGATTGCGGCAATGCCAATCGGCGGAAGCTACAGAAGCATTGATTTTGCTTTGAGTAATATGAGCAACTCCCATATACAGACGGTAGCAGTGCTGACACAGTACAGCGCCCGTTCCTTGAATGAGCATTTAAGCTCTTCAAAATGGTGGGATTTCGGAAGAAAACAGGGTGGACTTTATGTATTCAATCCTACCGTGACGGTGGATAACAGCTGGTGGTATCGCGGTACGGCGGACGCTATGTACCAGAATATCAGCTTCTTAAAGAGACGCCATGAGCCATACGTTATTATTACCAGCGGTGACTGTGTGTATAAGATTGATTACAATAAGGTATTAGACAGCCATATCCAGAAGAAAGCGGACATTACTGTTGTCTGCAAGGATGTGCCGGCAGGAGAAGATGTCAGCAGATTCGGCGTGGTTCGTATGAATGAGGATTCCAGAATTATCGAGTTTGAGGAAAAACCGATGGTTTCCCAGTCCAATACCATTTCTACAGGTATCTATATTGTAAGGAGAAGGCAATTAATTGAGATGCTTGAGCGAAGTGCGGAGGAGGGACGCTGGGATTTCGTAACAGATATTCTAATCCGTTACAAGAACATGAAACGGATTTACGGCTATAAGATGAAAGAGTACTGGAGCAATATCGCAACGGTTGAGTCTTATTATCAGACCAATATGGACTTTTTAAAACCGGAAGTGCGGAAATATTTCTTCCGGGATGAGCCGAAGATTTGTTCTAAAGTGGATGACCTTCCACCCGCAAAATATAATGCAGGCTCCGATGTGCGCAACAGTTTAATTGCCAGCGGTTGTATTATCAACAGCAAGGTAGAGAATTCAGTTCTCTTTAAGAAGGTATTTGTAGGTAAAAACTGTGTCATTAAAAATTCTATTATCCTCAATGATGTATATATCGGCGACAACACACATATTGAGAACTGTATTGTGGAGAGTCGTGATACATTAAAAGCCAACACCTATTATTGCGGAGATAACGGGATCAAGATTGTTTCGGAAAACAATGAGCGTTATGTGATTTAGCGGGAAGGCAAAACGACTAGGAGATACACAACATAAAGGGGGACACAAGATATGCAGATTACGGATGTTAGGATTAGAAAAGTAGAAAAAGAAGGCAAGATGAAAGCGGTAGTGTCAATTACCATTGATGAGGAGTTTGTGGTACATGATATCAAAATCATCGAGGGGGAAAAAGGACTATTTATCGCAATGCCCAGCCGCAAGGCTGCAGACGGAGAATACCGTGATATTGCACATCCGATTAATTCGGATACCAGAGACCGCATTCAGAAGCTTATATTGGATAAATATGAGGAGACGTTGGCGGCAGAAGGTTAAAGGAGTGTCAGGACGGGAAGGTATTTTAATGCTACATAGTTTTGGGATAGCAAATTAAGAGATAATAAGGGAAGCGGCTGTATCAGTAAACATTGTGCTGATACAGCCGCTTTTTTAATGCACAGCCCCAGCCCTATGCAGAGGAAGTGTGCCGCTGAGGCGGCGCATGGGGCGCGCGGCGAGCAGGGAAAAAATTCTTCCCTGCTCGACTGCTTTGGTTGGACGAACTTCCCGTGGGTAGTGCGCTTACGTCCAGTTACTTTCCAGATAATTCTGGATATCATCTGCGGACAGGTGGTATTTTTCCGCTAATTTTGAAGCGGTATCTTCTGTGGAGGCACCGAACTCCCGGCATGTCTCTATAAAAATTTTGATGTCTTCCTGCCTGGCTTTGGTGATACCTGTCTGAATACCCTCTGCCTTGGCTTCTTCCCGAATCATCTGTTCCCATTCCCAAGATTTCATATAGCTGATACTGACCTCCTTTTTGTGTTTGACTTTATTTACGAGGCTTTCCACGGCAGCAATGTCCTGGTTGGTGACATTTTTTGCTGTGGTTTCTTCTAAGTATTTTAGCATATCGCAAAGCTCCTGCCTAGGGTTTCCTTCGGTTCCTTTCGTATAGAGAAAAATCTTTTTTGCACCGTCATCATAAGGAAGGGAAGTCTCTTCCAGACATTGATTTTGGATTGTGTAAACCATACGGTTTTTCCCGAAGGGGTCATAGGGCAGAATAGTGATGATGACAACCTCCGGCAGTGAGAGGTAGGACATATCGGAGGTGAGAAG
>JAETQH010000131.1 GCA_021770785.1 Lachnospiraceae bacterium
CCCGTTTCCCTTAGTTAAAGATATTGTTGGGTATCTCAAGATGTGTCATTCGATTTTGCCGATAAAGCGGTAGAAGATTTCCACTTCCTGTTCCCGGCTTCCGTCCTCACTTTTGACCGCTTCATGGACAAGGATTTTTTCAATCAGCGTATTCAGAAGTTCAGCCGTCAATTCTGTGGGATTGACATACTGTTTCATCAGACCTATCCACTTTTCAGCGTCAACCGCTGTCTGGGCGGCGGTCTCCATCGCTTCGTGAAGCCGTTCAATTTTTACGTCCAATTCTCGCTGTTCGCCCTGATACTTTTCGGACAGCATATTGAAATTGTATTCTGTAATGCGTCCGGCAGACCAGTCCTCATACATTTTTGCAAACAGGGTGTCTACTTCTGCTTTGCGCTTTTCCGCCTTTTTCAGTTCGGCTGTCTGCCGCTTCCTTGCAGTATTGCGTTCCTTGTCGCTGGCGTTAAGTAGCCGTTTCAGAAGTTTGTCCCCATCCTGCTGTGCCAGCACAGACCAGTATTGCAGACGGGAAAGGACATAGGCGTAAAGCACATCATAGCGGATATAGTGCATGGAACACTGGTGCAATCCTTGCCCGTACTTGCTACAATGGTAGTGGGCATAGGGATTTTTGTTCTGGCTGTTCATACCATAGGCCAGCGACCAGCCGCAGTCCGCACATTTTACCAGCCCGGAAAATATCTGTGTTGTGCCGTTCTTCTGCCGTCTGCGCCTGTTGCAAATCTGCTCCTGTACTTGACGGAACACATCTTCGGAAATAATCGCTTCGTGGGTGTTCTCCACACGATACCATTCCTCTTTTGGCTTGCGTACTTTCTTCTTGTTTTTGAATGAAATGTTGGTCTGCTTATTGTGGACGCTGTGTCCGATATAGGTTTCCTCTTTCAGAATACTTTTCACCTGCGCTATCGTCCACGCATAGGCTTTTTCCTCCGGCGCTCCGGCATAGATATTTGCGAAAGTGCCGTATCTCTGGAAATTCAGCCAGCCGGGAGTAGGTACTTTTTCTTCGACCAAAATCCGTGTAATGCTGGCGGCTCCCCGGCCATGAACGGCAAGGTCAAAAATCTTTTCGATAATCCACCTTGTTTCCGGGTCAATCAGAAGATGGCCTTTCTTATCTGGGTCTTTGACATAGCCAAGCGGAGCATAGGCTCCATAGTGTGCGCCATTTGCGAACCGTGTCCGCATGGCCGCCTTTACCTTTTTGCTGGTCTGGCGGGCGTGCATTTCATTCAGAATGTTGAGGAATGGGGCAAGCTCATTCTCTCCGTTGATGGTGTCCACATTGTCATTGACAGCGATATAGCGGACGCCTTTGCTGGGAAAGTAGATTTCCGTGTACTGGCCGGTCAGAATGTAGTTTCTGCCTAAGCGGGATAAATCCTTCGTAACAACGCAGTTGATTTTCCCGTCCTCAATGTCATCAATCATTCTCTGAAAATCCGGCCTGTCAAAGTTCGTTCCAGACCATCCATCGTCGATATTGTTATCAATGATGGGCTATCAGGTTGAAGCGGCTTTTTCTGCGGTATGCCGCACCACATCTACAATCAGATCACCGAGGGGCTTCCCGCCTGCGGCGAAGTGTTCGGAGATTTTTATACGGTTGTTCCCACATACAAAATACTGCGTGCCGTTCTCTGCTTGTATAACCTGCCCTGTTCGGGGTGTAAAAATATCGCTTTCACTTTTTGCCATCCAGTGTCCTCCATATTCAGTTTTCAAGGTACAATGCCGCACAGAGGCGGCGAAAATTTCTGCTTATATCTATCACCTTTCCTTTACCGTGTGCCGCTGCTGACGTTTCAGTTCCGCCAGTATATCCGGCGGGATACGGTCAACCAGCCGCTGTAAATTGTCCAGTTCGCTTTTCAGCTTTGCCCGTTCCATCGTATCTTTCATCTTTCCTTTTTCGCTGGCCTTTGCCCTTGCTTCCAACTTCTCATTCTCCGCCAGCAGGTCATTGATTGTGACCTTGTACTTTTTCAACTGCCCGGAGAAATTCTCCATCTGCGGGAACCACTTTTTCAGCATGGAGAGGGCTTCCTCTTTTTTCTTTCCGGCGTTCAGCGGGTTAATGCCGTCCAGTGTGGCTTCAATGGCTCTTGCCTGCCGGGAGAGGGAAACCGCCTGTTTGAAAAGCCGGGTGGGGATATGCTTCCGGCCTGTCCTGCTGGCGCTCTCCCCACGCTCCAAGTCAGGATATTTCTCCACCATATAGGCGTGAAAATCGTCCTGCCACTTCGTCAG
Source organism: Lachnospiraceae bacterium (assembly GCA_021770785.1). Taxonomy (GTDB): domain Bacteria; phylum Bacillota; class Clostridia; order Lachnospirales; family Lachnospiraceae; genus Roseburia. Next base: position 2,278 of record JAETQH010000131.1, read on the forward strand.
GTTTGCCCGGTTGCCGATAATCTCCTTTGCACACAGGCGGTTGTCCTTTGTCAGCGGAACAAAGGTCAAATGCAGGTGGGGCGTTTTCTCGTCCATGTGTACCACCGCCGACACGATATTTTCCCGTCCTACCCGGCCAATGAGGAAGTCCGCCGCCCTCTGGAAAAACGCCTGTATCTCCTTTGGGGATTTCCCCTTGAAAAACTCCGGGCTGGCAGTTACCAGCGTATCGACAAACCGTGTGCTGTCCTTGCGGGTTCGGCACCCGGCCTGTTCAATGCGGTTTTGAATGAAATGATAGTACCTGCCCTCTGGCTTGACGATATGAAAGTTGTACTTGCTCCGGCTTGTGTCAATGTCGGGGTTGCTGGCGTATTGTTCTTTCTGTCTTTCGTGATGGGCTTCCAGCGGCCTTGCCGGGTTGCCCTTGTGCTTCTCAAACCGCAAAATTGCGTGTTGTGCCATTCTGCTCCTTTCCCCATTCCTTTCCTATCCGGGGTTTTCCACAGGGAAAATCCCGCAGAAATTAGCTCGGATAGGATTGGAATGGATAGAATATAAATAAATCTTTTTAATCTTTGTATTTCTATATACCGTCCGGTTTTCGTACTTCCGGGGAGTGATTTCCTCACTTCATAAGTACGGTTTTCAGCCCTCCGGCGTACCAGAACCGGATTTCTTGAAGTCGGTGTTTGGAACCGCTTCATAGGATTTTGGGAAAATGCGGTTGGGTTTTCCACAGCCCTGCTTCTGGATCTCCACCAGCCCGGCGTATTGCAGTTCCCGCAGGGTGTTTACCGCTTTCTGCCGCCCACAGTGGAGCAGGTCAACCACCTCGCAGATGGGATAGTACAGATAAATCCGTCCGCAATCATCCGCCCACCCATTCTTGCGGGATAACTCTGTCCGGCGCAGGATAAAGGCGTACAGAACCTTTGCCTCGTTGGACAAGGGCTTGAATGTGGGGGCTTCAAAGAGGAAATTCGGGAGCCGGGTGAAGCTGAACGCCTTTTCCGGCTGATGGATATAGATGGTATTTGTCATAGTGCGTTTTGTGGACGGTTAGAAGCCCGTTTTCCGGGGCGGGCGATACTTTATACCACCAGCCCCGGTTTGGGGCTTGCGAAGCCTGATAAATCAAGGCTTTTTTCGCTCCTAACTGTCCACAGCAGACCTCCTTTTCCGTTCACTTTCTGTTTTCTGCCGCCTGTGAACTCTGGCGGCACAGCCGGGGCAGTATTTTGCCCGGTTGGATTTGGGGACGAACACACCGCCGCAGACCTCACAGCGTTTCAAGTCCTTATCCCGGAAAATCTCCGCTTCCAGCGTCCCGTCCAGCGGCAAGACCGCCCAGCGGAACCACTTACAGCAGACCGAGAAAGAAATCGTCTGCGGACAGGTGCAGGTGTCCCCATCGTCAAGGACAATGCAGTTGCCGTCCTCACAGCAACAGCACTCCCGGCGTATCAGGCTGGCCGCCTGTTTTCTCTGCGCCGGGGTCATGCGGTAAAGGGAACCGTCCGGCCTGCGTTCCAGCGGCGGCAAGTCTTTATAGGGGTTATCTCTCATGCGTTCCCTCCATTTTGCTTTCCGTTGCCGTTCTCCCCGAAAAGGTTTCCTGCCCCATTCCTGCGGCGTGTTCCGGCGTTGGCACGCTCCTCGCAACTTCGGGACATTTTGTCCCGAAGTCCGACTCCTTGCGGTGCTTCCCCAGCCGGGGTATTCCTTTTCGGACGGTCATTCTGTTTTCAAGGTGCCGTCCATCGATGAACTACCCTAAGTCTACACGAAAAAAATGCAATTCCCGGAATATTGCGAGAATTGCATTTTGATGAAGTTTACACTTTGGAAATTGCATTTTTGCAATCATTCTGTATAATGGAAGTATGCGGAGGAGGTGCGTATCTATGGCTTTACCCGGAACGCCCGGACAGCGGATTTCCGATTTATGCAACGGGAACCACATCACACAAAAGGAACTTGCGGAGAAGATAGGCGTTTCCGCTTCCCAGTTGAGCCGCATTGTCAGCGGCGAAACAAGAACGGTCAGCAGTGATATTCTCATAGGTGTGGCAAAGGAATTTAAGGTATCGACAGACTACATACTGGGCTTGTCTACCGTGAGCGTTCGTAAAAGCTACGATATTTCTGAATTAGGCTTGTCCGAGGGAGCCGTGAGGGGGCTTGTGACGGGTGCTGTTGATGTGCAAATCCTCAACCGCCTGTTGGAACACAGGAATTTTCCTAAGCTGATAGATTTGATACGGATTTATTTTCAGGATACGGCGGCAAAGGGCATAACAGCAAGAAACCAGCTTATCGAGATGGCAACGGCTTCCCTGTCCGACCTGATGAAAGAACACCCGGAACACCGGGCAGAAGCGAAGCAGGATTTACAGCTTTTGAACGCCCAAAAGATAGGGGAACATGAAGCGGAGATTGAAAAAATCAAAAATGTGTTCCTGGCTATCCTGCGGGACATTAAGAAAGACATTGACAACGGGGAACAGCCGGGAGAAGCTGTGACCGCCGCTATGTTCCAAGCCATGCGGGACGCACTGGCGGAACAGAAACAAAAACCACTTTCCATTGACGATGTAACGGCGATGATAGCTGGACAGATCGGACAGCTTACACCGATGGATAAAGAAACTGTTGAAATGTTCCAGCAGTTTGCGAAGAAGATGATTGAGCAGGCAGGAACAAAGTGATAAATTTGAATTGTGAGGGAAAATACAGATGAATCAAGGAAGAATTATTGTGATTACAGGCTCACCGGGGACAGGAAAAACAACAACTGCGTCAATTGTCGCAAAGGAATCAGATATGGATAAATCAGTGCATATGCACACCGATGACTTTTTTCATTACTTAAGCAAAGGCGCAATACCACCACATTTGCCAGAATCCAACGAGCAAAATCTGGTTGTCATTGAAGCCTTTTTAGAAGCTGCAAAGCGATATGCTCGTGGCGGATATGATGTAATTGTAGATGGGATTGTCGGGCCATGGTTTTTGGAGCCATGGAAAGCTCTTGCCCAAGAAGATTACGAGGTACACTATATTGTATTAAGAGCGAGTAAAAAAGAAACTATGAAGCGAGCTGTGGAACGCTCAAAATTAGATAGAAAAACAAATATTGAATTAGTGGAAACAATGTGGGAGCAATTTTCCGGTTTGGGAGTATATGAATCAAATGTCATAGACACAACTACATTCACAATTAAAGATACGGTTTCCGCAATAAAAGAAAGAGTTGCATGTGGGACGTCTTTACTATCTTAGACATTCCCATTTGTCAGGAAGATAGCAAAGCCAGCCGAGCCAGTCAACGGTCAAGATGAACGGCGCATTTCATGCGCCGCCGTTGACAGTCCCGCCCGTCTTTGCTAAAGGGTAATCAAGGCGGGAAAGCCCTAAAATGGCTTCACACCTATTTCAATAATTGGAGGAGATAAAAATGAGATCAGAAAAGGAAGTTTATGATATTGTTTTGAATTTTGCAAAAACAGACAAACGCATTCGCATGGTTACTTTGGAAGGATCTAGAACAAATACAAATATTCCGCCTGATGATTTTCAGGATTTTGATATTACTTTTTTTGTTACGGATATGGACAGCTTCACAAGTGATGATAAATGGCTAGATATATTTGGTGAAAGGTTGATTCTGCAAAAGCCGGAAGATATGGAATTATTTCCAGCTGTAGAAAAGGGATTTTCATATTTAATGCTGTTTACTGATGATGTTAAGATAGATTTAACTTTGCTGCCGCTGGAACTGATAGACGAGTATTTTACATGGGATAAACTGGTAAAGTTACTGTTGGATAAAGACAACCGTATCGTAAAGCCGCCAATACCAACGGATATAGACTACCACTTGCAGAAGCCTACTCAAAGAATGTTTGACGATTGCTGTAATGAATTTTGGAATACTACAACATATGTAGTAAAGGGCTTATGCCGCAAAGAAATTCTTTTTGCTATTGACCATATGAATGATATAGTACGAAAAGAATTGCTTCGCATGATTTCCTGGCTGATTGGTATCAAACAGGGATTTCATTTCAGTTTGGGAAAAAACTATAAATTTATGAAGCAATATGTCCCAGAGGAATTGTGGGAACGACTTATGTCCACTTATAATATGGATTCCTATCCCCATATGTGGGAATCCTTTGAACAATGTATGGCATTGTTCCGGGAGGTTTCGTCAGAAGTGGCATGCCAGTTGGATTACCAGTATCCACTATATGATGAAAAAATCAGTAATTATGTGATTCGGCAAAAGAAAAAATATGGCATTGAAGATGATAACAAATAAAATTTTTTCAATCGAAAAAATTTATTTTGATTATTCAATTTTGAAAAACTGAATACCTCAAAATCAGAAAGAGAGCGGCCAAGCACTTTGAGGGATTGGCCGCCTTGTCCACCCATCCAGCGGGACAGCGGGCGGAGGTCAAGGCCGGGTGTAAACCCGTTCATTTCAGCCTTGACGGTTGCCCGTTGTCCTGCTACTTTTCCGGGAGTGTGGCCACAACTTCGGGACACTTTGTCCACAAGTTGGAGCGTAGGACGAGGAACTGGGGCTTTCATATACGCCCTGTCTGCTGATGAGTCCAGACCTGCGCTTGCGGCTCCACGCCACGCAAGCACAGCCCTGTTTTCCTGCCGCTTCAAATGCCCTTGCCCTCCCCGGCGGCAACGGCATTTTCACGGCAACGCCGGCAGAGCGTATAACACACTACACTTTGCTTCGCAAAGTCGTGTGCCAAATGGGGGCGTTGCCCCCTTTGGAAACCCCCACAAGAAAAGGCGGTACGCTACCCCTCCACGGGGCGCAT
>JAETQH010000132.1 GCA_021770785.1 Lachnospiraceae bacterium
GCTATGATCTCCGCAGCTTCCCTTTGTTCCGGGGTTCCTCTCCCCTTTACTCCAAAAGATTGCAGCACATACGCTTCATGCTGCTTTCTTTCTTCGTTCCTGATAATGACGTTTGCCCCACTCATTAGTAGAAGCCCCCTTTCACAAATACTTTCAGCTTAACTTCCGTTGCGCTGCCCGTGTGTGCGATCTTGAAGCCGTTCACCAGCTTTTCCGATACCTCAATATCTCCGACGCAACCACCGCTATACTCCAGCACTTCTGCTGTCACGGTATAGTCAAGATGGTTTCTTTCGGTTTTCAGTGCTACGGTCTGCACGGAATTATTAAAGGGGTACTGCTGGTTATTCGTCAGGGTCAGAAGAAGCGTTTCCCCGGCTTCATCTGCCGCCCGCTGCTGCATGTGAATTGTTTCAATCGCAAGCAACGCCGCAAGCTCCCCGGCGTTTGAAATGCCGTCTTCCATGTGATTAAAGTTTGTTGCGCTCTGCGGGGTTCCCTGCTGCAACACTTCACCTTCTACGGCTTCATGTGTGATCGTTCCGTCGCCGTTGTCGATCTCCTTGTAGCGGTTTTCAAATTCCGTTACATGGTCCTGCCACTGTGTCCAGTCGTACATGGTTTTATACCTCCTGTTCTACAAATCGGAAGACAAAACGATATAACGCCCCTTCCTGAACATTGGAAAGCTCGATCTGCTCCGTTTTGTCTGCCCACAACTGTTTGTTTTTGTTGTAAAGCTGTACCCGCTGAATTGTCGCCGCCGTTCCCGCCTGCGGCGTAATGTTCAGGTATACCGCCACCCGCCCGTCTTTCAGGCGTTCCCGCCTGTGTATCGGAATCTTTTTTTCTTCGTCGTTTACTGTGACTTTTGCAAAAGCAATGTTATTGTCCAGAAAGTCCTTGAAGTCCTCTATTGCCTGCGGTGTAAGCATGGTTTTTCACCCCCTTTCAAAGTTTTCTGCGGCTTCCGCATGGCTTACTTTTATGTATAAATGCCGCCGCTTCCACCGTGCTTTCAATTCCTCCGTTTTCCGCTCCCGGCTCCGTGGTCCTTCCCGGCACGGTTCCGGCAGCTTTTACGGTATATATAAAGCCTGCGGCTTCCTCTTCTGCCGCAATCCCGGCTTCGGAATTGTCTGTTGTGATATTTCTTCCGGGTTTTGTCCCGGCTGCGGGCATGATGAAGGGGAAGCGGTCTGCTTCCCCTTCTGCTTCAATGTTTATGCTGCTGTTTTGAAACGTCCTGTTTCTGTCCGGGGCGGTTCCTGCTGCCGGGACAGAAAACGGCGTTCCCTCCGTTTCTGCCTGCGCTTCAATGACCGTCCCCGCTGCTGCCCCTCCGTGGCTTCTCTGTGGCTCTTCTCCGGCTCTTATTTGTCCCGCAGGTGTATTTGTATACTTTTGTGCGTTCCGTGCCGTTTCTGCGTCAATCTGCGCGTCTGTGTGCCTGAATACCGTGTTTCTGTCCGGGGCGGTTCCTGCTGCCGGGACAGAAAACGGCGTTCCCTCCGTTTCTGCCTGCGCTTCAATGACCGTCCCCGCTGCTGCCCCTCTGTAGCTTCTCTGTGGCTCTTCTCCGGCTCTTATTTGTCCCGCAGGTGTGCTTGTATGCCTGAAAGCATTTGAAGCCGTTTCCACGTCAATCTGTGCGTCCCTGTACCTGAATATATGGCTTCTATACGGGTATGTCCCGGCTTGCGTCGGAAGAAAGATAAAGCCCGCTGCTTCTGTCCCCACTATGATCGCACTTCCCGACTGTGCGCCCCTTCTTATCCTCTGCGGGTATGTGCCTGCCAGCAGGCTCCCCGTTGCCGGGTTCTTGTACAGGAAAAAGTCTGTATGCGTTTCAATCGTTATTCCCACGCCCGCCTGATATACAACTTCGTCTAAGTGTGAAGAAAGTCTTTTGTACATCATTACGGCTTTTATAATATCCTGAAAACTTGCCGTCACCCGGTTTTCTGTCACGTCGCATACAATGTGAAAATGGTGGGGCTGCCCTTCGTACTGATACCATTCCTCAACTTCACTTTGCGGGTATAATGCCCCCAGTGCTTTTTCTACAGCGTACTTTGTACCCATCTTTTTATGTACTCTTACGCTGCCTTTCAGAATGTCCCTTTTTACTTTCAGCGGGTATGAATAATCGTACCAGTCAACGTGCATGTCATACGCCAGAATATCAATCAACGGTTCCGGCAGATCATCTATTCTTGAATATATCAGGACATTTTCAATTTCACCGCTTACGGTCAACGCTTCCTTTGTCACCGCTTCCGCAATCGCCCGCATTTTAGGATCATGCTTTAACGCTGCGGGCAGGTAATCCGCAAAATTCACCGTGTATATATCCCGCCCGGCTTCCGTTATTCCTCTGGGGTTATTCATCTTCCACACCCCCGTTCAATACGGTCATTGTGTCCCGGTTTATCCGTGCAACCTGCGTCCCTTCTACAGTCTGAAATACAGGCTTCCGCACTTCCAGCCGCTTCACTCCTGCTTTCATAACTAATTGTGTCAGGTATGAAGGGTTTATGTCCCTTCCCATTTTCCCGGTCTGCCACTTTATATAGGTTTCAACTGCTGCCCGTGCTTCCTTGTCCGTAATACTTGTACTTGCCTGGCTATTTCGGTTTATGTAATAGGTCAGGTCAATTTCAAACGGCACTTCTTCTGGCATAGATACGGTTACAACATCAGTTAGCGGGCGCACGTCGGAAGCGTTCAACGCCGCTTCTACCTTCTCCAGAAACGCCTGTGTGGGCTGCTCTCCGTCCTGTAGAAGCACCCTAATATCTACCACCCCGGCTTCCGGGCTTGTCGCTGCTACGTCCGCAATCGCCGTGCTAACCGACTTTGTATGATAAATATACCCATTTATCGGACCCGCCGTTGAAAAGCTCTCCATGCTCTCCCGCATACGCTCATAATATGAATCGTCTTTTTCCTGCTCTGCGCCGCCGTCCGTCTTCGTCACGTTCTCTGCCTTTAGATAGTAGTCGTAAACGTCAACAATTTCTTTCACCTGTCCCGGCGCAAGATTATTCCCTACGGTTCCCGCCGTTTGACATTCCCCGTTTACTTCCCCGTATGTTTCCCCGGCTTTTATTTCAAGTGCTTCCACCGTTTCAAAGGTGATCTCCCCGTCAAACGTTATCCGGGTTCCCTTTGGTATGATTACGCTTTGATTTTGTGCCGCTGATATGTAGAAGCGGAACTTTGCGACTGCGGGCGTTGCGGGCAGGCGTTCAATGTCCTTGAAAAGCTCTGCCAGGCTGTCTAAATATTCCCCCCTTGCGTACCGGGGTACATTCTTCTTTGCCGTTTCATTTATCAATACCCGCTGTTGAACAATAATAGCGGCGCACCATGCAATAAAAAGCCGTTCCGGGGAACCGGGGTAAACTTTATAAGTCTGCCGCTTCCCCTGCGCCTGCAATTCCTTGTTTACCATCTCTTCATACAAGGCAATCATGTTGCTTTCAATTATTTCTGTGTCCGTTTCGACAAATTCAATGTCCGGGTATTCTCTAATCATCTTCAACCGTCTGCACCCCCTGTATTTCAATTATGGGAATCAGCTTTCCCGTGAAAGCATTTTCTTCAAAGGTTATATCTCCCAAAATCGCCCGTGGCTCATACTGTTCAATCTGATCGTATAGCTGCCCTACCATGATATTTTTCACGACGGGAAGCGGTCTTCCTATTAGCTGCGCCGGAATCCCTAAAGCCCGCAGCATAGGGCATGTATTTTCCCATGTGTCTATAATGATTGCTACATTCTGCAAAACTTCTTGATGAACATTTGCCGGGGCAAGGTCTATTTTTTCAAGTAACTTTCCGTCACCTCTTACAATATCCATGCACATCACCTTTTCGGGTATTCTTTCAGCGTCACGCTTATTTTTGCCGCCCACAAATTTCCTTTGTTGTCAAACCGCTGAAAATCAACCGTTCCTTTCTGCATAACCCACTTGTAACTGCCGTACACCTTGCCGCCGATCACAAGCCGCTCTGCATATCCTTTCCGTACCATCTTCCGCAGCTTCTTTATTTCCTTCAAAGGGTTTACCCCTAGAAATACAGATAGCACCATAGAAAATGATATACTTTCAATGCCGGGTCCCATGTATTCTAACAGGTCAGCTTTTATGTGCCTGTCGTGCGTTGCATAGTCGGCGGAAAAATCCCAATTCATGCCGTCAAATGTTTTTACCGTATTTTCCGACACGCTGAAAACAAGGTCCCCGAAACTCCCGATTTTTGCCATTACATCACCTTCCCTACAATGTACCCTTCCCCGTCACCGTCTGGAATCATCAGGCACAATACAAGGTCCCCGACATTCGGCAGCCACTCCGTTATGTACGCTTCGTGAAAGTGTCCTGCTTCCGTCTTTGTCTTGTTTCCTTCCTTGTCCTTTTCTCCCGGAACAACTGCCCTGTGGCGGGTCAGTATGTGCAATTCCCCTGATACAATACCGCCTTTATCCCCGAACTTCACACGGGCTTTCATTGCGCCTGCGTTCACGCTCTGCACGGTCCCTTTTCGTATCATGTTTTTTACTTCGTTCAAGTCTGCCATTAGTACCCCTCCAGAACCTGCTTTAAAGAAAGGTCTACCGTGTAGCCCCCTGTCAAGCTGTGCTTTGCCTGTGTTACTTTATATTTCCTGTCGAACTTCTGAAAGCCTTTCAGTTTTACGGTCATTCCTGCCACAAGTGACACGTCGCCCACTACTTTCAGGCTTGCCGTGTATTCCTGCGTATTCTTTTCCCGCAGGCGTTTCTTTGCCAGCGTCTTTGCTTCCTCCGTGTTCCTTACTTTCTCATTGATCTCTAAAACTTGCCCCGTGCCTGTGCTGCTGTCCGGCGTATATGTATATTCAATCGTTTCTTTGCTGTCCGGGTCCGTGTAGGAAACGTGACAACTTGTATACGCCGTATCCGTCAGGCTGGTTCCCAGTTTGTAGGAAATAATGTTTTTATCTCCAAATTTGAAAGTTTTTGTTGCGGGCTTTGCGTCATACTCCGCAGCGTCATAAATTACAATTTTCAGCGTCGTTACCTTCAACGCCATTCCTGCTGCGTGGCATAGCTCCTGCAAAAACTTAATGTCCGACGTTTGCACCTGCTCTTTTCTCTTGAATGTCGGATTGTCGCTTGCTTCATACATCAGAGAAAGCCCGCTGTCACCTGCGATCTGCTCCCCGATTGCCTTTAGTGTGATATTTTCCCACGCCCTTGACTTTTTCGCCATCCTCATGGTTGAAGTGTAAGGAATGGAAGTGCTTTTCACGGTTACTTTTGTGGGCGGTCCTGATACGTCGATACCGTCTATTTCAAAAGTGCCGATATTTAAAGTTGCGTCCCGCCCGTTATCGTCCCAGTTCTTTTGCACAAGAACCGCTGTTACAAGTTTCGGTTTCGCTCCCTGCTGCACTTCCTCTACATTTTCAACCGCCGTACTTTTTGCCGTGCCGCCCGTTGTTATCCTGAATACCTGCCCCGGATAGATCAAATTCGGGTTCGGTATATTATTTTCCTGTGCGATCTGCGGGTACTTTGTCCCGCTTCCTAAATACTGTGAAGCAATCGCCCACAATGTGTCGCCCCGCTTCACAACATAGTTTATAACTTCTTCTTTCTGTACCTCTTTAACAACCTGCTTTGTCGTTTTTATGATTGTCGGCTTTACTTCCAGCCAGTCCCCCATCAGGTTCCGTTCCCGGTCTTCATACACAATTTGAAAATCATCTGTGCTGCCGTCTTCATTG
>JAETQH010000133.1 GCA_021770785.1 Lachnospiraceae bacterium
AAAGAGCTTGACGCATCGGAGATTGAGGTGCGTATCGGCGCAACATGGATTTCCACAAAATATATTGAGGACTTCATGCGTGAAACCTTTGAAACGCCGGAATACCTGTTTGACCGTAAGACAATGGGCGTACAGTTTTCAGGCGTGACCGGGCAGTGGAACGTGAAAGGGAAAAATGCAGACCGGGGAAATGCCCTTGTCAATATGACCTACGGAACAGGCAGGGCGAACGCATACAGGATTTTAGAGGATTCCTTAAACTTGCGGGATACCCGTATTTTTGACGTTATCACCGAGGAGGGGAAGGAAAAAAGAGTTCTCAACAAAAAGGAAACCATGCTTGCAAGCCAGAAACAGGAAGCAATCCGGGAAGCCTTTAAGGACTGGGTATTTCATGATCCGGAGCGCAGGCAGGACTTATGTGCAAAGTATAACGAACTTTTCAATTCCACCAGACCGAGGGAATATGACGGTTCCCATTTAAAATTCCCCGGCATGACGCCGGACATTGTACTCAGACCGCACCAGCTTAACGCTGTGGCGCATCAGTTATATGGGGACAACACGCTGCTTGCCCATTGTGTAGGGGCGGGAAAAACCTTTGAAATGATTGCTACGGCAATGGAGAGCAAGCGGCTTGGGCTGTGTCAGAAAAGTTTATTTGTTGTGCCGAACCATTTGACGGAGCAGTGGGCGAGCGATTTCTTACGGTTATATCCCGGAGCAAATATCCTTGCGGCAACAAAGAAAGATTTTGAACCCGCCAACCGGAAAAAGTTCTGTTCCAGAATCGCAACCGGGGATTATGACGCTGTGATTATCGGACATTCTCAATTTGAGAAAATCCCGCTTTCCACCGAAAGGCAGATGGCGATGATTGAAAGGCAGATAACGGAGATTGAAATGGCAATCGAAGCCCTCAAAGCGGAGAATGGCGAGCGTTACTCCATTAAGCAGATGGAAAAGACGAAAAAGTCACTTTCTGCCAGATTGAGCCGATTAAATGATTCCAGCCGGAAAGACAATGTTGTGACCTTTGAACAGTTGGGCGTGGATCGGCTGTTTGTAGATGAAAGCCACAATTATAAGAACCTCTTTTTATACACAAAGATGCGGAATGTGGCGGGCATCGCACAGACGGAAGCGCAGAAATCTTCCGATATGTTTGCCAAGTGCCAGTACATGGACGATGTGATATGTTGTGAACTGTAGATGTAAACATTTCCGTAAAATGCTGTATTTTAGCGGAAATGCGCATCTGCAAAAATACAACATATGCGGCTGGCTCATTTGTGGTGAATGGAAACTTGCAGATGTTGTGGTAAAGGAAGAAGGTGATAATCCTTTTATTCGTATCTGTAAACAGTTTAGCACAAAGAAAGGTGGTTGTATATGGAGATTACATATCATTGGGAAGGCGACTATCTGATTCCCGACCTGAAACTTTCGGATACAACGGAATATCAGATTGGGAAGTATGGAAGAATGAGGCAACGGTTTTTGAAGGAGAATCATGGGGGCATTTACTCGTATATGATTTTGTCAGAAACCTTATGGAAACATCTTGCGGAAATTGATGAAGAATGTAATGAGATGATGGACAGGCTTGTAAGGCAGATGGCAAAGAAAGAGGGGGTGACGGAGCAGCTTAAATCCGATGACTGGCTCTGTTGGCTCCAAAAAATGAACAGCATTAGGAGCAGGGCGGAGGAGGCAGTGCTGCATGATCTAATATATTACCTTTAGAGTTGCTTCGATTTTAAGTTTTGTAGCATGAGACAGTCAAGGGGCATTTTACAGCCCCTTGTTTATAATTTCCCAATAACCTGTTTTATTAGAGCCGACACGCTTAATTAAGCATTTTTCTTTTAAGGCTTTAATTGCTCGGTCAATTGTACTTTTCCCAAAAGAAGTTTCTTTCTGCAATTCCGCTTTTGTAATTCTTGGGTTTTTCTTTATTGCTGCTAAAACAGCCTGCTCGGTGTCAGAGATGTTTATCGCCCCATTTATCACCTCATTTATTACCCCATCCGTTTCATTTATTACCCCATTCCGAATTGTGGCATTGAGCATAAAGGTGTTATCACGATACTCAGGAGCAGGAAGCCCGGCTGCTGCCATTTCATTAAACATACGGTCAATGCCTTCGCCGAATTCCTGCACATAATCATATTCGTGGAGAAAGCGGGCAATGTTTGGGTTGCGGGAGAAGTGAACGGTGCGGAGATTATTCAGGCGCACAATTCCGGGCAGGATGCCGGGACTTTCAACCGTGATTCTGTCATCAAACATTTTAATTTGTATATCGGTTCCTTTAATGCTGTAATCGCGGTGAGCGATGGAGTTAATGATAATTTCTTTCCATGCAAATTCAGGGTACTCAGGCGTTGTGTGGAAAAGACCGTCTGCGCCAAGCTTTGTGTGTTCTTTGATTTGGCTGCGTACAAAGTCGAGAGAACTGCGAACCATATCGAGAATACGGCCTTCAAACATTTCATCCTTAATGACGTTCATTTCGGTTCCAACCTTGGCTTCTATGCCGTCATATCGGATAAAACGCACCCTTGCCCTTTTGAAAAAGCGCTGCGGATTTTTGCCAAATAATAAAATGGCAGCGCCGCTCATTTCCTCCCGACCGTTATGGTTGATAACGAAACCGTTGTTTTGAAGGATATATTCCTCGGCCGATTTTTGATATCCGATTTTCTTGCAGTATTCAGCGACGAAATCCAAGTCAATATCCTCCATTGAGGAACGATAAACAGGCTCGTCCTCGTAATAGCGGGAACCTTTGGCATACATGAGTTGTAGCCGTTCGTCGAAATTCAGTTTTTTGGATTTGTCGCCCATACGGTAATATACTTCGTCCTGCTGGTTAGAGTGTAGCTCAGGACTTTGCGGAATGGTTATAACCAGCAGATGATTGGGATTACCGTTTTTGTCAGTACACTCAACCGTTTCAGTAGTAACACGCACTGAAGGGGTGCAGTAATCAAAAGGTACTCTAAGTATATCATTGACATTGTTGTGGTAGTTGTCAATGCCCGTGACTGTAAAATCATCTTCGATGCCGATTACAAGCGTACCGCCGTCTGCATTGGCAAATGCGACAATATGATTGGACAGTCCCTTCGGGTCTTTTCTTGCGCTCTTACGGTCATAAGTCTGTCCTTCCTTTTTTGTATAAAGTTCTTCCAAAGTAAACTCCATATATATCATCTCCACTGCTTATTTTCTATATTTAGCAAAATATAAGTTGACGTTCCCTATGTTTATTAGATCTTGTGCGACAGCCTGTTGCACAAAGTTTCCCTGATGTAATAGTATCTGCTTTCTTTCAAAGAACCATTCTTTCAAAGAAACATTCCTGTGTTCCCATCAGCGCAGATTGTATTCCTAAACTAATCAGGGATTTATTTTGTTCCCCTTTTTCTTTTCCCTTGATTTATAGACATTAAACTGATTCTTGCATTTCTGGCTGCAAAACTCATTCCCCTTCCTGCTTGCGACAAAGGCTTTCTTACAGTGTTTGCACATACGCATATCACTGTCCTTATCCGTGAGCATGAAGGAAAAGCACATCTGCATCATGACGAGCAGGGAGTGGAAATCCCATACGATAACAGGCGAATCCTTTTCCAGCGCAATCCGGTAAGTCGGGGCTATGCCGCCGAAAGCGGAAATGCCCTGACGGTACAGGTTACGGGTATCTTCGTCAATTGAATCGTAATCGAGGTAATAAAGGAAACTTGTCATAAAGGTAAATGCAAGGTCAGCAAATTCTTTTACAATCCAGTCATACCTTTCCGCATATTCCTTCTGAAATTCCATCGTCACAGCCTGCGGTGCATTCCCCATCGCCATCGTGATCGCAATGCCCTCACGGTCAGCCACAGACCAGCCCGATTCTACACCGCTTTTTCTGAAATCCAGTCTGTCAAAAGGGTAGAAATAAGAAAGATAGTCCTCTGTAGACAATGTTTCTGCATTTATAAAGTGGTTTTTAGGCAGATACACGGATTCATAGATTATAAAATCCGCAGTTGTCGGCAGGGCGGTCATAAAGCCGAGAAAGCCGTACTTCTGCACAAAACCGAGAACAGACTCTTTCAGTTCTTCTTCCGGAACTTTGTGCATGGCGGCAAGCCCGACATTTAAGGCATCAATAACAAGCTGCCCTGATTCCTGCATGGGACGGTACATCTCCGGCTTGGCATCTTTGGAAACAGTTATATAAAAAACACCATTATCATCTGTCTTGTATTCATAGCCATTGTATCTGATCCACGGTGCGCTGGTATGTTCAAATAAATTTTTCATAAGAAATCAGCTCCAATCCATCATATCATCTGATGTAATACTTCCTATATTATAAACAGTTACCTGTTATTGGTCAAGTTGTTTGGGTTTTCCTTTTGTGCTCTTTGCTGTCTGCCCTTTTCTTCCGCACATCATTTTCAAGAAAATATTTTTCATCAAGAGTCATCGGCAGGCTGTTCTCTTTCCTGTATGCGAGTACGCCTCTATAAAGTTTCCGTATCTTTTTCAGTGCGGTATTTCTGATTCCACGGATATTCCTGTCTGACTGTCCAATGCTCTCCGCATACTCCGATGTGGAATAATTATGCAGGAACAGGTAATAGAGCATATTTTTGAGATGGGGCTTCAGTTCCTTCAATATTTCCGATAAATCCGCATCCGTGACAAGTTCGTGTAGCGTTTCCGGGTGGTCAAATATAAAATCAAGGAAATCGCCCGCAAGCATGAGCTTTCTTAAAACCATATCATAGGAAGGCTTGCCGGATAGATACGTTTCATCTGCTCCCCATTCAAGGGGGATAACGGAACAGCCTTTTTCATGATCTCTTTCCTTCCGTTCCCTGTTAGCGTCCAGCCTGTCCCACCATTGGATGACTTCCTTAAAATCTTCCTCTGTCCTTGCGCTTTCCTCAATACGCCGGAGCGCAAGAGCGCGGGCTTCACGGTGGAGCATATCCCCGTCCGCTTCCGTTATGAAATTCTGCTTCCTGAATGCCGGGAGTTCAGCGTATTTTGGCATTTATGGTCAGTCCTTTATAAAAAAATAAAATTTTGTAGCTGTTTTTTCAAAAACACTTCCGTTTTTATAGCCGTTTTTCTCCTATTAGTGAAGGAGTAATTCTTTTCAACCAAAAATCAGTTACACGAAAGGAGGGCGGCTATGGGATACGGATAAAACAGGAATCCGGTTACTAAGTGCGGAAGCTGGAAATTTAACAGTTCCACGAACAATTATAAGTGAAATGTGCGTGAAGCGCAAGAAAGGATTGCTAATGGAGGCAGTAAAATTGAATAACGATATGGCGAAGTCCAGCCCTTCTGCGGCTGGCTTTTTTTACCGCAGGATTGGCGGGACGCTTTTTAAGGTCAGGGTGTATACAGGTTCAGGGTATGCCGACACGCTGGATGAAAAAATTCCACGGTTAATTTTGAATGAAATGGTGACAGGCGCAGAAAATTATGTTAAGATGGATTCACCACAGATGAGCCAGCCGCCGGAAAGGAGTTCAACATGAACAACAGGACGGCTGGTGACAACAGAATAACAGCTCTTTATGAGCGGCTCTCAAGGGACGATGATCTTGCGGGGGACAGCAACAGCATAGTCAACCAGAAAAAGATGCTGGA
>JAETQH010000002.1 GCA_021770785.1 Lachnospiraceae bacterium
ACCTCCGGTTATATCATCACTCTACGGAAACAGAAACACACATCTATTTTATTCCCCAAATGGCGAAATCCTTTGATTTATTGGGCTTTTTTCGACAGAAGGCAGACTGTTTCAACGTGCCCCGTATTCCCAAACTGGTCCACCGCCCTCACCTTCTTCACCTCATACCCCCCATCACAAAGCTCTCTTAAATCCCTCGCCAGCGTAGCCGAATCGCAGCTCACATATACAATCCGCTCCGGATGCATTTTCAGCAACGTCTCCAGACACTTCTCATCGCACCCCTTCCTCGGCGGATCCACCACAATCACATCTGGATGCAGCATGCTTCTCCCATCAGATTTCCCTGCGTCCTTCGCTGCAGCCGCAGCCACTTCTCCAACCTCATCTGCACTTCCGGCAGATCGTCTGCTCTCCCTCTCGTAAAACTCTGGCAGCACCTCCTCCGCCTTTCCCACAAAAAACTCCGCATTGGAAATACCATTCAGCTTCGCATTGTTTTTCGCATCCTCAATCGCCTGCGGCACAACCTCAACACCATATACCTTCCCCGCTTTCTGCGCTAAAAACAACGAAATCGTCCCAATCCCACAGTACAAATCCCACACCGTCTCCTTCCCTGTCAGTCCGGCATAATCTAATGCCAGACTGTAAAGCTTCTCCGTCTGCACCGGATTCACCTGATAAAAAGACTGGGGTGAAATATGAAAACCAACCGCCGTATCCGTCAATGCAAACTCTTTCCTTCCCGCTCCTTCTGCTGCCACCGCATCATTCCCACATTCCCGGAGATGAATATAATCCGTAATATACGGCTGTCCCCAGATACACTCCGTTCTTTCCCCCAATATCACATTCGTATTCTTCGTATTCTGATTAATGGAAATACTGGTCATCCCTTCCAGCCCAGAAAGCTTTTCCACCAATTTCTCCCTCGCCGGAAGTTTCTTCCCATTGATAACTAAGCAAACCATAATCTCCTTCGTCGTAAACCCATAACGAATCAGCACATGGCGCACCAGCCCTTTCCCCGTTGCCTCATCATAGGGTTTTATCCCATTTTCCCTCATGTAAGAAAGCACCGCCTCCAAAATCTTCTGGTTTTCCTCCACTCCCAGTTTACAATCCGTCACCGGAATAATATTGTGGCTCCGCGCCGCATAAAATCCAGCCACCACATTTCCCTCTTTATCCGTTCCTATGGGAAATTGCGCCTTATTTCGATAGCGGTACGGTGTCTCCATTCCCACAATCGGCTGCATTACCTCATCCACAAATTCCGGTGCAAATCCGCCAATCCGAATCAGATTCCCCCGCACCTTATTCTGCTTAAATTCTAGCTGCTTCCCATAATCCATCGCCTGAATCTGACAGCCCCCGCAGCGCTTGTACAGTTCGCACTCCGGCACAGTTCTCGCCTCGGAAGGAGACAAAATTTCTTCCATTCTGGCATACCCATAGTTTTTTTTCAGTTTCGTAACCCGTGCCCTGATTTCATCTCCGATTACAGCATCCTTCACAAAAAAAGTCATTCCATCATATTTCCCGATACCTTGTCCGTCCACGCCCATATCTTCGATTTTTAGCTCTATCATATCATTTTTTTGAAGCATAATTCCTCCCGATAAAATTCTCTGTCTACTTTCCCGCTACTAACCATATCGCTTTTTACTAATAAACCTATTATGGAGAAGAACGCCATATTTCAAGCATTCTTCTCCATAACAGATTTCAATCATATATTGCCCCTAATAATAACCGGCTTACTCATCCTCCACACTATTCTCTTCCCGCCCTGCGGATATTGCTCTCAAGCAAACGGTTATACCCCTGCCACTCCAGATTATTTTCCGGCACGCCCGCAAAAATCTCTCGGATGGTTTCCATCTTCGCATCAATATTATCAGCAAAGCTTAACGCCAGCGCCTCCGCCAATGCCGGTTTCTTCGGAGAACCAAACTCCAACTCTCCATGATGAGCTAAAATACAATGCTTCAGTTCATTGGCAAGCCCCTGGGGGAATCCGGGAATGGTGCGGATTCTCTCCCCCACCAGCTCGGCGCCAATCATGATATGCCCTAAGAGCTGCCCTGCGTCCGTATAATCATTTGCCGGAAAAGTGGAAAGCTCTTCCAGTTTACCCACATCATGGAAAATAGCCGCCGTCACAATCAAATCACGGTTCAGCATAGAATATACCGAGGCAAAATAATCACAATGTTTTGCCACACTTAGGGTATGCTCTAGCAGTCCCCCCACAAATCCGTGATGCACGGTCTTTGCCGCAGAATGAAATTTAAACCGCTTCTCAAACTCTATATCTTCCACAAAAAAGCTGCTTAACAATTTTTTCAGATAAGGATTTCCCACCGTACCGATCAATGCCGTCAGCTCATTGTACATTTCGTCAATATCCCTGGTACTCACCGGAAGATAATCCTTAGGGTCATATTCCCCCTCCTGCACCTTGCGGACACGCTTCACATTCAATTGGAGATTTCCCTGAAAACTGGTGATGTCGCCCATAATCGCAATATAATCCAGCGTTTCAAACTCTTCAATCCCCACCGAACCCGGCTCCCAGATTTTCGCATCCAGCGTTCCTGTCTTATCCTGCAATATCAGGTTATCATAAGGCTTTCCCGCCTTGGTCAATGCCGGCTGTTTTACTTTACACAGATATATCTCGTTAATTCTCTCGCCTTCCCGCAGGCTGTCAATATACTTCATACTCTCCTCGCTTCTATTTTTAATAATTGTAACTTTTTAAATACTTTGTTTTGTACTGCTTTATTTCCAAACGCTTACTTTTACCCTGTAGGTAAACTCCCGCCTCCTTTGTCTATTTCAAAACGCTCACTTCCACCTCACAGGTAATCTCGGTATACCCCTCCGCACCCTGGCGTTCTATCGTAATTTCCACCATATCTCCCGGGGTCATGGAAAGAAGCCTGCTCTCGTAGCCGTCCACATTAAAGATGTTTTCCCCGTCTATCTTGGTGATGACATCCCCGCTCTGCAGTCCGGCTGCCATAGCAGGAGAATCCATCTCCACCTCTTTAATGTAAGCGCCCTTCGGCATATCGTATTCCGAGGCTATGTCGTTCGTCACCGTTGTTAATTGCAGTCCGATATAAGGAATGTCCTTGCCGTTTGACAGCATTTCAATCACCGTCTTTATCTCTGAAATAGCAATGGCGGTCAGTGTGTTTGCATCCCCGGCGCTACTGTAGTCCTGCATGACAAGACCGATAATCTCACCGTTTAAATTGACGATAGCCCCGCTGCCGTTGCTGTTTCCCACAATGTCCGTAGTAAATACCGAATAATTGCTGTCCACCGTACAGATACTATTTGTGGTGGAGGTAATATTTCCCGTCAAAATAGAATAATTGGTTCCTAACGGACTTCCTACCGCAATGGCAACCGTCCCCTGGGTCGTGGTAAAAGAATTTCCCAGTACTGCCACCTGAATCACCCCCATGGTTGCCTCATTTACATTTTCAATGGGTACACTTAAAATGGCGATCCCTGTATTGCCGTCATATTTTTTCATAGAGGCTTCTGCCTGAGAATCATCGATAAACGTCACATAAATTTCCTCCACATCGGCAATGACCTTCCGCTCCGTCAGTATCAGAAGCTCTCTTCCATTTTCCGCCACAATAAGGCCGGAGGCCTGCCCTTTGCTCTCATAAGGGTTTTTAAACCAGTCCGTATCGTTCCGCACTCCAGTTACTGTGACAATGGATTTATTGACTTCTTTTCCCACGGCGTACAGCTTATTCTGCAATGCCTGAAAATCCGCAAGCTCTAACTCCCATTTTTCCGGCTGTTCTGCTACGGGCTGCTCTGTTTCCGGCTCCTGCTCTGTTTCCGGCTCTTCTGTCCCTTCCGTTTCCTCCTTCATCTCCGTAACTAAAACTTCATCTTTAGGGATCGTTACGGTAGGCTTTTGCTCCGGGTACATCATCTGCTGGAATTTCGGCTGGAAGTATGTAAACACAAGGGCTGCCACCAAACCGAATACCACCGCCATTCCCACACAGAATGCCATGCGAAATAACAAACGTTTTTTATTTAACGGCTTTTCCTTTATCTTCTCATTGATAAAAGAAAATTGTTCCCTCTCCTTATCCTGCATGATTTTCCCTCTCTCAAATTAATGAAAATCGTACCATACCTATTATAGTTGCAATCCCATGGTCATGCAATACTATTTTTTCATTTCCCGCTTTTCTTCCCTCCCGGAATGGGATATAATCAAACATAGAGCAACCCACAGGAAAAGAAAAGGAATTACTATTATTATGAACGACAAAGTTTTAAAAACCTTAGAATATAATAAAATCATTGACCTGCTCACGGAATACGCCTCCAGTGACGAGGCAAAAGACCGCTGCAGGCATCTGCGTCCCTCTACGGATTTAGCAGAAATCAATCTTCTCCAGCAACAGACTAAGGACGCTTTAAGCCGGATTTTTAAAAGCGGAAATCTCTCTTTTTCCGGCGTAAGGTCTATCCGTGACTCCTTAAAACGGTTAGAAATCGGTGGCTCCTTAAGCGCCATCGAGCTTTTACGTATCTGCTCCCTGTTAGAGGCGGCAAAACGCGCAAAAGCATTTTCCCGCTCCGACAGAGACGAGGAAACCAGAGACTCCCTGACGGAATTTTTTGAAGCCATTGAGCCGCTCACTCCCCTGTCCGATGAAATCCGCCGCTGTATCCTTTCCGAGGACGAAATCGCAGATGACGCCAGCAGCACCCTGCGTTCCATCCGCCGCTCCATGCGCAGCATGAATGACAAAATCCGGGCGCAGATGAACTCCATGATAAACAATACCACTACCCGCAGCTATCTGCAGGATACGGTAATTACCATGCGGGACGGGCGGTACTGCCTTCCGGTAAAAGCCGAGGCAAAATCCCAGGTGCCGGGTATGATTCACGACCAGTCCTCCAGCGGCTCCACCCTTTTTATCGAACCTATGGCAGTGGTGAACCTGAACAATGAATACAAAGAACTGCTGCTAAAGGAGCAGGACGAAATTGAAGTAATTCTCGCCAATTTAAGCAACCTTACCGGAAATTATTCCGGGCAGTTAGAAGCCGATTACCGCATTTTAGCGGAGCTTGATTTTATTTTTGCAAAGGCTTCTTTAGCCAAAACCTACAACGGTGTTGCCCCCACCTTCAACACCGAGGGGCACATCCATATCAAAAAGGGGCGCCATCCCCTGTTAGACCAGAAAAAGGTAGTTCCCATTGATGTACGTTTAGGGGAGGATTTTAAACTTTTAGTTGTCACAGGCCCTAATACTGGAGGCAAAACTGTTTCCTTAAAAACCGTGGGGCTTCTGACCTTAATGGGACAGGCAGGCCTGCACATTCCCGCTTCGGAGCGCTCCGAGCTTGGTATTTTCGATGAAGTTTTTGCCGACATTGGAGACGAGCAGAGTATTGAGCAGTCCTTAAGTACCTTCTCTTCCCATATGACGAATATTATCCGTATTTTAGATCAGGTGAATAACCGTTCCTTAGTGCTCTTTGACGAGCTTTGCGCCGGAACGGACCCCACCGAGGGCGCCGCTTTAGCCATTGCCATTTTATCAAAGCTGAAGCTCTATGGTGCCAAAATTATGGCCACCACCCATTACAGCGAATTGAAGGTATTCGCGCTCTCCACCCCCGGCGTAGAAAATGCCTGCTGTGAATTTAACGTGGACACCTTAAGCCCCACCTACCGCCTTCTGATTGGTATTCCGGGAAAAAGCAACGCCTTTGCCATTTCCCAGAAATTAGGGCTGAATATGGATGTAATTAAGGACGCCAAAGAACGTATCAGTGAAAATGATGAAAACTTCGAGGATTTGCTGGCTGATTTGGAAAAGAGCCGCCTTACCATTGAAAAAGAGCAATTAGAAATCAACCGCTACAAAGAGGAAATCTGCAGGCTCAAGGAGCAATTAGAGCAGAAGCAGGAACGCCTGGATTTAAGCCGTGATAAGATTTTAAGGGAGGCCAACGAACAGGCATTTAACATCTTAAAAGAAGCCAAGGATATAGCAGACGAAACCATCCGTAATTTCAACAAATACGGCACCTCCCAGGCGCCCATGAGCGAGATGGAAAAAGAGCGTACCAAAATCCGCAACAAGATGACAGACACCCAAAAAAAGATGGCGGATCAGAAGAAAAACGCCGCGCCGAACCACAAGGTTCCGAAGAAACTCCGGATTGGCGACAGCGTCAAGGTAATCAGCATGAATTTAAAAGGAACCGTCCACTCCCTGCCCAATGCTAAGGGGGATTTGTATGTGCAGATGGGGATTTTAAACTCTCTGGTCAATATCAACGACCTGATTTTATTAGAGGAGGACACCTCCCCCACCAGTAAAAAATACGGCAAAACCGGAGCCGGGAAAATCAAGATGAGCAAATCCGCCTCCGTCTCTGCGGAAATCAATCTCATTGGAAAGACCACTGACGAAGCTATTGCCCTTTTGGATAAATATTTAGACGACGCCTACCTCGCCCATTTACCCTCCGTAAGGATTGTCCACGGCAAGGGGACGGGAGCGCTGCGCAATGCTGTACAGGCACATTTGAAACGCCTGAAATATGTGAAATCCTTCCATTTAGGTGAATTTGGAGAGGGTGATGCAGGCGTTACCATTGCGGAATTTCGGGAATAGCCCCCAAAAAGTAGAAAGGAGAATGAAAGAATGGCAGCAAAACAAAAAATTCTAATCGTAGATGATGACAACAATATCGCAGAACTGATTTCACTCTACCTCACCAAAGAATGCTTTGATACAAAAATTGTAAATGACGGCGAAGAAGCCCTGAAAGCCTTTGAGCAGTACAATCCCAACCTTATTCTGTTGGACTTGATGCTGCCCGGCATCGACGGCTATCAGGTCTGCCGGGAAGTCCGTGCCAAGGCAAATGTCCCCATTATCATGCTTTCCGCCAAGGGCGAAATTTTTGACAAAGTGCTGGGACTAGAACTGGGTGCAGACGATTATATTATGAAACCCTTTGATTCCAAGGAGCTGGTGGCACGGGTAAAAGCCGTCCTGCGCCGTTATCAGCCGATAAAGGCAGAAGAAACTTCCCCCGAATTGAAATGCGTCAAATACCCTGATTTGGTGGTGAATCTGTCCAATTATTCCGTAATTTACAACGGACAGCCCGTAGATATGCCGCCGAAGGAGCTCGAGCTTTTATATTTCCTTGCCGCCTCCCCCAACCAGGTATTTACCAGGGAACAGCTTCTCGACCATATCTGGGGCTATGAATATATCGGGGACACCCGCACGGTGGACGTCCATGTGAAACGTCTCCGTGAAAAAATCAAAGACCATGCCAACTGGAGTCTTGCTACTGTCTGGGGCATCGGTTATAAATTTGAGGTCAAAAATCTATGAAACGCACGCTTTATCCCAAGCTTCTGACGGGCTACCTGATGTATGGGGTCATTGGTTTTATCATTATCGCCACCTTTACCTACCATACCACCTTTCATTTCCTGACCCAGCGGGAGGCTGCCTCCCTGTACCGGGAATCGGCATTGATTTCCTCCAATTACGCCCAGAATTATTTCAGCCAGTCCATCACCTTAGAGCAGTTGCAGAAGCAGCTTACCACCTTAAGCGCCTATCTTTCCGGTGAAATCTGGATTATGGACACCCGGGGAAATATTCTGCTGAATACCGCCTCCGATAGTTCCGGTTTAGAGGAAAACATTCAGGACTTCAATATCACGGATTTCGGCAATAACTATTATCAGATAGGGGATTTTTACCAGTATTTTTCCACTGAAACCTTAAGCGTATTTTCTCCTATCACGGTAAATTATAAAGTGCGGGGCTATGTCATTATCCATAAGCCCACCAGCAGCCTGGTTTCCCTCGCCAACAGCTTCACCCATATTTCCTATGAAACCTTAGCGCTTCTGTTTGTAGCAGCCTTTATCGTATTGGTGCTTTTTACTTACGTGGTGTACATACCCATCCGAAAAATTGCCCGGTGGGCCGACCAATACGCCTCCGGCAACTTTGAGGCAAAGATAGACGTTCATTCCAACGATGAAATCGGTTATCTTGCCGCCTCCTTAAATTATATGGCGAACGAGTTAAATACCTTAGAAGAGGACCAGAAAAAATTTGTCTCCAACGTTTCCCATGACTTCCGCTCTCCGCTGACCTCCATCAAAGGCTATGTGGAGGCTATGTTAGACGGCACCATTCCGGTGGAAATGCAGGACAAATATTTAAATATTATCTTATTTGAAACGGAGCGGTTAAATAAACTGACGAAAAGCCTTCTGGAATTAAACAAGTTCGGCACCCACGGCATTATGTTAGATATCACAGATTTTGATATCAACCATACCATAAAAACCACGGTGCAGACCTTTGAGGGCATCTGCTTAGAAAAACGGATTTCCTTTAATCTGATTTTAACGGGGGAAAAACTCTTTGTTTCCGCAGATATGAGCAAAATCCAGCAGGTGCTTTATAACCTCATTGACAATGCCATCAAATTCAGCCATGCAGATTCCTCCATCACCGTTGAGACAACGGAGAAAAATGAAAAAATATTTGTGTCCGTCAAAGACACCGGCATCGGCATTCCAAGCGACAGTATCAAGAAAATCTGGGAGCGTTTTTACAAAACAGATCTCTCCCGCGGAAAAGATAAGAAGGGCACCGGACTTGGTCTTGCCATCGTAAAGGAAATTATCCAGGCACACGGGGAAAATATCAACTGTATCAGTACCGAGGGCGTAGGAACGGAATTTATCTTTACCCTCTCATTGACAAAGGAGCATGACTAAACATCACGCTTCTTTTATACAGAAATCCGGCTGCAAAATTTGCAGCCGGATTTCTTACGGTCTCTTATACTAACTCAAGTAAAACTTCTAATGCACCGTCACCTTTACGCTGTCCGATTTTTACAATTCTGGTGTAACCACCGTTGCGGTCAGCATATTTCGGAGCGATTTCATCAAATAATTTTGCTGTTAAATCAACTTCCTTGGTGTTTCTCTTTCTTCCGGCAGCTTCTGTCGGAACTTCCTTTACGGTGTAAAGAACTTTTAACATTTCTCTACGAGCGTGAAGACGGGATGGCTTATCCTTTTTGATAGTCTTCTCAACTTCATCGTATACGGTAACTTTCTTTCCGTCTACCACTTCTTTTACTCTCTTGCCTTCTTTGTCTTTACGGGCAACTTTTGCTTTCACAGTCACTTCTTCGTAGTTATCTTTCTCTTTCACTGCTAAAGCGATAAGACCCTCGGCAATTTTACGAACTTCTTTTGCCTTTGCCTCTGTGGTAACGATTTTACCGTTGTTTAATAATGCTGTAACCTGACCTCTTAATAATGCCTTTCTCTGGCTAGAGGTTCTGCTTAATTTACGATACTTTGCCATTTTAATTTTCCTCCATTTTGTGGGATATCCAGCAACGCCCTTTGGTCTTATTTACCGAACATCATATTCTTGTTTTGGAAACCCTCATGTACCGTCACAAGTTTTTCCAAGTGCCACTCATGAACTGTGTGTCAGAATCTCGTCTGCACTGCCTTCGGACTGTTTCAGGCGCATTCCCTCACCCGGCATATCCCCAAGCCATACATACACCCTGCACACCAGACATACTCCGCGCCGTTCGGCCTTACCGTTTCTGCCTGTCTTATGAGTATATAACCCTAAGCAGCATATTGTGCCGCCTTCGGATTTCTTAGCTTTCTTCGCCCTGGTTTAACTGAAGTCCTAACTCTTTTAATTTTGCCAAAACTTCCTCTAATGACTTCCGTCCTAAGTTACGGACTTTCATCATGTCCTCCGGGGTTCTGTTTGTGAGCTCTTCTACAGTATTGATACCTGCTCTCTTCAAACAGTTATAAGAACGAACAGATAACTCAAGTTCATCAATGTTCATCTCCAATACTTTCTCTTTTGCATTGTCTTCTTTTTCAATCATGACATCAGCATTTACTGCCGCCTCGGATAAGTCAATGAAAAGATTTAAGTGCTCGCTCAGCACTTTCGCAGCCAGACTGACAGCCTCATCCGGCTCAAGTGTTCCGTTGGTATATACATCCAGCGTAAGCTTATCATAGTCTGTAATTTGACCGACACGGGTATTTTCCACAAGCAGGTTCACACGCTCTACCGGTGTGTAAATAGAATCAATCGCAACCACGCCGATGGGCACATCCTCTGACTTATTTTTCTCTGCGCTGACATAGCCTCTGCCCTTTGTAATGGTAAGCTCCATGTATAATTTACAATCTGCTCCGCCATTTAAGTTAGCAATTACTAAATCCGGATTTAAAATCTGAATATCAGAATCAACCTGGATATCTGCCGCTGTGACTACACCTTCACCTTCAAATTCAATGTAAGCAACTTTAGGTTCATTTGTAGAGCTGTTATTTCTGATGGCAAGATTTTTGATATTCATAATAATCTCAGTCACATCTTCCTTTACGCCAGAAATGGAGCTGAATTCATGTAAAACACCATCTATCTTAACCTGGCTGACAGCCGCACCCGGCAGAGAAGAAAGCATGATTCTTCTCAATGAGTTGCCAAGTGTGGTTCCATAGCCTCTTTCCAATGGTTCTACAACAAACTTTCCGTACTTCTTGTCTTCTGAAATTTCTGCGATTTCAATTTTAGGTTTCTGGAAATCGAACACTACAAAATCCCTCCTTCTCGGGTAATTTGCTTAACGGATAAATTAATTAATCACGCCTATTTAGAATATAACTCGACAATGAGCATTTCATCAACAGGTACGTCAATCTGCTCTCTGGAAGGTAATTCTTTTACAGTTCCCTGTAATTTTTCAGTGTCAACATCTAACCAGTCCGGAACTAATCTTCCGCCGGTTACTTCAAGAATGTCTTTCATTCTCTGAAGACCTTTGCTCTTTTCTCTGATCTCAATAACGTCACCGGCTTTTACTAAGTAAGAAGGAATGTTTACCTGTTTTCCGTTTACTAAAACGAATTTGTGGTCAACAATCTGTCTTGATTCTCTTCTGGTTCTTGCAAATCCCATACGGTATACCACGTTGTCTAATCTGGACTCTAACATAGTCATTAAGTTAGTACCGGTCATACCTTTCATCTTATCAGCTTTCTCATAGTAGTTGTGGAAAGGTTTCTCTAATACACCATAGATGAATTTTGCTTTCTGTTTTTCTCTTAACTGAAGAGCATACTCGGACATTTTCTTGTTTGCTCTTTTTAACTCTCTGTTAGACTTCTTATCATATCCTAAGAAACTTGGGTCTAAACCAAGTGATCTACATCTTTTCAGAACAGGTACTTTATTTATTGCCATTTTCGTCTCTCCTCCTAATTAAACTCTTCTACGTTTTGGTGGACGACATCCGTTGTGAGGAACCGGAGTTACATCTTTGATGCTTGTAACTTCAAGACCACAAGCGGAAAGTGCACGGATAGCTGCTTCTCTTCCGGAACCTGGTCCCTTTACCATAACGTCAACTGTTTTTAAACCGTGTACTAAAGCTGCCTTTGTAGCTGTTTCAGCTGCCATCTGTGCAGCATATGGAGTAGATTTCTTTGAACCTCTAAATCCAAGACCACCGGCACTTGCCCATGATAAAGCATTACCTTCAGCATCTGTAATTGTTACGATTGTATTGTTAAAAGATGACTGAATATGTGCCTGTCCGCGTTCAACGTTTTTCTTTACACGCTTTTTTGTCACTTTTTTTGTAACCTTAGCCATATCTAAACTAACCTACTTTCTCTCAAAATAATCTGTTTATTCTGCAACAAGCCGTCTATCTAAGACAACTTCCTAGCGCACCCCTGCCCGCAGGAACCGTGCGCAAAAACAATACCATGCTATATCTTTATTTCTTCTTATTTGCAACGGTGCGCTTCGGACCTTTACGGGTTCTTGCATTGGTCTTTGTTTTCTGACCACGAACCGGAAGCCCTTTTCTGTGGCGGATTCCACGATAGCAGCCGATTTCCTGAAGTCTCTTGATGTTCATGGCGATTTCTCTTCTTAAATCACCTTCTACTGTCTGAGTCTCATCGATAACTGCACTGATTCTTTTTACTTCGTCGTCTGTTAAATCTCTAACACGTGTGTTAGGGTCTACGTTTGCCTCTGCAAGGATACGGTTAGAACTTACTCTTCCAATTCCATAGATGTAAGTTAAGCCGATTTCTACACGTTTTTCTCTTGGTAAATCTACACCTGCGATACGAGCCATGTGCTTTTTAACCTCCATTAATCATCTGACACCGGAATTTACGATGTCTTTCGTTTTTTGTTCCTGTAATGGCGTTCGCCATCCTTCAAGCCACTTGACCTCATGGCTTTCCTGCTTTGCGCAGACACAAAAAAATAATTCGGACAGCCCCGTTGTCTCCGGTCTGAAATGTGTGCCCGACTTATCTTTTCTGAATTTGGATTTCTCTCTTCCATACCCTCGGTATGTAAATATGGAAAAGCAGCGTTCCTGCTGTTTATTATGATAACAGTTTCAACAACCCGTCCGGGCGTTGCACTGCAGCCGCACATAATAATAACACAAACAAGACAAGAACCAATTAGCCCTGTCTCTGTTTGTGTTTCGGATTCTCACAGATAATTCTGATGCTTCCTTTTCTTTTAATGACTTTGCATTTCTCGCAAATAGGTTTAACTGATGATCTTACCTTCACAGCAAATCCTCCTTTCTTATCAAGGCTCATTTTCGCTTTCTTTTTTGCAAAAATGGCACTATCCAAAAGTGTCCATTTAGCATTATAGCACGGGCACTGTTTAGAAGTCAACAAAAACTTACTTGTCTCTCCAGATAATTCTGCCTTTAGTCAAATCGTATGGTGACATTTCAATGGTAACCTTATCACCTGGCAAAATACGGATGAAGTTCATACGAAGTTTTCCGCTGATGGTTGCCAAAATCTGATGGCCATTCTCAAGTTCTACCTTGAAGAAAGCATTTGGCAGTTTCTCTACAACGGTTCCTTCCACTTCAATTACGTCTGCTTTTGACATTGAATAAACCTCCTGTTTTTATTTCTATAGAAAATATCATGCAATGGCTGTCATTGAATGATACTTTTATACATTTTAACGACTCTCTTTACCTCAAGGTCGGTAAGGCTGCCGGATAAAATCTCTTTTATTTCTATCGGAATATTTTTGATTAACTGAACATGTTTTAAGCTTTTTTTCTTCGGCGCCGCAAGGGGCTTGGTTGTTCCATTTACCAAAAATACGAATTTTTCATCTTTTTCTTTCACCAGATAAATCTGGTTTCTGTCATGCCCTGACAAGGATTTTGCAAATTCCATCATTCTATTTCCTTCAATTAACCTGCATCTCTTACTAATTTATTTCTTCTTGCCAGTAGAAAGGGGGTACTAGTTGCTTTCCGCACCGCTCTGCCAGATACCCCCGGCAATCTCGGTTTCTGTAAGTGTCAAAATTTCCGGTCTGCCCTCTGTAATCACGATAGTGTTTTCGTAATGTGCGGATAAAGATAAATCCTCCGTGACAACCGTCCAGTCATCATCCATCCACACCACCTCGGCAGTTCCCGCATCAATCATCGGCTCTACGGCAAGGGTCATGCCCGGTCTTAATTTAATTCCTCTGCGGAACTGTTTAAAATTCGGTATCTCCGGGTCCTCATGCAGATGGGAACCGATACCGTGACCGCACAAATCCCTCACCACGCCGTAACCAAAACTCTCTGCATAATCACCGATGGCTTTGGAAATCTCATGGAGGTGATTTCCTGCCACCGCATATTTCATTCCTTCAAAAAAACTCTGTCTCGTCCGCTCGATTAAAAGCCTTGCCTCTTCTGAAATCTCACCCACCCCATGGGTCCGTGCCGCATCGGAATGATAACCTTTGTAAATCACTCCCGCGTCAAGGCTTACAATATCCCCTTCTGTAATTATCCTGTCTTTAGAAGGTATTCCGTGAACCACCTCTTCATTCACGGAAACACAGATAGAAGCCGGATAGCCCTGGTAATTTTTAAAGGAAGGCTCACAGCCAAAGCTACGGATCATCTCTTCCCCCATCCGGTCAATATCTAAGGTGGACATGCCCGGCCTTATGGCTTTTCCCAGTTCCTCATGAACCTTTGCAAGGATTTTCCCTGCCTCTCTCATTAATTCGATTTCACGCTCAGATTTAATCGTTACAGACATTTCTTCCTCTTTCCCGCCGCAAACGGCGTGCTATCCTGCGGCGTACCCGTCAAAGCACACCGCAGCAACAGCATTCTTTAACCCAAAATTGCCACAATATCGGAAAATACTTTTTCCATAGGCTGGGTTCCGTCTACGGATTTTAAAATACCTTCCTTATTATAATAATCAATCAACGGCTGGGTCTGCTCATGATATACAGTCAGACGCTTCTGAACCGTCTCCGGTTTATCGTCATCCCTTAATACCACCGGCTCGCCGCATCTGTCGCAAATCCCCTCCACCTTGGTTGGGATAGAGACAATGTGATATGTAGCTCCGCAGTTTAAGCAGGCACGTCTGCCGCTCATGCGGTTTACGATATTTTCATCCGGTACGTCCACATCAATGGCGTAATCCATCTTCTGGTTTATTTTTTCAAGGGCTGCTGTAAGCGCTTCTGCCTGTGGTATGGTTCTTGGGAAACCATCTAAAACAAATCCGTTTTTGCAGTCCTCCTGCTGTATTCTGTCCATTACAAGGTCACAGGTCAGTTCGTCCGGAACTAATAAGCCCTGGTCCATATACTGTTTTGCTTTCTGGCCTAACTCTGTTCCGTTTTTAATGTTTGCACGGAAAATGTCTCCTGTGGAGATGTGCGGAATGCCGTATTTATCCGCAATCTGTTTTGCCTGTGTTCCTTTTCCGGCTCCCGGAGCCCCTAACATAATAATCTTCATAATAAACCCGCCTTTCTTCTCTCACGATACAATCGCATAGTGAAAAATAAGTTTCTGGTATACCTCACGCTGCCCACTCTGGCAGCATATTTTGTAAATAGGAAAGTAACGCTGAACTTATACAAGCCCAGCGTTCCCATTTCTGACCGATTAGTCGTTTAAAAATCCTTTATAATAGCGTACACGCATCTGTGACTCAATTTGTTTTAAAGTCTCGATAACCACACCTACAATAATAATGATGGAAGTTCCACCAAAAGATACGTCTGCTCCGAATACTCCGTTAAAGAAGATTGGAACAAAGGCGATAAATGCAAGTGCAATCGCTCCTATAAAGACAATGTAATTTAATATTGTATTCAGATAATCACTGGTTGGCTTTCCTGGTCTGATACCGGGAATAAAGCCACCTGCTTTTTTCATATTATTTGCAATCTCTAACGGATTGAAGGTAATTGAAGTATAGAAATAAGCAAATGCAATAATCAGCAGAATGTAAACCACCAGACCGATAGAATAAACCGGCTCATTGGGGTTACACCAGTTCGACTGGGACATTCCCCTCAAAATCTTGCTGCCAATTCCTGTTCCATTTCCTTTTCCAAGCAAGCCTGCGATGATAACCGGGGTCTGCAGTAAAGACTGCGCAAAAATAACCGGAATTACACCGCTGGTGTTTACTTTCAGTGGAATATGAGTTGACTGACCGCCAACCTGCTTTCTTCCCTGTACCTTCTTGGAATACTGTACCGGAATTTTCCGAACTCCGTCCTGCAAAAATACAACAAATACAACCATTGCCACAATAATAGCTAGGATAATTACTCCTGCAAGGATACCCCTTGGAATGGATTTACTAACAATAAACTGTTCGTATAAAGTACCCATATCATTCGGTATACGTGAAATGATGTTAATGGTAAGTACGATAGAAATACCGTTCCCCACACCTTTTTCCGTAATACGTTCGCCAATCCACATCAATACTGCGGAACCGGCTGTCAATGTAAGTACAACAGAAATGACTGTAAGCACATTCTTTGACTGCAGAATATCACTTCTGTAAAATCCGACTACCATGGCAATAGACTCAATAAACGCAAGAACTACGGTAAGATATCTCGTAATCTCTGCAATCTTTTTACGCCCTTCTTCTCCGTCGCGCTGCATCTCCTCCAATTTCGGAATTGCAATCGTAAGAAGCTGCATGATGATGGATGAAGTAATATACGGTGTAATATTCAATGCAAATATAGACATGTTATAGAATGAGCCTCCGGTAATCGCATCGAAAAAGCCCATTCCATCTGCTGTCTGGCTGGCAAACCAGCTTGCAAATACTTCATTTTTTATACCAGGAATCGGAAGCTGGCTTCCTATCCTGATGACAATTAACATCAAAAATGTAAAAATAATTCTTTTACGAATATCTTTAATTTTAAATGCGTTACGGAGTGTTTCCAGCATTAAATCACCTCTGCTTTTCCACCAAGAGCCTCAATTTTTTCTTTCGCACTTGCGCTAAAGGCATTTGCCTGAACTGTAAGCTTCTTAGTAAGTTCGCCGTTACCCAAAATCTTAACTCCGTCTCTTGGGTTTTTCACGATACCTGCCTCGATTAATGTTTCAACGGAAACAACTGCGTCATTCTCAAATGCTTCAAGAGCTGAAAGGTTAATACCGATGATTGTCTTAGAGTTTCTGCATTTGAAACCTCTCTTCGGCAATCTTCTGTATAATGGCATCTGACCACCTTCAAAACCCGGTCTTGGTGCTCCGGAACGAGCTTTCTGTCCCTTATGACCCTTACCGGCAGTCTTACCATTTCCTGAACCGTGTCCACGTCCCCTTCTGAAATTATCACTCTGCGCAGAACCTGCTGCTGCCTGTAAATTGGATAAGTCCATCACTGACACCTCCTTATCTTAATTTTAAATTTCTTCTACTTTTACATATGGTGCTACTTTACGAAGCGCGCCGGCTGTTGCTGCGTTATCCGGCAGCTCAACTGTTTTATACAGTTTTGTTAAACCAAGAGCTTCGATGGTTTTTTTGTTCTTTGGAACAGCACCGATTGTTGATTTCACCAGTGTTACTTTAAGTTTCTTCTCTGCCATCTTAAATTCCTCCTTAACCTACGACTTCTTCTACGGATTTACCGCGAAGCTTCGCTACTTCTTCCGGAGACTTTAACTGACTTAAAGCATCAATAGTTGCAAGAACTACATTCTGTTTATTGTTAGATCCTAAAGATTTTGTACGGATATTTTTGATTCCGGCAAGCTCACAGACATTACGTGCAGGACCTCCGGCGATGATACCAGTACCTTCTGGGGATTTCTTTAATAAAACAGATGCTCCTGTATGTTTTCCTGTAACATCATGTGTGATACTTGAAACGTCATCTAATTTTACAGAGATGAGTTTCTTCATAGCGTCTTCTTTTCCTTTACGGATTGCTTCCGGAATTTCAGAAGCTTTTCCTAAACCAGCACCAACATGGCCATTGCCATCACCGACAACAACTAAGGCTGTAAAACGGAAGTTACGACCACCTTTAACAACTTTTGTTACACGTTTGATTGACACTACTTTTTCATTTAATTCTAACTGACTAGCATCAATAATTTCACGTTTCATGTTTCTTCCTCCTATTAAAAGTCTAATCCAGCCTCTCTTGCTGCCTCAGCTAAAGCCTTTACTTTACCCTGATATATGAAGCCGCCTCTGTCAAAGACAACTGTTGTAATACCCTTATCTAATGCTTTCTTAGCAATGACTGTACCAAGTTTTGCTGCTGCATCAACGTTATTAGTTTTCTCTAATTCTGCTTTTACGTCTTTGTCAAGAGTAGATGCAGAAACAAGTGTATTTCCAACTGTATCGTCAATAATCTGAGCGTACATATGATTATTACTTCTGAAAACAGCCAGACGTGGTCTCATCGCTGTACCTGCAAGATGATGACGCATTCTTCTATGTTTGTTCTCACGAACTACTGTTCTTGATTTCTTACTAACCATTTTTCGTCACTCCTTTAATTATTTCTTACCAGTCTTACCAACTTTACGTCTAATAACTTCATCAGCATATTTGATACCTTTTCCTTTATAAGGCTCAGGTCTTCTTTTATCTCTGATTTCAGCTGCGTATTGGCCAACTTTTTCTTTATCGATACCGGATACAATAATTTTGTTTCCGTCAACTTTGGATTCCAGTCCTTCTGGGTCTGTCATCTCAACCGGATGAGAATATCCTAAGTTAAGAGTAAGAACTTTTCCAGATTTAGAAGCTCTGTAACCAACACCGTTTACTTCCAGCTCCTTTGTATATCCTTCAGTTACACCAACAACCATGTTGTTGATTAATGTTCTAGTCAATCCGTGTAAGGATTTCATTTTTTTCAAATCATTCGGTCTTGTTACGATTACTTCGCTGCCTTCTAATTTGATTTCCATCTCAGATGGAAGGGTTCTTTCGAGAGTTCCCTTAGGACCTTTTACAGTCACATGATTATTTTCTGCAATCTCAACTGTTACGCCAGCCGGAACTGCGATTGGCATTCTTCCTATACGTGACATGCCCGTACCTCCTAAAATTTTGCTTATTTATTGCGCCCAGAAAAACGAAGTTCTTCCGAAATGCCGCCGCTTGGCGACATTTTTTTGTCCGCCCACTGGCGGGCATTTTTTACCACACAAATGCTAATACTTCTCCACCAACCTGAAGCTTTCTAGCCTCTTTATCAGTGATGATACCCTGGTTTGTGGAAAGGATTGCGATACCTAAACCGCCAAGTACTCTTGGAAGTTCGTCTTTACCAGCGTAAACACGAAGACCCGGTTTGGAAATTCTCTTTAATCCTGTAATGATTTTCTCGTTCTTGTCTGCACCATATTTTAAGGTGATGCGGATGGTCTTGAAGTTACCATCTTCTACGATATCATATTTTGCGATATATCCCTCATCTACAAGAATATCTGCAATGGCAATTTTCATTTTAGATGCAGGAACATCAACTGTATCATGTTTAGCAGTATTTGCATTACGAATTCTTGTAAGCATATCTGCGATTGGGTCAGTCGTCATCATGATGTATATTTCCTCCTTTTAATAATACGGTCCCTCCGTACCGTCTGATTACCAGCTTGCCTTTTTAACTCCTGGTATCTGGCCTTTGTATGCTAATTCACGGAAACATACTCTGCAGATTCCGTATTTTCTTAAAACTGAATGTGGACGTCCACAAACGCGGCAACGTGTGTAAGCTCTGGTAGAGAACTTCGGTTTACGCTGCTGTTTTATTTTCATAGATGTTTTAGCCATTAAAATTCCCTCCTACTTATTTGGCGAATGGCATGTTGAACAATGTCAATAATTCACGAGCTTCTTCATCTGTTTTTGCTGTGGTAACAAAGATAATGTCCATACCACGAACTTTATCCACCTTATCATACTCGATTTCCGGGAAAATTAACTGCTCTTTGATACCAAGTGCATAGTTTCCACGTCCATCGAATGCGTTTGGATTTACACCTCTAAAGTCACGTACACGGGGTAATGCCAAGTTGATTAAACGATCCATAAACTCATACATTTTCTCACCGCGTAAGGTTGTTTTACAGCCGATTGCCATTCCTTCTCTGATTTTAAAGTTTGCAACGGAATTCTTCGCTTTAGTTGCAACTGCTTTCTGACCTGTGATTGTCTCCATGTCTTTGATAGCAGCTTCTAATAATTTTGCATTCTCTTTGGCTTCACCAACGCCCATGTTCACAACGATTTTGTCGAGCTTTGGCACTTCCATGATATTTTTATATCCGAACTTTTTCATCATCGCATCTACGATTTCATTCTGGTACTGTTCTTTCAGTCTGCTCACCTGTTTTGCCTCCTCTCTTCTATTAGTCAATCACTTCGCCTGTTTTCTTTGCGAAACGTACTTTCTTATCTCCGTCCATCTTGAAGCCTACGCGGGTAGGTGTTCCTTTGTGAAGATACATTACGTTGGAAATATCTACAGGTCCCTCCTGATGGATGATACCACCCTGCTGATTTGCCATGCTTGGTTTTGCATGTTTGGTCACCATGTTGATACCTTCAACCAGAACTGTGTTATTTTTTCTATTTACAGCAATAACCTTGCCTTCTTTGTCTTTATCTTTGCCAGCGATAACTTTAACCATATCGCCTTTTTTAATTTTCATGGTTGCCATATCCGGTCCTCCTACAATACTTCTGGAGCTAAGGAAACAATTTTCATGAACTGTTTCTCACGAAGCTCTCTAGCTACTGGTCCAAAAATACGTGTTCCTCTCGGAGTCTTGTCATCTTTAATAATAACAGCAGCGTTCTCATCAAATTTAATGTAAGAACCGTCTTTACGACGTGCACCCTTTACTGAACGAACAACTACAGCTTTTACGACGTCACCTTTTTTTACAACACCGCCTGGTGTTGCGTCTTTGACCGTAGCAACAATAACGTCACCAATATTCGCATATCTTCTAGTAGAGCCACCCATAACACGAATAACGAGTAATTCTTTTGCCCCTGTGTTATCGGCCACTTTCAGTCTACTTTCCTGTTGTACCATGCTTGTAGCCTCCTTTAATTATTTTGCTCTTTCCATGATTTCTACAAGTCTCCATCTCTTATCTTTAGATAATGGTCTTGTTTCCATGACTTTTACTTTATCACCGATTTTGCATTCGTTATTCTCGTCATGAGCTTTTAATTTATATGTTTTCTTAACGATTTTGTTGTAAAGGGGATGTCTTACGTTATCCTGGATTGCAACAGTAATTGTTTTATCCATCTTGTCGCTTACAACAATACCAACACGTGTTTTTCTAAGATTTCTTTCTTCCACGACCGATTATTCTCCTTTCTGGAATTCTACTGCGCAACTTTTTCTTTCTCAGTAATGATAGTCTGAATTCTGGCAATGTTTTTTCTAACTTCCGTAATTCTGCTTGTGTTATCTAACTGATTCGTTGCATTCTGGAATCTCAAATTGAAAAGTTCTTTTTTAGCATTTACTAACTGTGCATTTAAGTCTGCAACAGACTGGCTTTTTAATTCTTCTAAATATTTACTAGTTTTCATTTGATACACCGCCTTCTAAATCTGCACGTGAAACTACTTTACATTTACAAGGTAATTTATGTGTAGCAAGACGTAACGCTTCTCTGGCAACGTCTTCCGGAACTCCGGAGATTTCAAATAATACACGACCTGGTTTAACAACTGCTACCCAGTACTCTAAAGAACCCTTTCCGGAACCCATACGTGTCTCGGCCGGTTTTGCTGTTACTGGTTTGTCAGGGAAAATCTTAATCCAGATTTTACCGCCACGTTTTACGTAACGGGTCATGGCAATACGGGCTGCCTCAATCTGGTTGGAACGAATCCAGCATGGTTCTGTTGCAATAATACCAAATTCACCATTGCTGATGACGTTACCTCTGGTAGCTTTGCCGGTCATAGAACCACGAAACTGTTTACGATGTTTTACTCTCTTTGGCATTAACATAATTATCGAGCCCCTCCTTCCGCAGATGCTTTAGCTTCTGTATTAGCCTTTGTAGGAAGCACCTCGCCTTTGTAGATCCATACCTTAACGCCAACTTTGCCGTAGGTAGTATCTGCTTCAGCAAATCCATAATCAATATCTGCTCTTAATGTCTGAAGCGGAATTGTTCCCTCAGAGTAGAACTCTGTACGGGCCATATCTGCACCGCCAAGACGTCCGGAACAAGATGTCTTAATTCCTTTTGCTCCCGCTTTCATTGTTCTGCCCATGCAGGATTTCATTGCTCTACGGAAAGAAACACGGTTCTCTAACTGCAATGCAATATTCTCTGCTACTAACTGAGCGTCACGGTCCGGTCTTTTTACTTCTTTAATATCAACAACTAATTTCTTGTCTGTGAATTTCTGAACTTCGCCTTTGATTTTCTCAATCTCGGCTCCGCCCTTTCCGATTACCACACCCGGTTTTGCTGTGTAGATAATAACTTTCACACGGTCAGATGCTCTCTCGATTTCGATTTTAGAAACACCTGCCGCGTATAATTTCTTTTTAAGATACGTTCTGATATTGTAGTCTTCTACTAAGAAATCTGCAAAATCTGCTTCCGCATACCATTTAGAGTCCCAGTCTTTGATAACACCGACTCTTAAGCCATGTGGATTAACTTTCTGTCCCATATATACTCCTTTCTAAACCCGGAAAATGCTTTGGCATTTTCCTCGTATTGCTGCTTTTGCGATACGATGCGCCCTTTTTACGGGATGTTTATTTCTCATCCAGCACAATTGTAATGTGGCTCATTCTCTTCTCAATTCTGTAAGCTCTACCCTGTGCTCTTGGTCTGATTCTCTTCATTGTCGGTCCTTTGTTTGCATAGCACTCTGCAACATAAAGGTTCTCTGCTTTCATTCCGTTATTGTTTTCAGCATTTGCAATTGCTGACTCTAATAATTTTTTCACCAAGCTTGAAGCATATCTCGGATTGTATGTTACGATAGCAAGTGCTGTCTGAACATCCTTTCCACGGATTGCATCTAATACGAAACAAGCTTTCTGAACAGACACTCTTGCGTAAGATAACTTAGCGGAAGGTCTGGTATCTTTTACTTCATTTCTCTCTCTTTTAATCTGACTTCTATGTCCCTTAGCCATGGATGAAACCTCCTTTCAAAATGGTATCTTATCTAACGCCTGATTTCTTTTCGTCTTTTCCATGTCCTCTGTAAGTTCTTGTAGCAACGAACTCACCAAGTTTATGTCCAACCATATCCTCTGTTACATATACAGGTACATGTTTTCTTCCGTCATGAACAGCGATGGTATGACCAACGAACTGCGGGAAGATTGTAGAACGACGTGACCATGTTTTAATAACAGTTTTGTCGCCGGATGCGTTCATAGCGTCTACTTTTTTCAGTAAGCTCTCATCAGCGAATGGTCCTTTTTTTAATGAACGAGCCATAATTTACCTCCTAATTTATCAGTCCTTACACGTCACCGTGTGTTTCATTCGACTGTGTACATCTTTTACATAATAACAGACTTTCCCCTAAAAGGCAAGTCTCAATCTTTCTAATTAGCAAAATGCACTGAAAAGAAGCCGTCTGCGCCTCTCTTCAGTTCATATTTACCAAATAGTTTCGGAAGAAGCCGCTTTTGCTCACTCCCGACAATAGCGGGAAGAAGCCGTTTTTGCTTCCAACCAATCGGGAAGAATTGGCAAAGCCAATTCTTCGGGGCGTTGAAATTTATTTCAATGCCCTGCCGTCTCTACGTCTTACGATTAACTTATTAGAAGATTTGTTCTTCTTTCTGGTCTTAAGACCAAGAGCAGGTTTGCCCCAAGGTGTACATGGGCCCGGACGTCCGATAGGTGCACGTCCTTCACCACCACCGTGTGGATGGTCATTCGGGTTCATGACAGAACCACGAACGGTCGGGCGGATACCCATATGACGTTTACGTCCTGCTTTACCGATATTTACAAGGTTGTGGTCACCGTTTCCGATAACACCGATGGTTGCACGGCAGTTTAACGGAACCATACGCATCTCACCGGACGGAAGTCTTAAAGTAGCGTATTTACCTTCCTTTGCCATCAACTGTGCGCTCATACCTGCAGAACGCACTAACTGTCCGCCTTTACCAGGATATAACTCAATGTTGTGTACCTGAGTACCAACCGGAATATTCTCTAACGGCAAGCAGTTACCAACACGAACCTCTGCCTCTGCACCGCTCATTACGGTCATGCCGTCTGTCAGGCCGGCCGGAGCAAGGATATATGCTTTCTGTCCGTCTGCATAGCAGATTAAAGCGATGTTTGCCGTTCTGTTCGGATCGTACTCAATACCGATTACTTTTGCAGGAATACCGTCTTTGCCGTTTCTCTTAAAGTCGATAATTCTGTATTTTCTTCTGTTTCCACCGCCATGGTGTCTAACAGTGATTTTACCCTGATTATTACGGCCAGCGTTCTTCTTTAAAGAAGTGGTAAGGGATTTCTCCGGCGTTGTTTTTGTAATTTCGGAGAAATCGGAGCCAGTCATATTTCTTCTGGAAGGTGTATATGGGTTATATGTTTTAATTCCCATTGTTGTTCTCCTTTCGATGTTTGTTATCGCACTTCACTGTGCATATGGGGGATAAGCAGAGTGTTATAGCAAAGCAAAAGCAATTGTCTGTTCCCACGACACTCCGCAATCCGGCTACCTATCTTACAGTCCAGCAAAAATCTCGATGTCTTTGCTGTCAGCGGTAAGCTGAACGATAGCTTTTTTGGTTTTCGCAGTTTTTCCGGTTATCATACCACGTCTCTTATTCTTTCCATCCATGTTCATGGTGTTGACGCTTGCAACCTTGGTTCCCTCGAACATTTTCTCTACTGCTTCTTTAATCATGGTCTTGTTTGCTTCCGGATGAACTAAGAAAGTATATTTCTTCTCAGCCATAGCTGCCATACTCTTCTCTGTTACTACCGGTTTGAGGATTACGTCATAATACTGTACATTTGCCATTACGCATACACCTCCTCGATTGTTTTCACAGCGTCTTTTGTCACAACTACTGTGTCATATTTCAATACGTCAAATACGTTGATTTCGTTTGTCTGAGCAGTCTTAACATTAGGAATATTGCTTGCGGATTTAATCACATTGATGTCCATGTCGTTTAATACAACAAGCGCTTTCTCTACTTTTAAGTTGTTCATTACGCGAGCGAAATCTTTGGTCTTAATTGCATCTAATTTCAGGCTGTCAACAACGATGAATTTGTTCTCAGCTACTCTGGATGTCAATGCAGATTTTAAAGCTGCTCTCTTCTCTTTCTTGTTGAGTTTAAAAGAGTAATCTCTTGGAACCGGAGCGAATACCACGCCACCGTGTGTCCACTGCGGAGCTCTGGTTGAACCCTGTCTTGCATGACCGGTTCCTTTCTGTCTCCATGGTTTTCTACCACCACCGCTTACTTCGGAACGTGTTTTTGCTTTCTGTGTTCCCTGGCGGTTATTTGCAAGCTGCTGAAGCACTGCCATGTGTACTAAATGCTCGTTTACTTCTACACCGAAGATAGCATCGTTTAAGTCCATGGTTTCAACTTCATTGCCTTCCATATTATAAACAGCTACTTTAGCCATCGTTTAGTTCCTCCTTTCCTATTCAAGCACTATTTACCTGCTTTTACAGTTTCTTTGATGGTTACCATACATTTCTTAGCTCCTGGTACAGCACCTTTTACTAAGAGCAGGTTGTTCTCAGCGTCAACTCTTACGATCTCAAGATTCTGAGTTGTAACCTTTACGCTTCCCATATGTCCGGGCATTCCTTTTCCTTTGAATACGCGGCTTGGTGAAGAACAAGCGCCGTTAGAACCCTGATGACGATGGAATTTAGAACCGTGAGCCATAGGACCTCTGTGCTGTCCTAATCTCTTAATAGCGCCCTGGAAACCTTTACCTTTGGAGATTGCAGTTGCGTCAATTTTGTCGCCCTCTGCAAAGATGTCAGCTTTGATAACATCTCCTAATTTGTATTCGTCAGCGTTTTCGAATTTGAATTCTCTCACAAATCTCTTACCGGATACACCAGCTTTTGCAAAATG
Organism: Lachnospiraceae bacterium; assembly: GCA_021770785.1. Taxonomy (GTDB): domain Bacteria; phylum Bacillota; class Clostridia; order Lachnospirales; family Lachnospiraceae; genus Roseburia. The sequence continues at coordinate 25,589 of JAETQH010000002.1, forward strand.
TCCCATCTGAGCTTTGTTTACGCCATGTCTGTTTCTGATTTCTTTCTTGCCGTTTGCATCTTTGCTTACAACTTTTTCTTTCTTGTCAGCATATGCAACCTGTACTGCGCTGTATCCATCGTTCTCTACCGTTTTAATCTGTGTTACGGAGCAAGGACCAGCTTCTAATACAGTAACCGGCACTAATACGCCGTCTGCGTTGAAGATTTGAGTCATTCCGACTTTTGTTGCTAAAATCGCTTTCTTCATTTTTTACCTCCTGTTTACTCTACAGCGGAACGCTTCATGCCCAACTTGTTGGGGTAGCGGAACCGTTCATCCTAGAAAGAAGTCCATATAAGTGAAATATATAAAACCCTTCAGGATATTTGTAACTTTGTTTTTTGTGATGAAAACTTATTTGTTTTTCATCGAGATGAAAATTTACTTATTTTTCATCTTGATATCAATATACACACCTGCCGGCATCTCTAAACGAGATAAAGCATCAACCGTTTTCTGGGTTGGGGTTGTGATATCAATCAGTCTTTTATGAGTTCTCTGCTCGAACTGTTCACGGGAATCTTTGTATTTGTGAGTAGCTCTTAAGATAGTAACAACTTCCTTTTTTGTAGGAAGAGGTACCGGTCCGCTCACCTGTGATCCGTTTTTCTTTACAGTCTCGATGATTTTTTTTGCTGATGAATCAACTAATTCATGATCATAAGCTTTCAATGTGATTCTCATTACTTGACTTGCCATAAAAAAAGTCGCCTCCTTTTCGCACTTTTAATTAGTACGACAAGCGGTGACTGCACACATTCCCGTGCAAACACGACCCTCATTCCAAGCGCAAACTCTGTTTGCACTGAAAAATGCCTTGCATTTTGCACGTTGTTTCTACTCTGTAGATGTTACTCGTATACAGTGACTTGTCGCCAGTTTCCTAACTTGACATTCGCTCCACGGAAAACCTGCCATATAAGCAGCAACCTCACGCTTCTACGCTATCAATGTCACAGCAATGCTTATTGTACACGATAAAATATGTAAATGCAAGGACTTTTTTATTTTTTTCCATTTGTCTCATTTTTGCGACAGACGACACAGGAAATGGGATGAATAACCAGTTTTGATATATTTGTTCATCTATGCTATAATAGCAGAAGCCAAAAACTATCGAAGGAAACGAGGATTTTTATGTGGATTGCAAATAACTGGAACGATTACGAAGTGATTGACTGCTCCGAGGGCGAAAAATTAGAGCGCTGGGGCAAATATATACTGGTCCGCCCGGATCCCCAGGTCATCTGGGACACCCCAAAGACAGAAAAGGGCTGGCGGAAAATGAACGCCCATTATCACAGAAGTAAAAAGGGCGGCGGGGAATGGGAGTTTTTTGACCTGCCGGAACAGTGGAGCATCCATTACGGCTCTTTGACCTTCTGGCTAAAGCCTTTCAGCTTTAAGCACACCGGACTTTTCCCTGAACAGGCAGCCAACTGGGACTGGTTCTCTGAAAAAATCAAAAAAGCCGGACGTCCGGTAAAGGTATTAAACCTCTTTGCCTACACCGGAGGAGCTACTCTGGCTGCGGCCGCCGCAGGGGCTGCCGTCACCCATGTGGATGCCTCTAAGGGAATGGTAACCTGGGCAAAGGAAAATGCCACATCCTCCGGTTTAAAGGATGCACCTATCCGCTGGATTGTGGACGACTGCGTAAAATTTGTGGAGCGGGAAATCCGCCGCGGCAACCATTACGATGCCATCATCATGGACCCTCCCTCCTACGGCAGAGGCCCCAAAGGGGAAATCTGGAAAATCGAGGAGGCGATCTATCCTCTAATTAAATTATGCGCAAAACTTTTAACGGAGGAACCGCTGTTTTTCCTAATCAATTCCTACACCACCGGATTGCAGCCCGCCGTACTGCACTATATGCTCAGCACTGCCCTGAAAAAATATCGCGGCACTGTTTGTGCAGAGGAAATCGGTCTCCCGGTATCCTCCAACGGTCTGGTTCTGCCCTGCGGTGCCAGCGGGCGGTTTGAGGCGTAGTTTTAAAGCCGTGTGCAAAAAGTGGAGCCGTTTCCCGCTCCACTTTTCACAGCGCCATGCTGTTTTTCCCATTTTATTCCATTCTTTTCCATCCTTACGTCATTTCACCCTACAGCATTTTCTTCTTCCGCAGCACCAGCATCGTAATGATACAAATCAGCAGTGTAATCACACAGATAATCAAAAATCCATGGGGCGTATCTGAAAAAGGCATCCATTTTTCATCCACATTCATTCCGTAAATACCGGAAATCACCGTGGGTATCGCCATGACAATGGTGATGGAAGTCAGATATTTCATTACATTATTTAATCGGTTGTCAATGACAGAGGACATCAGCTCCCTCGTACCGTCAATGATGTCACGGTAAATGGAGGTCATCTCTATCGCCTGACGGTTCTCCACGATAACGTCCTCTAACAGTTCCTTATCCTCGGGGTACTGCTCTAACCGCTTATAACGGGTCAGACGGTCTAGCACCACGGAATTGGCACGAAGAGAGGTGGCAAAGTAAACCAGCGTGGATTCTAATTCATGCAAATCAATCAAATCCGTATCCACCGTATCCCTTCCGATACGTTCCTCAATCTCCGTTCTCTTTTTATCAATGCCCCGCAGATAGGTCTGATAATTTACTGCTGTTCGGAACAAAATCTGATACACAAAACGCAGCTTCTTTTTGGTGCTGAACTCCCGCACACGGTTCTGTATAAAGGACTGCAAAATCGGCGTTTCCTCCGTACAGACCGTCACAATCACATCCTGGGTCAGGATAATACCAAGGGGGATGGTGGTGTAGGTCTGCATATCATGACGGATTTCCACGGTGGGAATATCCACCAAAATCAGGGTATAGCCGTCCTCTAGTTCAATACGGGAGCTTTCCTCTTCATCGAGGGCGGCACGGATATCGTCAATATCCACATCCAAAAGCTCCGAAATATTCTCACATTCTTCCATGGAAGGCTGTATCATGTGAATCCATACACCGTCCTCCGCTTTCTCCTGTTCATAAATTCTCTGTTTTTCTGTTCTGAAATATTTAATCATGGCAATTTCCTCATACCCCCAGATGCCGCCATGAATGCTTCTCTACAATTCCTAAGCTTACGTGTAACATCCAAACGGGGAGCTTTCTATACTATTCTCTATCATATATTATCTGGTATGCGTTCAGGCTCAATGTTTTTCCAAACTTCGTGCCTGCATTTTTGATTTGACCGCAATAGGAAAAGCCAAATTTTTCGTGCAGATGAATGCTCACCTCATTATCACTGGTAATCAGGGATATCACTGTCCCAATCTCCCTGCACCCTTCTGCAAACCTTAAGGTCTCTTCCATCAATTTGCCGCCAATGCCACGCCCTCGATACTTCTCATGAATATAAACAGAAATCTCAGCCGCCGGGTCAAACGCCTTTCTATCTCTATAACGGGAAAGCGAAGCATAACCCATCACTGCGCCTGCCTCCTCATAAACAAATATCACGTAACGTCCGGTGTGTTCTAAAAACCATGCCGTCCGGTCTTTTTCATTCTTTCTCTCCGTGTCAAAGGTTGCCGTTGTGTGTAAAATTGCTTCGTTATAAATTTCCATCAATACCGGAATGTCTTTTGTTTCTGCTCTGCGAATCATTGTACTTCTGCCTCCCTAAGGAAAAAAGAAAGAGCCCAGGGGACGGACTCTTTGTTCTTTGACTACATCATACCACACTTTTTATGGGTATGCTACGAAAATCTTGTAAAATTCATGTAAGCCGGTAAACTACCTGTTCCTTTATTTGATAGCCATGGTCCATAGGGCCGCTGCCTAATCCCAGGTCAAGCATCGCTCCGATGGCTCCGCTTACATATGCTTTTGCCTGTCCCACTGCCCTCTCCACGGAGCAGCCCTTCGCCAGACAGGATGCGATGGCGGAGGACAAGGTGCAGCCTGTTCCATGGGTGTTAGGATTGTCAATCCTCTTTCCCGGAAACCAGACTCTTTCCTTTCCCGTCCAGAGCAAGTCATCTGCCCCGCTCCCGCCGTGGCCGCCCTTTACCAGCACAGCGCACCCAAACTGTCTGCCAATGGCTTCCGCTGCCAGCTCTCTGTCCCCTTCTGTCTCTATCTTACTTTCCAACAGGGTTTCACACTCCGGAATATTGGGGGTAACAAGAGTTGCCAGCGGAAAGAGTTCCTCCTTCCATGCCCTGAGCACCTCTGCGTCCGCAAATCCCGTCCCGCTGCCAGATGCCATCACCGGGTCAATCACTATATTTTTCGCATGATAGAAGGAAAGCCGCTCCGCAATTCTTTCTATCACCTCCGCCGAAGTCACCATGCCGATTTTCACCGCATCAGGAAAAATATCCGTAAACACCGCATCGATCTGTTTCTCCACAAACGCTGCCGGGATTTCTAAAATCCCCGCTACACCCAGCGTATTCTGCGCCGTCACCGCCGTAATCACGCTCATACCATAGACGCCGTTTGCCAGCATGGTTTTTAAATCCGCCTGTATTCCCGCACCGCCGCTGCTGTCACTGCCTGCGATGGTAAGCGCCGTGTGTCTTTTCATTTTCCTGCACTCCTAATCTGATTTTTTGTTTCTTCTATCTCCAGCGGAAATTCCTCTATTTCCTTTAAATAAATATCCGCCGTCCCACGTATTTTTTCCTGCTCCTTTTTACTGGTTTCATCATAAAGCCCTACCGTTCGGAATCCGGCTTTCTTCGCAGTTTTTATGGCATAAAGCGCATCCTCAAACACCCAGGTTGCCGTCCGCTTTGTACCAAGTTCTGCTGCCGCCTCCTCGTAAATATCCGGCTTTGACTTCCCCTCACCTACTTCGCTGCAAGTAAAAATCCGCTCAAAATAATCATAGATTCCTGTGCGCTTTAGAGCAGCCTCCGCATGTACCCGGTCAGTGGAAGTTGCCACTACCATTTTTACTCCCCGCTGTTTTAATTTCTCTAAAAATTCCTGCACGCCGGGCTTTGCCTCTGCTCTGTTGCGGTAAGCCTCCGCCACAATGGCATTGGTGGCGGCAATCAGCTCTTCGATACTCTCAGATAACCCATATTTTTCCTTCACATAGGCTGCCCCCTGCTTCATGCTCATGGTAAAGAGTGTCTCCGATAGCTTTTCTTTTACCTCAATCCCTTTTCCCACAAGATAATTTTCGGTGGCATGTTCCCAGATAGGCATCGTGTCAAGGAGGGTTCCGTCCATATCAAACACCGCCCCCTCTATCTTCACTCTTCCTGTTACCTTCCCGGAAAGAGTCAGCAGCTCCCTTGCCGCCGCAGTAATGTCCGGCTGCGCAAAAATGGCGCTGATAACCGCCACACCACAGATACCGCTGCCCTCTAACTGCATGATATTTTCCTTTCCGATACCGCCGATGGCAACCACCGGAATATGAACCGCCTCACAAATTGCCTTTAATGTTTCATAGGGCAGTTCCCTGACATTGCTCTTTGATGTGGTGGAAAACACCGCTCCCACCCCAAGATAATCGGCTCCGCAGGCCTCTGCCCGCAGGGCTTCCTCCACTGAATGGGCGGAAACGCCAATGATTTTATCCGGACCTAATTTCCTGCGGGCTTCCCCCGCCTCCATATCCTCCTGTCCTACATGGACGCCGTCTGCCCCCATGGCGAGAGCAATATCCACATTGTCATTAATAAGAAAGGGCACTTGATACTGACTGCACAGCTTCTGTATCTCTGCTGCCTCTTCCATAAAATGAGCTTCGTCTAACTCCTTTTCCCGCAGCTGTAGAAAGGTGGCGCCGCCCTGCAATGCCTGTTCCACCTGCTCATAAAGTGTCTTTCCCTTTAACCAGCTCCTGTCTGTCACCGCATATAACAGTAAATCTTCCTTAGCAAATTTCATATTGTGCTCCTTTCTCTAACGCTTCTCCCTCCATAAGGGAAATGGCATCTATGATACGGTTCCGGTAAGAAGCATTTCCCTCTCCTGCCGCCATGTGTTCCCACGCTTTCTCCCCCGCAAGCCCCATACAGCAGACTGCCGCAGCGGCGGCTTTTAAGGGACAGCCCGGATTTGCCGCCAAAAACGCCGTCATCATGCCGGAGAGCTGACAGCCCGTTCCGGTGATGCGGCTCATTTCCGGTCTGCCGTTTTTTATTCTGTAGCAGATTTTTTCGTCCGCCACCAAATCAATCCTTCCGGTCACTGCAATAATACTCCCTGTCCGCCCGGCAAGCTTCTTTACAAATTCCGCCACAGTCTCCGCATTTTCTTCTGTCACAGCCTCTTCCGGCGTTGCGTCTACCCCGTGGTTTTTTTCCCTGTTTCTCTCCCCGGCGCTTTCCGGCGCTTTTCCTTCTGGATTCTCAACTATTGCATTACTTCTCCGGTCACTGCCGCTAACCTCCGCAACTCCCTTATATTTCGCATCCGAATTTAAAACACCCACAAGCTCCGCCACTACACGGATTTCGGAAATATTCCCCCGGATTGCGGTAAATTGTATTTTCTCCATCAATCGCTTTACCGTCTCCCGGCGGAAGGCACCAGCCCCCACCCCCACCGGATCTAACAATATCACATGCCCTTCCCTCTGCGCCTGCAGGCCTGCAAGCTCCATGGCACGGGCTTTCGCCGGCTTCAACATTCCGATATTAATGTTTAATCCGGCGCAGCCGACAGTAATTTCTTCCACTTCCTCCACCGCCTCTGCCATGATGGGGCTGCCTCCGCAGGCGAGCAGGGCGTTTGCCACATCATTGATGGTCACATAATTTGTAATATTATGAATCAGGGGATTCCTTTTCCTGACATTTTCCAAGCATTCTCTCATTCTCTCCTCCGACAATTATCTTTCCGTTCATCCTCCTCCGGGCTGCCCTTCCCTTCGGAACAGCGCATGTTTCATACTTTGTCTAGTATACCTCTTTCCCCGAGATTTGCAAAGTTTTAATATCTTTTATAAAATTCTTCGCAGTTCTTAAGATAATATTTATACTCTAGTCAAAAACCTGTCACATTTTTCCATTAATATTAGAACTATCAAAAGGAGCTGTTGAGTTTCGATAAAATTGTTGGGGTTCTGTCAGTTCCGCCAAAAAACAATCCGGTTATTACTTTACCAACCGGTTTACATATACTATTCATTCATATCGTGCCTCCAAGCAAAACGCACCCCCGGGTGCAAAAAAAGACTTTAGAAAGAACTTCTCCTTTTCTAAAGTCTTTTTTCTGTCTTTCTAAACTTCTTTGATTCCCCGTTTTTTCAAACGCTGTTTCACAAAATCACGGAACATGGCATATAGTACCGAGCAAAGCGGAATGAAAAAGAGAATGCCCGCAATCCCAAACAGATTGCCTCCAATGGTCACGGCTGCTAACACCCAGATAGACGGCAGACCCACAGATCCGCCCACCACATGGGGGTAAATCAGATTTCCCTCTATCTGCTGTAGCACTAAGAATAAGATTAAAAACCACACCGCCTGAATCGGATTCACCATCACAATCAAAAGCATCCCGACAATACAGCCGATAAAGGCACCGAAAATCGGTATCAGAGCCGTAATTGCTATCACAATGCCTGTCAGCATGGCATAGGGCATACGAAAAATCGTCATGCTGATGACAAATAAGGTTCCTAAAATGACTGCCTCAAGGCACTGCCCGGATAAGAAACTGGAAAAAATCTGGTTTGACAGAGTTGCCACACTTATCATTTTTTCTGTGGCTTTCTGCGGCAGCAGCGCATAAAGCACCTGTTTCACCTGTCTTTGCAGCTTTTCCTTCTGGAACAATACATAGATAGAAAAAGTAAAGGCAATCACAAAAGTCGCCACTCCGCTGATAATACCGGAGAAAAATCCTACGCCGGAGCTGACTAAACCGGAGCCGAAGGACTGCACAAATTTTACCACAGAGGCAGATACAGAAGCCCAGTCAATATTCAGCTTCTCCACCGCAGGCTCTAACACCGGATATTGCTTCAGCATATCATTAAGCCACTCCGCCGCCGCATCAAACGCCACCGGAATCTGTGCCATCAGCATACTGACGGTATTTCCAAGTTCCGGAATGATGACCACCAGCGCCAGTACAATCACTCCGATGACAGCCACAAGCGTCAATAAGTACGCCGCAGGTCTTCTCAGTTTTGCAAGTTTTTTATTTTTGGGGAACAAATACTTTTCTATTCTTTTCATGGGTACATTGAAAATAAAGGCAATCACACCACCTACCAGAAAGGGCATCACAATGCCAAGCACAAACCGCACCAATGCAATCACCACGTTAAAATGTTCCATTCCGCAATACAGTAAAATGGCAAACGCCAAAATCTGCATGAGATGCTTTTTCGTCTGTTTTGATAACTCCATAATTCTCCTTTCCTTTGCCGCTTTATACTACCGGAATTGCGGCTGTTCCCAACACTACACAAATGAAATATAAAACCAGCAGATGAACCGGATAGAACAGGTAGAAAAAATACTTTATGTTCCACCCTCTTTTTCCATTATAGAAATAAATGGGAATAAATGCCGCCACTGCGGGAAGCTCCCACCAGCAAAATGAGGCACAGCCCGCCAGCACCTGCACCTGCCTTCTGCCGCGGAACAAATACAGCACAACGATACACATCACGCCATAATAGCTGTAATCGGTTTTCAGGGCGTAGGCTACTGTCATTCCCGCCACAACGATTCCTGCGAAGAAAAACATCCGCAGCCCTATATGCCACCCCTGCTTTTTCTCCACCTCCGACAAAAATATAATCGTAAGCAGCCCTAAAAACAGGGTAAAGAAAACGTTTTGATAACCAAACTCCAGCACTTTACTGTGAAACGCCAAATCAAAGGGTATTTCGGACACCAGTGCAAACAAAAATAACCGCACCGCGTATTTTCCCCTGCTTCTGGTATGGGTAAATCCTTCCACCAGCAAAAAACAGTAGATGGGAAATGCAATTCTTCCAATGCCACGCATCGTCTGATACAGTTTCCACCACTCAGTGGCTGCCTGTCCCCCTCCCCCTGTGATTAAAAACCGTGTCAGAACCGTGGCTGCGATATGGTCAATCAACATTGTCACAACCGCAATCAATTTCAGGCTGCTGCCGCTTATTCCTTGTCTCCGTTCTTCCATCCTCTTTTCTCATCTTTCTGCCGCAAACTTTTTCCTCATAAGGAAAAAGAGAAAGACAAGCTGCATGTTTGCCTTTCTCTTTTCTTTTGTATCAGCCTACAAACTCTGCTACACATCTGCGGTATGCCGCTACCGGGTCCTCCGCCTGGGTAATCGGTCTGCCCACAACAATATAGTCAGAGCCTAACTCTTTTGCCTTTGCAGGCGTAGTCACCCTCTTCTGGTCTCCCACATCCCCGTCGGCAAAACGCACTCCCGGCGTAATGGTAAAAAACTTCTCTCCGCAGACTTCATGGACTTTTCCCGCCTCAAGGGGGGAGCATACCACACCGTCAAGCCCGGCTTCCATGGTATTCTTTGCATAGTGCATAACCGTCTCGTCAATCGGATGCTCTATCCAGAGTTCCTCCTGCATAGCATTCTCACTGGTGGAGGTAAGCTGGGTCACTGCAATCAACAGCGGTCTGCTGCCGTCCGGTCTGGTGAGGCCCTCTAAGGCACCCTGCATCATCTCTTTCGTTCCTGCCGCATGGACGTTGCACATATCCACATCCAGCCCGGACAACACTGCCATGGCTTTTTTCACAGTGTTTGGTATATCATGCAATTTTAAGTCTAAGAAAATCTTATGTCCCATTTTTTTGATAGTTCTTACGATTTCCGGTCCCTCTGCATAAAAAAGCTCCATTCCGATTTTCACAAATGGTTTTTCGTCCTTAAACTTGCTCAAAAAACTGATTACTTCGTCTTTACTGTTAAAGTCACAGGCAATGATTACATCTCTTCCCATAATATCCTCCGTATCTTCTGCTTTTTATTATTGAAATCATACACTTCACCATTCTATTTGTCAAGCTGCGGAAGGCTCTCTTTCTTCTTCCGCTTTTCCTCCAAAAAACATTTTAATCCGCAGATTTTATGGTATAATGTCATCAGATATTATACCATAACAGGAGAATTGTGGCTCCCCTTGTTTCTGGCAGGCGAAAAGGAAGCTGCCATCCTGCAGATGTAAGTATTCACACATCTGCGGGGCAGCAACTCCCTTTTATTTATACGTCAGAATATTATTTCAGTCCCCTGCAAATCGGTACTAAACAGATAAGCAGCAGAATGCCTGCAAATCCCACAATAATTCCCGGTATCAGATTGCCCCATACCATAACAAAGCACATGCCGATACCAAAGGCTAACGCTCCGATAATTCCAAGAAAAATCGTGCCGACTGCCTTTCCGTCGATTTGTATCGGTGCTTTATGCTCCATCTTCCTCCAGACGAAAACCGTAATTAACGCAAAGACAAGTCCCACACAGCCAACTGCAATTCCCGGCTTAAAAGCATTCCACTCTGCGACCATCGTCATGCACATTCCCATTGCGAAAAAAATACAACTAATCGTCCCTAAGATTAATGCTGCAAAACTACTTTTCTTCATGATAAAATCCTCCTAAAATTTCATATTTGTTTTTATGTCTGTATTGTAAATCCCCTCTGTTTTTGTTTTATTTAAGAATTGTTTCTGAATTATTAAAAAAAGAAGCCTTGGTTTCCCAAGGCTTCTCCTAGGTTTCGTTCTGTATCCGTTTTAGTTGTCTGCCGGAAGAATATATCATGTATATTCCAATCGCCAATATCATAATGCACACACAGGTACCTGTAATTGCATTCATCACCTGGGGATTTATATTACTGTTTTCTCCAAAGGACGCAAACATGGCAGTTTGTAGAGAAAGGAGGGATACCAACGCATCCGCATATCCGATATTGCGAATTGTTACGAGAAGCGGCGATTTCATTTTTCTTGCTCTTACCATATTCACAACCGAAATAATTACTTTATAAAAAGTATACATTGCCACCACGAAAATCATATATCCCTGGTAGCTTTTCCCACCCTCCCGGTTGACCAGCAATATCACTGTTCCGCCCAACGCAATCGTAATCAATGCCAGCAGTATCCCGGTATTGCGGTATACCTTCCATTCCTGCATTTTTAGATTTCTGTCAGGCTCTTCTTTTGACAGCTTTCTCTCATACCGCACCGCGCCAGACCTCATGATACTTAAAAAGATATAATACGCCGAAAGCGTTCCCAGCCACGCAGAATGGTTTATAATCCCAAAGATTCCGTTACTGACCGCATAGAACAAATTCAGCAGGAAAGAAAAAAAAGTAAACAGAACCGTCCGAAAACGATAATCCGAATATACCCTGTTCACCAGTACATTCCCCTCCGTTACCGCTCTGAGGCTTCTTCTGATACCCTCTTTTATATTTTGTATCAGATAAAAGCAGGCAACTGTTAAACTAACGGCAGCAACCACATAGATAACAATATCCACCATAAAGCTAAAATAGCCATACACCGTTTCCGCAATAGACAGCACGCAAAAAAACAGCGTTATAGCATATAAAAGCAATCGGAAGCCCACTCGTAATTTGGGCGGCGTGAACTTTTTGGTACCCGCTTTCATTGCTTTTTCCTTCCATTATAAATGGCTGCTCTCATCATCCGTTTCCTCCACTCTTTCCTAATAACCTGCTGCCTTTTTCGCAAATTTCATAAGCCTCATCATATTTATCCTCAATCAATGGGTTTACTATTTTTGTTCTTTTCGCAGCCATTGCCTTATAGATAAGGCATGGCAAAATCCACCCTGCCAGTCCGGGAGCCGCTAACAGTACGCACAGCCATATGATCGGCGGGGATGCCGTCACTGCAAAGGTAGAGCCTGCCATGAACATCGTCCCTATGATGCCGATGGAAATGGAAACCATCATTGCTGTATTTGTTTTCGATTTCTCCAATTCCTCAATCTGGTTCATACAGTCCTCAAAATTTCTCTGAAGCCTTGTCAGCTCTGTCTTATTCATAATCTTTCTGTCACGCTTAAAGCAGAGCAGAACTTTTCCTTCCTTATAATAATGCTGCGGTATCGTTTGATTCTGCTGCACAGTTATATTCTCGTCCTGTTCCCACCCAAAATTACTGTATCCGTCTATATACATGGAAACTTTTCTGCTGTCTGCTTTGATTTCCATGTACTCATATCCGATATAACGTTCTGAACTTTTTTCTATCACGCTCATTTTCTGTCCTCCTGATGCTTCCTATTGCCGGGCGAAAGCTCCGCCTGGGAAATGTGCTGCCCTTTGTTTCTCTTTCCCATAGGAAGGCGCACCGTAAATGTACTTCCCTTTCCCTGTTCGCTTTCCACCTGTATCGTGCCGTCTAACATTCGCACGATTCGGAGCGCAAGGGCAAGCCCCAGACCGTTTCCACTGGTAGAATGAGAAGTGTCTCCCTGATAAAATTTATCAAAAATGTGCTTCATGGTATCCTTACTCATCCCGCACCCGGTATCACTTACCGATACGACAACCTCTTCCTCTGCGGTAGTCTGGGTAAGTCTTACTGCCCCGCCTCTTTCCGTGAATTTCATGGCATTGGATAACAGATTAGTCCACACCAGTTCCAAAAGGCTTTCATCCGCATTTATCATGACCCTGTCTTCCAACTCCGCATCAAATGTAATTTCTTTCTCTTCCCACACATTCTCAAATTGCAGGGAACACTGACACAACTGTTCGCAAAGGTTATACTCCTCCATGACCGGCTGAATATTCTGTTTTTCCAGCTTGTTCAGCTTTAAGATATTCGTAATCAGTGAAGATAATTTCTTTGATGACTGAATAATGGTGTCTACATACATCTGCTGCTCTTCTAAAGACAGCTTTGTATTTTTCAACATTTCCGCTGAATTTTGCACTACAGCAATCGGTGTTTTGATTTCATGGGACACATTGGAAAAAAAGTCCGTTTTTAAGATTTCAATGCTCCCTAGCTCTTCCACCATCTTATTGAAATCCATAATCATAACATCCAGATAATCTAATTTTTCCGGCGTATGGAGGGGTGGGATATAAACGGAAAAATCTCCGTTTGCTACCTTGTCGGTTGCCTCTGCCATCTGCTTCATGGGCACTTCATAAATTTTTCGTATCTGCAGGCTAATCCATAATGTAACAAAAACGGAAATCAATACCCAATAGAAGATAATGACCACGGTTTGGGCAACGTCACTAAGCTTGAGCGTGTTTATTCCTACGATAAGCCCCATATGCACCCCGCTCATGAGCAGCAAAACGACCAATATCTGAAAAAACATGGACACCGGAAAATGTGTGCCCCGCACCTTATACCCCTGTCTGGTCACTTCCTGCTTCATTTCAGCACCGCCTTATAGCCCAAGCCCCGAATCGTCTTTATCTCAAAGGCATCACAGGCTGAGAACTTATCCCGCAGCTTTGTGATATAAACATCCACAGCACGCAAGCTGGTTTCGCTGTCTACGCCCCAAAATTCGTCCATAAGCTGCGCCCGTGAAAAGGTCTTATTGGGATAGGACAATAATTTATAGATAATGTTAAATTCCCTTGTGGTTGTGGGAATTTCCTCTCCATCTAAATCTGCCGACATGGCATCTGCATCCAATGTGAGATTACCTATTGTGATTTTCCGATTCACTTCTATGTTTGCCCGGCGAAGCAGTGCCCTTACCCGAAGCAGCAGCTCATCCAGCTCAATGGGTTTTACCATGTAATCGTCAATTCCAAGCCAGAAGCCCTTCTGTTTGGAATATAAATCATCCTTCGCAGACATAAACAGGATTGGAATATTCTTATTTACACGGCGTACACTCTCCGCAAATTCAAATCCGTCTACTCCCGGCATCATAATATCCGATATGATTAACTCATATAGATTGTTGTACATTTCTTCGTAGGCGTCTTCTGCATTCAGACAACCTCTGGCTTCAAAACCGCTGTTATTTAGGTAGGAGCATACTACTTTATTCAAATTTGTATCATCTTCAACCACTAATATGTGTATCATTCTCTGCCTCCATATTCTATTTTGGGGGAATTATAACATAGATTTGTTTGAGAATTGTTAAAGTTTGAGAGATTTTTGATTTTTTACGGCACAAAAAATCAGCCTCGCAAAAAGACTGATTTTCCATGGTTTTTTAGTCGATGCGACAGGATTTGAACCTGCGACCTCTGCGTCCCGAACGCAGCGCTCTACCAAGCTGAGCCACGCATCGTTTTTTCTGTACATTCATAAATCGTGCTTAATTATATTAACATACTTCTTGCACATTGTCCAGCAAAATTTTATTTTATTTTCATCTTTCTTTCCTGACGCTCCTCTTTCTGTTATAATAAGAAATCATGTATCCCCGCCCTTCCATCAAATTTATTTATGCTTATATCCAAAGAAAGGAATCCGTTATGCCAAAAACTGTATTAATTACCGGAGCCTCCCGGGGCATTGGACGTGCCATCGCTGTTGCCTTTGCCGGGGCAGGTTACCGTCTGGTTATCACCTGTTCTAACTCCCGGGAGGAATTACTCTCCCTCAAGCAGGAATTAAAAACTCAGTTTCATGTTGACGTTCTCCCCAGTATCGGAGACGTCTCTTCCTATTCCTATATGCAGCAGCTGTTTTCCGAAATAACAGAACGGTTCGGCGGCGTAGATGTGCTCATTAACAATGCAGGCATTTCACACATTGGTCTGCTCAGCGATATGACGATAGGGGACTGGAACCGCATTGTAAGTACCAATCTCACTTCGGTCTTTTCCTCCTGTAAATTAGCCATCCCCTATATGGTGCACCAAAAAGCCGGAAAAATCATTAACATTTCCTCCGTCTGGGGCATTGCCGGGGCATCCTGTGAAGTGGCTTATTCCGCATGTAAGGGCGGTGTCAACGCATTCGCCAAGGCGCTTGCCAAGGAGCTTGCCCCCAGCAATATCCAGGTCAATGCCATCGCCTGCGGCGTCATTGATACCCAAATGAATGCCTGCTTTTCTGAGGAAGAACGGAAAGCGTTAACGGAAGAAATCCCCGCAGGGCGCTTTGGACTGCCGGAAGAAGTGGCTGCCCTTGCCCTACAGCTTGCCGCCGGAAATGATTATCTCACGGGCCAGATTATCACTTTAGACGGAGGCTGGTTGTAAATTCCCATAAAGCAAGAACCGAATTCGCGTTCCGCGCATTTTCATAATTTCCTCCTATTTTTGTATTAGAATAAAAATCAGAACCGACACGGAACATATCTTTCGCCACGAGGTAGCTTTATGAATTTGGGGGAACGCATTCAATATCTTTTAGATGAAAAAGAAATAACCCAGCGGGAATTAGCAGAAAAACTCCATATGACTCCCAACACAATCAACGGTTATATCAAGAACCGCCGCAGTCCGGACTGTGCCACGATTGTCCAGATTGCCAGAAATTTAGATACCAGCTCTGATTACCTTCTTGGAAACACCACCTGCCGCACTTCCCCACAAGCCGTTATCTCCCCCGATGAAACTCTGCTGCTCAATAATTACCGTGGTCTTGATGACGAATACAAGGCAGTTTTAAAAGAAATCTCCTCCTGCCTCTATCGAAACTGCCAGCACCCCGAAAAAATACCGTAGATCGATACAGCTTATCTGCACAAATCTACGGTATTTTTATTTCACTTATAAAATCGCATCATATACCGGTTCCCATTCCTCCGGCACTTCCAGTTCTACTTTTCCTTCCGCTTCAGCCTCTAACACAATCACTGTCCTCGGCGGTATGGTCAAACGGCGCTTATTCTGGAACTCTGTAAATTCCTCCATGTTTTTTCCGTCCTCATATTCTACGGACGTATTCACGCAGACTTTCCATTGCAGTCCCTCCGGCAAATCCGGCAGCTGCATTCCAAGAGACTCCCAATAGGCGTTCATGGCATAAAATACAATTTCGTCCTTCGTGTCCGCCTCATCCCGTCCTGCATACATAATTCCAATCAGACGTGTATTGTACTCCGTTCCGCCTTTCCACGGCGCACCATTATGAAAGCTGATTTCCGGCAGACTGCAGGATGCTCCCTTCGTGGTTTTCCGCAAAATCGCATATTTTTTACGGAATGCTATCATGTAACGACAGAAATCATGGATTTCCTTGTATTCCTCCAGCCTCGTCCAGTCTAACCAGGAAATGATATTATCCTGACAATAGGCATTGTTATTTCCAAACTGGGTGTTGCAGAACTCATCTCCGGCATAAAACATGGCAGAGCCGCGGCTACACATCAACGTGGCAAAAGCATTCTTTATCATTCTGCGGCGCAGTCCTTTTACCTGAGGGTCATCCGTTTCCCCCTCCACGCCACAGTTCCAGCTGTTTCCATTATTATCCCCGTCTGTATTGCCCCAGCCGTTTTTCTCATTATGTTTCGTATTGTAGGAATACAAATCATACAGCGTAAAGCCGTCGTGACAGGTAAGGAAGTTCACCGAGGCACTTTTTCCCCGGTATTCCGGGTCGTATAAATCTTTAGAGCCAGTGATTCGGGTAAGCGCTGCTCCTGCTAAGCCCTCGTCACCTTTTAAGAAACGGCGGATATCATCGCGGTATCTCCCGTTCCACTCCGCCCAGCGGCTAAAGGACGGAAAACTTCCCACCTGGTAAAGCCCTCCTGCGTCCCACGCTTCCGCAATCAGCTTCACTTTTCCTAAAATAGCGTCGCAGGCAATCGCCTGTAAAAGCGGCGGGTCCGCCATCGGCGCTCCTTTCTCATCTCTGGTAAGGATAGATGCCAAATCAAAACGGAAACCGTCTACACGGTATTCTGTTACCCAGTAGCGCAGGCAGTCAATGATAAACCTGCGGACTGCCGGATGGTTACAATTCATTACGTTGCCACAACCGCTGAAATTATAGTAATATCCATCCGGTGTTAAAATATAATAAATATTATTATCGATGCCTTTAAAGGAGAAATTCGGCCCGTTTTCATTCCCCTCCGCCGTATGGTTAAAGACAACATCCAAAATAACCTCAATGCCGTTTTCCTTCAGCTCATAAATCAGCCGTTTTAACTCTTCTCCCTCATGGTTATGTTCCACAACCGAGGTATAACTGGTATTCGGCGCAAAGAAACAAACCGTATTATATCCCCAGTAATTATAAAGCTGCTCTCCGTCCACAATCCGGTAACTTTCCATCTCGTCAAACTCAAAAATCGGCATAAGTTCCACCGCATTAATACCCAAATCCTTTAAATAAGGAATTTTCTGACGCAGCCCCTCGTAAGTTCCCTCCGTGCCGGGCGCTACTCCCGAGGATTTATCCTTGGTAAAGCCCCTGACGTGCATCTCGTAAATCACCAGATCCTCTGCTTCATACTCTAACTGCTTAATAGCTCCCCAGTCAAAGGTATTTTCCACAACTCTGGCATGGTAGGTAAAGTCAGCTCCGCCCTCCGGACGCTCCCCCCACTGCCTCTGCCCAGTTACGGCTCTGGCATATGGGTCCAATAATATATTATTTTTGTTAAAAAGCAGACCTTTTTCCGGCTCATACGGCCCTTCTAACTGAAAGGCATATTCAAACTCTTCAATATTCAGCCCGAACACAAACATAGAGTAAGTGTTTCCCACATGATAAGCTTCAGGATACTTCAGTACTACAAAAGGCTCCTTCTCCTGCGGGCGGAATAACGCCACGCTACAGCTTGTCGCCCCAAAGGAATGTATCGTAAAGCTCACACCTCTCGCTGACGGAGTCGCTCCGTCACGGTTGTAAAAGCCCGGACGAACCTGATAACCGCAAATTTCATCCAAGGGCTGAAGCCCTGTCTTCTGCATTTCTGCTTTCTGTGGTTTTACATGCCGCTGCTCTGCTTTCTGCGGTTTTACTCTGCGCCGCCATAATCCCATGTCTTCTTCCCCTCCATCCTGTACCTCTAGTTTTTCTACTTTTGTTTTATAATAATTTCTGCGCAATTCCACCAATTTGTCAATGTTTTCTCTGTCAATCTCTTCCGCACCGCCTAACAAACGGGCAATGAGCGTGACTTTCGCAGACTGCTCCAACGTTTCCATATGGTAATATGCGGTATAAATATCCGCTCCCATAGTCACAGCCCCATGATTTTTCAATAAAAGGGCATCGTGCTCCCGCAGATAAGGAGCGATTGCCTCCGATACTTCCGGTGTGGAAGGCGTAGCATAGGGCACAATCGGCACAGAGCCAAGGGAAAGTACCGTTTCTATCATAGAATGCTCATCCAATGCCTGATTCGCCACCGCAAATCCCGTGGTGGTTGGCGGATGGGCATGTACCACGGCACCTATATCTTCCCGTTCCGCATAACAGCGGAGGTGCATTTTTATCTCCGAAGAAGGACGATATTCCTCTCCGGCTTCTAGTATGTTTCCCTCAGCGTCTATTCTAACTAATTTTTCCGGTGTCACGAGGCTCTTAGAAATTCCGGTAGGCGTGGTTAAATAGGTTCCATCCTCTAATTTTACAGATACGTTCCCGTCATTTGCCGCCACCCAGCCTAACTGCCACATCCGTCGGCAGATATCACACATCTGTTTCCTTACATCCATATAACTTAATTCCATCATATCCTCTTTTTTGTTTTTCTTTTTAAAAATGAGTGTTTATTCAATTATAAGACCTATCCCGCAGAATTTCAACAAAGAAACTAAAATACGGCGTAAACAATAACCACCGTTACAATTTCTACTGGTATTTTACCCAAAAGATGCTAAGATAACTATTAGAATAATGAAAAAGGAGTGTTCCCCATGGCACAGACGATTCACGTATCTAAAGTTTCCGACGGTTTTTCTACAGTAAGTGCCGCTTTAGACAGCATCCCGGCAGATAACGCCACACCCATTACCATCGAGATAGCCCCCGGCATTTACCGCGAAAAGCTCACCGTCAGCAAACCCTATGTCACCCTGTCCGGGCTTGGCGGCAGCAGTAGCGACACGGTTCTCACCTATGACGACTACGCCAACGCCCGGATGGAAAACGGCGAAAAATACGGTACATTCCGTTCCTACAGCCTTCTCATCGACACACATGATGTCACTTTACAGAATCTTACCGTTGAAAACGCTTCCGGGGATTCTAAAACCCACGGACAGGCGATTGCCCTCTATGCGGACGGCGACAGGCTGGTGTTCTCTAACTGCCGCCTGTTAGGGCATCAAGACACCCTGTTTACCGGTCCTCTGCCCCCCGTGGAAATCAAACCCGGCGGTTTTGCAGGTCCCAAACAGTTTGCTCCCCGTATCAACGGCAGACATTATTATAAGGACTGCTATATCTGCGGCGACATTGATTTTATTTTCGGCAGCGCCACCGCCTACTTTGAAAACTGCACCATCGAATCCCTCTGCCGCACCCTAGAAGACTCCTCTGCGGAAAATATACAGGGCTATGCCACCGCTGCCTCTACGCCGGAAGGCCAGGAATACGGCTACGTCTTTTCCCATTGCCGTTTCACCACCGACTGCTGTCCGGATGAATCCGTTTATCTTGGACGTCCCTGGCGGGATTATGCCAGAACCGTCCTCTTAAGCTGTGAACTCGGCAGCCATATCCACCCGGCAGGGTTCCACGACTGGAACAAGGAAAAGGCAAGGGATACCGTCTTTTATGCGGAGTACAACAGCCTTCCCTTAGATACCGCGGACTGCCCCTCCTGTGAAAAGGGACTGTCCCCCTTCGGCTGCCGTGCCTCCTTCTGCTGTACCCTGGATGCTTTGCAGGCAGAACACTTTTCAAAAGAAAAGGTACTTTGCGGTTCTGACGGCTGGTTTCCTGTTCTTTAATTTTTCGCCTACCACTATTTGCCCGCAGAAAATACAAAGCTTTTTTCTTATAAATGCTTTCTTGTATATTCACAGAAATAATGTTAAAATACATGATAGCAATAAATATTACGCAGAGTAGCAGCGTCCGCAACCGCCATTGCTCCTCTGCACACGCCATAGGTTTACTGCTATGGTATATTTTTACAAACTCTGGTAATTACTACATCTAAGGGAGGTTTACCACATGCAGGAAAAAATTTATAAAGTCATGGGTTCCACCGGAGCAGCAACCCTCGCTGTCGGTATCTGCGTCCTGGTTGGTGGAATTGTATCCGGGATTCTTCTCATCGTAAACGGCGGAAGGCTTCTGAAAAACAAAGGAAACGTCACCTTTTAGATGGCGTTTCCTTTTCTTTTTCCCTCTTAAAACTCCTGAATTTTTTCTTTCAAGCGGTAGTAGGTAAATGTCCCGGTACACAAAAGTTCTCCGGCATCATCGGTAAGCAGCACCTCATAAACCCCCACTTTGCCGCCCTGCCGCACAGCCTTTGCTTCGCAGTATACATATTCCGTATTTTTTATGGGAAGCAGATAATTCAGACCTCCGTTTACCGTTGTAGTGTAGTTTCCGTAGGTCGCCGCTGCCACCCCTGCTAAAGTGTCCGCTAACGCATAGGAACAGCCGCCATGCATACCGCCGTAAATGTTGGTATATTCCGTTTTCAGCGGTGCCCGCCCCTTTGCATATCCCTCCCCTACCTCTAAAAGCTCCATTTCCAAAAGCTTGGAAAAGGGATTTGTCTCTGTAATATGAAATAATTCCTTTTTTAAACACATAATAGTTCCGTCTCCTGCCTCAATCCTGTTTCTCTCTGCCGTTGTCAGTTCGATGCACTAACCTATTCCGTTTACTTTTCTGGCAACGGCGTATTCCGTCTCGGAAATCTGTTGTTTTTCCATAAAATCCCGCTCTTCCTTTTTTACCGCAAGCTCCCGCAGCTTTTCCACCGAATCCGCTGTTTTTCCGTAATGCAGCGCCAGCCTGTTTAAAAAACGGTAAAACTCTATCAGCTCCAAAAAATCCGTGGTTTTCTCTAAGCGGCTGTGCCCCGTCTGCTTTTCCTCCCACTCTAAGCTGCTGATTGCCTGCATGGCAAGGCGGCATTCCCGGTTGATATCCGATACCTCCATGAGAATGTCCGGACGTTTCTTATAAAATTTCCAAAAACATGCTTTCGCCCCGGCAATATCCTTTTTTCGGAAAAACTCTGCAACCTGCTGTTTTAACTCCTTTGTCTCCGCCTTCTCACTGATTAACCCTACCTTGGCTTCTTTTACCTTAATGCCATTGGTGGTGACCCAGACATAAAGCAGAAATTCAGAAAAGAAACCGAAAAGCCGCTTCTGATAGCCGTCATATCCCGTCATGTCAATCCGCTTCTGGGCTTCAAACAGCAGCGGAAACAAAAACTCCATGTAACTGTCATAAAGTGGTTTTGCCATCACAAACATATTTCCGAAATAGGTCTGTTTTTCGTGCACCAGACGGATATAATTGTCATAATACTTCGGCGACAGCTCTTTTATAACCGCGCCCAACACATCTAAATCCTTCGCATTGTGCCTGTCATCAAATGCGTCGTAATAGCTGTATTCCAGCGTCAGCAGCTTTGTCGTTACCATGTCATACTTTTTCAGAAGGTCCAAAAGCTCCCGTTCCGTATACAGTGTTTCTCTTTCGTTTACCAGATAACGTCTGTAATGGGCGCAGCCCACATAATCGGAGTGCTTATCGTTTTTCCATACCCAGTAATGGCCTGTCAGCTCACTGTAATAAGGATTCTGCTCAGAAATATTATCTCCTTCATTGTCAGAAAAATACCCTAAATTTTCATGCAGGGCGCTGCCCACCTGTAACGGCTGATAAAGCTTATCCGGCGGCGGTGTAAAAGGTTTGTGGGTCATGGTATAAATAGTCATGGACATTTTTGTTTCCTCTTATCTATTTCAACTTATCCTTTGGTCTTTCCGCAAAAGAACTATCTGTTCTTCCGGGATATATTATGGAAGAAATCCGGTTCTTTTTCAACCCTTTTCTTTCTACAAAACCATCACCAGCGTCCCCGCAGTAATAAGAACTGCTCCCACCAGTGATTTTGCAGTAAAATCCTCATGTAGGAATACAAACGCCAGCACCAGCGTAATCACCACGCTGAGCTTATCAACCGGCACCACCTTTGATGCGTCTCCCATCTGCAATGCCTTATAATAGCAAAGCCACGAAGCCCCTGTGGCAAGGCCGGACAAAACCAGAAACAGCCAGCTTTTTTTGGTAATGGAAGAAATCCCGCCCTGGGCATTGGTAAGAAAAACCATTCCCCATGCCATCGCTAACACCACCACGGTACGGATTGCCGTAGCCAGATTGGAATTTACCCCGTCAATCCCCACCTTCGCCAGAATCGAAGTCAGTGCCGCAAACACCGCCGATAAAATTGCAAATACAAACCACATGAAACATGCCTCCTTCTACATTGACGTTTCATCTTTCAGCACCTCTAATTCTACTCCATCCTGTATCGGTTGTATACTAAATATTACGCCATTCCCAAATTTCCGCCGGAATTTTTTTAAATCACCATGTCCCACAGCCAGGAAGAAATATAGGGCTGTGCAAAAAACATCACCAGCAGGGTACTCCCTATAATCACCGCCAGTTCGCCACATCTCCCCCTTACCGCCGTATCTGTTTTTGTTTTCTTTAAAATTACCTTTGCAGCATAATATCCCAGGATTGCCCCAAGGGTATTGGTAATTAAATCATCCACATCTGTAAGACGGTAAGTAAATATCTGGGACAGTTCGATGGCAAGGGAGAGCACAACCCCAAATACCGCTGCCAGATACAAAGTAAAAATTATCATCCATATTTTCCGCTGCACCGAAATCGGTTTCCACAAAGTTATCTGAAATGTCACTATTACCGGAAGTAAAATTATCGCTGCCGGAAGTACATCCATTGCAATACATAAGAATCGAAACATGATATTCCTCCTTCCCTGATTGAAAAACAGCCTTTTCTCTGTATCAGGTACTTTTAAGGATATCATATAAATTTTTAAGATAATAGAATGGTACGACTTAAGATTTTATGAAGTTACTTGAAAAGTCAAACTCATTTACCTTTTCCAGCAACAATTTTTCCTGATTGCCTTCAAGCTTCTGTACTTTCTTCCGAAAGGCTTCTAATGCCTCTCTTTTTTCATTAATTTTTGTCAACAATAAATTGTTTAACCAAACTACTTATTTCTTGTAAATATAAAAAGGAAGTTTTCTAACGCAATAGAAACTTCCTTTCTTCACTATCTCACATAGGACTGAACTACCTACAGTAACTTATACACACTGAAACATCTCTAATTTTTCACTTAACTGGTTGCTGCACTGCACAATTTCCTCCGATAACAGCATTAAACTATTTGTAATTTCCGCCTGGCGGTTCGTAGTTTCCGTAACCTCATACGTTGAGGCGGAGGTTTCCTCCACCCCGGCGGATAAATCGTTCATTGACGAAAGTATTTTTTCTTTCTGGGAAACCATATCATTATTTTTTTCTTCCACCTCACGCAAAAGCCTATGAAGGGAATCCACATCCTCATAGATGTTTTGGAAGGATGTTTCCGTCTGCTGTACGTGCTCATGCTGCGTTGTCATGGCATTGTTGACATCAGCAACCGCATGCACCGTCTCCTGAATTTTATCTTGCATCGTCTGGATAATCTGCCGGATGTTTGCGGTTGCGCTCTGGGACTGCTCTGCCAGATTACGGATTTCATCTGCAACCACCGCGAAGCCGCGTCCCGCCTCTCCTGCCCTGGCTGCTTCAATGGAGGCATTTAACGCCAGCAGATTCGTCTGGTCGGAAATGGAATTAATCAATCCGATGATATTTTCAATCTCATGGGAGCCTGCATCCACATTTGTGATACTGGTGGTAATCTCATTCGTAACACGGATGCTCTCCTTTGCACTGCTTACCAGATTATTGACAGTATCTAACCCACTGTTGGTACACTCTTTTAACGTACCGCAGGAGCTTTCCATGGTATCCACCAAATCTGAAACAGATTCAATATGTACAGACAAATCATTGGTCTTTTCCACAACGGCGGTGGTAGAGGCTGCCTGTTCCTCTGTAACTGCTGCTACCTGCTGCATATTCTCTGAAATATTCGTGGAAGAGATATTTAATTTCTCAAAAGAATCCTTCAACTCCCTGTTTCTGTCTAAAAGCTGCGAAAGCGTCTGCTTCGTGTCATTGAGGGCCACGGAAAAGTTGGATATCATATGATTATAGGAATCTCCTATCACATCTAGCTCATCCATTTGTTTTTGCAGCGATTGCAAGAAGCGTCTCGTTATCTGTCTTTGTGTGAACCCGTTCCATGTCCATATGGTCTGAAAGAATTGTTCCGTCCGGTGCAAGAAGCAAAGAATACCCGGTGGAGCTAAATTCACGTTCACAAAAATACTGGGAAATATCATGGAAATTAATATTCATGCCAATCACTCCAAGAATATTCCCTTCCTCATCAGAAACTGTCCGGTACTCAGAAAGTGTGATAACACCCGTAAGCTTTTCCTCATAAGGTCCTACCCAGATACTCTCCTTTTCTTTCGCCTGCTCATAATATTCATCCTCAATCACGGCAGACATCCCGACGCTCTTGTAATCCACCGCAGGGACAGAAATATTTTCTCCCGTCTCGGAACGGAATACCGTTCCGGTAATCACATCATTGGCACCCTTTAAACCACTTAAAATCCCCGTCGTACCAGTGAAATCACCGCTTTTTAACTCTCTCTGAATGATACCCGTCATGCTCATAGTGGTCATGCGGTATTCAATCCCCCAGAAATAATTATCCAGGGACTGAAGCGCTGCCTGATACCCGTTTTCAAGGTCCGTATGGATCACAGAATCACCATAATCCTTGATATTTTTCGTTGCGGCAAAGCCGCTGGCAAGCTGTCCCAACAAAATCAACGGGAGCAATATCCCCAACATAAGCCCCTTAATGGAACGTCCTCCCGTTCTGCCTTCTTTTGTCTCCTGCATTATTTTTCCCCCTTTTCGTTACTGCATTTTTCCCTGCCTCGTCATCTTAAGCTGCGATGCAGCTTGTGCATATCATTTACTTACAGTATAGAAGTATGACGGAAAAATAAGAATTGACAAAAAAGTCATTTTTAGTCTATTATTGTTATTTTTCTATTTTTTCCGCAAAATATCCAGGCTGTGGTTTGTTGCCCCAATCAAATCCTGCCTCTCACAGGTGGCAAAATGAAATTTCATCCAGTAGTCAAACATTTTATCATCCAGCCCGTCAATATAAGAGCGCATATAGTTCGTAGCCCCGTCTGCAGCGATTAGCTTTTCCCGTGTGACAGGCAAATCTCTAGTCAGTGCAAAAATATCCTCCACCCGCACCATCTCAAATAAATCCTCCGGTTTTGAAACACAGTGGAAATCTTCTGTCAGCATTCCCCTCTCAAGACATCTCTCTAAAGAACCATTTAAAAATACTTCCTTGATTACCACCATCTCATTCATACAGTAGGCAGCCAGAATATAACCGCCTGTTTTTGTTACCCTCACTGCTTCCCGTAATGCCTGTTTTTTATCCTCTTCACTGCAAAGATGATACATCGGTCCTAACACCAGCGCCACGCCAAAGCTGTTGTCCTCATAACGGGATAAATCCAGGGCATTTCCCTGCACCGCCCGGATATTTTCGGTTCCATCCAATTTTCCAAGAAGAATTTTTAAATTGTGCTCTGTCAGTTCCACCGCATCCACAGAATAACCTTCCTTTGCCAGCGTTACACTGTACCGTCCGGTTCCTGTTCCTACCTCTAAAATTTTTTTCTTCTTATCCCCGCCTAAAATAGCATGAATATATTTCATGGTGGTAAGATATTCCACCTGCCCGTGACGGGACAGCAGTCTGCCTTCCTCATCATAACTGCTGTAATAATTTTCCAAATAATCCATCTTTTTTCTCCCTTCCTGCCAAATCATGCCTTTATTTTTTCCGCTCTAGCAAATACAATTTTCCCAGCTTATCCTCTCCCCATCTGGTGGGGAATACAATATCACGGTAATAATGAAAACCGCTCTTCTCAATTACACGTCTTGACTGGTGGTTTTCTAAGAAATGTCCACACAGCAGAAAATCCCAGCCCTCTTCATCAAACGCATATTGAATCACACGCTTTACTGCCTCCGGCATCAATCCTTTTCCCCAGTAATCTTTGCTTAACACATAGCCTACTTCCCTGCCCCACCGGTTCTGCAAATCCTCCTTTGTCTCCTGACGCTGGGCGCTCTCCAATCCCAGAGACCCAATGACTTTTCCACTGGCCTTTTCCTCTAGCGCAAAGGTCTTTTTTTCTTCGATAAAAAGCTTTAAAATTTCCTGAGATTCTTCCTTTGACCTGTGGGGTATCCAGCCTGCCATCTGTCCCACACCGTCTACAGAAGCATACTCATAAAAATCCTCCAGGTCCCTCTGCCTCCAGGGTCTTAAAATCAACCGCTCCGTCTCCAAGGTTGTCCTGCTGATATCAACAACTGCATCCATAACCAAATCCTCCTTCTTAAAAATGGGTATAAAAAAACCTTATCAGCATCCTGTTTTTCCGATGTCTGATAAGGTCTGAAAAGCGTATAAAAAATCCGGGGATTCTTATTCCCCAAATAGGAGTTCCTTCCTGAGACACTCCACGCTTGTTCCAACAGACATCTTTTCCCACGGCTGCATTCCATCAAATCCCGCCGGGACATTCTGTGCTGTTGACTCAAACCCGAAAAACTGTCTCATGTTGTATCTCCTTTCTGCCTTCTTTTTTACATGAAATAAATTGTCATTAAGTTTATATCAGTGCAGGCAAATTGTCAAGCACTTTGTTTCTAATTATTTATTGTCTGGTTACTATCTATTTCCAATGTTAAGTACCATACACTCTTCCGATTCCACAAATCCCGCCTTTTCATACAGCGTTCTGCCTTCTTCCGTAGCATCCAGGCTGATTTCTGTTACACCTTTTTCTTTTGCATCCTCCATTAGCATTTCAATCAGAGGACAGGTCATTTACCACTTTTAACATTTCTAATCTGCTCTCCACAAGAAGTTCCATGTCCTCTTTTGAGGCAACTAAATATTTCACCATATGCTAATCTCTCCGTAAATTTATAGAACCAACCTTAAAGCCATTTTATCCTAAATTCTGTCATTACACAATCAATGATTGTAAAATGCCTCCGACACTTTTTCGAGAACAAAGAATAGTGTATCGTCCATCTTCCGGCAATACACTATTTCCTATAGGATTATTTCTTCCACCTCTCTAATGTTACGAAATACGTCATTAATCTGGCTTTCGCTTCCTCTAACGTTTTTGCTCTTCCGCCCTCCACCTCAAAGGGTGCACAAAATTCCACCATTTCTTCCATCGTACATTTCTGCTCAAAATCGCCATCCTTATAGCAATAGCAACAGTAACTGTCATTTTTGCTGCCATCCTTATTTGTGCCATACTGTTCCTCCTGCATAGGCATTCCGCAGCTCTGACATACTTTTAAATTTTGTTCCATTTTGTTATCCTCCTTCATTTAACACCCGCCTTTCACCGGGCCATTTTTAGAAAAGCTTCTCTGTCGCTCTTCATGGGATAACTATAACAGGTATAACCTGACATCAGTCTGTCATATTACCTATAATTCCGGTACATTTCCTGAATTTTCTCCGCCATCTTCTCTTTTACAAACTTCGGTGAAATCACCTTAGCAGAAGGACCGAAGGACAACATGAAGCCATACACCCAGTCATCTAACAAACAGTCCATGGTAATCAGGAAATCCCCCTCCGGCAGCACCGTTATCTCTTCCTCCTCGAAACGGTCATAAATGCGGTAGGCTTCTTTTTTATCTACCCAAAAGACAATTTTTTCCGGATTTGCAGCTTCCTGATGCTCCATTTCCCCAACCTGCGACGTTTCCTCTGTGCTCTGCTCCTTTGCGGCAGCGTCTGTCAATTCTTCGTGGCACGCCGCATCCGTCTGGGGAGACCTCCCTGCCGGAAAGGTCTCTTCTAAAATTTCTACCCGCTTCATACGCCGTATTTTAAAGAGCCTCATTGCCTCCCGCTCCCGGCAGTATGCACGTAAATACCATGTGTATTCTTTAAACAGCAGTTGAAGCGGTTCCACGGTCCGCCGGCTCATTTCCCCGTATTGTCCATAATAATCAAAGGCTATGACCCGCCTTCCCAGAATCGCCTGGCGGAACTGTTCATATAAGTCTTTCCTTCTGCCGCTCCAATCCGAAAAATCAATGGCTACCCAGTCCGGGATATCCGTCCGGAAAAATGTTCCCAGTTTTTCTAAGATTTCCTCTTCCTCACATGCTCCGGTTTCCCTCAGGCTCGCTAACGCTGCAAGGATTCTCCGCTGTTCCTCTTCCGATATCACCATCCTGTCCAACACAAAATTATCCGTCAGGCTGATACCCCCGCCCTTGCCTTTGCGTGCATAAACCGGAATGCCCGCCATGCTAAGCTGCTCTATATCCCGGTAAATGGTCCGCACGGAAACTTCAAACCGCTCCGCCAATTCTCCTGCTGTTACGGTTTCTTTATTTAATAAAATGTAGATAATGCTTACTAAGCGGTTTAACATTTACGTTTTCTCCAGTTTCTTATGTTCTGCCTTATCTGTTCGCAGTAAATCTTCTAACTCCTGCCTCGGAACCGGCTTGGAATAATGATACCCCTGAAACCACGTAGCATTATAATCACGCAGATAATTCTGAAGTTTCTCATTCTCAACCCCTTCCAAACAAGTTGTCATGTTAGCTTTGGAAGCAAAATACAGGATGGCGCGGACCATCGCCTGCTTTGTGGGGTTATCCATAATGCCTCGGATAAAACTCATATCAATTTTAATCTCGTTCATTGGTACATTCATAACGATATTAGAGGACGCGCTTCCCGTCCCGTAATCGTCCATGGCAAACCGGATACCCTTCTTCTGAAAAAAGCAAACCTCCCGTTTTAACACATCCAACGGGAAATCTCTACAGCGCTCCGTCAGTTCCATACACAAATGTTCTCCCGGATAGTCCGTCTCCGCAAGAATTTTTAATACCTCCTGCTGAAATTCCGGACGTTCCAGCTGCCTGGCGGAGATATTTACATTAATACAGAAATCCGGTTTGTACGTAAGAATTTCCCGTGTCTCCGAAAGTGCTGTCCGAAGTACGAAATTTCCTAAATCATACATGCTCGGGTCTGTCTCCAGCCATTCAATAAACATTCCGGGCGGAACCATACCGTAAGGTTCACAGTTCCAACGCACCAGCGCCTCCGCACCAACGATTGCCCCGGTCTCTGCCTTCACAATGGGCTGATAGACCAGAAAAAAGCTCTCACAGCCACTGCACCCATTTTCAGGGGATGAAGCTCCCCCTGTACCATAATTCCGGCATCTAAGGTACTGCGCACCTCCTGTTCAAATGTCAGCAGCTCTTCCCTCCCGGCTTTTTTTAGTATAAATACAAAACGTTCCCTCTCAAGACGGTAAACCGCTTTGTCCATATCCATCATATAAATAAACTTCAGTGCGATTGCCCGTAGCAGCTCGTTAGAGAAATCCCGCCCATAAATCAGATTGAAGGTGGAAAAGCCTTCCACATGAATCTGCAGCACCGCAAATTTCTCCCCGGCTGCAATCAATTTTTCCAGGTCTTCCACATATCTGGTTTCGGAATACAAATCTGTCAACGCATCGATTTCGGGGAATGCATTTTCATTTTTAATTCCGATAATCAGATAATCCAACGCCCCCTCCTCGTCACGGAGTTCCTCGGCATGGATACTAAACATTACATAGCTGCCATTGTTTTCCCGCATACGCACACACAGCTCATGCTATAACTCCTGTCCCTGCAGGCGCTTTACCATTCCCTCCAGATACTCCTGTCTGTCATCCGGATGGACATATTCCTTCATGAAATATTCAAAATCAGAAAAAATCTGGCGGGACAGCCCGAAAAACTCCTTCGTTTTTTCGGAGCACCAGGTCTCACGTTCTTTCAGATTCGTTATCCATATATAAGAATTGTTGGAAATCCGGTCTGTTTTATTCATAATTGCAAAAATTTTTTCTGCATTCTTTTTCCAAAAACAATTCTGATTCATCCGTAATCCCCCAGTCATCACATTGAAACTCACTTCATAAACAAGGCTATTGTACCATGTTGAGGAAGGAGATTCAATGTTTCAATCGCTTCTGGCAATGTATGGTTTTATATCCTGCAGAAGGACTCCCAGCACATTTTCCTGATATGCAGCCATTTGTTTTTTTTATACAAGCTGCAATTTCCCGCGGTAAAGGATACTTTAATCTGCAGAAGGCTTCATACGCCGGGTGAGATCCTTTTCTTGTCTGTAGTCCCAGTCCGTCCATAGGCATGTAGCACTAAAAAAACCGCAGCCCCAAAAGGGACTGCGGTTTTTTTATCATTTGTAATATATAATCAAATAAATGATTATTCAATGATTGTAGCAACACAACTGTTAATATCACAACTTGTATTGTTCTGAATATTTTTAGTGATGTTTTATTTTATATAATGATACATTTTGTGATTATTCTATCTATTTCAAAAGTATTTCAAGTCCAAAATAAGCCCATGGGCTTTTTACCTCCAATTCAAACGAAAGGACTGATAACAATGAAATTGGTGCACGCAGAATATAACCCGATGCACAACAGCATCGACATTAACCACTATAACGGCTACATCCTCCGGATTGACTGCAATCAGGCTGAATTCGGGATACGTACAACTCCTAATTCCCAGAGGTATCTGAATGCTCTAGCGATTGATAATCCGCTAGAATATGCCCGGCTTGCTCTAGATGGTGAGATGCAGACATGTGTGGATGCGGAGGATAGTTTGGAAGTGTTTTAACACATATGCCCTGACCACTTCGTCAGGGCATGTATTCACATAATTGGATGTTTTCTATAATCAATGGTATCTATTCCATAAACTTCCGTCTCCACACACTCAAACAAGTCCGGATCAAACAAAGCCAAATTATATCCATCGCTGTGCATTACGCTTTTATATTCAATGCCCGCATATTCCGCAACATCATCATGGATAATACTTTTAACAAAATCGGTAATATATTGCGTAGGAACATAATCCAAGGCACTATCGCTCCTCCGCATGATTTTACCCATTTCGTCATTTATCTTATTTAAGTGCTCTTTATTAATCGCATGTTCTAAGCAATCTAATCCCTCTAAAAATGGACTTATTTGATTGATTTTCTTTAAGTCGACAACAATAATATCTTTTTTGAGCCTAAATTTACCAACCGTTACATAATCATATGCACCAGCTCTTGCTTCATATATTGTAGTCTCAGCAGTGTCACCCAAATACAAGCACCTAATTCCTCTTGCATTAGCTCTACCATCTGTAGTCTTATCAATTGGCGGTGCACCCATTTCTTCAATAGGAATCCCTTCTTCTGTTGAAATTCTACATCTATAAAACATCTCTCCCGTCTTATATGGTTTACGAATATATGAACAAAATCGTTCTAATAAGTTCAAATCTACATAATGCGTATGAAAACGATTCTTTGTTTTTAGTGCCTCTACAAAATCATCCCAAGAATTTGTAGTCAAAAGAGAATGTTTTGATAAATACTCTTGGTCATATAACTCCTGAATACCAACCGGCTGGTCAAACAACTCTGCATTATATTCATACTTTTCTTTACATATTGCAGTAATTATGTTATACACATCGGATTCGCTCTTTTTATTGAAAATATTCCAGTTGTTAATCAATTCAGTCTTCAACAAGCGAGTATCTGACTTCGGATACGAATCTGGCAACAAAGAAACCGGTGTATATATGCTTATCAGTTCATCAAACATCATGCTCAGGTCTTCATACTTATCCGTATCATATATATGTACATTTTTACATTTACACAGTGGACAATCCCCAATCTCTGCTTTATTCCGGATAACAGAGATAACTTCTGTGTCGCAAAAACATCTTTCGCAAATTACCATAAGCTACTCCTTATCCAAATATCTTCCTATTAACTCTAAATGATGCATAATAGATAGTTTTTTCACTGTTCCCAACCCCGGATAAGCTTCTCGGTGATATAAATCTTCAAACTCTTTCATTGCCACAGTATCAAGCTGCTTTGTTTCATTCCATGCCACTAGTTTCGACAACGCTTCTTGAAATTTCCCGGCAGGATCACTAATATCATCATTCGAATCAGACACAAAATGCTTTACGCGTAAACTATCATCTTTATCGAAATATACAATATGTATCGCAACCGCATAAGGAGCAAACCCCGTTTCATTATATTCTTCACCAACTACAGAATAATCAGCAAATCCCACATATCCATCTTCTTGATAGTACAAATGATCTTCTGAAAAAGGTTCGTCGTCAACTTCAATATAATCATTATTTCTGTCTAGTTTGTTAAACTTATCCGCCAAAAGTACTCTGTTTTTTCTTATTTTCCTTCTAAACCCACTTTCATCCGGAATTAAATTGTACTTAACATCTGTTTCTGCAAAGTATGCTTCATAAACAGAAATTGCATCTTTGTCATCACAAATCGTTCCCATATTATCTGCATGTCTTGCAATAAACTTCTCTGGTTTTGAACTCGCCCTTAATAAATACATATAGAGAATGTTATTATTTTCTTTTAAACTTGCAGACAAGCTTTCCTTTAACTTCTGATTTTTCTCTTCTCTGGCATCACTACTAAAGCTCCCCACCTTAGGATTGGTAATGATAGCAAGCTGCTTACTATTTTCCCCATATGCTTCTATGGTCTTAACAAGTGTAGAAGATAATTTTACAGGTTCAATAATCGGTGTGATTCTGCTACTCAAAACACCTTTCTCTACCAACTCACGCAACGCAATTAATTCAAATTGTCGTCCTCTCAAATAAGGGAAATACATACTACGCACCTCCATATTGATGTTCTAAAAACACTTCAAGTTTCTGATAATCATCATATGTCAATTCCATAAAATACGCCAAAAACTTTAATTCGTATGGAATCTTAACAAACTCCTCTTTCTCAAGTTGCATTCTCTTTTTTAATATTCTCAAAACACATAAATATGACTCTTCTATTGGTATCTGTAAAAACAGTTTTTTACAAGCAGCATAATATTTGAACTGTGTAACTTCCGGTAAATAGCCATACCACTGAGCAATTATATCTTCATATTCACTTTTTCTTAGTAACTTGAAAATAATTTCCTTGTCTAAATCGCTTATGTGCCTTTGCGGTTTCCGGACCGTACCCAACTTCCCATTTTTTCTTAACACATAAATACCCACAGGTTTATCTATACTATCCAGCACCTTTTGTAACTGCTGCAGATTTTTCTCATAAGTAACTACAGCTACATGATCAAATGCCTTGTAATAATCATCTACCTGAGAACTTAGTCTCTCCAGATTATCAAGTTCTGTTTTTATCTCATATACGACAGCTTTACCGTTTATTAATACAAAATCTGCTTTCGATTTTGCTATCGCAACTTCTGTCAACGCAGTTGTCGTATTAACACTATGCACACCTAGAAGTAACTTATTAAGCAAAGTATTTTTATAAAAATACTCATTACGATAATTATTCTTCAATTCACAATAAATTTCACTTATTAATTCTCGGTTATTCTTTTGATCGGCATTACTTGTATATCGTCTAACGACTGACGAATATACATTATCCACCTTCCCATCTATAAAGTGGCGAAGCATATTGCGGGTAAATATTCTATTTAAATTACTCATTTTATTCGTTTCCATCAGCTTCGCCTCCTTCCTGTACCCGATTATTAAATTATATTTTACCATACTTCCTTATGAATTCACAGATAATCTTTCAAATTATTTTAGCAAATTAGAATATACCTCTATTGGTATGTAGCCCAACCAAGTTCACCATTTCTTGATACAATATTTATAAAAACAAAGGAGACTTTATTATGAACAACCTACAAACCTTTTTTGAAGAATATATAGCATTTTGTCAATATCAAAAGAGATTAGACCGGAAAACCTTGAATGCATATAAGACAGATTTAAAACAGTTTTCTCAGCAACTCCATTCCATATCCATTGAGGCTGTAACTCCTGATATGCTGGAAAACTATATATCTCATCTCCACCAGAGCTACAAGCCCAAAACAGTAAAGAGAAAAATAGCATCCCTCAAAGCTTTTTTTCACTACCTCGAATATAAGGAAATTATTGATAGAAATCCTTTTAACAAAATACATGTAAAATTTCGCGAACCTGTGATTCTGCCTAAAACAATTCCTCTTCGCACCGTCGAAACGTTTCTTGCCACAATATATCACCAACGTAATTGTGCTAAAACTACTTATCAACGAAGAAATGCAATACGCGATATCGCAGTTATTGAACTGCTATTCTCCACAGGTATACGAATATCAGAATTATGTTCTCTAAACGTAAATGATGTAAATTTACAGGATGGTACTATATTAATATATGGAAAAGGCTCTAAAGAGCGTTGTATGCACATTGGAAACGATAAAGTGCTTTCTGTATTGCTTGAATATAAACAGGAGTATTCTATCGAAATACAAAACTGCAAACACTTTTTTGTTAATCAATCCGGAAGGTTCTTATCCGATCAAGCCGTACGACGAATGATTAATAAATATTCAGCTCTGGCAGCTATTGAATTACATATCACGCCACATATGTTTCGCCACACCTTTGCAACTTGTCTTTTAGAGGCAGATGTTGATATCCGCTACATTCAGGAAATGCTTGGGCACAGTTCTATTAATATAACTGAGATATATACACACGTTGCTATGTCAAAGAAAAAGGATATTTTGACTACTAAACATCCAAGGAAGGATTTTGAGATATAGGTTATCACTATAATCCCTCCCCTACTATATTTTTGACTGATAATACATGATTATCACTCAAGTTTATGAAAAGATCAGGAGAGTCGCATGAAAAAAATATCATCTGCATATTGGGAAAAATTTATAAATATAGATAGTGATGGAAATGAAAAAGGAAATGGAATTGAATTTGAAAACTTAGTCAATTGCTTATTAGTTTCAATGTATGGGAAAAAGTGGGAGGTTACTGGCGGCAGTCACGATAATAATAGGGATTTTTGGCTTTATTCTGAAAATCAACATTTATGGGCAGAATGTAAAAACTATTCAAACACGATTGCAATGAACATTCTGGCGCCCACATTGGTGATGGCACAAATATATGAAGTAAATGAGATCTTGTTTTTTAGCCGTTCCACTATCAATAGATTTGCAAAAAATAAAATCTTAGCTTTTGGTGAAAAAACGAATAAAATGATTCGCTTTTTTGACGGGGTAACTCTTGAAGCTCTAATTTGTACCTACGCATCAGAGCTTCCTAAAAAATATTCTCCGGTCAAATATATGAGCGATTGCGAGATAGCAAAAGTAGACGGTTCTTTTGTCAACGTATATTTTTTTCAAAATGCGGTTTCTAGTGTACATCATGCGTTGGAGGACTTTCAAAATTATACATCTGCAGAAAAGATTTATTATAACGAAACCTTTGCACTGACATTTTGCCTGATGAATCCTTTTCAGGAAGATCAGGTTGATGTTTATATAGAATTTATGGATGACGAAAGCGATCGTTTTTCTTTTCAATATTTTTATCCTACGATTAAACCAGAAGATAACGGGTGGTATCATGCATGTCTGAAAAAAGGTGAAGGACGCGCAGTCTCCTTAAATATGAGGCAGAGTGTTTATAAATCTGAGATTATGTTGCCTAGATTTCATATCGCATTTGTTCGTGAACAAAGCGGGAATCGTTTTGAATGGCACTCTGAAAAGATCATCGTAAAAAGTCATTGGATTGGTTCCACCAGACTCATTGGTAACAATTATTTAAAGATTTTAGATGACACAAAGCATCTATTGATCAATAATCCTTACATTTCAAGTTTAATACTGACAGGAAGCAGCGGAACAGGAAAAACAAGAATCCTAACAGAGTGTCAAAACATCTTTTTAGCAAACGGATATCGAATCATTAGTTTATCCGGACAGGCGGGGCAGGCAGAACAGGAGAAGCAGGAAGATGATTTATCGCGTTATCTAATAAAGGAATTGATTGCTTTTCTTTATGAAATACCGAGTGATGAAATATTAAGTTTGTTAGAGGAAAAAATATGTTTGTCACAATCTGATTGTGAAATTTCAGAACACAGCGAAGCAGCGAAAGCCATTCACTTGTTGCGGCTAATTATGAATCAAACAGAAGAATCATTACAAACTGTATTAAATAAGTATGCAGCTATTTTGTATGAAAAGCTCTCAAAAGATAAAAATGTCCTAATTATTGATAATATGCAGTTTGCTGGAAAAGACTTTCAATCTTTTATTGAAGGGTATGTTTCTTATGCGGTAAACCAGCAAGCAATCAATTCATCGATTCTTGTCTGCGTATTTAATACCGATTATATGACACCAAGAACTTCTGAACTGTTATATAATCTTCTGCATGCGGATATGAAGCACTGTCTTACGGCTACATTGTCAGGATTTCATGAGAAGAAACAAGGTATCCTTTTTTTGCAGGAGTTGACCAGAACAAATTTGGATGAGAATGAGGAATATTTTTCTGAGATTATAAACAAAATTTCTTTAAAACCATATAATTTATTGCAAGTGACAAAGTATTTGGAGGAATTGAATATTGTAAGTATATCTCCGGATAAAAAGGGATATATTATCCCCAATTTGGAAAAATACGAGGCACTTTCCAATATTTCAAACGGAATCACGAGCGTTTTAGAGAAAAGATTTGCTTTTATATATAAAGATATACCGGAGCGCAGAGTGAGATATATTTTGTCTATCGTCTACATTTTTGATCATCTGGATAAAAAATTGCAAGACATTTTTCAGATTGCTCCAAAAGAATTAGATTTTCTATGTGAAAAGAATATTTTACGGGTGCAAACGTTAGAAATCTACATATTTGACCATGATATTATCCGAAATTTCTTCTATGAAAATAATTCAAAGGATATTTTAACGTGTTTAGAATATGTACAAAATAAAGGTATCGAAAAGAAAATCAGAAGATATCCGATTCCTTATTTATTGTATAGAATTGCGATTGAAAAAGATACGGACACGATAATAGATACTGGTGGCAAGGTAGCCAATCTGGTCTTGCCAGAAAGAATCGCTTCTTTATTTTATAATTGTCTACTGGATGCGTTTATTGAAATATTGGAAAATCAAATTTATGAAGGTGTTTACATAAAATATATTCACCAGATTTGTACTTTTATCCGCCAGTATGATGGTTCGCTAAAAGCATGGTTCCGTTCCAAAAAAGCATTTGACACGATACAGGCATATGATCCGCAAGCGCTATCTGAGAATCTTAATTTTTATCGTCCTTTTATTCATTTTTGTTGTGATATCGCAGTGCAGAAACACATGTATCAGGAAGAAGTGGACTTTTTAAGAGAAGTATTGAAAATGTGTGAAAATGCACATCCGGTTGGAACCGAAAATCAGGACGAATTAAATGTACTTCAGGCAATTATGTATAATCGATGGTATATTTCTTACAATACAGAAAGTTATAAACAAGAAATTATATCAAAAAGAGAAACACTTATGCAAAAGTCACGCGATTATGGGGAGAAAATTAGTGATTCACAAAAGCGGGGACTTATAGCGTATCTAAATGACTCAGATGAAGGTTACAATTATTATGGATATTACAAAGATAAGGACAAGTTGTTTTCTATCTGGGATCACTGTACCATCGATATACCCACATTAGTGCCGGAAAAAACTCTAAATTATTATAGAAAAACCGTGCAGTATGGACTGATCGAACAGGATTATGAGAAGGTAACTTCTGAAATTGACAAAGCAATGAAATATTTAGCGGATGGCAAATATTCTCATGAACCAATTATTTTCAAAACATTCTTCTCAATGGCAGAGGTTATGGCAAAGCTTCAACATGAACCCGAAACAAACTATTTTTATAATGCCAGAGTTATTGATGACATTTTGAAGATGCAGCAGCTCTTGGATAATCACAAATTAGGAGACATATTGCTTTTAAAAGGGGTAAATGCATATTATGCCAAAAAGAAAGATGATGTTTATTATTCTTTTAAAGAAGCATATAAACACTACTCTGCCGGTGAGACTTCAAGATATTGGATTAAAAAGGACTTATTGGAAGAAAATATCCAATATACATTTACGGAGCTTGGAATATATAAAACAGGTTATGACATGTCATTTCTCCCTGCTGAATGTCGTCAGCCTTTGACGATATTTGAGAATGATCAGTTTATTGCCAGCGGCATTCAGCGAACAGGTGATTTACATCTTAATTTGCCTTTGATATAATTAACATTTTTGCTCAGCAATCAAATGCAGGGGCAAAATATTTCCATGACGGTCAACTACGAGATCATGTTGTATGTCGCGCATTTGAAACCACAATTTATTATTGAATAATGCCACAAATGTATCAACAAAATAAATAATCGGAGTAACAAGATCAATAAATTCGAATGATGAATTATTATACAAAACAATTTGTTCGCTGTCCCTTTCAGCAGCGGGTCTTTCAATAATATCAAGATAAGTTATGCCAAGGACTTCTTTTATCATTTGATGAAAGGAGTCCCTGTCATATAATGTTGAAAAGTCAAGCATTACAAATTGGTGAACTTCCAATGGATATGTTTTCAAAAAATAGCCTGCACTTTTTTTATACCATTCCGCATTATCATAAACAATCTTTGCATAATCTTTCATTCCATACATACCTTTTGCGTCCAGACGATAATAGCTGAAAGCAGATTTTGAATTATTAGGATCTGTTCCTCCTTTATGATATGCAATTGCTCCTGCTGATACCCATGTTTCAAAACCGATATCTCTTAAACGAAAGCAATAATCGCAATCTGTATAGGAATAGGGGATGTCCTCATCCATTCCGCCAATTTTTTGATACAAAGTTTTGGTAGTCATCATAATTGCACTGCACACAGTTTGTACACGTCGATCCATTTTTGCCAAAGGATGATCGTATAATAATCCCATCATCGTATGGGCTGCATTATATTTTGAATACATAATTCCGTAATCAATAATACGGTTCGTAAGGGGATTGATAAGTTTTGCACCGACTACGCCTATTTTATCTGAACTTGTGAATGTTTTGTATAATGCCTCATACCATCCATCCCATACAAAAATATCTGCATCTACAAATGTAATTATTTCGCCCATACATTGTTCAACAGCTATATTAAGAGCCTTGGGATATTGTAAATTTTGATCATATTTCAGATATTTACATCGGGAATTTGGGATATCTACATCTAATTCTGCTTTGTTCACATTGTTGCCAATAATTAAAATTTCCACATCATCTGGTGTAGTTTTGAAAAGACGGTTAAGACAAAACAGCAACATATCTTTATTTTTGTGATATGTAATAATAATCGATTCTTTCATTGGTTTCCTCCTCTGTTATGTTTGTGTGTCGTGAGTTTTTAACTGATAATCATGTATTATCAGTCAAGTTTATTATACAACAAATACTTACATATTTCACCAACTACATACTTTTATGTATTATCCATGCTTATTATTCAATTTTAGCAACATCCCTAACACAAATACCGCACCACCCATAACAATAAATCCACCCCAAAGCAGATTCCAATACCATGCTGTCACATCAAATATCGCAAGGATCAAATCATGCCAAAACTCCAATCCGGTTGCAATAGCAAACAAATCAAATAGCAAATATCCGCCACCACACAGATATATCCATCTCCACCAATAATTGTAACGCAAATTCTTAAAGAAAGTAATAATTCCAAGCACGCAAAGTACCGTTAATATACCCATAAGCCCAAAGTAAAATATCCCCTTTCGTTCCATAACATTTATCCAAAACGTAGCATAGGCGTCCCTATCTACAAGTCCCCAAATTCTATGTAAATGAAATAAACCAAAAAATATGAAAAACCATGGTTCATAACTATATATTTTCTTCATCATACCCTCTCATTAAAAACTCAATAATCATTTGTTTCTCATCTTCCGCCAAGCTATTCATATGTCCTCTCCCCTCCAGTAAATAGGTAGAAACATTTTCAATAATCTCTTTTGCTCTTGGCAACACGCCCTTAGCCGGAAAAAGACAATCCTTCTCTGCAGCCATAACCAATGTAGGAGCTTTGCATTGCCTCATAAGTTTGCCGGCAACATTACTAGGCATCCCCGTCTTTACTTTAGCATAATCAATGCTTAATTTCGCAGTATCATAAATGTCATTTGTAATATTTTCTTCTGTTACAGCCATTGGAAGCATGCACTTTTTGAGCCATTTGTCTTTATGCGTAATCCAGTACATAATCATCGGGAACATCATACTCATGCTATTCATTGCCGGTGCATTTTTAATACCTGATGGTACATACAATACTGCACATTTCACTTTTTTAGGTGCAACACACATTGTTTTAGCAATTATTCCAGCACCAAACGAACCACCAAAACAGCAAATGCTTTCATATCCTATAGCTGATATTACTTCACTAGCCCACTTACCATAATCATAATTATGTGGAGACAAACTTACTTCTGCACTCTTTCCCGGATGTCCAATTGTATCAACAGCGTATACATGAAAATCTTCCATCAAAAAATCACACGCCAACAAATTATATGCAGTTGTTGCATTTCCCCCATGAAATACAAGTAAAGGTGATCCCTCCAGATTTCCTGTTTCAACAAGATGTGTATTACCAAAAGACGTAGAGACCCACCTGTCAGAGTATGGAGTTGACAGGCGTTTTAGTTGCTGATTATACAATAGTAATATTTCTTCTTTTCCCTTTTCATTTCTGTAAATAGACATCTAATCTAATCTCCTAAACCTATTTGTAGTGTCCTTCTTTTAATTGACACAATTTTTCAAACACCCTATCCATCCCTTCACTTCCAGGCATATGACCTGAATTTTTAATAATCTCATATTGTAAATTCTCATTATTAGATTCTTTTACAAGCTCACTTACTCTCTCCGTAGATGCCACAATATCCGTATCTCCTTGCAAGATTATGTATGGAATTTGAACTTTCCGTAATAGCTGTGATAAATCTAAAGCCAATATTTCTTTCCATAAAGACTGATTCTTTTGATATCCATTTACTATCATGGCTTTAAAATCCTTCATTTTATAATCAGGACTTGTTAATAATCCTTTTATAATATTCCCTAATGGAGCCTGTGCCCCTTTTTTATTCTGGTAACCAGCCGTATATTTTCTGATACTTGTTGAAATCAATTGCAAATCTTTAGTTGAAACATTCTCTTTCCTTATACCTTTTATATCCTCAAATTTCTTTTTAGAAAGATTGGAACATTCCAGAGCATTTAATACCTCTTCATTAAAAAATACATCCTTAACAATTTGTCCCCAAACAACAATACCATCAACTATATAACTGTCTGTCTCTAGGATTTTTGCACTCAATATAGAACCCCATGACATAGAAAAAATATATACTTTATTATGTGGAAACACCTTTTTTACTTCCCGTATCAGATCATTTGTCATTTGTACAAAAGAGTCTATTGTAAAATTATCATCAATCACATAATTATTAATACCACACCCCAATTGATCCCAATAAACCATTATAAATCTATCTGTAAACTCTGGGAAAAGACCACGACACCCCACCGAAAATGGAATCGGCGTACCCGGACCCCCATGTAAAGTTATTACAATCGGAAGATTCTCCATTCTTCCTTCTACTAACACCTTTTGTTTATATCCACCAAGCGACCAATCATATACCTTTGAAACTTTGTTTTCTGTTATAATTCTTTTTCTCTTTTTATCCATAACTAACTCCCTCTGTATAACTTATATTCTCGCCAAATATTTAGAAGAATAGTAAAACTATTATACCATCTCCAAAATATTCCCACAACCAACAAAAACACCCCAAGCTGCATCCCTACCACTTGGGGCATCCCCTATCGTCCCATCCCGGCAACCTTCCTGTGTACCCACTCCTTCACTTCGCCAATCCGCTCCCGGAACACATCCAGCATGTTCCTTCCATTGATTACGAACTGCTTCATGAATTCATAGGCTTTTTCCAACTTATCCTGCAAGACCTGAATCTTACTCCGTAGCTGTTCATTCTCGTAGGTCAAATCCACCACCTTATCAAACAAATCTGCATTCTCCGAATCCGTCGATATGGCGTGGTATAAATCCATCGCAATCTCCTTTTTACGGGTTGCTTCATCCAATTCCTCCGTCACTCTGGAAAGCTCCCCCTGTGCCTGCTCCACTTCTTTCTTTTTATCCGTCAGAAGCTCATCTGCCTTCAGATACTCCGACTTGGAATACTCCGCTTTTTCTTCCCACTCTGCCATATCGGATTTTTTAATCTCGATTAAGGCATCCGTACATTCCAGCGTCATATTCTTTGCGGATATCTCTTCATCCAGCTTTTTGATTGTCTTCTCTGACAGGGTTTGAATGTGCTGCAAAGCATTTTCTTGCCTTTCCTTCTCACGTTCCGCTTCCAATGCTTTCTCTGCCGCACGCTCCCTGCGATAATCTGAAAGAAGTAAATCGCCACGCTCATTCTTACCCTTGTAAAAGCGAGTCCATCCGATATTCTTTTCCATATCCTCTGCAATCCAGTTCTTCTGCTCCTCTATCCACTCAACTGCGCCGTAGGCTGTACGCACCATCTGAGGCTTCCTCCCCTCCGGTGTATCCTGCCACACCAGCTCGTCCGAGGCATCTCTTGCCTGTTCCATGGTGGTCTTATAACCCATTCGTGTAAAGGTCTGTGCCAATGCATTTTGGGTTTTCTGTCCACGACTGCAATTATCGGAATAGGGAACAAATGTCATATGAAGATGTGGTGTGGATTCATCTCCGTTAAATGCAAAATTAGTAATTACTATGCCTGCCTCAAAGGGCGGTTTCCACTCCGGTTCTTCAAGCCTCTCCTTGGATACATAAGTCACATTGGGCACTTCATACATCAGATGCTCTGCAAACCGTAACAGAACATCCTCCGCCCATATGGCTGACAAGTGGTCTGTATCGTACCCGGTATCATCCATATCCCCTATCTGCCAGATGATTTCGTAGGATAAATGTTTCTTTTTATCCTTTTCAATCTTCTCATAATAGGTTGGTGGATCATCCTTAGCACGACTCTTTTTCCGCTCCTTTGCAAGCCACTCCTCATAGGAATTTTGAAAAAGTTTATCGTATATCTGCTCTAGGGTAAAATCTTTTGTTCCGTTTACAAATACCACATTCCTGTCTGCACGCTCCTGTACCGCATTCCATGGAATATGATCTCTGTTATTGTGTTCTAAGTTCGGTGCCCGGAACAGTGCCCCCGATATGGTTCTGTATATATCCGGCATCTTATCACGCTCCTTTTATCCGTTCCATGTCTGCTTAAGTTCTGAAATAAAAATCTTCTTATGCTCATTGCCATAATCTCCTTTTCTAAAATTTCCTAGGTTCATTTCTTAGGGTATCGCTCTCCATTTTCTTTCCCGGTTCCGAAAGTAATGTCCCCCTATTAGTTTGGGAAATCCCAAACTAGGGGGCAAGCGTTTTGCCGCTTGACCACAAATGCATCTGCTCCCACCAGCCGTATTAGGAACTCCT
The DNA here is from genome assembly GCA_021770785.1 of Lachnospiraceae bacterium. GTDB lineage: Bacteria > Bacillota > Clostridia > Lachnospirales > Lachnospiraceae > Roseburia. The sequence goes on from JAETQH010000002.1 coordinate 69,334, forward strand.
CTTCCTAAGGCTGGCAGTCACATCTGCATGCTGACATTCTTATTATGGAAATGAACCAGCACGAATGTCATCCCTGGGAAATATCTCAACCGCTCTTTATGGCTTGCTTACGCTAAGCCTCGGAAGTGTATCCGTAGTATCTCTTCTCGAAATACTTTCTTGGGCATTTTCCGGCGATTTTGATATATCCCTGCTCAGCCAGTTCCTCATTGAGCTGTCTGATAATCTGGTAGGCTTTTCCCTTGCTGACGCCCAGGGTATCCACCAACTCATCTGCCGTCACATATTGTGTTTTCATGCTCTCACCTCACTCTCTACTATCACATTTTGTCCGCGTTTATCATTTCATCATTATTTATACTACTACTATTTGTTCTTATCAATAGATTTCCCTATTGCAAAATGTGGTCACCCGGAATTATTGACACAAAAAGAAACTCAACTGGAGAATTGTAGATAAATTCCGGGAAAACGCGGGAAACCCCGAATTATCAAGGGAAAAGACGAATTAAAAAGTGATAAATAGAGAGACTTGTGACAGTCATTTTGAACATGTCAGAAAAATGACTGTCACACGTTGAAGTGCAAAAGTACAATTTTAAATTTAAAGAGAGACAATTCTTACAATGGCGGATTTAAGCCGTTTAGAGAGTGGTCTTTTTTTGTAATAAAAAAGTGAGTAATCAAAAATGATAGTATTGTATTAGAATTGCAAAATTTGAATTTTTGCGTTATAACGCGGCGTTAATGCGTTACAGATTGTTGAAAAAATCTGTTGAAAAATCAATGAAAGCATTGAGAATAGGGCGTTACAAGCAGTAACGTTTTAAATAAATACTGAGTAAAAAACATAAAAAATGAAGAGGTGAGCAAACGGACAAAAATGTACCTTTATTTTAGAGGTGTCCTTTTGACATATTTTAAGGGTTTGAGCCACTTTTTTGAACATATGTTTGCAAAAAGCAATGAGATAATTTTGATTTATAAATAATCCATATTAATAATAAATATTCATTTTACGGCATAAATGGAATTTTTTAATTAAAGTCACAAAATTAATATTAATATTTTTCGTGAAATGCTTCCCCTATAAATTTCATAAAAAATTTTCTATAATGATATTCATCAAAAAAGTGGAGGTATAATTATCATGAAAAGACCATTAAGAAGTGAACATTTTTTATTAAATCTTTTAGGACAAAAGGTGTCTATTTTCCCCATTGCAAAAGGGGAAACGATTGAAGTCGGTAATCTGGTTGTCGTAAATACAAGGACATTACAAGCAAGCAGGGCGAAGAAAGAAGCCGGCTATTATGCCATTGGAAAGGCTGTCAGAATTGTTGCAAATGAATGCGGCGTAAAATCTGTTATTTGTAAAGATGGCATTTTTAGTATCAACAATACAGATTTGCCGGAGCATAAAATTCTTGCTTCTGACATCAGAAGGATTTGCTACTTTGACGGAAAAGATACGGTGACATTGGATAATTCCAATACAACAAAGGCTGGTGAAATCTTGAATATAAATGAAGATGGAAGTATTCTTGTAAATATCAGCATTGGTGAAGGGAGCGAGTTGGAATGGTAGTGAATCAGCAGAGTTTAAACGGTCTATTTATTGGATATTCAGTGGCATTTAACAAGGCATTCGATGAAACCCCTGTAAACTATTCAAGAATTGCTATGACCGTTCCATCCGAAACAAGGGAAACAACTTACGCATGGATGGGACAGATTCCCAATATGAGGGAATGGATTGGTTCAAGAGAAATACAAAACTTGATGGCACATGGATATACAATCAAAAATAAAACCTTTGAACTGACAACCAAAATACCTGTCAATGATATCGCGGATGACCAGTACGGAGTTTATGCACCACTTATTTCTGAGATGGGCTTATCTGCCAAGAAACACCCTGATTCCCTGACTTTCGACCTATTGGGAAATGGGTTCACTGAAAAATGTTATGATGGTGTAAGCTTTTTTAGTGACGCGCACCCCATAGGTGAGGAGGATGAGGGTGTACAATCAAATATGGGAAATAAAAAGCTGAATGCCAAATCTTATGCGGAAGCAAGGGCGCAGATGATGACGGTTAAAGGCGAATCTCACAAATCACTTAATATTGTTCCTGACCTTCTGGTTGTTGCTCCGCAGAATGAAGCTATTGCAAGGGAACTTTTATTTGCTGATTTAATTGCAGGAAGTTCCAATGTAAATAAAAATACCTGTGACCTGCTGGTTGTTCCTGAATTATCGGATTATGCAGAGCAATGGTATCTGTTCTGTACCAAAAGATACATTAAACCCTTTGTATTTCAGGAAAGAGAAAAGCCAAAGTTGGTATGTAAGAACAGTGAAAATGATGACAATGTTTTCTTTGATGACGAAGTTGTCTACGGAATCAAAGCACGGTATAATGTCGGGTTTGGTCTGTGGCAGTTAGCCTATGGAAGTACCGGAACAACAGAGGAAACAACCAAAGGATAGAAGGTGATTGATATAGAAGTATATACCGAAATACTGTCACAGACTGCAAATTTGACGGAAGCCCCTGAATATATCAGGGTGCTTCCGTTGGGCTATGTTTCATCAGAAAAAGGGGATTTTCTTGTAGATAATGAAAGTTTTCATATGATGAAAGAATACATGGAACATCGGGCGGTTGACATAGTGATTGACTATGAACATCAGACTTTAAAAGATGTACAAGCTCCGGCGGGTGGTTGGATTAAAGAGCTTGTTTTAAAAAGTGATGGCATTTTTGCAAAGGTGGAATGGACGAAAAAAGCAAGGGAATATTTGCAAAATAGAGAATATAGATACCTTTCACCTGTTGTATTGATTAGAAAAAAAGACCATAAAGCCTCACAGCTTCATTCGGTTGCATTAACCAATACACCTGCTATAAATGGAATGACACCTATTGTTAATTCTATAAAGTTACCATTGAAAACTGAATTTGAATCGGATGATATACAGAAAAAAATTTTTAGAATGTTAAATATTCAGGAGCGGGATTTAGAAAGATATTGGCAAAAGGAGTGACTTTAGTGAAAGTTGAAGATTATTTATCATATGCACTTCCAACTGATATACCGGAAACATATCAACCCGTTATTTCATTGATAGGGCTGGAAAATTTTTGTAAATTATGTGATTATTATAGAGGAGAGGAAGTGTATTTTCCTGTTGCGGAGTATGTGTTTAAAAAAACAAGAAACAGGATGATATTACAAGAGTTTGATGGACATAATACAAAGGCACTGGCAAAAAAGTATGAAATAACCACTGTACAGGTCAGAAACATTGTAAATGGCTCAAAATTGGTTTAAATAATAATATGTGCAAAAGTCTATGCAGAATAGGAAATACCCCCGTTATAACGCGTTATAACGGGGGTAACAGGGCATTTCCCTTTGTTATTGAACAATTCGGAAACGATTACTATTCTGTTTTTTGGTGGTTGCCGTGTTATGTATAACGTGCATGTTTAATATTTCAAGGACGCTTTCCAAATTATCAATAGGTAGACATTTCATTTTTTGGATAATATCCTCATAATGGTTTTGTTCTATCGACCGTAAATCTGAAGCTACACAGTTTAAAATTACAGTTGTTTCTGTATTTGTAAGACCCATAGTATTATCCTCCTGGATTTTGATTTAGCTATTATAATGGATGTAGGGAATCATTCCCCGTTTAAAAGTTCCACGGCTTCCTTAAATTTACATTCAGATATTAGTTGGATTGCTCTTTGCTCTATGATGGTGTTCTGCTCCACTTTCTGTTGCAGTTCCTTTACCTGCAAAATTCCTTCATCAATCTTTTTCAAAATGTTCATGTTTTTAGCCATAATTACCACCTTTCTTTTTTGGTGGCGGTCTGATATAATATATACACAACCGCCTTTATAGGTTGCGAATAGGGTTTAGTAATGGGGACTTACAAGCCGTTGGCTATGCCCCATTGTGGTGATTAATTGGTTACATATTCAATGTAGTCGGTTTCTGTAGCGAACAAGATGTAATTTCCGTTTACATATCCCATGTAGCCATCAGGCACATAGTAGCCTTTCATGTTATCACCTCCTATTCTGTTAGATTTAAGATTTAGCAAGGGTTTTGATTTCTCAGGTCGTTTCCCTTGCTTTATCTTATATCTCTATATTACATCAAATGCTAGTGTAAATCTATTGACGTAATGCACAATATCTACATTAAATTTTTGTGTATTTATTACATTTAATTCTGATGTAATTCATAGTAATATATCTACATGGAAGGATGGTGATTTTTTGATTAGATATAAAATTAATTTACTATTGGCTTTAAAAAATGCGGGCTATAATACTAATAAGATAAGAAAAGAAAAAATTTTCACCGAAGCACAATTACAACAAATGAGAGATAATAAATTATTAACACAAAAAGCTCTAAACAAAGTGTGTAATTTGCTAGAATGTCAACCAGGGGATATTTTGGAGTATATACCAGATGATATGTCTGGAATATAAAATAATTTAAACAATAGGAAAAAGGTTGCAACATAAGTTGACGTAAATCATGTTGCAACCTTTTTTAAATGCGAAAATGTATAAATATAAATAAATGTTAAATAAATATGCACAAATGTTTTTGACAGTTATTTTGAGAAATTTTGTCAAAAATTCCGGGCGCGTACACAAAATATCACTCATTGTGATAGTATTTGTTTTAGGAGGTGAAAAGCCATGAATATTATGACACTTGAAGAACGCAAGGAACTTGGCAACAGACTAAAACAAGCAAGAAAAGAGAAAGGGCTATCACAAGAGGAGCTCGCCAATCTCATCGGCTTGAAAGTTGGAACGGTTTCCAAATACGAACAGGGGGACCGCACTCCGGGAATCGGAAAGCTTCAACTAATTGCAAATGCTCTGGACTGTGACACATCCCGATTTGTAGCATCCGGCGATGAATATGTACGGATGACACAGACCACGGATTTTGGCAACAATTTAGATGCATATTTAAACTGGTTGAAATTTTCCCACTTCGGATGCAATCCCTGTCAGATTGAAAACGATGACGGAAGTAAATCTTCTTCCTACCTTATCAGCTTTGATAAGGAAACTTTTCCAATCAGTGAGGACGCACTGGGAAGGGTTATGGAATACCAGAAGGAACAGTTCAAACAACTCATCCGACTCTTTGGCGAGGACCTTCGATAGTAAAGGTAAACAATATGCCGGTCTATAAAGACGAAGAAAGAGGAACCTGGTATGTCAGATGTTATTATGAAGATTTTACCGGAAAGAAAAAACAGATAAAGAAACGAGGCTTTAAGCTTCAGCGTGAAGCCAAAGAATGGGAAGCTGATTTCCTAAGAAAGCAGAAAGGCAGCACGGACATGACCTTCCGCTCTATGTATGAGATTTATATAGAGGATATGGGACACCGATGCCGCCAGAGCACCATCGACGGAAAGAAGCATGTATTCGAGAAGCTGATTCTCCCTTATTTTGAGAATAAGCCCATCAATAAGATTACTCCCAAGGACATCCGAGCCTGGCAGAATGAAATGATTGCAAAAGATTATTCCAATTCCTACCTAGACAGGATGCAGAATATGATTACCGCACTTTTTAATTATGCAGTGGGGTATTTCAATCTATCCGAAAATCCGTGCCACAAGGCTGGCAGAATGGGTAAGCGTGAAGTTGTGGTTAATTTCTGGACAAAGGACGAATTTGACCGGATACTGGTTGCAATGGAAGATGATCCTACGGCACATGTTTCGTTTTCACTACTGTACTACTCCGGTATCCGTTTTGGAGAATTCCTTGCTTTAACACCGAAGGACTTTGATTTCGATAAGAACACCCTCGACATCACCAAAAGTCTTCAGCGGATAAATAAGCAGGATGTGGTCACACCACCCAAAACGCCCAAGAGTATCCGGAACATCATCATACCGGACTTTGTAATGAACGAAGTCAAAGATTATATGTCAAAGCTTTATGATTTAAAAGATACGGACAGGGTCTTCCCCTTCACCAAATCTTATATCAATAATGCGATGGCAAGGGCTTGCAAGAAAAGCGGAGTGAAAAAGATTCGTATCCACGACATCCGTCACTCCCATGCCAGCTATCTTATCAACTTGGGATGCGCACCACTACTCATATCAGAACGGCTAGGGCACGAAAAAGTACAGACCACCTTAAGCACCTACTCCCACCTGTATCCGAACAAGCATCAGGAAGTGGTGGATATGATGCAGAAACAGCACAAGTTGGAAACAGTATCTGCCGGTGCATCTGAAACCTCAGATAAACCAGAAAAGGATCCACAACCACAAGGCACAAGGTTCAAAGTTGTAAGCCCAAAGGATAAAACAAGCCCACAGCAAGTCCACGAAAATGACTTAAGTCCATGCGTCGGCTTCGCCGGACGCACATAAAAAGGCTCAACCCCTTGTAAGCAAAGGGCTGAGCCAAATAAGTCATTTAATACTCAATCAGTATTTAATTACTCAATGATTGTAGCAACACGGCCTGAACCTACAGTTCTACCACCCTCACGGATAGCGAATGTAAGACCCTGCTCCATAGCTACCGGGTGAATTAACTCGATAGTCATCTCGATATTATCACCAGGCATGCACATCTCTGTACCATCTGGTAAGTTACATACACCCGTTACGTCTGTTGTTCTGAAGTAGAACTGAGGACGATAGTTGTTGAAGAACGGAGTATGACGTCCACCCTCGTCTTTGGTTAATACATAAACCTGAGCGGTAAATTTACGATGGCAGGTAACGGTACCTGGTTTTGCAAGAACCTGACCACGAACGATCTGGTCACGGTTGATACCACGGAGTAATGCACCGATGTTATCACCAGCCTGAGCCTCGTCTAACATCTTACGGAACATCTCGATACCGGTTACAACGGTTTTCTGAACGTCCTCTTTTACACCTAAGATTTCAAGCTCATCACTTAAGTGTAAGGTACCTCTCTCTACACGTCCTGTAGCAACAGTACCACGACCTGTGATGGTGAATACGTCCTCTACCGGCATTAAGAAAGGTTTATCTGTATCACGCTGTGGGTCTGGAATGTAGTCGTCAACAGTAGACATTAACTCCATGATTTTGTCTCCCCACTCGCCGTTCGGATCTTCAAGAGCTTTTAAAGCGGAACCTTTAATGATTGGGCAGCCCTCAAATCCGTACTCCTCTAACTGCTCGGTGATTTCCATCTCTACTAACTCAAGTAACTCTGGATCATCAACCATATCACATTTGTTCATGAATACAACGATGTAAGGTACACCTACCTGACGGGATAATAAGATGTGCTCTTTTGTCTGAGCCATAACACCGTCAGTAGCAGCTACAACAAGGATAGCGCCGTCCATCTGAGCAGCACCAGTAATCATGTTCTTAACGTAGTCAGCATGTCCCGGGCAGTCAACATGTGCGTAATGTCTCTTGTCTGTCTCGTACTCAACGTGTGCAGTAGAGATAGTAATACCACGCTCTCTCTCTTCCGGAGCTTTATCAATGTTCTCGAAATCTGTTGCTTCGTTACCTGCAACTCTTTCTGCAAGAACTTTTGTGATAGCAGCTGTTAAAGTTGTTTTACCATGGTCAACGTGTCCAATGGTACCGATATTACAATGTGGTTTTGTTCTTTCAAACTTAGCTTTTGCCATTTTTGAATATCCTCCTTAAATTGATGCCCCTTGGGGCCGTTGTCTTATTTTATAACTCACTAACTTTGATTATATAGAATAATCATTGGTTTTTCAAGCCATTTCTTATTATTTTGACTTATCTGCAAGCACTTTTTCCTGTACGTTCTTCGGTACCTGCTCATATTTTTCAAAGAACATAGAATAGTTACCGCGTCCCTGGGTCTTAGAACGTAAATCCGTAGAGTAGCCAAACATCTCAGCAAGGGGAACGAATGCACGAACAATCTTTCCTCCACCGATATCATCCATACCCTCGATACGTCCACGACGGGAGTTGATATCACCGATTACATCACCCATGTACTCTTCCGGCATTGTTACTTCTACCTTCATGATAGGCTCAAGTAATACTGGGTTTGCTTTCTGCATAGCCTCTTTGAACGCCATGGAACCAGCAATGTGGAATGCCATCTCAGAAGAGTCGACCTCATGGTAGGAACCGTCATATACGTTAGCATGTACGCCAAGTACCGGGAACCCGCCAAGGATACCTGCCTGGGCAGCTTCTTCGATACCTTCGCCGACTGCCGGGATATATTCCTTAGGAATAGCACCACCAACAACAGTAGACTCGAATTTGAAGGTTTCTTCTGCATTTGCATCCATCGGCTCAAATTTAACTTTACAGTGACCGTACTGACCACGACCACCGGACTGTTTTGCATATTTGTACTCAACATCCACCGGTTTGGTAAATGTCTCTTTGTAAGCAACCTGAGGAGCACCAACGTTTGCCTCTACCTTAAATTCACGAAGCAGACGGTCAACGATGATTTCCAGATGGAGCTCACCCATACCGGCGATAATGGTCTGACCTGTCTCCTGGTCAGTGTGTGCACGGAATGTCGGGTCTTCCTCTGCAAGTTTTGCAAGAGCCTCACCCATTTTACCCTGTCCGGCTTTGGTCTTAGGCTCGATAGCAAGCTCGATAACCGGCTCCGGAAATTCCATGGACTCTAAGATTACAGGATGCTGCTCATCACAGATGGTATCACCGGTAGTTGTGAATTTAAATCCAACCGCTGCTGCGATATCACCGGAGTAAACTTTGTCAAGTTCCTGTCTCTTATTTGCGTGCATCTGTAAGATACGTCCCACACGCTCTTTTTTATCTTTGGTTGCATTCAATACATAAGAACCGGAATTCATTGTACCAGAGTAAACTCTGAAGAATGCAAGTTTACCAACGAATGGGTCAGCCATAATCTTGAATGCTAAAGCGGAGAACGGCTCTTCATCAGAAGAATGCCTCTCTACTTCGTTGCCATCCAAATCAACACCCTTGATTGCGGGTACGTCTAATGGAGACGGCATATACTCAATGATTGCATCAAGAAGCTTCTGAACGCCTTTATTTCTATATGCTGTACCACAGCATACCGGAACGGCACGGCACTCACATGTAGCAAGTCTTAATGCTTTTTTCATTTCCTCAACGGATGGTTCTTCACCCTCAAGGTACATCATCATAAGGTCATCATCTAACTCGCAAACCTTCTCGACCAACTCTGTACGATAAAGTTCAGCATCTTCTGCCATATCTCCCAAATCGTCGGTAACGGTGATATCATCACCCTTCTCGTCGTTGTAGATATATGCTTTCATCTCAAATAAGTCGATGATTCCTTTGAAGTCATCCTCTTTACCGATTGGCAACTGGATAACAATTGCATTTTTACCTAAACGATTACGAATCTGATCTACGCATGCGTAGAAATTCGCACCTAAAATATCCATCTTATTGACGAATGCCATTCTAGGTACATTGTAGGTATCAGCCTGACGCCATACATTCTCTGACTGAGGCTCTACACCACCCTTTGCACAGAAGACGCCGACAGCGCCGTCAAGTACGCGGAGTGAACGCTCTACCTCTACAGTAAAGTCAACGTGTCCCGGGGTATCAATGATATTGATACGATGCTCTAAAGCTCCTGCCTTTGGTTTCGTAAACTCCTCCAAAGTCCAGTGGCACGTCGTAGCGGCTGATGTGATTGTGATACCTCTTTCCTGCTCCTGTTCCATCCAGTCCATGGTAGCAGTACCTTCGTGAGTATCACCGATTTTGTAATTAACACCGGTATAATAAAGAATACGCTCTGTTGTTGTGGTCTTACCCGCATCAATATGAGCCATAATACCAATGTTTCTGGTTCTCTCTAATGGATATTCTCTTCCAGCCAAGGTATTTCCTCCTTAAAAACTTAAGCAATATGCTCCTAGAAACGGTAGTGCGCGAAAGCCTTGTTTGCCTCTGCCATTTTGTGCATATCTTCCTTTTTCTTCACGGATGCGCCTGTATTGTTTGCAGCGTCCATGATTTCATTTGCAAGTCTTTCTTCCATGGTCTTCTCACCCCTGTTACGAGAGTAAGTTGTCAGCCAGCGAAGCGCTAAAGCCTGACGACGGTCCGGTCTAACTTCGATTGGCACCTGGTAAGTTGCACCACCAATACGTCTAGCCTTTACTTCGAGAACAGGCATAACGTTATTCATGGCTTCTTCAAATACTTCAAGAGCAGGTTTTTCTGTTTTCTCCTCTACTCTTGCGAAAGCTCCGTATACAATTTTCTGTGCTACACCTTTCTTACCGTCTAACATAATGTTATTGATAAGTTTGGTAACCACTTTATTATTGTACATTGGGTCAGCTAATACGTCTCTTTTCTGAGTATGTCCTTTACGTGGCACGGTTCTTCCCTCCTTAATCATAATTTACTATACAGAACCTTGTCTGCATTTACTGATTGCCTCAGTGAACTTCATTTCGATTAATTCAACGGTACTCACATAGTGTTCGTGCGGAAATCTATCAATCCTGTGATAACAATCCCAACACTAAACCTTTAGTTCATGCTGCGCATGATGTGATACTATTGGTTCCTTAATCATAAAGTAATCTTTGTCAGATTACTTTGCAGCCTTTGGTCTCTTAGCACCGTATTTAGAACGGGCCTGTTTTCTGTTAGCGACTCCGGCTGTATCAAGTGTACCACGGATAATGTGATATCTTGTACCTGGTAAGTCCTTAACACGACCACCACGGATAAGAACAACGCTATGCTCCTGTAAGTTATGTCCCTCACCTGGGATATAGCTTGTTACTTCGATTCCGTTAGAAAGACGAACTCTGGCGATCTTTCTAAGAGCTGAGTTAGGTTTTTTAGGAGTTGCTGTTTTAACAGCGGTACATACACCTCTCTTCTGCGGTGAAGAGGTATTGGTAGGTCTCTTCTGCAGGGAGTTGTAACCCTTCTGAAGTGCAGGTGCTGTAGACTTCTTAACAGATGTCTGACGTCCTTTTCTTACTAACTGGTTAAATGTTGGCATTATTTTCACCTCCTGTTTGAATAAATGAATAAAAATCGGGCGCACATTCGTATGCACGCTAAATCATTATATAAGCAGAAAAGTAAGATGTCAAGCACTTTTTTCACCGAATTGCAGGAAAATAGAGGGCTGAGAGACTTTTTCCACGTAAAACTCTTTTCTTGTCTAGTGTAGTGACAAATTTACTTTCAGGCAAGTCATTTAGCGCAATGTAAATGTGTCACTACACTAGTATTAACAAATTTAAAACCAGTTATTCTCTTTTCTGTAATATACTTCCATCCGTCAAAGAAAACTCGCGTACTATCATTTTCCATAAGAACCTATATAATATACTTCATCACATATTCGCTCAACTGAATCATCGTGTGTAGCCAAAACAATCGTAGTCCCCTGTTTCTTTAAGTACCTAAACATCTCCAATACTAACTGTTCATTTTCCTCGTCCAATGAACCAGTTGGTTCATCTGCAAATAATATTTCTGGTATTTTTACTATCGATCTGCATATCGCAACTCTTTGCTTTTCACCTCGTGATAATGTCTGAGGTAACTTGTCTAACAGGTACTTTATATCGAACCACTTGGCAACTTCTTCCACCTTTTTTCTTATTCTTTCTTTTTTCTCACCAGAATACTGCAATGGCAAAGCGATATTCATAAACACATTCCTATCGTCTAGTAAGTACAGATTTTGAGGTATATACCCAACTTTTTCTCTACGATATCTTGCTCTCTCAGCATTTGACAATTTTTGTAGATCTATATCTCCATAAAGCACTTCTCCAGAATCCGCCATCATAGTTGCTGCTAAAATATTTAGTAAGGTGGATTTCCCGTTTCCACTTTTCCCTCTTATGGCTGTCATCTTATTTTTATATATCTGTAAATTCATTTTATTCAAGACCATTTGAGTTCCTCCGGGACGTTTGAAACTCTTGCATAAGTCTTTAGTTTCCAATATTATGTCTTTCACTGCAAATTATCCTCCTGATTCAACATCAACATCAATTCTATATTTTTTAGTTTGTAAATCAGAATTAAAGAAATTCCAACCGTTAATATAATTGCTACCATTAAAATCATCAACATAATTAGGGTATTCGCCATTTTCAACTGCACTAATACGCCCCACCCTAATAATGTCGCTAATGCGACAATCCCTAATTTCTCTATAACAAATTGTTTAATGAGCACCTGGAGTGTTGCGCCATTGAGATAATGAATAGCCATTATATGTAATCTTGTCTCCTGCATCATATATACTTGAGAGCCAATAGTGACCATATTAATAAAGAAAGCTAGCATCAGTAAATTTATAATCAAGTCATAATTTTCATTCAAGATATTTATCAACCCTCGATATTGCTGTATATTGGGATTTGATCCGATAAAATTATAATTATAAAATCCAGTTTTTTCAGAAATAGCTTCTAACTCCATCATCATATTTTGAGTAAAGTTGTCACCAAACGGTATTGAAATGTATCCGTTAATCATAGCAAAATAAACTATTTCTTGAAACCATTCATCGAACTCTGTTTCTGGTGCTTTGTAGTTTACATATGGGGATATCATATATTCATCCAAATAAAATTCAGTATTCCCATTAAAATAAACCAAGGAATTTTCTTGTAAGAAACCGATAATTTCAAGTTCAACCTCTTTTTGATAATACGTAGCTGTTAACCTATCTCCAACTTCAAAATCATCTATGTAGTTACTTCCCATAAGTACTGGCAATACCCTTCCATTGTCATCAAAATCGCCTTGTTGAAACGTCCTTCCCTTTATAACATCCAATTCAAAATACTTATATGCCTGCTCATTAATCTGAAATGCGTCTACTCGTTTTGAAAAACTACTATTATTAATAGTTAGTTCTTTCGGAAAAACGCTATTAACATCGTCTATTATAATACTCTGGTTAAACATTGCCAAATATTGAAAACTGACTGCATTATCTAACGCATTATAATAGCTTTTAAGAATATTCAAGGCATTCGGCTCATCCCTAAAGGCTTCAAATTCATCAGGATCAAAATATCCATCAATCAACTGATAAATAGCTTTATCTTTATAAGCTCTTTCAAGACTGCTTTTTCCATGATGTGCTTCATTTGTAAATGCAAAAAACGTTCCTATCAAAATAAAGAAAGCTGTAATCTGGCAAATAAGCACAATATTTTCTGTTTTGTGGCTACGATAATAACGTATAATTTCTCCTATTATCACTTTCATCACAACCTTTCATTATAGATTATTACGCCGCATTTCCTGAGACTTTGATTATAGACATTTATCTTTATTACTTTTTTCCAAAAGAAAATTGCCTCCAAAATGCCAGAAAATATTATTATACCTATCGAAATCCACATCACGTTTTCTAATTGACTCCTTGTTAACAATCCTCCAAAATATCCCACACCACTTGTGACAAGTAGTGAAACAATATTTATAACTAGGATTTCCAATTCTCCCTTAATCAAAATAAAAATTAGTGGCAAGCCATATATTTGGTATACTTTATAGCTCATATCATATTTTTTTTGTCTAAACTTACCAAATATAAAAATAGACAAAGTTGTAATAAACAATACTTCAATAATTAATAATCTATAAAAGTATGAACTTTTAGTAAGTCGAGCTGTTCCCTTTATTGAGCCGTGTTGAATTTGTATCTCAGGATATTCAGCAATTAAAGATTTTTCCATCTTTCGAGCTCCTCTTTGTGTCTTAACATCCACAATGTATACAATATTATCCAACTCACTTTCTTTAAATTGTGCTCCAAACAATATTATCAAATCATCACACGATGTTGCATACTCAGCCCCCACAACTCCAGTGACACGAAACTCCTGTCCCATAAAACTAATCCATTGATTACCTTTAGCATCTGAGTAAATCATTTTACCTGCATTTTTCCCAATAACAGCGACCGCTCCCATTTCTTCTTTTGGATAATAACCTTCCAACATAGGTGGCATCCATTTTGATGTATCTTTTATCAGGATCCTACAATCTGAGTTAACCTCAACGTATACTCTATATTGTTCTGGCTCTTCTACGTCAGTCCAATCAATATTTCCCCCATTATAAATCAACAAAATGTTGTCATAGTATAATTGATTTGACAGCCGATCATAGTTTGTTTGCTTCTCAAAATATAGGAGAAATCCTGTCAAAAGTATATATATAACAATATTAATCAAGAAATAAAAGACTACTGATTTTCTAGTTATTCTCATATATCTCCACTCCTTCGTTACTTTTTCTTCGTAGAAAATAAAATGTGGTGTAGCACATAATTTTGCCACACCACAATGCACTCTAGCACTTACTTTAAAACCATTTTTTAACTTCCCCAATATGTTCTAGCTTCTGTGTTATCAAACAACCCTGGCAGATAATACGGTGATGTTGCCTTAGTTGCATTTTCGCCCCACTGACGGCCACTTGTTGTTTTCACAGTTCCATTGCTCAACTCCATTCGTGCAGTTGTATAGTGATACTTGTAATACCACAAAGTCTCTCCAAATGCTGCGTATTCTGCATCTCCACCACTATTATCAATTATTCTAGTCAATCTCTTTCCAGTATGTTTATCTGGAGTTTTAGATGGTGTCCCCGAAGCTTTTACTTTCAGATTCGACACTACAGGAGTTCCGAAAGTATAAGTATCTGTCATTCCTGAAACACCGTTGACATAGTATCCTGTAGACTCAGACCAACCTCCAGATACACTACTCATATCCTTGTCTGCTGCAAATGCGGATACTCCATTTACAGACCCGAGTAAAACAACCGCAGCTAATGCTGCTATAAGTTTTCTTTTCATACAATTTCCCTCCTTCGTTTTTATGGTAGTTAATATTGCTTACGTAGTTGTTTTGGTGCCTTTGGTTCGTATAACAAACCACGGCACAATGAATTTGCATTACTTCGAGCAATGACAGCCAATGCTTGAAGTACGAAACGGGCACTTTTCTGGGTTGCCTTATTTGTTTGCTTATTGTTCATTGTTTTCACTCCTTTCTTAATTATCTGATAACTCAAGCAACTTTACTTACTGATATATGCTTAATATAGCAAAGCATTTAATTTTTTCAATCCTCTATGCACGAATGGTACGTCAACATGCACGAACGGTATTATATTGTGTTGTGTATATATTTTTTTGATGATAAAATTGCATTAGAAAATATTTGAGGAAGAAATTGTTATGATTTTAATTGATGCCATTTGGGAATATATTGTTAATTTTCTTGAATTGACTTTGTTTATAGTATTTATTCGTACAAAGTTACATACAAAAGCAAGTTTTAAATATCAAACATTTTGGATGATCTTATTTGTAACGATACACTTCATAATATTATGTTTTATGAACAGAATGGAAGTCTCATCATATATTACATTGTTATCATCCTGCATTTTAGATATTGTATATGCCGTGACTTTTTATCGTGACAATATAATTCTTCGTGTTTTTTGGGGATTTTCATATTCAATTATATGTTTAGTGGCAGAACAAATTTCTTTTTTTATTCCTGTTACACTTTATAAAGGTACATCCTTGGACTTACTCTTAGGCGGGAATTTACGAAAGCCATATACTATGCTGTACTTGACAATGATTGCAGTGCTTGTATTATTACTTCACTATGTAGCAAACAAAGACATTGCATTCTCTCCTTTTCAGAAAATTGCGTATATCTTGATTGCGATTTCGGGGCTTGCAATTGGTCATTATATTTTAAGATTAACACTGGAAGCTGTAGATAAATTTGGAGTTTCTTCTTTTTCAACAAGACTATCATATGTAAACTTGTTCTTTCTTGTTTTATTTTTAACTTTACTATTATATATCTATCAGCTAGGGTACTCAAAAGAAGAAAATTTGCGTCTGTTAGAAGAACAAAAGATCTACAAATTAGAAAGAGCGGAATTTAATAGTTTAGCTGAAACAACAGAACGATTAAGAGAAATGAAACATGATATGCAAATTTATTTAGATGCAATCAATGTTTTGGCTAAAGATGAAAAATGGGATGAACTTATATCATATACAGAACGATATCATAATAATCTCGCAATTACACATAGTACAATAGCGACCGGAAATGTTGCGATTGATTGCGTCCTTACTGCTAAGTTAGATTACGCCGAAAAACATGGCATCAAAACTGAATACTCGATCATGGCTCCCGAACCTTTCCCGCTAGATTCCGTTGAGCTTTCATCAATGCTTGGCAATATATGGAATAATGCTATTGAGGCAGGAGAAAGGCTTCTGGCATCTAATCCAACAGAACAACCATATATCTATTTTTACATCAAACCCTATCAAACTATGATACTGATTCATATTGAAAATAACTTTGATGGTGTAATAAAAGGAAAAATAGATGAGGAAATTCTTAGCACAAAATCAGGAACAGGACATGGATTAGGAATAAAACGAGTGAAAGAAATTGTAGAAAAAGCTGGCGGAATGTTACAGATTGCATCTGAGAATGATGTCTTTTCTGTACATATAATGCTTCCTGATAAGGAGAATAAATATCAACTATGAAAATGAAAATAACAATTCTTGAAGATTCAGTGATTGAGGCAGAACGATTAAGAAGTGGAATATGGAAATATGGTCAACAATATGACTGGGATATTGGCATAGATGAATATAAATCCGGAGAAGATTATTTTTTACATAATCCAGATTGCCAGTCAATACAATCATCAGCCTTTTTTCTGGATATACAAATGGGTGAAATGAACGGAATAGATGTTGCCAAACGTCTTAGAGCATCGGGTTATAAGGGAATTATAGTATTTTTGACTGCTTTCAGAGAGTACGTGTTTCATGGGTATGAAGTACGAGCTTTGAACTATTTACTTAAACCTGTGAGGGAACATAAATTGTTTTTATGTTTGAATGAAATTGCAAAAGAATTATCTAATAATACATACATATATCGAAATAAACAGGAAATCGTTAGTATTCCTTATACGGAAATATTAACATTTTCAAGCAGTTTACATTATGTAGATATATTAACAGTAAGTGGTAAATGCTATGAACAAATGTCAACATTAAATAAAATAATCGAGCACCTGCCAAGTGAATTTATTCGAACCCATCGTTCGTATATCGTAAACATGGCACATATATATCGAATTACATCTGGAACTATCGAATTATCTAACCATTTAACCACACAAATTGCACGTTCCTACTCCAAGGATGTCATAAATGCTTTTGCCAAATATACTACGAGATTTGATACAAATGGGGAATTTTAATGATTACAAAATGGGCTACTGATATTGCAACCAAGTTGACAAAAATATCCAGCGAAGACATTTGTCAAGAACAACTGGATATATACATATATGGATTGGAATGTTTTTTTAATACATTTATCACCATAACACTTTTGACATTATGGGGAATTCTGTCTCATACACTCGGTTTTACATTTCTTTGGGTAGTGGCATTCTCTCTATTAAGGCATTGCACAGGTGGAATACATGCTCCAACACAGTTCACATGCATAGCAGGGAGTGTTCTGCTCGGATGTCTAAACAAATGGACAATTATATATATAAAACAAACTCTACGGGGCTACATACTACTTATGCTTATGTGCATATTATTTGCACCTGCAAGTACTAATAAGATTTCACTCTCTTCAAAGCAAAAAAAAATCTATAAATTTATTTCTGTTATAATTGTAATTATGGGGCTTTTGCTCTATTGCAAAATAGGAGCTACAAAATTAACCTCAACTATCTTTTATTCATTTTGGTGCGTGACTATTCTAATGATATTGGAGCAAATACGTAAACGCAACTAGTTTCGACAGGATAAACAGGGTAATGGCAACCTTTGTAATCTCGACAGTGCGCTGCACACTGTCCCCGCTCTCATTGACTCAATGCTCGGTGAATGATATATTTAGAGCAGAAACAATCCGGACACTGAATAGGAGAACAGTAAAAGTCATGACCATAATTTTCCCAGCTTCTATTAATGAAATAATCAAAAACAAGACCTACCGCATAGATTCCGTTGGCATGTCCGTTTCAAAAGTTTTACTTTTTGAAGATATGGTTTTAAAAATTCAGCCGGAGAATGAAGAAACTCAAAACGAGCACCTGATGATGGAGTGGTTAGACGGAAAACTGCCCGTACCAAAGGTCATTTGCCACGAAATACAGGACGGGATGGATTATTTGCTGATGACACGTATCTGCGGCAAAATGTCCTGCGCCGACGAATATTTGCAAGATGCAGACCGTCTGGCACAGATACTGGCATCCGGCTTAACGAAATTATGGAGCATAGATATTTCCGATTGCCCCTGCAATATGAATCTGGACCGGAAATTAAAGATGGCAGAATACAATGTAAAAAATCATCTGGTAGATATGGATAACGTTGACCCGCAGACCTTCGGAGAAAACGGTTTTAAAAATCCCGAACATCTGCTGGACTACCTGTGCACCCACCGCCCGCCGGAGGATTTGGTATTGTCCCACGGAGATTTCTGCCTCCCCAACATTATTCTGGAAAACGGGCGGATAAGCGGTTTTATCGACTTGGGGAAAATGGGAATCGCCGACAGATGGCAGGATATTGCACTATGCTACCGCAGTTTCCGGGGGAACTGTACAGGAAAATACCATAAAACCTCCCGACAGTTTCCCTATCACCCGGATTTGCTTTTTGAAAAATCAGGCATTACCCCCGATTGGGATAAAATCAATTACTACTTATTATTAGATGAGCTATTTTAACAAAAAGCCCCTCACCGTCTCCATCTACCGCCCCCAAAAGTCAAACCTAAAAATCTAACTCTTGGAGGTCGGTACATGAATACGGTAAGGGGCTTTCTTATCACGGTTGCTGCTCAACGAGCAAAAACACATTTCTTACTGTGTATCGAAGTTCTCTCAACCTCAATGCTTATTCCTCAACAGGTTCTTCCTCTAAGTACTCTTCTTCCATAGCGTACTCGCCGTCAAAGTCATCAAAATCGTCGAAGTCATCAAATAACAGTTCATCATCCTCATTGATATCGGAGTCCAGCTTGATATTGCGGTAACGTTTCATACCTGTACCGGCAGGAATCAGTTTACCAATGATTACGTTCTCTTTCATACCAATCAATGGGTCAACTTTTCCTTTGATTGCAGCCTCGGTCAATACTTTTGTGGTCTCCTGGAAAGATGCTGCTGATAAGAAGGAGTTGGTTGCTAAGGAAGCTTTGGTAATACCGAGTAATACCTGTTTTCCTTCTGCCGGCTCTCTTCCCTCTTTCTCTAATATTTCGTTGGTATCCTCGAAATCCAGAGTATCTACCAATGTACCCGGAAGCATGTCAGAATCACCGTTATTTTCCACACGGATTTTCTGCAACATCTGGCGTACGATAACCTCAATATGCTTATCGTTAATTTCTACACCCTGCAGACGGTATACACGCTGTACCTCACGGAGCATGTAATCCTGAACGGCGCGGACACCTTTAATCTTTAAGATATCATGCGGGTTGACAGAACCTTCCGTCAGCTCGTCACCGGCCTCAAGAACTGCTCCGTCCATAATCTTAATTCTGGAACCGTAAGGAATCAGGTATGCCTTTGTCTCTCCGGTTTCATTGTTGGTAACCACGATTTCACGTTTCTTCTTCGTATCTTTAATGGTAGCTACGCCGCCAAATTCCGTGATGATGGCAAGACCTTTCGGCTTTCTTGCCTCGAAAATTTCCTCAACACGGGGAAGACCTTGTGTAATATCGTTTCCTGCCACACCACCGGTATGGAAGGTACGCATGGTAAGCTGTGTACCCGGCTCACCGATAGACTGCGCTGCAATGATACCGATTGCCTCACCAACCTGTACTGCCTGACCGGTTGCCATGTTGGCACCGTAACATTTTGCACAGACACCCATATGGGAGCGGCAGGATAATACGGTACGGATTTTCACTTTGCTAATCGGTTCTCCCTTCTCATCCACACCTTTGCTCATAACAAGAGCTGCACGCTTCGGTGTAATCATGTGGTTCGCTTTTACTAATACATTGCCCTCTGCATCACAGATGGTGTTGCAGGAGAAACGTCCTGTAATACGCTCCTGAAGGCTCTCGATCTCCTCTTTTCCATCCATAAATGCCGTTACCCACATACCCGGGATCTCTCTGTCCGTTCCCTCGCAGCAATCGGACTCACGTACAATCATATGCTGGGAAACGTCAACCAGACGTCTGGTGAGGTAACCGGAGTCAGCGGTACGCAGAGCGGTATCGGAAAGTCCTTTACGCGCACCGTGTGCGGACATAAAATACTCCAATACGTCAAGACCTTCACGGAAGTTTGACTTAATCGGCAACTCGATGGTTCTACCTGTTGTATCTGCCATCAAACCACGCATACCAGCCAGCTGTTTAATCTGTTTATCGGAACCACGGGCTCCGGAATCAGCCATCATGAAGATGTTGTTGTATTTATCCAAACCGGAAAGCAGTGCATGAGTCAGTTCTTCATCCGTCTCTTTCCAGGTCTCAACCACCTCTTTGTAACGCTCTTCCTCCGTGATAAGACCACGCTTATACTGTTTCATAATGCGGTCTACGGTGTCCTGCGCATTCTGAATCATCTGCGGTTTCTGCGGAGGCACGGTCATATCCGAAATAGATACCGTCATGGCTGCCCTGGTGGAATATTTGTAACCCATTGCCTTTACGGCATCAAGCACTTCTGCGGTTCTTGTAGCACCGTGAATGTTGATGACCTTCTCTAAAATCTGTTTATTCTGTTTTTTGGCAACAAGGAAATCAACCTCTAATTTCAGTTCATTTCCCGGAACACTTCTGTCTACAAAACCTAAATCCTGCGGAATAATTTCATTAAAAATGAAACGTCCCAGAGTAGATTCTACGTTTCCTGACAAAACGGTTCCGTCCGGCATTGTCTTACTCATGCGGACTGTAATTCTCGAATGAAGCGTCAACACCCCGTTCTCATATGCCAAAATGGCTTCGTTTACGTTCTTAAAGAACTTGCCTTCACCCTTTGCCCCCGGTCTTTCCTGAGTCAGATAGTAGATACCAAGCACCATATCCTGAGAAGGAACTGCAACCAGACCGCCGTCAGACGGTTTTAACAGGTTGTTGGGTGACAGCAGCATAAAACGGCATTCTGCCTGTGCTTCTACGGAAAGCGGAAGATGGACAGCCATCTGATCACCGTCAAAGTCGGCGTTGAATGCGGTACATACCAATGGGTGCAGCTTAATCGCCTTACCTTCTACTAAGATTGGCTCGAATGCCTGAATACCAAGACGGTGCAGTGTAGGGGCACGGTTTAACATAACCGGATGTTCTTTGATAACGTCCTCTAACACATCCCAGACCTCAGTCTGAAGTCTCTCCACCATCTTCTTTGCGCTCTTGATATTGTGGGCTGTTCCGTTTGCCACCAGCTCTTTCATAACGAAAGGCTTAAACAGCTCGATTGCCATCTCTTTCGGCAAACCGCACTGGAAAATCTTTAATTTCGGTTCTACACAGATAACAGAACGTCCGGAGTAGTCAACACGTTTACCAAGTAAGTTCTGACGGAAGCGTCCTGATTTACCCTTTAACATATCAGACAAGGATTTTAACGCTCTGTTGCCCGGTCCTGTAACAGGACGGCCGCGGCGGCCATTGTCAATCAATGCGTCAACTGCTTCCTGCAGCATACGTTTCTCATTGCGGACAATGATATCCGGAGCACCTAACTCCAACAGTCTTCTCAGACGGTTATTTCTGTTGATAATTCTTCTATATAAATCATTTAAGTCGGAAGTTGCAAAGCGTCCGCCGTCCAACTGCACCATAGGACGTAAATCCGGCGGAATAACTGGAATCACGTCCATAATCATCCACTCCGGTTTATTTCCGGACTCACGGAAAGCCTCCACAACCTCTAATCTCTTGATGATTCTCGCACGTTTCTGGCCGGTAGCATCCACGAGCTCTGCCTTTAACTCTGCGGAATCCTTCTCTAAGTCAATGGCCTGCAACAGTTCCTGAATTGCTTCTGCGCCCATTCCCACACGGAAACCATTGCCATACTGCTCCCTCGCCTCCTGATACTCGTTCTCAGAAAGCACCTGTTTATACTGTAACGCGGTATTTCCCGCATCCAGCACGATATAAGAAGCAAAGTACAGCACTTTTTCTAAAGTTCTCGGAGATAAATCAAGGATCAATCCCATCCGGGACGGAATACCCTTGAAATACCAGATATGGGATACCGGAGCTGCCAGCTCGATATGACCCATACGCTCTCTCCTGACGCTTGACTTTGTAATCTCAACGCCGCAACGGTCACAGACGACACCCTTGTAACGGATTTTTTTATATTTACCACAATGACATTCCCAGTCCTTGCTCGGTCCGAAAATCTTTTCGCAGAACAAACCGTCTTTTTCCGGTTTCAGGGTTCTATAGTTAATGGTTTCCGGTTTTTTTACCTCGCCTCTGGACCATTCTCTAATCTTTTCCGGCGATGCCAATCCGATTTTAATGGCATCAAATGAGATCGACTGTCCTGCCGTTTCTTTACTCATTGTTTCTGGCATTATGACACTCCCTTTCTATTCGTTTTCTTCGTCAAAAGCAACCTCTTCTACTGCGTCATCGAAAAAGTCAGCATCATCATCCTCTTCCTCTGCCTCTTCTTCTATATCAACCAGCTCTTCATTCTCCGCATCAAATTCTTTCTGGGAGAAGCCCATCTTTGCAAAGGAATCGCTGTCCTCAAATGCAAAATCTTTATCGCCGGAAATGATGGAGTTCAAATCCGTATTGCCATATTCGCTGGTCTCAATCAGCTCAACTTCGTTTCTTTCCTCGTCTAATACTTTCACGTCTAAGCCTAAGGACTGAAGCTCTTTCAGCAATACCTTAAAGGACTCCGGTATACCCGGCTCAGGGATATTGTCACCTTTGATGATAGCTTCGTAGGTCTTGACACGTCCCACTACATCATCGGATTTCACAGTTAAGATTTCCTGCAAGGTGTAAGAAGCGCCATATGCCTCTAATGCCCATACCTCCATCTCCCCGAAACGCTGTCCGCCGAACTGCGCTTTACCGCCTAACGGCTGCTGGGTTACTAAGGAATACGGTCCGGTAGAACGGGCATGAATCTTATCATCTACCAGATGATGCAGTTTCAGGTAGTGCATGTGTCCGATGGTAACCGGTGAATCAAACGCCTCTCCGGTACGTCCGTCCCGAAGCTGAACCTTTCCGTCTCTGGAAATCGGAACACCCTTCCACAATGCTCTGTGTGCCCTGTTATCATATAAGTATTTCATCACGTCTTCTCTAAGGGTGTCTTTGTATTTTGCCTCAAAGTCCTCCCACTCAGAATTTACGTAGTCATTTGCCAACTCTAAGGTATCCTGGATATCAATTTCCTTTGCACCGTCAAACACAGGAGTTTCAATGTTAAAGCCTAATGCCTTTGCTGCAAGGCTTAAGTGAATTTCCAGCACCTGACCGATATTCATACGGGACGGCACACCCAAAGGATTCAACACGATATCAAGAGGACGTCCGTTTGGCAGGAACGGCATATCTTCCACCGGAAGCACACGGGAAACCACACCCTTGTTACCATGACGTCCAGCCATCTTATCACCCACAGAAATCTTTCTCTTCTGGGCAATGTAAATACGAACCGCCTGGTTGACACCCGGCGATAATTCGTCACCGTTTTCTCTGGTAAATACTTTGGCATCCACAACGATACCATACTCACCGTGAGGAACTTTTAAGGAAGTATCACGAACCTCCCTTGCCTTCTCACCAAAGATGGCACGGAGCAGCCTCTCTTCTGCGGTAAGCTCTGTCTCTCCCTTCGGAGTTACCTTACCCACCAGAATATCTCCGGCGCGAACCTCAGCACCGATACGGATAATTCCTCTCTCGTCAAGGTCTTTTAACGCATCATCACCAACGCCCGGCACGTCTCTTGTGATTTCCTCCGGTCCTAATTTGGTGTCACGGGCTTCTGCCTCATATTCCTCAATATGAATAGAAGTATAAACATCATCCTGCACCAGTCTCTCGCTGAGAAGAACCGCATCCTCGTAGTTATAACCTTCCCAGGTCATAAATCCGATTAACGGGTTTTTACCAAGTGCCAGCTCACCGTTGGAGGTGGAAGGACCGTCTGCGATAACCTCCCCCGCCTCTATGCGGTCACCCTTGAACACAATCGGTCTCTGATTGTAACAGTTAGACTGGTTACTTCTGGAAAATTTCGTTAATTTATATACATCTCTGGTTCCCTCGTCATTTTTGATGACAATTTTGTTGGACTCAGAGCTCTCAACAACACCTGCATTTTTTGCCACAACACAGACACCGGAGTCAACGGCTGCCTTTGTCTCCATACCTGTACCCACCACCGGGGCATCTGTGGTCAAAAGCGGCACTGCCTGACGCTGCATGTTAGATCCCATCAGCGCACGGTTTGCATCATCGTTCTGCAGGAACGGAATCAATGCGGTAGCAACGGAGAATACCATCTTCGGGGATACGTCCATGTAGTCAAACATAGTTTTTTCGTACTCCTGTGTCTCCTCCCTGTAACGACCGGAAACGGAGTTACGGACAAAATGCCCTTCCTCGTCTAATGCCTCGTTCGCCTGCGCTACATGGTAATTATCCTCTTCGTCTGCTGTCATATAAACCACTTCGTCTGTAACCCGTGGATTTTTAGGATCGGATTTATCAATCTTGCGGTACGGTGCCTCAACAAAACCGTACTCGTTAATTCTTGCATAGCTTGCAAGAGAGTTAATCAAACCAATGTTAGGTCCCTCAGGGGTCTCAATGGGGCACATTCTTCCGTAATGGGAATAATGCACGTCTCGAACCTCGAATCCGGCACGGTCTCTGGACAAACCGCCGGGACCCAATGCAGATAGACGCCTCTTATGGGTCAGCTCACCCAGGGGGTTGTTCTGATCCATAAACTGGGACAGCTGGGAAGAACCGAAGAACTCTTTCACCGCAGCCGTTACCGGTTTGATATTGATTAAGCTCTGTGGGGAAATGTTCTCTAAATCCAGAGTTGTCATTCTCTCACGAACCACTCTCTCTAATCTGGAAAGACCGATACGATACTGGTTCTGCAGCAATTCGCCTACCGCACGGATACGTCTGTTTCCTAAATGGTCAATATCGTCGTCATTTCCAATTCCATACTCTAAGTGCATGTTATAGTTGATGGACGCAAAGATATCGTCTTTTGTAATATGTTTTGGTATCAAATCCGCCACATTTTTACGGATTGCTTCTTTTAAATCCTCAATCTCCGGATTTTCCTCCATTAACTGGGCTAATACCGGATAATAAACAAGCTCTGTAATGCCAAGCTCTCTCGGATTGCAGTCCACGTAATGGGTTAAATCTACCATCATGGAGGACATTACCTTAACATTTCTTGTTTCTGTCTGAATCCATACATAAGGAACAGCCGCATTCTGGATATCGTCTGCTAAGGAACGAGTTACCTCTGTTCCCGCTTCAGCGATGATTTCGCCTGTGGTTACATCCACAACATCCTCCGCTAAAACCTGTCCGTTGATACGGTTTTTCAGTGCTAATTTTTTATTGAATTTGTAACGTCCGACTTTGGCAAGGTCGTATCTTCTCGGGTCAAAGAACATAGCATTAATAAGGCTCTCCGCACTCTCAACAGTCAACGGCTCGCCTGGTCTGATTTTCTTATATAACTCAAGAAGTCCCTCTTCATAATTGGTCGCAACGTCTTTTCCAAAGCTTGCTAAAATCTTCGGTTCCTCACCGAACATATCGATGATTTCCTGGTTACTGCCGATACCAAGGGCACGGATCAATACAGTAATCGGAACCTTTCTGGTTCTATCTACACGAACATAGAAAACGTCATTGGAGTCTGTCTCATACTCTAACCAAGCGCCACGGTTTGGAATTACAGTACAGGAATACAGAGTTTTACCCACTTTATCGTGAGCAATTCCGTAATAGATACCCGGAGAACGTACCAACTGGCTGACGATAACTCGCTCTGCACCGTTGATTACGAAAGTACCTGTTTCGGTCATCAAAGGAAGGTCGCCCATGAAAATCTCATGCTCATTAATCTCATCCGTTTCTTTGTTGTGAAGTCTGACCTTTACTTTTAAAGGCGCTGCGTATGTTGCGTCTCTCTCTTTACACTCTGGAATTGTATATTTTACATCATTCTCGCATAATGCAAAATCAACAAAATCCAAGCTCAGATGACCGCTGTAGTCAGCAATCGGAGAGATATCAGCAAATACTTCTTTTAAGCCCTCTTTTAAGAACCACTGATAGGAATCTTTCTGGACCTCTATCAGATTGGGCATCTCTAATACCTCTTTCTGTCTTGAGTAACTCATACGCATTCCTTTTCCGGCTTTCACCGGACGTATTCTGTTTTTCTCCATTGACGTTTCACCTCTCGTTTTTATAATCAACAAGCGAATGCCTGTTGTATGAAATCTACCGCCCCAAACCGCAGCCCTTGCGGTATGTGAACACTCAGCATCCACTACATATAGTAGCCCTCACCGCATCTTTTCCACAAAACATGCGAAATGCCCTGTTTCCGGGGTTTCTCGCACATATGTTTCCCTAAAAAAGACGCAATAAGTCCACTGCACCACAATAGTGCAACGTATATGATAGCACAAGCATTAGCAAAACGTCAAGCTTTTTTGCAGAAAAAATGTGGGCTTTTATTTTTCTTCGAAAACATCAATATTCCTTTTAATAACACAATCCTTATAAACGCCTTGCGTCACCAAAAATTTTCCCGCAGATCATCCGTACATAATATCTGCCTATATTCCCTCTAGTGTATAAAAAAACTGGTCTCTAAGTTTGAACTTAAAAACCAGTTTATCTAATGTAATAGTAGGGGGAAACTTACCTGCTCCTCTCGTCCTGCCGCCCATGCGGTTTCTCAAGTAGCGCTTCAATTCCTCTAAGATGCACCTATGCCTTGCAGTATGAGTTACTAAGGAACAACTGTCCACATTTTAACAATTATACAGCTTCATCGTAATAGTCATCGTAATCATCATCGTCATAATCATCGTAGAAGTCATCGTCCCTCTCTTTTTCCTTCCAGAGAATCTTTCCTTTTAAAGAAATCTCATAATCGTATTCCCAACCACCTGCTTTAAAACTTACCTCATATTTTACCTCACCGCCATCTCTGTCTTTTTCCACCTCCAAATCATACACATCCGAAAGCTCTACGCCGGCATCTTTAAGGGCAATGTCTCTAGCCTCTTTTGCCGTTATGTTTTTTGCGTTTGAATCCACTTTAGGAATTTTAACTTTTCCTGTTACTTTTCCATATTTGGAAGTGTGCTCTGCCCTGATCCCTGTAATGGTAAAATTATAAGTCTTGCCCGCTTTATAATTTTTAATTCTAAATTTTAGTTCATCATCATCTCTCTCATAAATAGACACCTTGTAAGTATTTCCCGACGTATCCTTTACAGATACTTTCGTTTTTTTGTAGTTCACATCTTGTCTAAAGTCAACCTCTACTTTTCCATTTCCCAAATACTTTACCTTTTCTTTCGTTGGCGCCGCCGCGAACGTTGGCGTGACTCCCAATCCTATTACCAATACCAGCATAACAGAAAGTGCCACCTGTAATCTAAAAATGTGTGTTAATTGACTCATCATTTTTCCTCCATGTTATTTCTCGATTGTATGGTCTTACCACAGAACTGTAACATTGAAAAATAAAGAACCTCCATAGTTTCGTAAAGATAATGTAAAAATTCATAGATGATTGTTAAAATTTAATGGAATTTCGACAATATTTTCATAATCCCTTTGATAGCATCACGGAATCCAAAATGGGATTCCGTGAATTTTCGTTTCCAACCCTATAAGGTATTTTTTATGGACTACATTAGTTATCCGGCATCAGGCAAACATACGGAACATGCTGTTCGTCTGCTGTTCCATTTTCTTTTTCTGCATAAACAGCGCATATTCCTGCAACGTCTCTTTTTTCTTCTTCTCAGAAATCGCCTCCGGGAAATCCAAATCCTCCAACCGGCTCTTCGACGCTGTTACATTCAACCTTGTGTTGGTGCTGTACTGATAAGCATACCCAAGAGCGTTGCTCTGCGCCCCCATGCTGCTTCTGCCTGCGCTCACCTTTGCAAGGGCATCGTCAATATCCTGCAGATTGAAGTCCTTCGTCACATCAAAATCTGCAATTCCAAGCATTGCCAACGTGGCATCTGTTGTCTCCACGCTCATGCTGTTTCCGTTTCCGTCTGTGGCAATCTGGAATTTATCATATGTACCGTTCAGCAATTCTTTCGTATTATAGTTCGTCTGAGACGCAATATCGGAAATGCCCTGTTTCAGCTGATCGATTTCCTTCTGGATATTGGCACGGTCAGAATCTGTCACCACCGCCGTGTTGGCCGCCTGCACTCCAAGCTCACGGATACGCTGTAAGTAATCTGCGATACCGCTCATAGCGCCGTCCGCAATATTCAACATATCCTTTGCCGCACCGATGTTATTCTCGCCTGCTTTATACCCTCGTATCTGGGCATCCTCTTTCTCTATAATGGAAAGCTCCGCTGCGCCATCCGCCGCACTCTGTATTTTCTTTCCGGATGCAAAATTTCCATAGTCACGGTAGGAACTGCTGTTAATGGATGAAATGCTACTCATAGCAAACCCCCCTTTCTAAAAAGCCTTTTTTAAAATAGTATCTTTTTCTTTATCTTATCCCAGCTGACGGATTTTGGCAAGACTGCAAAATATACAAAAGCGTATTTTTCATGATGTTCTGCTAAAATTTCTCAATTTTTATTTTGCTCTTGGACAGTTCCTTCTCTTTGTTAAACGCCCCATAATATTTCGGTTTCTTAGAAAATTCCTGATTTACAACTGTTTTAGAGCCCGAGGTTATCTTCATATTGTCGATGTAAAGCTTGCCGCTGCCCTTATTGTTTTCTCCCGTAATGCTGACTCCCATGTTAAATGCATATTTATCTTTTGCCCCAACCTGCACGCTTTCTCCGTTTTCAAGAAACATTTGCGTTGAAAAAGGCACTTTTTTTACCTTTATCACATAATATGATTTGTATGCTCCCATTCCTGCTTTGCAGGTTCCATAGGCAGAAGCCTTGACGTTTTTCTGTAAAGTCTCGTCCCAGGCATACAGCTTCACTTTTCCGTTTTCATTTATCGCAGACAAAGTAATTTTCCCAACCACGTCTCCTACATAATTTTCCTTAGAATCCATAAAGTCAAGATAAGGTGTTACGTCAATGACTGCGCCGTTCTTCTTTAAGGCTGTTTTGGGAATGTAAATATCCACGCTCATTTTCAGCGACCGGACTGCGGTCTTTTTAGAGGTTCCATGCACGTAAATACCGTAATTATTGTTGTATCCGCAACTGTCCCCATCTTTTTCATAATTTTGCCCGTTAAAGGAATAGCTGACCCTAAGCGCCTTGTTAGCAGCAGCTTCAACCTCTGCTACTCCGAGTCCGGCAATCCCAAGTACCACAATCAGGAAAAATGCAACCATCTGTTTTCCAATTTTTCTAACTCTCTCCATATCTGCCCTCCTAATCTTCTGATAATTTACCATTATCCCTTTTTTTATTGTACATTTATATTTTCTTTCTGTAAATAGAAAACACCCTACTTGGATATATTTTTTGTAAAAAAGAGCCGGTGGCTTTCGTGCAAGTGCAGAGCTTAGCTGCCCGACATAGCCGATCAGCACACGGTCGGCGCCGAATGAAATTGGGAAAATTGGGGGGCGCGGATTGAGCTGCCGGACTTTGTCCGTCAGCACGCGTTGCGCTTTCAAAAAGTCAGAAAGAGCCAGTGGCTTTCGTGCAGACGCAGAGCTTAGCTGCCCGGCACAGCCGGTCAGCACACGGCTGGCGCCGAATGAAATCAAAAAGAGAGTGTCTGCCGGGAATAAATTCCCGCAGTCACTCTCTTTCCGATTTCGCTCTGCTTATAGCTTACACGATTATTTTAAAGTAACTTTTGCGCCTTCTGCTTCAAGTTTTGCTTTGATATCATCAGCAGTAGCTTTGTCAGCTGCCTCTTTTAATACCTTAGGAGCTCCGTCTACTAAGTCTTTCGCTTCTTTTAAGCCTAAGCCGGTAGCTTCACGAACAACTTTGATAACTTTAACTTTGTTCGGTCCAACTTCTGTCAGCTCAACATCGAACTCTGTTTTCTCCTCAGCTGCTGCTGCATCGCCTGCACCTGCTGCTGCCACTACAACGCCTGCTGCTGCGGATACGCCAAACTCTTCTTCACAAGCTTTTACTAAATCATTTAACTCTAATACGCTTAACTCTTTGATAGCTTCAATAAATTCTGCTGTTGTTAATTTTGCCATTATTATTTTCCTCCATTAAAATTTTATTCTCTGTGTCGGTTTCCACCCATGTTTACATTTACTTTCCTGCCAAGCAGGTATTGCATTACTCAGCCGGAGCTTCTGCTACTGCTTCTTCTGCAGGAGCTGCTTCCTCAGCCGGAGCTGCTACTGCTGCATCTGCTGCACCGCCTTTTTCCGCGATCTGATTAAGAACACGGGCAAGGTTGGTAACAGGAGACTGTAAGCTGCCAAGTAATTTGGAAAGAAGCTCTTCTCTTGACGGTACGGCTGCGATTACTTTCATACCTGCCTCATCATAGAAAGTTCCTTCTACGATACCGGCTTTAATCTCGAGCGCCGGAGCATTTTTCGCAAATTTAGATAAAATTCTCGCCGGAGCTGTCGCATCTGTTGTAGAGATAGCGAAAGCATTCGGTCCTTCCAAAACATCCTTTAATGCTGCGAAGTCTGTGCCATCTACTGCACGGCTTACTAATGTGTTCTTATATACTTTATAAGTAACACCGGCTTCTCTTAATGCTTTACGTAACTCGGTATCCTGGGCTACGGTAAGTCCACGGTAATTTACCACTACTACAGACTGTGCATCTTTGATGTTATCGGAAATTTCCTGTACGATAGGCTGTTTCAGTTCTACTTTTGCCACGATTTTGTACCTCCTTTTAGTATTTTTTTACTGCATAAAAGACTTTTGAGGTTATGAAATCAGGCAGGGGAATATTTCTCCCCACTGCCCGCTGCGCGCCCGTGCACCGCTTCAGCAGCATATTTCTCTGCACGAGTCTGCGCATAAAAAAACTCCCTGCAAAAGACAGGAAGTCTACATAAAATCATACTTAAGATGATATGTTCCCTCGGTAGGCCAAACGGTTACGCCTTACGGCACCTACTGTCTTCGGCAATATTTGTATCAGCATTGTAATATTTTCACAATGCTGATACATTATAGCATTATATATTTTGCTTGTCAACAATATTTTGCTGCAAACTTAAATTGACCTCGGATTACTGAGCGATTTTGGTTACGTTTAACTTCACGCCAGGTCCCATTGTAGATGCAAGAGTTGCACTCTTAATATACTGTCCTTTTAAGCTTGAAGGTTTCGCTTTGTTGATAGCGCCCATAAGAGTCTGGAAGTTGTCGCTTAACTGCTCTTCTGTGAAAGAAGCTTTTCCCACTGGCACGTGAATAATGTTTGTTTTATCCAATCTGTACTCAATCTTACCAGCTTTGATGTCGTTGACAGCTTTTGTAACATCCATGGTAACTGTTCCGGCTTTCGGGTTCGGCATTAAGCCCTTGGGTCCAAGTACACGTCCCAAACGACCAACAACACCCATCATATCCGGTGTAGCAACGACAACATCGAAGTCTAACCATCCCTCGTTCTGGATTTTCGGAATTAATTCCTCTCCGCCAACGAAGTCAGCGCCTGCTGCCTGTGCTTCATCTAATTTTGTTCCTTTTGCGAACACTAAAACCTTTACAGTTTTACCTGTTCCGTGCGGCAGTACAACTGCACCACGGATCTGCTGCTCTGCATGACGACCATCACAACCGGTTCTGATATGAAGCTCGATTGTCTCATCAAATTTCGCTGTTGCATTTTTCTTTACTAAGCTGATTGCCTCGGCAACTTCGTACTGAGCAGCTTTGTCGAAACTCTTTACAGCGTCCTGATATTTCTTTCCTCTTTTCATTTAAAAAACCTCCTGGTGGTATTATCGGGAGAGGTCCCTCCCACTTACTATTACACTTTAACTCCAACCGGAAGAATGCCGCTTTTGCATTCTTCTAAAGCTTTGCAACTTGCTGCAAAGCGATTTATTCTTCTACTGCCACACCCATACTTCTTGCAGTTCCTGCGATCATGCTCATAGCTGCCTCTAAGGATGCTGCGTTTAAGTCCGGCATTTTTAGCTCTGCAATTTCCTGTAATTTTGCTTTGGAAAGAGTAGCAACCTTTGTCTTGTTCGGTGCTGCGGAACCAGATTTGATGTTGCAGGCTTTTTTGATTAATACAGGTGCAGGCGGTGTTTTGGTTACGAAGCTGAAGCTTCTGTCTGCGTATACTGTGATTACTACAGGGATGATTAAGTCGCCCTGATCGGCTGTTCTGGCGTTGAACTGTTTTGTAAATTCAACAATGTTTACGCCGTGCTGTCCAAGAGCAGGCCCAACTGGAGGAGCCGGTGTAGCCTTGCCAGCAGGAATCTGCAATTTGATATATCCTTCTACTTTCTTTGCCATTGGAATTTGCCTCCTTAATTCATTTTTCAAACTTGATGTCCAAGTTCTGCTTAGTTGCTAAGCTTTACGTCTGCGAAACTTATTTCTACCGGTGTCTCGCGCCCGAAGAGTTCCACATTGATGGTGACGTTCTGTTTGCTGTGGTTCATCGCCTGGATAACGCCGATGGTATCTTTCCAGACACCTCCAGTCACCACCACGGTATCACCTTCCGCAAAGTCTACCTCAATGTCCTCTGTCTTGATTCCCAGCGGTTTCATTTCCATATCGGTAAGTGGTACCGGCTTACTTCCCGGACCAACAAATCCGGTGACACCACGGGTATTCCGAACCACATACCATGTGTCGTCGTTCATAATCATATTGATTAGCACGTATCCCGGAAACATCTTCTTTGATACGGATTTTTTTGCGCCATTTTTCATTTCGACAACATCCTGCATCGGAACACGGACTTCTAAAATCTGGTCCTCTAAATGCCGGTTTTCAATCGTCTTGTCAATGTTCGCTTTTACCTTATTCTCATATCCTGAGTAGGTATGAACAACATACCAGTGTGCCTCTGCCATAAATCACTTTGCCTCCATTAAAAACTTAAACCAACAAGGAAATCCACGCCATACTGAATGATGTAATCTAACAGTGCGATTACAAGACCTAATACAACGGATACCGCAATAACTGCTGTGGTCTGTCTTACAAGTGATTGTTTATCCGGCCAAACAATTTTTTTAAATTCAGCCGAAAGACCGGTGAACCAGCTCTGTTTTGGAGCTTTTTCTAGCTTCTCGGTTTCTCCCATATTCTCACTCCTTTACCCTACAACTCTCTGGTTGTTTGCAGCCTATTTGGTTTCCTTGTGTAATGTGTGTGTTCTGCAGAATCTGCAGTACTTTTTGGTTTCCATTCTGTCTGGATGAGCTTTTTTGTCTTTTGTCATGTTGTAATTACGATTTTTACATTCTGTACATGCCAATGTTATTTTTGTGCGCACAACTTCCACCTCCATTAAATTTCTTTGTGCTTTTTATGCCCTGCCGTTATCAAACGTATCTCTT
The DNA here is from genome assembly GCA_021770785.1 of Lachnospiraceae bacterium. Taxonomy (GTDB): domain Bacteria; phylum Bacillota; class Clostridia; order Lachnospirales; family Lachnospiraceae; genus Roseburia. The sequence goes on from JAETQH010000002.1 coordinate 103,213, forward strand.
TTCAGGAGACAGCGACAGCCTCCTAAAAAAAGGCATAAAAAAAAGACCTACTTCCATCGCTAGTCTAATATAGCACAGTTGAGGGGTGGCGTCAATAACTTTTTTTGGGGAGTTATAAAGGGGAGACTGTTAATTTTACGAATAAGGACGCCGTGGAGGGCGGAGGGGTTCTGTCAGACACGCTCTCGCTCCCCAAGGGCGCAGCGGTACTAGGCTCGAAAGTACCTCGCCAAGTACCGGCGTCCTTGGAAGGGTCTGTCAGAACCCCTCCGCCCTCCACGGCTGGTTATTGGTAATATTTACATATTGGCTGCCCCTTATGCCCTATAGCCTCCCTTGGGGCAATATACTATTGGTGGGGCGGGTTCCTTTGTTCTGCATTATGTATAATATGCTCTTTTCTAAGAGCGTATCATTCTGGTGGGGGGCAGGTTTCAAAGAGACTGTTTGGTATATTCATGTAAAAATCAAAGGGTTTTTATGGTTTTTGTTTTGGACCAGGAAGAATATATGGTTTGTTTTTTGCCCTGATAGTTTACGGTCTTGTAGGTTCTTACCTTTATATAGTAGGTGATTTTGGATTTTAATGCTTTGATTTTTGTTTTGGTGGTGTTTTTGCCTTTTACGGTGACAGTTTGGGTTTTGAGGGCTTTGAAATCTTTGGTGGTGCTGTAGGAGATTTCATAGCCGGTGATGTCTTCACCCTTTTTGGTAGTAACAATGATTGCTTTTTTCTGTGGTTTTAAGGTTTTGATGGCGACGGCTTTGGGGGTTATGGTAAAATCAAGGGTCTTTTTGCCGCTGTAATCACCTTTTAGTTTTACGGTCACCTGATAAATGCCGCTTTTTTTGGGGGTGCGGTTATAGGAAACCGTATAATATTGGGAGGAAATATTTTTTCCCCTGCTGTTTTTAACCACTGGTTTCGGCTTTTGGGTTTTACCGTTGTAAACTGCCTCCTTTGCGGAAAGAGTAATGGAGGAAGCTTTATATATAATAGAAGTTTTTATTTTTCCGCATTTGGTACAGGCGCTTGTCTTTTTTCCGTTGGCAGTCAGGGTTGCCTTTTTGGTAACCTTGGCGGGGCCGTAGGAATGACTGCATTCTGTTTCCTCGGTGTCGGCGGAGAAAAAACTGACCTGATAGGAAACCGCCCGCTCTAAGCCTGCGATTTCTACGGTAAACTGGTCGCCGGGCTGATAAGCAATGTCGTAGGGGCGGAAGATGATACAGCCTTTCTGACCGAAGTTACTGTTTTCCACGTTAAAGTAGCCGTCAGCGGAGGCGGAGGAAAAACTCCATTTTTTGTTGTCCCGTGTTCGAATTAAGGTAACTTCCACACTGCTTTTCTCCACGTAGGTTCCCATACTGATACTCCAGGGATAGGTGCTGCCGAAATATTCTATGGGCATATTTTGTGCCGGCCATGCCACCCCGTAATACTTGGGTTCTGCATACCAGTTGTCGAAAGCGTACATGGCTGCATAGGTTCCGCCTGCGCCATAAATCCAGCCAAAACCTGTTTTTTCCATAGAAGGGTTTAAAATCCAGCGACGGTGTCCCACTCTGTCTATGTTGCTGCTGTCTCCGTCATTCATCCATGCCTTTACAAAATGATAATTTAAACCTGTTTTCCAGCTGGTCCAGGACAGATTGCTGCTGCCCGCCCCCTCTTTTCCCATCTGGTAGAGGCTGTCGCTCATGCCGGAAGGCTTTACAGGCGAATGGGATAAGGTATGGTTGACAGCATTGACAAGGACGGCCGCCTGCGCTTTCTGGGTATAAGTACTGTCTAACACCACCGTATCATCAATTCCTGCAATATAACGGATGGCATTCATTGTGTTTAACGCGGACTGCAGGCTGGCGTCACTGACACTCCCCGCCTTATAGGGTGATGTGGCTGAGGGCGTCGTACTGTAAGAAGTCTCCGCATAAATATCTACTTTTTTCTTTTTTAGATACTCCCTGATTTCCTGCTGGGTATGGTAATTGACATTCATTCCCTGGCTTTCTGCTCCATAGCAAATGCTGCCGCCTGTTCCTAAAAGCAGAAGCACCACAAATAGTATTGATTTTTTCATCCACTTTTTCATCTTTTCAAAACCCCTTTCTTTTTTTATCGTATCATATCCCTGCTGCTGTTTCAAACCCATCTTTTTTTAATTTTCTTTCCGTCCCTAGTTAACATTTTTTGGTTTTTAACCGAAATAAAAAGTAAGAATTTTTCTACGGCTAGAAATAAATATTTGCTATATGCCCCACATTTACAAGGTTGTATTTGTTTTCATGGAAGAAAGGAGGGGGTTTTCATGGCAGCCATTGATAGTGCTTACAGTTACTATCTAAGTACCTATGCCAGCATGGCGTCATCCCGTTATGACACTCATAAGAAGAGCCAGTTGCGTGCCGTCTATAATAATATCGTAAAAACGAATAAGGATTCCCCTCTTTATAAGATTAAAAACAGCGGGGAGGGCAAGAGATTTGCCATTGACATCAAGGAGCATACCCGTTCTATTCAGAATGTTGTTGCCGCACTTTCCGACACAGACGGTAGCGGGGAAAATGCTTTTTACCGTAAAATCGCCGAATCCTCTGACGAGGAGAGTGTCAAGGCAGAATACGTCGGCACTGACCAGAATGTTGATGACAGCCTGCATTTTGATATAAAGGTCATGCAGCTTGCCTCGCCTCAGGTAAATTTGGGTTCTTTTCTTTCCCAGAATAAATCCGATATCAAGCCGGGGATTTACAGTTTTGACCTTAACACAGAATTCAACTCTTATGAATTTCAATATTCCGTGGGAGATAGGGATACCAACCGGGATGTTCAGAATAAAATGATACGCCTTATCAACTCCGCAGGTATCGGGTTAAAGGCGGAACTGGTGCAAAACAGGGAGGAAGAGACCGCTATCCGCATCGAATCCAAGCAGACCGGACTGGGCGATAATGAGCAATATCTGTTTGAAATCCTGCCAGCCCCCGATTCCGATTCCATCAAGGCAATGAAGGTTCTGGGAATCAATCAGGTAGAGCAGATGGCGCAAAACTCCGCTTTTCTGTTGAACGGAACGGAGCACAGCTCCCTTTCCAATACGTTTACCGTAAATAATGATTTTGAGCTGACCTTGCGCAATCCCAGCAAACAAGACACTGCCGCCCGCATCGGTTTTAAGACAAACGTGGATGCCGCTACTGACAACGTGCAGTCTCTGGTGAATGTATATAATAATATGGTTCAGCTGAGTTACGACTACTCTGAAACTCAGGAATCCAACAAGCTTCTCCGGGATATGATAAATATCACAAGGCCTTACCATAACGAATTAGAGTCCATCGGGCTTCAGGTAAAATCGGACGGAAAAATTGACGTGGACCGCAATCTTTTGGCAGATGCCGTTACTGCTCCTGACGCTAAGGATTGTTTCTCGTTGCTGAACGAGTTTAAGGAAGATTTGGGTAAAACCGCAGCAAGCGCTTCCATCGACCCGATGAATTATGTCAGCAAGGTATTGATTGCTTACAAAAATCCGGTACATAATTTTGCAACACCTTATATTACTTCCATTTATTCAGGAATGATGTTGGATCGTTTTTGTTAAAAAGTTTTCCCGTCGGTGGAAATGATGGGAAACCTTTTGAGGTAATTGACATTTTCGTTAGCAAAAGGGATGGCTAAAAGAATTTCACTCTTTTACCATCCCTTTCTGCATCCCGGCAGCGGCCTCCCAGAATACCTTCGTTGCCCGGCAGCAACCTCCTGCCCGCAGATTATTCTTTCCCCCATGTCATGGTGTATGTTCCACAATATCCAGCATAGCAGCAATCCGCTCCACATAGCCATGGTGCCGCTTTACTTTTTCATAACCATTCCTTGCAATCTGCCGCCGTTCTTCCTCATGCTCTAAATAATAGGCAGCCTTTTCCCGCATATCTTCCACACCGTCAAAGCAGACCAAATCCTCCCCTTCCTTAAAGTAATAGGGGATTTCCGCCTGATAATTCGTGAGAAGAAAACCGCCGGAGCCTAACACATCCCAAATTCGCAGGGGGATACCGCTTTTGATGTTTGGAATGGTAAAATTCAGGTTAATCTTAGAGGCGTGAAAGACCTTCGGCATCTCACTCCAATAGTCCACAGAACCGCAATACCTCACCCGCACCAAATCACTGACATTACTGTTGCTGTATACATTTACCTCAAAGTGCTTAGACAGTTCAATCAACGCCCGCCTTCTCTGTAGCTCCGCAATCTTAAACCCCAGCACCGTGGTCTGGAAAATCAGGCTTAAATCCGAAAAAGAACCCTCGGATTTTTCCAAAGTGAAATACTGCTGGAGCTGCTCTAGCACCTCCACCGTCAGCATGGGCTCCACAATATTGGCACCGCTGACATTTAGCTGCGCCTCCATCACCGCATCAAAATAGCCCCGCAGATATTCCGACAGACGGTGTTTTAATTTATCATAGGAGTTACGTTCATACAGACTCCCCACAAAAGCCACATCCCCCTGGTATTTTGCCATATCCTCCCCATGTTCTATCACTGCGTCCAGACGGTTTACGTCCACCGCCAAGGGCAGGTACCAGATATGTTCCACCCCCATGCCTTTAAATTCCAGATAATTGGTTTTATCAAAGGTGAAAATATAGTTGCAGGGGTGAAAAACAGATTCGTGATACATGCTGATTAGGGGATTATCGCAAGTCCAGGACACATATTTTATCTGCTGCCGTTCACAGACATTGGAAATCAAGGCAAAATAATTTACAGTAAAAACCATGTCATACTGTTTTTTTTGGATAAGCTGCTCTATGGTTTGCTCAAATTCAGGACTGACGTCATAACTGCCCAATTCCTGCTCAATATTGTCCACCCTGTGTCCCATGGCTAAAAATGTCTGCTCGATGTCACGGTAATTATAGGCTTTCCAACGATACATTAAGATGTACATACTGCGCTCCTTGTCTCTTTTTTCTTCTTTCATTATAGACCGTTTCCCATCACTTTTCTATTTCTTTATTTTCATTTGACACTTCAACTTTTTACCGTTTCTGCCGATACAAAATTTAGTTAGTATGCACTTTTTACCAAATAGCAGTTTCATATATACTGTTTTCCGTTTTGAATTTCTGCATAAATAATTCCAAAAGGAGGGTTTTCGTATGAATTTAGGTACAGAAGCTCTGATGGGGAAAAATGCCGCCAGACAATACAATATTGCCGGAACCAGCAAAAACCGTTCCGCCCAGAGGCTCTCTAGCGGTTACCGCATTAACTCTGCGGCAGATGACGCGGCAGGCTTAAGCATTTCCGAAAAAATGCGCAAACAGATTCGGGGGTTAGATAAAGCCTCCCAAAATATCAATGACGGCACCAGCTATGTGCAGGTGGCTGATGCTGCCTTAGCGGAAGTACAGTCTATGCTTCACCGTATCAGCGAACTGAGCATCCAGGCGTCTAACGATACCAACACAGCTGCGGACCGTCTTGCCATTGATAACGAAATTCAGGATTTAAAGCAGGAAATCAACCGGATTTTTGACACCACAGAATTTAACACCCAAAAAATCTGGGATACCAACGGAAACAACCAGGTGCAGATTGGAACAGAGCCTGTACCTGCCGTAACCGCAAGATATCAAAATACCTCCCAGGCATTTTCGATTTCAGAGAACAACAAGTGGCTCATCGCCTCCTCCGGCTACAAGGTCACCGCCACGAAAGACGATGGCATCCAAGTAAGCTGGACCGGCTATGACGGGAATCCATATGCCACTACAAACATCCCCTGGCCTTCCGCGGATTTAGCCGGAACTACTTTAAATATCGAAATCGGTAAATATTTAGATACCGCCACTTACCCGGCATTAGCAAATTCCGGCATTAACTTCCGGTTAAGCTATAATATTTCGGACGTGGCAACCCTAGATGACGTAGTGAATGCCATTAACGGCACTTCGTTTTCTTCTTCTACTTCTACGCCAACCGGGGCAAACATGATAACCTCCGACGGAGTCACCCGCTCGTCTTACAGCAAAAACGGTATCTCCGTAAGCTTTTCTTCCAGCATTAACTATACGGCACAGCTTGCGGCAGACCGCATTTTTCAGCTGGGATACACGGATACTGCGTTTATTGAGCCACTCACCACACAGCCGGATAATTTCAACCGGCCAGCCTCCGATACAGGAACATGGTCCGCCGGCTTTACGCTGGGTACTGCCGCAACCAACCCACTTGCCACCCCAAACTTTAACGGAACCGCAACCTCCTACACAACCTACTATTACGGTTATGTCAATGAGCCAAACAATCCCAAGGTTCCCGGCACCGACAGAAACTACTGGTGGTATCACGACAGATATGGTTACTATACCCCCTCCCATACCCCGCAGGGTACCGGAGGCACACCCCAGTCTGCGGAAAACGCGCTGATTAATCCCGGTTCTTCCGAGCATCCGATTTCTTCCACCCAAATGGGAGGTCAGATTCGTGTGGGATATTCCCTTATGGGAAACTATTCTGTCCCCATCGGAAGTTATTCTTCTATCGGCGGTCTCACCATGACTTTAACTGTAAAGCCGGACACCACCTTAGATGACATCAAGGATTTGTTAGCCGATATTAAAACGGTAGATGTTTATGCCTCCGGTCTTGGCACTGCTTATTCCGGAAGCCAGTGGGTCAACAAAATTATTCTGGATAAGCCTATCTACCAATCGGAAATCAGCCTGCATATCCAGACCAGCGATGTAGCATATGACCATATCGCCATTAATTACCGCTCCCTGCGATTGGGAAATCTGGGACTGTCGGACACCAATACCAAAACCCATGAGGAAGCCCAGAAAGCCATCGCCGCTTCCGCAGACGCCTTGGCTATTGTATCGGAGCAGCGTTCCCTTTTCGGGGCTTATCAGAACCGTTTAGAATCCGCACATAACACGGTGGGAAATACCGGAGAAAATGTACAAAGTGCAGAATCACGGCTCCGTGATGCCGATATGGCAGAAGAGATGATACGCTATTCTACGGCAAACATTCTCACCCAGACGGGTGAGGCTGTGATGGCCCAGTCTAACTCCAAACTAAACCAGGTACTCTCCTTATTACAGTCAGTAGAATAGAGCAGCTTTATAACCAGCAAATCGAGTAGGGAAGATTTTTCCCCTACTCGCCGCGCGCCCCATGCGCCGCTTCAGTGGCACACTTCCTCTGCATGGGGCTGTGCATGAAAATACCCGGAGAAAAACAGAATTTTCCGTTTTCTCCGGGTGTTTTTATGCCTGCAGTAATTGCAGAACACCTTCTCTGTCTTGGTTTGCCTGAGCCAACATGGACTGGGCTGCCTGAACAACAATATTGGCGCTGCTGTAAGTCACCATTTCCTCCGCCATATCAGTATCACGTATCTTCGACTCCGCAGCCTGCGTATTTTCCTCTGTATTTTCCAGATTGGAAATCGTTTTCTCCAGGCGGTTCTCCACTGCCCCATAGTAGGAACGGATAGCAGAAATCCCGTCAATCGCCTCATCCGCAATCGCTATAGAAGAAGTCGCCTTTTCAAAAGACATGACATCTATGCTTCTTCCCTTATATAACGCCTCGGAGGATGCGTCATAGGTATTCAATGCCACATATTGTCCGCCCAGCGCTCCCACCTGCAAATACAGCATACCGCCGCCACCGGTTACAACTGTTCCTGTTCCGCCGCCACCGGTTCCCGACGTCGTCCCCAAATCCGGGAAGGTGAAGCCGCTGCCATAATGATTTTTATAGGCGGTTGTGCCGGTGTCAATAACATAGCTGGCCGTATACTTTACGTTTCCGTTCAATACATCCTCTTCCTTTACCGACAGGTTAGACGCTACCACAGAGCCTGCACCGTCCTTTCCCCTGGCTGCAATAAAATCCTTCGTAAACTGTATTGCCCCGGCATCCTTTGCCACGTTTTTCTCAAAATCCTTGTAGCTAGTGTATGCTCCGCCGGAAATATCCCGAATCACCTGGCTCAAGGTATTTCCCGCAATCAGCTTTGACAATATGGTATTAATGCCGCTTCGCAGGCTTCCGGTACTGACCGTCCCCTGCCCGGAGGCTAACTGCCCCAGATAAAGGGTGCTTAAATATCCAGCCCCGTAAGGCATGGAAGCAGTCTGGGACAAATACGCCTTAATGTCTGCATCTGTAGAGGAAGAATTCAGGCTATAGGAGAACCAGCCGCTGTCCCCGCTGGCAGTCTGCGCCATCCCTTCCTTAAACCACTTGGGATAACCCTCTGAATTTTGCCCCAACATTCCTGCCGTCAAAGTGTCCTGCATAATCAGATGGGTCATCTCATGGGCAATGGTGGCCGCCAGTTCCCCATCATTATAATTATTGATATTATAATCGGAGGTATCCACATTCATGGTGTATGTCATGACGGTTTCCGCCGATGACCAGCTAATGCTTAACTGCGCAGAAGCTAAGGTATTATTTGCTCCGTCAATATTAGCAAGGTTTAAGCCCACCTTTATCCCCGGCGAGGAAGCGCTTTTTAACGCCGGATAAGCCTTCATAATGGCATTTGCCGCCAACGCCGCCTGTTCCGCCGCATATGCTGCGATAACCGCCGAATCTCCGGTATAATTAGTGGTATTCGTCTCTGCACCGCTGTCCGGTGTCAGAACATTTCCGTCCTTATCAATAAAATCCATGGTTACGGTAATGGTCTGGCTCAGACCACCCGCCGAGAGCATGTCAAAGGGACTGATCCCGTCTGTGGAAAAAACATGCAGCGTATTGTATTGCGTGGTGGCGGAAATCCTGTCGATTTCCTGCGTCAGCTGGTCCACTTCCTCCTGTATGGCACGACGGTCTGCCTCCGTATTGGTGTCATTTGCCGCCTGTACACATAACTCCTTGCAGCGCTCCATCAAAGAGTGCATTTCCCCTAAAGCTCCCTCCGCCGTCCGGATATAGGAAACACCGTCTCCCGCATTATCCGCCGCCCTGTCTAACCCGCGTATCTGCCATCGCATTTTCTCGGAAATCGTAAGCCCCGCCGCGTCATCCGCGGAACGGTTGATACGGTATCCGCTTGACAGCCGCTCCGTTGATTTCTCTATTCTCTTTTTACCGGTAGAAACCTGACGCGCCGCATTTTCCGCCGTCATGTTGTGCATGATTACCATATTCCCTTCCCCTTTTTATCCTTTGCTAATCCTACATTCCTTTTTCCTGTGTTGTAACCTTTTTGCCACATTTCCAGACGCTTTTATTTTTCTTTTAATCCCACATTCCTTTTTCCTGCGTCGTAACCTTTTTGCCGCATTTCGGACATTTTAATTTTATCGGCTCCCGGTCCTCATATAGGCTTATCTCATGCTCTGCTTTTACGTTGCAGTCGCAGGTTCTTCCGTGAAAGGAAGTTCCATCTGTAAAAAGAACCTCCGGAACTGCCTGCAGCTGCCCACAATCCCGGCATTTTCCCAGACGGTAGCGGAAAGTCAGGTAATTTGATTTTTTCTCCAACGCCATTACCTTGACCGACCACAAATCCATCAAATCAAAATGGGAATATATTCGTTTTAATTTATAATCTTTCCTCCCGCAGCCCAAGGGAAATATCTGTTTGTATCCGCAGCCGGGGCAATGTACCTCACAGAGATAGCCCATTTCTTCCTCCTTCTCTCACCTGTATTTTCATATTTACTTTCTGACTATAAAAAGCATTCTACGAGATATTCTGCCCTGCTTTTCCACGTATGTCTCTCTTTTGCGGCAAGATATCCACAATCCGCCATCTCCTGTGTGGACGGCATGTGCCCAAACAAGTCAAACACCCGCTCCGGCAGCGCTGCCAAATCCTTCAGGGAAAACATCACCAGCTCTTTTCCGTCGGTAAATTCCCGACGCAGATAGGTGGAAGCGTCCGTCACCACCGCGCTTCCCGCCAACATTCCGTTGAAAATCCGGTCATGTGCCCCTGCTTTAAACCAGGTCATAGTATTGAGCACAATTTTACTGTCGTTCATCAAGGGCAATATCTGCGGTGCCAGCACCTTTCCGCCATAATCCAGACAAGGGTTATCACTCCATTCGCACTGATCCCAGCCTGTCCCGTACGCCCGCACCCGGATACCATTTTCCACCAAAAGCCGCACTGCCTGCTCTCTGAAAAAGGAAGTGGCGTAGGAATCAAGGAAACGCATCTTTACAGTAATTTCCTGAATGCGCTGTTCTGAAATATCATTTCGCACGCTCCGCAAATATTCTTCTATGGCAGTTTCCGTTGTTTTTTCAGGATGGCGCACCAGTTCGCCTAACACCTCCCGTGCCAATACGTCCCCGTCCACCTCCGGAATAGACGTAAAATCCGGTATCATTTTCGCCACCGTATAAATGGGAAGCGCCCCTGCATACAGTACATCTATGTTGCGCTCCGTCAAGGGTTTGTGTTTGCAGTGCAGCTCCACCCCTGCATGCGGGAGAAAATCGGTCTGCCGGATATTAGGGAAATAACGGCGAATATATTTCACATGGTTGCAATCCGTACAAAGCACAACGGATGTGTCCGGGGCTTTCCTTAAAGGCTTTTCGTAGTGGAAGGGGTGGTCCATCAGTATATTCAGGTACGGGATACGGTAGGTTTCCCAAAGATTGCGTCCGTCGGGTAAATCCAGGTTGTAACCGAGGTTGTTGAAAGTGACAACCGCAAACTTTTGGGATTTTTTATTCTCTGCTAAAAGTTCAAGCAATGCCTGCTTGCTGTGCTGCTGCATTCCTGCGTCGTACACAAACGAGCAGTAGCCCAGTTCCTCGAATGCATTTTTTAGTTCTCCGGTAAATAAATCAAGAGTGTCGTAGACACCGATGAAATAGATGATTGTTTTTTTCATTGTTATCTTTTTTTCCTAAACAGTATTAAAATGCTTTGTAGTTATCACATTCACCCTTACAGCTATTTTTTTTACACTTCAAATCTTTTTCAAAATTTTTTACCACAGGTTTTACAGCTGATACCCTCTTTTTTTCTCCAATTCTTTTTAAAGATTGATTGCAATATGGACATGCCAGTGAAATATTAGGCACACATTCTGTCAGGTATTCCTCATCAATACTTTTCTCTATACTATGCTCTAACTGTCCTATATTTACTCTATCATTTTTAAGAAACGCATAGCAATACATGCAATGGTTATCGCTCACTTTTCTCAAAAGCTGCTCTAAATTTTTTCCTGCTTTATTTTTATATCCATAATTTATCTTTTCCTGGTATTCAGGAATAAAATCCGGAATATCTAATAAAAAAGGTTCTTCTGTCAAATCTACCACTCCTCAATTTGCTTTATAATCAGCTTCTGCGCCTTAGTCAAATTTTGATTTTTAACATCAGCTAACTTTTTCTCATCTTCACTTTCCCACACTCCTGATATTTTATTGTTCAAAAGAGCCCTTAATCTATCATCTATTTTCTCTTTTTCCGATTTCTCTCCATCCCTCTCCAATACCGCTTCAAATATGTCATACACCTGAGAAATACTGGAAAAATCCCCTGAATCAAGCACCTCAAACTCTCCATTTTGCAATAATATCAAATTAGCATTTTCCGTATTTGCTACCAGATCTGCCGAATGAGTTGTGACTACAAAATTCAGTGCGGGAAACTTTTTTCGCAAAAACCCATAAATCTCTCCACAATTTTTTACAGACAAAAATTCATCAATTTCATCAATTACAACTATCCCAATCTTTTTCGTCTTTTCATAATATACTATCTCTATGAAAAGACGAAGCAATGCCTGATATCCGCTTGATAAAGTTTCTTTCTCCCCATCTATATAAACTTCCCATCCAACGGTTCCACGTTTAATTTCAAATTGAATGTCCAAAAATTCTTTCATTAACTCATTCAACTCATCCGAATAATTTATATAAAAATCCTCGACAGCTTTGGGCGTTCCCCCATAATAAAAGGAATCTTTATGATTAAAATTGTCTTCCTTTAAACGATGTATATTAATTTCTTTAGAAAATAAAATCTCCTGTTCCCATTTTGACATAATCTGTGCGATATCAAAATAACGATTTACTGCATCAATAAAATAATAGGAACTGCCATCGCTATCCTCTATCATTTTTTTCAGTATATCTGATTTACCGCTGGAATTATCTCCAATAATAATAGTATCGTTATATGGAAGCTTTCCCTCCAATAATATTCTACTCAACCGAATCAGCATATTCTGATAACAACTCATAAATCACTTTCCACCTCTTATTCATATTTGTAATAGATATGGTTCCGCCACCGGTTGTACTTTGAAATCTTTTATCCTTTAAAATCATTTCACACATCTCATCTGTAATTTCGATTTTTAAATTTATTTTTTCCCTTAAAACAAAAATTCCCTCTACTAACGATATATGTTTAAAATATTTTTTTGAAATATTCAAAGAATCAATGAATGTCCCCAAACTCCTTTGATATTCTTTTAAATCTCCTTTTGAAAAAGAAAATGACAGCTCCGCAAAATCATCAATTAAATCTTTCACAGAATTTCGATACCCCGGAATTTTAAACTCTCCTCCATCGTATTCTACGAATTTCTATCGGAAGCGTTTGATAACTGATATCGCATTTTTCCTCTCCAAACTTCATAAAAAACTGTGTCGGAACAATATCATATTTTTCCTCCAATGCTTCCTCAAAATTCTTTGCATGATTAATATCAAGCTCACTGTAATCAAACCCATTTTCCTTAGGACTTTTAAAAAACTTCCCAATAAAATAGAAATAAAGGCTCATCACTCTCTGCTGGCCATCTAAAATTTCTAACTGCCCTTTTTCATTACGAAATGTATAAATTGGCGGGATAGGTAAATCCCTGACCAGAGAAGTTGCCAACTCCTCCACCTGCTCTTTTGTCCAACGATATTTCCGTTGATATTCCGGTATCACAAAAACATTTTCATGCACTCCTTCCACTAACGCTTTGAAGCCCATATCTGTTTTATATTGCTGAATACTGATTTTATTGTATATTTCTAATAAAGAAGCTGCCATACCGTATTCTCCCCTTTTATTTCAAACAATGTTAAATGTTTTTTAATCCTGATAACCGTGTCAGTGCCGGCTCATAATCCCCACACTTTTTATAATAGTTCTTTGCCTCTTCCATTCTGCCAAGGCACTCCTGTATCACGCCGATATTATAGTATGCGGAGTAAGAATTCACCCCGGCTGTTCTGCACTCTTTTTTAGAGGCCGCTTTCATGAACTCTGAAATTGCATCGTCAAATCTGGCATTATTCATGTAGATAAGCCCCATAAGAAACTGAAAGTCTGCACTGCTGCCAAATTCCTCATAGATATTCTCAAAAAACAGGGCTGTTTCTGCCTGTCCACTATTAATCAGAGCATAACCATACGTCTCTACCATGTCAATCACATATTCCAGTTTCGGGTTCAGATCAAAAGACAATCCTCTGGAAAAATAATCACAGGCACGCTCGTATTCCTCCGCCATATAATAACTTTTGCCAAGCTGATAGAGAATATAGGGAAGCTGCTCTTCTGCCTCCTGACTGTTACCTTCTGTTTTAGAGTCTGGTAATGTATTCCGGCTTACCTCTCCACTGACGTTCTCTGCCTCTAATCGTTCCAGCTCCTTCTCGAGCAGTATAATATTCCGCCTGGCTTTCTGTTTCCGCTGCTCTAGGGTCAAATCATAGCCCGTGTGAAGAATTGTTACCGGAGCCTGATAAGTTTCATATCTGCTTCCGTCTAATGCCACTACCTGTTCATGAATACACCCCTCATAATGAAACTCATCCTTTGGGAAAATACGGTTTAACCACTCTCTATTTTCTTGAGGAATGCCTTTTCTGGTAAAGCTGTTTTTCCTCAAAATCCGCCCTGCCTGATGGGGATGCTTCTGCAGAAGCGCCGTTAAAGCAGGAATGTCTATTTCTTCTAAAAATTCGTCACTGTCTATCACCATAACATAAGGCTCACTTGATTTTGATATGGCAAAATTTTTCGCTGCCGCAAAATCATCACACCATGAAAAATCGTAAACCTTGTCGGTATATTCTGCCACAATCTCCCTCGTCCTATCCGCAGATCCGGTATCTGCTACCACAATCTCAAAGCCGGAAGGCTTTAGGCATTCTAAGCAGCGTCTGATATTTTGTTCTTCGTTTTTTGTAATAATACATACGGATAACATACTTTCTAAAATTCCATTTCCAGCTATTTGCGCTTAATCCTTTAATCTGCGGTACACAATAATAATCTTGTTTCAGTCATAAATGCCCTTTCCCATGCAGCACTGTTTAAATTTTTTACCGCTTCCGCAGGGACATGGGGCGTTTCTTCCGATTTTTTCTTTCTCTCTCCGGAAAGGTACCACTTCTCCCATCGGTTTATCCCATTCAGAGCGGCTTTCCCGGCCGGAATAGCTTTGCCAGCCATATTCTAAGCCTACCTGCTGCTTTACTTCATGCAGCATACTTAGCACTTCCTCTATCCCCTCATCTTTTGTTTCACGATACAGCTCCGTCAGCAGGCGTTCTGCCTTATTCATATCTTCATTTTTCAAATAAGCAACCGCCAGCATATATTTCAATTCTACCAGCTCAACAGTTGCATCATCTACTATTTTCTTTACTGCTTTGACATCCAAAGCGCTGTTTTTATCTTTTTTCATAATACGGTATAACTCGTACTGCTGATCAAGAGATATACCGTAAAGCCAATTTTCTTCCAAATCCTCACCCAAAACATCCGGATCATACAACCCCAGCTCCCATGGTTTTCTTCCCGTCAGTTTCGAATATTCTGCCCGGGAATAACCCTTCAGGGCGGGAATCGGCGTATTCAGGCAGATATCTGTAAGCAATTCCCAGAATTCTGTTTTCAAAACCACATTGTCAAATTCAAACTCCTGCTCTATATCCAGCCGGATTTCTGTCACAGATGCCCCATTTTGAACCGACATAAATGTCCGAGCGTTCAGAACATTTTTTTCCTCTTCGGTTATATCATAACCCTCCTCCATATAGGCAACAAATTCCCGCCACATCGGATACCTGTCAACAAATCCCATGGCAGATGACAGTAATTCCTTTTTTCGGAATTTTTTATATGGAACTGTTACATCATATTCCTTTATCTCAGACAATATTTCTTCCGTGTCCAACTCCGGCACTGCCAGGTACACGCTTTTTGTATCTTCCTCAGTGATAAGCCGTGCTCCCTTTGCGAGGCATATACGCAGATAGATACAGCTCCGCAACTCCGCCGCTTCCAGTTTCTGACCAAAGGTTTCAGCATACAGCTCTCCAATTGTTTTTACTTCAAGCATAGAATAAGTCATTAATAACGAGGACAGATTTTCAAAAATCTGACTGTGTTCTTTATAGAATTTTTCTATTTCATCAGCCGTATTTTTTTCAATCAGCCCTGCCGCATCTGACGCAAAACGGATGCGCATAGTTTTATTCTGCAGCCTATTCGAAGTTTCCACATCTAAAACGCCGGTTACAATACCTTTAGACAGAACATCTAAATCGTCGCGTTCTATCTCGTAACTTCGTCTGTATGGAATCGCAAAAAGTTTTTTTAATAAAGCAAACTCTTCTTCTGTAAATATATACAGCAAATATTTCGGATTCTCTGCAAACGCCTCCACTATTGTCTCAGCACGCTGTTCTGTTGTTTTTTCTCCAAATTCTATTTGCAGACATTGCCCATAATCCGCCAGTTCTGTTTCTGAGAAATCCAGAAGCATATCCTTCATGCTTTTAACCGGCTCATGAAAATTAATACTTATTCTAAAATTCTCCGTTCTCTGGTTTACCATCTCCATCCATGCATATTCGTGCAGTTGGATCAGCATCTGTATCCGCTTAGATTCGTCTTTATCAAAAAAAGCTGCCTTAACATTCTCTATTGTTTCTTCACAGCTGTCCAAATATTCCTGCAGCATATCTTTTAAGTCTTTTCTAAATTGCTTTTTACTACTTTTCAGACTATCCAGATCTTTCATTATCTGGATTAAATCCAAAGCTTGCTTACTGCTCTTTTTCTTCGAAATTTTCTGCTTTTGCAATTTAGCGTTTACTTCCTCTATATGAAAGGGACTTCTGCTATCTTCTTCCCCTCCCCAGATACCACCGCTGTCTTCCTCGAAATTGTCGCCTTTCGCCTTCAGTACTGTCGCGCTTCGTCCCTGATACTCCATGTCCGTCTTTTCTAAGACAATCTTATGGCACCAGTCATCTCCAAAATCATAAGTATAGCGAATCCACTTACACTCTTTCATGAAATCATCTATTACAGCTTTGTCTTCTTCTACAGAGTTTCCGTACCCTTCCTCTCCTTTTTGCGTAATCTCAATATTCCTGCTTGGGAAAGTAAAGTTGTGCATATGATAATCGTCCCAACCGAACGCCATCTGTAAAATCTCATGTAAATCCTGAAAACTAATCGCATCCGGAACAAGTATCCTGCGCCACACGGGCGGATGTGTATCCTCTAATGTCACTTTGATAATATAAGCCATATGTTCTCCTTTTCTATTCCTTCCTCTCTCTGCAATTACTTACCCTACGCCGTTTCCAAACAACTTACAGCACTCCAAACAATCCTGCAATATCTTCATCCTCTATAATCCTGCTGCTGGGTTTCCCCTCATTGGCAAGCATTGCTTCCACTTTATTTGCTAAAGTCACATCGATAAATCTGTCCACATCAATTCCCCTTAATTCAAAGAACAGAAGCGGCTGCTCATCCAATCGCACTCCGACTCCGTACAGGGCAGCCGCCACATGCTTGCACATCAGCGCCCAATCGGGACAACTGCAGTTAAAACTGATTTCCTTGGGACTCGGAAAAAGACCGTCCTTTCCCTGAAAAAGCTCCTGCATCTCTATAGGGAAATTTCCCATCAATAATTCTTCGATATTTTCCAGTTTTCTTCCACACTTTTCAATGATATTCTGGCACTTTTCCTCAGAAAGCGGACTGATCCTAATTTCTATTTTGTAAGGTGTCTTTCTGGTTCCTTGTACCCTTGCCAGAACCTTCCCCTTTTGTATCTTTAAATCCAGGACAGCACCCGTACGGACATATCGTTTCCCTCGGTCCAACCGGCTTTCATAATCGGCATAACGCTCCAGATTGGAACACCATGCCTTTCCCCACCAATTTTTTACAAGATTTCTCCCCTGCGTAACAACAGGCTCTAGGACATTCCCTCTTTTTTTCTCTCTCTTTCTGCTGGCTTCTGAATTTTTCTTAAGTTCACTGGCGGCAGGCTGGCTGTAATATCCGGTATTCCAATATCTGCTCATATGTCTCCTTTCTCTTTCCCTATGTATTAGCTTACTTAGAAATGTCAAGACGCAGCATAGTCATCAGCTCCTCATTGCTCATCTCTGTAATCCACTTTTCTCCGCCGGAACCGATTACATTTTCCGCCAATTCTTTCTTTGAAGCAATCATGGCATCAATTTTTTCCTCAATCGTACCCTCGCAGACCAGTTTATGCACAATCACATTCTTTTTCTGACCGATTCGAAATGCACGGTCCGTTGCCTGATTCTCTACAGCAGGATTCCACCAGCGGTCAAAATGAATCACATGGTTTGCCTTTGTCAGATTAAGGCCTGTCCCACCTGCTTTCACTGAAATCACAATAAACGGAACATACTCCTCTCCCTGAAAAGCCTCTACAATTTTCCCACGTTTTCTCACCGGAGTCCCTCCATGCAGCACATATCCGCCGTTTCCAAAAATCCCCTTTAAAAAGTCTGCCAGATACTCCGTTATTTCTTTGAACTGTGTAAAAACAATCACACGCTCTCTCTTTTCATAAATCGTCTCGCAAATCTCCCTCAGCATCTGCATTTTACCACTGTCCGCCTCCGAATATCCGGTCTGTCCCAGATACTGGTCCGGATGGTTGCAAATCTGCTTTAGCTTCATAATCGTGGTCAGAATAATGCCGCTCCGCTCGATCCCTTCCACTTTTTCAAGCATATGCTCCATATCCGCCACTGCTTTGCGGTATAGGACAATCTGCCGCTTCGTCATGGTAACATAATCAATGCTTTCGATTTTCTCCGGAAGATCCGCAATAATATTTTTATCCGTCTTAATCCGCCTGAGCATGAAAGGCGAAACCATCGCTTTTAATTTGGAATATCCTTCCGGATGTTCACTTAACTGCCTGCAGTAATCATGAAATTCTTTTGAAGTGCCAAGCAATCCTTTATTTAAAAAATCAAACAGTGACCAGAGATTCGTCAAATCATTTTCAATGGGTGTACCCGTCATAGCGATACGCGTTTTCGCCGATATTTTCTTAATGGCACGGGTCTGCTTTGTTCCGGGATTCTTAATCGCCTGTGCCTCATCCAGAATAATGCCGTCCCATTGTATTTCCTGTATTGCCTTTATGCGAGCCACCATGCCATAAGTCGTAATCGTCAGAAATGCCGGTTCTTCCTGCAAAACCTGCTCTAACGTCGCTGCAGTCCTGCCATGGAGTACCTGCAAATCCATTTCCGGCGCAAATTTTTCCGCCTCTTTCTGCCAGTTGCCCAATAAAGATGCAGGCACCACCAGCAATATCCGGGCATCCTTTTTCCCTTTGCGGAGTTTTTCCAGATAAGCAAGTACCTGTACCGTTTTTCCGAGTCCCATATCATCCGCAAGGCACGCACCGAATCCCAGGCTGCTCATATAATTCAGCCATGTATAGCCGCTTTTCTGATAGGGGCGCAATGTCGCCTTAAAACTCTTAGGTACAATAGCGCTGCGCATTGTTTCCGGCTTTTTCAAATTCGTAAACAGCTCTGAAAGCCACTTCCCGTTTGATACCAATGTCCCTACATCCGCATTATTTTCCTTTTCTCCCAGTTCCATCTGCATCGCCTGCAAAAGGGTAATCTCCTCCGGCAGCTCTTCCATCTGCCCAAGCAGCTCCCGCAGCCGCTTATGATCGACCTCTATCCATTTTCCCTTCAGAAAGGCAAGTCCCTCCGTCTGCTCGAGGAGCATCCGCACATCCTCCTCTGTCAGAGGCACACCATCCGCCATCAATCTCGGCTGTACCGAAATCAACGTGTCAAAGCCCAGCATAGAGGTTTTCTCCTCTCCAAGGTTTACTGACACGGAAAGCCTTGCTGTTTTTCTTTTCCACCAGTTCGGTATCCTGCACAGTATCCCGATACTTTCAATTACCTCAACATCCTTCAAAAAAACATATGCTTCCCGGGCAGTCAGGCGCAGGGGGTGAAACATCTCTCCGTTTTCCACAAACCCTGCAATAAGCTCAGACACTTCAGATGCCCGATTCAGGCAGGCCAAAAGCTCCAACAGTTTTTCCCGCTCGTTTTTATATTCTGTCAGCGCATACTTTAACGGAACATGTTTCACCTTTCCACTCTCTTCTTTCGTTGCATAAGTTGCAAGAAATGCAAAGGGAAAGTCCGCCTCTTTGTTCTCCACAAGATGGAAAAAAATTCTTTCAGGCACATGCAGATGCTGATTCTTCTCTGTCAGATATAATTCCACCGTACCGTCATATCCCTGGATTTCCTCTGCAAAAATCTGCGTCAGCCTCAAAAATACACTCCTAAGCCATTCTTCTGTCACATATTCCGCCCCAATTGCAAAGGGTACTGCCTGCAGCAGCAGTTCCAAATCCTCCGCAGACAGCTCAGGCTTTACATTTTCCCGGGCAATTTCAAGTTCCGGAAGGCTTGTCAGACATTTAAAAAATGTATTTGACACCATATACAGGAAATTACCTGTTGGCGTCATCTGCTGTTTTCTCTCCTCAAATGCCATCTGATACAGGGCGTAATAGCGGTTCCGCCGAAACAGTTCAACGCCTTTCTTTGTTCCGTCTGCTTCTGCCACATCCGGATAAAAATCATTTTCCGTAAAAATAAAGTGTAGCCGTTCTTCTTCCTCAAAAGTTTTTCCTGTTATTATTTTATCCGGCAAAGTCTATAATCTCCTTTTCAATTCATGAAACTCCATATGCTATATTATACCAGTTATTTCTCTGTTTCCAAGATTTCCTTTAAATATTTTTCAGATAAAATTGAGAATGTACAGATTCAAAAAGAAACCGGTGACTTTACTATGATAATAGGTTTCCCAAAAATATGCCTGTCACCTTTTTGTCGACATTTTAAGTTGTTTTTTCACCAGACATTCCTTCCGGTAAAAACACACTCCATATTTTAAAAACTTCCGGTAGCCGTCTTTGTACAAAGACGCCTCATAATTCTGTTCTTCTATCTGTGCTAGCGCTGCGTCACAGCCTTCTTCCATCTTTTCAAAGTCTTTTGCGATTTTTATTTCTATAATAATTGCCATTCCCCGCACTGAGGGGGTTCTCATGATAATATCCGGTCTGCCGTTACCGCTCTCCCTGTTCGATAATGTAATGTAGCCGGGGCATCCTTTTAACAGTCCCACCAGAAAACCATGGTAATAGCTTTCTGCATAATCGAAAAAGCTGATGGTATCTACTAACTGTTCGGAAACAATATCAGAAAATGCTTCACAGTCTCCCGCTTTCACTGCCTGGTAAAGCCCGCTTAAATCGATTTTTCCTATTTTACCATCAAACCATTCTAAAATCGTGTGACGATAGATATAACGGACTTCTGCATTTGGAATAGTAAGTGTCAAATAAATAGTATCTCCATCAAAACGTTCAGAAACCTTCTTCAAATAACCTGTAAAAAATAAGAAATTCCACAAATTATCCTGACTCTTATGGATATCTTCATAAGTGATATCTTCATGTATCGGCTTTTCGATAGTTTTTCCTTCTATTAAGTCTTCTATCTCCTGACGGACTATCTGGTCTGCGTTATCAATCAGTTCCCGCACAATGCTGTTTGATGAGGTGTTAGACCAATACGGCTTGGGAAATGAATTTTCTGATGTCTTTGTTTCGCTCACATAATTAATAACACTCCACGGATTATACACCTCTGTACTACCAAATAGGTAACCATCATACCATTCCTTAAGCTCTATTTTTTTCTCTTCCAAATGATTATCTCTAAGTACTTCATCTACTTCTTTTTGAGTAAATCCAAAATGTTCTGCAAAATTCTGATTTAGAATAGAAATAATTTTCAAATTATTTAACCCAGTGAAAATACTTTCTTTACTAATTCTCAAACATCCAGTAACTACCGCAAGTCTCAAAAATTCATTGGTTTTTAAAGCCGACTCAAAAAACGAACGTATAAAATCCATCATCTCCTGATAAAAACCTCTAAAATAAGCATTCTCTATCGGAACATCATACTCATCTATTAAAATAATGGTCTTCTGCCCGTATGCTATATAGAGACAAATGGACAAAAATTCCAATGCCTTAGCATTCTCCATCGGAGAGGCTTTCTGTTCCATAATACGGCAATACTTCTTTTTATCGCTTTCCGTCAAACAGTCCGCTTTCAATATAAAAGAATGTCTCCTATATTCTCCGGCAATCTCATCCACCAAACTGGCATATGCCATTTCGTAGGTAGGCTGCTTTGCTGATTTTAAGCACAAATTAATAACAGGATATTTTCCCATTTCATTCGTATACTTCTCGCCAGCCTCCATAATCTTCATCCCAGCAAACAGACCTCTGTTATCCGCAGCATTTCCATTGAAATCATATGCCTTTTCGAAATAATAGCGGAGCATGCTAATAGCAAGAGTCTTTCCAAAACGGCGGGGACGGGTAAATAGATTCACATTCCCATTATCATCAAGAAGGTCTTTTATCAACAATGTCTTATCTACATAATAAAAGCCCTCGCTGATTACCTGTTGAAAATTGTCATATCCGATTGGCAATGGTTTTTTCATTGTATTTCCGCCCTTCTTAATCCATAAAAATCCGCAAATATACTGCTACGAATATATTATACCAGCTATTTTCAATTTCCAAGCATTTTTTCATCATCAGTAAAAAATCATAAACAAAGCATCTTAAGATATTTCATTCAAAAAAAGAAGACCGGCATTTCGCCAGTCCTCAATTTTCTTAGTTCAATAATGCAAGTACCGTGTGCGGTCTGCTGTTATACTGTGCCAAAAGGCTTTGTGAAGCATTTACCAGAATCTTGTTTGTAGTAAATCTAAGCATCTCCTCATTCATATCCGTATCTCTGATACTGCTCTCTGCACGCTGGGTATTTTCACCTGTATTGTCAACCCCTTTTGTGGCATGTTCTAACTGTTCCTGTACAGTTCCAAACTCATCACGCCATTCGCCTGCCTTAGCAATCGCATTCTGAACCTTTTCAATGGCCTCCCCCGCACTATCATAGCTTGAAACATCAATCTTATCCACGCCCAGATTTTTTTTGCTGGCATCTACAAACTCAAATCTAATGCTCTGCCCACCGATAGATCCTGCCTGAATATTAAAGTATCCCGGACGCGCTTTCGGACTTCCCGCTGCTAACATATACTGCTCATTAAAATTCGTATCATAAGCAATACGATCAATTTCTTCTGCCAGCTGATCAACCTCTTCCTGAATCGCATCACGGTCAGCCTCTGTATTAATATCATTCGCCGCCTGCGTCGTCAATTCTACCATACGGTCTAATATCTGCTGTGTTTCCTCTAAAGCAGCATCTGCAGTCTGTATCATACTAATACCATCCTGAACATTAGATGAGGCACGGTCAAGTCCTCTAACCTGATGACGCATCGCCTCAGAAATGCAAAGCCCTGCCGCATCATCCGCATTTTCATTAATCCGATAACCGGAAGAAAGCTTCCTTGACGAATCTGCCGTCTTTTTTGTATTAGTTTTTAACTGGTGGTTCTGATTCATAGCTGCCAAATTATGACTTATTACCATATCCTTCACCTACTCTGCTATTTTTATTTTATATCGGTTACATCAGTGCTTTTCCTTAGCACTTTCTGCCAATTTTTTAATTTACCTTTTCTAGCAGCTTCCTTATCCGTTTCTCAAAAGTAAAGTCCCTCTTCACTCTCTCCTCTCCGGCAACCGCAATCTGCTGCCGGAGTTCTTCATTCCTCAGATAAAAATCTGCCTTTAATACCAAATCCTCCAAATTCTCATAAACCTCACACTCTTCTCCCACTCTAAAATACTCTGCTATTTCTTCCTGATAATTGCTTATTACAAATCCCCCGCAGCCCATAATATCCAAAACCCTTAAAGGAATACCCGTCCGTATCGTTTTTAAGGATATGTTTAAGTTTATTTTGCTTTCAGCAAAAACTTTCGGCATCTGCGTATGATAATCCATATAGCCATGAAAGCGAACTTTCTTTAAACGTTTATCCATATCACCGGAATATACATCTACCCCAAAACGGTTTGATAACAGTGCCAATGCCAAATATCGTTCCCTGCCCGTCACTTCCTGCGCAAGCATATATTCCAATTCCCTGCGTCCCATTTGAAAACCGTCTGTTGCAGTCCTTTGATATATTCCGTTCATATCGTTTAACAATTTTTCCGACACCAGTTCCGGTATCAGATAACCTCCATACACCTTCATCTGAGAATTGATAATTCCCTCTAGATAACCCTTTAGATATGCTCCCAAGGGAGCTGTAAAATAGTTGTACTCTGTCTGATAAAGCTGCCCTACCATGGAAATTTCCGCTGTATCTAATTTCCTTCTGTCTCCAATAGCCGCCTTAAAGATTTCCGTATCTACCGCCAGTGGAAGATGTTTTGCACAGATACCTGCCTGCCTATAGCATTCTGCCTGTCCCCGATCAAAAAAATAAATTTTGTTGCAGGAATTTTCCAACGGTTTTAAATTCCGGATATGCAGCGGGGAATCGTAGACCCATGAAATATACAGCAGCCCCATTTCCTGACAAATATCGGAAATTAACGGTGCAAAATTAACAGACAAAACGCACAGATACCTGCCATCCTTTAACTTCTTCCGAAATTTCTCACAAAACATATCATCCTGTTCCCAGTCTGCAAACTGGTAAAAAAATGTATCATATGCAATTTCCAGTTTTTTTAAGGCCTTTTCAATTCCGCCATTCATAAAAGAATGCCATTGAAAAAACATTATTTTGTGTTCCTGCAACTTATTTTCTCCTATCACAATGTTTCTAAAAACTCTAATACTTCTTCTGTTCGCATTTCCCATGTATGCTTATGCAACGTCTTACGATATCCCGACTCTGCAATTTTCTGCCGTATTTCGCTATCCCCTAACACAGCCCTTATTTTTTCCGGTAATTCTTCTAATTTATCTAAAGAAAACATGATAAGCTCTTCCCCATTTTTATAAATCTCCTCCAAATAGCCTGTCCTATCTGTCACCAGGACCGCATGTGCCAGCATAATATTTGCCACCCGCTCTGTAAATCCGTCCTTATGCCACGACATTACATTTAAAGACAATTTTGATTGAGCAAAAACAGTCAGGCTCTCCTCCACCGTCACCCCGGAATGACAGATTATATTAGAATAGTCTTTAAGCGCAGAGGTCTTCCAGAAGTCCCCAAACACGTCTAGTTGAATGCCGCTGTCCAATATGGTTTTTAATATCTGATACCGATAATAATCCATCACCAGATAAATTACTTTCCGCATCCGGTAAAAGACATCTATCTTATCCTCCCCTGCATATCTATCCTCATAAAGCGGGAACACCCTATCAAATGCCTGCTCCGCAGAAAGATTTTTTTCCTTCCGCATCATAAGAAGAAATCGATTCGCAAGATATCTGTCCGGCACTTCCATTTCCCGAATAGCACCTAGCTGCTGCCTATAATCTCCCATAGAGCCAACAAAGGAAATGTCATATTTCCTTTCACAGCAGGATGTCTCCTGCCGCATCCCCGGTATAGGGAAATGTATTGCATTTTTTCCATAATACTGTACTACGAACCGCACATAATTCCTGTCATGGCATAGCACATAAAAATCTTCATAATTAAACTCTAGTTGCTTGCGAAGCCAGATGGGATGATCTAAAATCAAATGAAGTTTTGGCCCTTTTATTTTCTCATGCAGATAAGTCACTCCGTCTGCCATTTTTATCCCAAATAAATACGTCTGCACTCCAAATACAGCTTTAAAATGCCTCCCGATATACTTCGTCAAAGTTTCTAGCGATTCTTTCTGTTCATCAAAATACTCGACTCTCTGCCCTTTTTTCTCCAATGCCCGCCCAAATTGTTCGGCAAACACATTCAGCATATTGTTGCAGATATCTGTGCCTTTATAAATTAATATCGGACTAACCGCTTCTTCTAAAACATCAAAAGACCTGCTGCGTCTGACCATCTGTTCTAACCAGAGAAGAATTTCCTCTTCAATTCCGTAAATCCTGCTCTGTTCCATAATGCCTGAAACAGCCGCCTCAAAACAGCCGTTTTCCTGCAAAATCCCACTGTATTTTCCTACCATATAACAGTCAGTTTTTAATGCCTCAAGCGGCTCTTCCTCCTGTTCTCCCAGCCTGACATATTCTTTTACATTCTCTTCATCTGTCTGTTCTATTGCAAATCCATGTTTTGCTGCAATTCGAAGCAAAAGCTCGTATTTTCTTTTCCCTTTCAGCTTAGGATGAATTCCTCCTGCCTCCCTGACCCATTCCTCCGGCACATAGATTACCCCGGCACATAAATTCTCATCTAAAAGCAAATTTAAAAATGAATTTTCCTGATGCTTCTCTATCAATCTGTTTTTCATCTGTTCTCCATCATCTGAAGCAGGTAGCCGTATACCGTCTGCTCTCCGGCAATGTTTACCTTGCTATAATGTTCCCTACGGTTTAACTTATAAAAGCCTGAGGCTTTTTCTATCTTTTCTCTGTATTCAGGTTTAAATTTTCTGTTCATCCACTTTTTCAAGTTAAATACCTTTCCCTGATAAAAGCCACACTGTTCTAATTGTTCCTTGATATCCGAAAATTCTTCCACTGACACAGCCAGTATATAATCCATAAAAAAATAATCAACAGCTTTCTCTTCCTGTTCCCAGTAATACCATAAGCTTTCCATCAAAAACCGAAATAGTTTATGTTCTTTTGTTACAATCCAAAAATTACTCGACCATCTCCCCTCCGTAATATCCGAGCTCCAAATCGGTTTCTCAAATCTTATGGTATATAACTCTCTGTCAAATAATTTTTCCGATAATGGCTTCGTAAGATAATAAGTGGCATCTATCCACATCCCACCGTAGCGATAAAGCAGCTCTGCCCGCAATAAATCCGACAGATGGGTCAGACTGATTTTTCCCTCATTAAATTTGCGTAGAACCGTATCTGTAAATGTGACATATTCCATGCAGTTTTCCAGGGTAATCAGACGCAGCGCCGTTTTTCTCTCCGGAAGGTTCCGTTTGATACTTTCTATGCAAAGATGTATCAGCTCCGGCATTTCTTCCTCCCCCTGCCACCAGCAAACCCATACCGGAATCTTCCCTTCAAAGTCATCTTTACAATCCATGGAGGGCGCTAAAGTCTGTATTTCTGCCACTTTATGCAGCTGTATCACAGGCTGTATTTTGAGCTTTATATAGCGGTACAACAAATCTCTGCGTTTATCCGCATTTCCAAAATCCTCCGGTGCTATCAGCTTCACATATTCTTCCGTGACACGCCCTTTTTGCATCATCAACCATACTCGAAAAAGCCGCTCTGATAAAAATCCCATCACCCGTCCCTGATAATTATCATATCCTGCCATATCAATTCTTTTTTCTACTTCAAAAAGAATGTCAAACAGCCATGCGCAATATCTGTCAAAAATAGGTTTTCTGGTAATCCACATATTCCCTGCCGAAACAAGAAGCGTCCTCATGCAATAATCATATGCCGCAACATATTCCGGATATTTCTCGGCAATTACCTCACGGCATAAATCCAAATCCTTTGTATAATGACGTTTCCGATAATGGTCATACACGTCCTCATCTTTCACACAGGCACTGTTAGGAATAATCATGGAGTACTCTTTCATCAATTTCTCAATATAAGATTTTTCCAACAATTTCTCATTTCTGGTAAAATATCGGCGGTAATGGCAGATACCAATCACATCGCAATCCATATTTTTCCACAGCCAATACATTCCTGTCAGTTCACAATAGGCGCTGTTTTTCTCCGAAATATTATCACCAGTGTCATCTCCCAGATAACCAAAATCTTCTTTCCCTGCTTTTCCTACCTGCATGGGAATATACATCGGATCTGCTATTTTTGCTATTTTCTTGTGTGTCATTACATACAGCCTGATATCCATATCCCTACGCTCCAAATTCCATTAGAAAATATATGTCTTCCTCTACCTTTATATCAACCGCACGTATAAAACCTTTTTGTCCGCTCCATTCCGGCAGCCATTGATCCACCAGCACATATTTCGATGCTTTTGCCGCCCTCTCTGCAATATCTGACAACGGAATCTTTTTTTTCAGTTCTTCTATGCCAAATACTGCCGCCAGATCATATCTTTTACTATCCATTCTGCCAAAATATTCTTCTGCCGTTTCTATCCCGTTGTAAATTGTGTTCCATATAGGGAAAGATACTTCCGGGAAAAAATCCACACCGTCAAGTACAACCTCCTTTGGCACTTCCCTATCCATAATTTTTCTGGATACACTACCGACACGCTTTAAAAACATCCCCATATCTAGGATTGATGCTGGCTCTAATTGCTCAACTATTTCATAAAACATATATATGCTGTTTTCATTTCTCAAAATCATTCTATCATTTGACAAAGCCTGCGTACTCCTTTTACAAACATTGTTTACTTTTATCTTTTGCCCGTTTACTAAGCGCCATGGGAATACTCTTGTCTTTGATCTTCTCAAAGAATCCCCTGACTTTATCTGCATCCCCCGCCTCTCCTGCCTCTCTATAACATTGTTCTATTTTAAGCAGCACTGTCTTTTTATTCAATACGGAATGCAATACCATGATAATAACTGCATCGCAAGAAACAATGCCTTTCTTTAGCGCACCTATTAATTCCATATATTCACTTTCCGGTAACCCTGTTTCCATTCTTCGCAGTAGGAAACGCACTGTAATATATTTCTGATAAATTTCCTCCCAACCGGATAAGCCCCAAAAAAATCCCTCCTCTATATGCTCCTGTTTTTCTTTTTGATAGATATCAGACATAATCCCATACATTTCCAACATCGAATTCTTCATCTGATGTTTACGGTATGCCTGAATAATGTTTTTCAACTCATCCCAATTTCCGGTACATATAAGATTTCTTACCTCTGAGGCTAATTCCCCACTTAATATCTCCCATTCTTCCTGATAGGAAAAAACAAATCCCTCATCCTCCGTAAAATATTCCGGATACTCTTCCAAACAAATTCTTCGGTTATCATCATAATGGTCCAGCTTCGCAAAACTACTGTCATGAATAACCCATGGCTTCTGCTGATAAGGTACTATTATCTTATAACCATGACGACGCATTTCAAAGGACTGAGATATATCATAAAAATCAAAGTTACGAAATAAATCCTCCCTCCAAAGCACATCATACTGTGTTGCCATCAAAAGTCCATCCACTGCATCCACATACATATTCCTCTTTTTCTCCGGACCACAGACTAAATAGTATGCCATATCCGGCTCTCTGCAATCTACAATCCCAACGTTCCATGCAAGATACGCCACTCCTGTTTTAGGCATTCCGATACCACCAACCATACCTATCATTCCGATCTCCGGATCCGATTGGAAGATAGAAATAATATGCTCTATAAATTCTTTTTCTTTGATAAATACATCCTGATGCATATATACTTTGTATTTTGCTTCGGTGCTCTGCATACCAAGATTGTACGCAGCACACATAGAATCTGCTTCGCGGATTCCTATAATTTCCACCTCATATCCGTCCGGTACTGCAAGACGGTTGATGTAATAGCTGCACTCTTCAAAATACAGGTCATTGTTCACACATAGGATAAAAGCTATTTTGTCTGGCAAAGTTTACGCACCCCTTGTATAAATATTTGGAAAACTCATTGACACATTATTATTCACATATATGGACTTCCCTATCTTTTTGCTGCTTTTCCTATTCACTACATAAAATCACAAATTTTCCCCTAAGAACCTCTGTGCTTTCTGCATTGTTTTATCATATCGCTGCTCCTCTATCCGTATACTCTAATCTCTCTCATCATGCTCAACACATCGTATCGCGTCATATTTTCATATAAGTCCCTGCGCAATATACAATTATGATCTGTTCCCAGCGAATATCCTGCCAACATATTTCCACACTCATAATGGTCGTCCAGGCAGTCCACATAATATATAATATCCGTCTCTTCGGATATGTCCCCCGGAAAATTCAAACAGTGCTCCTCCTGATTATATAAATCTACACATCTAACACCTTCAGGTACCATTTTTTCAAAGATTTTTCTCTCGCTATCCTCAAAAGCTTTTTCTCTCTCCGGAACGAATGCAACACTGCAAAGAAATCTTTCATCTACTCCCAATTCCTTTATTCCATTTTCAATGTTCCACTTCGACGTTTCTGCAATAATGAACAATACCCTTAGCCTGCCTCCGTCTTCCCTCCCTCTATCCCTCAATTCTTCCATTTTCTGCTTTATACGCCTAAACTGTCCATCGCCTTCTTCATATCCCCTGGTCATTACAAATAAATCAAACAATGTACTATATCTATATTTAGACAGTGTAGCCTGATTCACCTTTCCTAAATCTATCGCATTTAATAATACCATTGCCGGAGAATACTGACCGTTAAATTTCTCTGTCTGCGGTAAAATCTCTTTATTAAATAGTTGATTTACAAAAAATAACATTCCCCCATTTCCGGTGAAATTTATAAAATCTCTTACATTAAAATAGTATTTATTTTTCAATGTTAAAATAAAATCATCCTCCTCACAATGATCAAAATAAATATCCATCGCTGCCTGCAATGC
Source organism: Lachnospiraceae bacterium (assembly GCA_021770785.1). Classification (GTDB taxonomy): domain Bacteria; phylum Bacillota; class Clostridia; order Lachnospirales; family Lachnospiraceae; genus Roseburia. The sequence goes on from JAETQH010000002.1 coordinate 133,207, forward strand.
CACATTTTCATAATCATTATGTATCCCTAAGAGCAATATGAACTTTTCTGCCAACAGTTCTTCCTCTGAATGACAATCCATATAAGGCAAATTTCTATAAAAAGTTCTTCTAAAAGTAGATCTTTCCATTGGCAGGAGCACTTCCCGATAAATCCTATACATCTCGTTTACGCTTCTAACAGCCATTGTCAATTGTCTATTGCTTAAATTCGCTTCATGCCTCCTATAATAGACCAATTCTTCTTTCATCAGGTAAAATGGATACCGCTCCGCCAATTTCATCCACGCACGATAATCCGCCAGTTGAAGATAATAATTATTTACACCTCCAATTTCAAAGAAAACCTCTTTTTCCATAAACATAGAATTACAATTTATACAATTACCAACACAGAAAAAATAATATAGCCAATCAAATCTGCTTGCATTTTCTTTATGCGAATAATCTTTATTTCCTCTATATTCATTTCTTTCTGCACTAAATATTATTTTATCCCATGTAAAACATGCTTTGTATTCTGGATGTTCCGTTAAAAAACATATCTGCTTTTCAAGCTTATCTTCTCTCCACATATCATCTGATGCCATACATGCAACATAATCGGCATCTGAATTTTTTATCAATTTTTGTAAAAAAGCAGATGCCCCAGCAAATTTTGTATTTTCTTTAAAATCAAAGTAGTGTATCCTCTCATCCCTAAATTGTTCTAGTATCTTTCCTGTCTCATCCGTAGAGCTATCGTTTACCATATACAATTCCAAATTCGGGTACGTTTGATTCAGAATAGAATTCACCGCATCTGTCACATATTTTTCATGATTATAACAAGACATGTAAATTGCCACTTTTGACTGTTTCATTTTCTACCTCCAATTTTCCATGTAGCTGTTTGTATCTTCGCCCACATCTTTCACATATCAGTTTTTCATCCATACGTTTTCCACACTTGCATACCCACCCAATTTGTTTCGCAGGATTCCCCACCACCAGCGAATATTGAGGTACATCTTCTACAACTACGCTTCCAGCTCCCACCATAGCATAACTTCCAATTCTGAAGCCGCAGACAATTGTCGTGTTTGCTCCTATGGAAACCCCATCCTCTACTACTGTCTCCGTGACTTCCCAATCATTATTAAAAGCTCTTGGAAACATATCATTTGTAAATGTCATAGATGATCCTAAAAAACATCATTTCCGATTGTAACGCCACAGTATACATTCACATTATTTTGTATTTTAACCCGATTTCCAATCTTAACATCCCTATCAATATAGACATTCTTGCTGATAATACAATTTTCACCTATGACTGCATTCTCTCTAATCTGTACAAGATTCCATATTTTGGTGTTCTCTCCTATGAGTGCCCGTTCTGATACCTCTGCTGAATCATGTATAAATATCGGCATAACCTCCTCCTCTATTCGAAAAAATGTTTTATCGTACAAATAATATACTCCTGTTCTTCCTCTGTCAATTCCGGAAAAATAGGCAGGCATACAGACTTTCTGCATACTTTCTCCGCAACCGGTAAATCCCCCTCCGCATACTTCAACTGTTTAAATGCTTTCTGCAAATGAAGAGGAACCGGATAAAATGTTCCCGCACCTATTCCGTTTTTCTGCAAATATTGAATCAGTTCTTCCTTTTTATTACATAAAATGGCATACTGGTGCCAGCAAGATTTTCTGTCATCCGTCGCAGTATTCGGAACATCAATTGGCAGTCCTTTCAATTCTTTTGAATATCTCTCTGCTATCATGCCACGCTTTGCATTGTAGATATCAAGATATTTTAATTTCACTAATAGCACTGCTGCCTGCATACTGTCTAGTCTGGAATTTCCTCCGATAAAATAATTATAATATTTACACGGATCATACAAATTTCCTTCAGAAACAGACCGCATATCTTTCAATTCCGGAATATCCTGATGATATAAAGCCGCATATGCCTTTGCACCGTTTTTCCCCGCTGCATGTCCTTTCAACGCTCTGCATATTTCCGCTAAATTATCATCATCTGTCGTAAGCATTCCTCCATCCCCAAATGCCCCAAGATTTTTGGTCGGATAAAAAGAAAAGCATCCTATATTTCCCAGCGCCCCTGCCTTTTTTCCATGATACTCTGACCCAATTGCCTGACAAGCATCCTCAATAACCGGAATTCCAAATTCATCCGCCAATTCCCTTATCTCTTTCATATCTGCAGGCATGCCAAATATATGCACCAGTAAGATTGCTTTCGTCTTATTTGTTATTTTTTTTCGAATATCACACACATCAATATTAAAATTCGCAGAATCAATATCTGCAAACACCGGTGTGGCGCCCGTCTGTGCAATCGCCTCCGCTGTGGCAAAAAAAAGAAAACGCTGTCGTTATTACTTCATCTCCCATCTTAATTCCGTTCGCATGCAGCGCAATCCTAAGAGAATCCGTACCATTACCGCAGGTAATCACATGCTTCACACCAATATATTCTAACAGCCTCTGTTCCAATTCCTTTGTTGCTCCACCCTCAATGTACTGCCCTGACCGCATAACCTCTGTTACTTTTTTCTCAACTTCATCTGCGATTTCCAGATACTGCCTTTTTAAATCAAAAAATGGTATTTTCATGTTTTTTCTCTCTTTCGCATATTCTATATATATTTTCTCAAAATTTCATTTCACCTTTTACCGAAAACCGTTTTTTACCCATTCCACTGCATGTTTATAATCATTAATTGTATCAATCTCACAAGTACGGACTTCCAAAAATGGAAGTGGCAAATATGGCTCGACCAATTGAAATACATGACCTTTTCCATTCTGAATCTTTGCACTTTTTATCTGCGTAATACCGTTCCATTCATAATTTCCTCTATTCTTTGAAAAAGTGCTTACAAATTTTGCTCCAGCCTCTTCATAAGTTTGCAACATCCACGGATCCTCTGTTTCCAATACACCACCGCTAACAAATTCATAGTCACAACCCAATATTTTTGTCATATCTTCTGGATGTATTAACAAATCCCCATCCAATGACAATATATATTCATTAGCATACCTCGCTGCCAATGCCACACTTGCACCCGTTCTGGTTTCACGATATTTATGATTGAATACAAACATAACATCATTTCGGTATCGGCGCACTACATCAATCACCTGTTCTGCTTGATATCCAACAACCACACGTATATCATCTTCTTCCTGTAACATCTCCAAATGCCTTACAATAAGGGGCTTTCCTTCCACTTCTAGCAATGCCTTCGTTGTTCCAAGCCCCAGTCTGCTTCCCATTCCAGCACAGCTAATTACAACCGTTCTCGAAATTGCCATCACATGCCTCTCCTATAGCAATAATTTTAAAAATTGAACCAATTTTTTTTCATCATAAATCGCATGACTTGCACATGCCAAAGCCGCAGGTGCAATACCTCTCACACCCCCATACACTATACCAACCTCAGCAGCAGCAAGCATTTCAACATCATCATTTTCATTTCCTACTGCAACAAAAGGCTGTGCCAACTGACTAATCACCGCAGGCTTATCAATAACATTAAGAACTGATTCAATACAGCCTTCCTTCACTAATGCGCTTGAGCAAAATACATTTTCGTTCATACCTATTTTAATAACCAAATCTTCAATCCATACATCTGGAATGCTGGTCACAATATAACATCTCTCTTTATTTTTTTGAATGAATTCAATAAGGTATTCATTTAACAATAGCTCTCCTACTGCCTCTCTCATCTGCCCAACCGGAATTTTTTTAAACAATTCTACTCTCCGTATAAAACTCTGTTTAAATGGAAGTTCCCCTTGCAACGTGCTCCCCATCAATTCTCTCAGCTTTTCATAAAGCCCAAATTTTTTTGATACATTGAGCAATATTTCCTGCCTAGTTATCGTAGAATCCAAATTGACTATATAGATAAATCGACTCATTATACATTTCTCCCGTAACATTCCGGTAATTTCAGTTTATCTCTTTAAAATAAAATAGTACTGTGAGGTGTCTCTTCGATTATTCAGCTTTTGTTCCTCAAACAAATATCCTTCGCTCTCAATCCTAAAGCCGAATTGAAAAAAAGTCTGTTCGAAAATTCGTAGCAATTCATCTCTCGTTCGATAAATTGCATTATAACTTTCCTGCAATTCCTCAGAGTAAAAGTCTTTTAATGTTAAACGCTTGTCAAGCCCAAGTGGTTCTCGAATACAAATTCGTGCATTCTTCTCACAAATATTTATCAGTTGTTCAAAAACTGTATGTAAATCTCTGTCATTTATATATATCAATATTCCCATTAACAATATTATATTATATTTCCCCATCTTTTTCTCTTGTAAAAGCCTCTCTACCTTCATAGCCTCACACTGATGAAAATAAAATTTCTCTTTGCTATTTCTTTTACTTGCAATTGCAATCAGTTCCTCACTAAAATCAAGCCCACAATATTCCTCTATTTCTTCGGATATCGCATCTGCCCATCGTCCAATGCCACACGCAACATCCAGCACTCTTGAGTACGAATCTAATTTCAACATCGGCTTTAATTTTTGAATCTCATATTCATTTCTTTCCCGAACCAGTTCTGCATTATTGTCTTGGTACATTGTCACTGAATATGGACTTTCTTCCTTATACTTTGTTGCACGTTTTGCAAAAAATTCTTTTGTTTCAACATAATCTATATCGACTATACTATCTTTTACTCTCATATTGACTTCTCTATACTCCAAAAACAATCTGTATTTTTTCTTTTCCTGACATAATATCTTCTATAAGCTGAAACAATTCTTTCGGGCATCGTTCTTTTTCTCTCCACTCTTCAATTACCCGTAATTGTGGCTTATACAGAGGATATTCATGACCTAAACGAGTTATTTTAGGCGTCATATAATTATCTCCATATGCCACCCGCAAAATTTGTTCATACCCATTTGGCACAGCAATAGTTCCATTTTCAAATTGCATATATTCCACACTATCAAACCATTCCTTGCGATATCGATATCGTGAACGTCCCGGCATCACCATGCAGTTTATAATAGTAATTTCCTCTGCCTCCTCTTCTGTAAACAACTTTGTCACAATATCTATCAGCTGCAAAAGTTGTGTAATAATGGTATTATCATTTACTAATTTAAAATTGCATACTTCTTCCAAATTTTTCAACGTCTCTTCGACGTTTTCTTTTGATTCCCCTTCACGTATCCATTGAATAAGATCCCACATTACCTTCAACAAATTCACCTGTATCTCTGCTTCCTGTTGATTCCTTGAAATATAATCCAATGGATATAGGTCTACTCCTGCAACAAAAGGACAGCCATGAAATTTATTCAGATGGGCTTCTGACAACTCAATTACAGAATTATTTACAATTCTGGCACTTCGTTCGCATTGAAATTGTGTTGTATTATATGTAAACACCCGATATTTTGAGGGGAACTCCTCTTGAGCAACATCCAAAAATTTTTCATAATCAACCCTTTTCATTGTAATATCAACATCATCATCCCACGGAATAAAACCCTTGTGCCGAACCGCGCCCAGCAAAGTTCCAGAATCTGCATAATAAGTCAGACCATGTCTTTCACACACTCTTGCAATTTCTTCGAGTACTTCTATCTGAGCCGCCCAATAGCGTTTCATCATACTCTCTACCAAGAATCCCTCCCTGTATTCATCTTTGAAAAATTCGTTCTCAAATTTCATGATTTTTCAATCTCCCGCATAACAACCCACTTTTCATCAAAAAAGGCATCTCACTGTCATACAAACAACGAAACGCCCTTTCCTCTGCTATGATGCCTCCATGCATTTATTCATCAGTTTCCATCGACTTGGTATCTTGTCCCTTCCTCAACCAACTATGCCGTTACCTCTTTTGCTGCCGTCTCTAATTTTTCAAATTCCGGAAGTAAATTTTTAATCGCTTGAGCCTGTTTGGCATCATTTTTCTCTTTCAATGCCGCACTTAACTCCATAATCTTACTGTTAAACATTTCTTTATCAATGCGGTCTTTTCCCTCATTCAAAAGCTCCATTGTACCGTTCATTACCTGAACTTCCCAATTGATAGCATCAATAATACTTTTTAAAAACTTGTCGGTATCATCTAAACGCTCCCCCGACAGTTCTTTTATAATAATATTCATGTTCTTCACAAGACGTCCGTTGAACTCTACTAATGTTTCTAATGCTTCTTTCTGTTCTGCTCTGTTATCTTCCATGTCGCTCTCCTTATCTCTCTTAGTATTTAAACCTATGTACTATATATCGGACAAATTTGCAAATAATTTACAAATAATTTACTGTCATCACTGCTACAATCTTTCTTTCAAAAACTTTATCAGTCTGTCATTCTCCTCGCTTTTACGGACTGCTATTCTGATGTACTGTTTCCCATTACTGATTTTATCAGTCAAATCCTTAATCAAAATATTATCCTGCAAAAGTTCCCCTGCCAGTTTCTCACTGCTCTTTCCGTTTAAAAGTTCACACATGAAATAATTTGCCTGAGATTCATATACCTTCAATGTTTTTATTTTACACAGCTCCTGATAAAACCGATTACGTTCTGCTCTTATTTTCACCAAAGACCTATCATAATCACTTTTATACTTATCCAGTATCTGCATAAAAAATTCCGCCAATGAATTCATATTCCAGATAGATACGCATTTTTTCAAACGGGCTGTCATAGCACTGTTCCCGCTTGCCAAAATTCCAATCCGGAGTCCGGGAACGCCATAAGATTTTGATATACTCTTCACCACATAAAGATTCGGGTTCGCACAAAGAACTTCCTCAGACAGCATAGATACCCTTTCCCCTTCTGCAAAATCTGCAAAACTTTCATCCAGTATAAGATTAATTTCCTTTTCCCTGCACCAGCATAATATTTTTTCCAATTCTTCCTGTTTCAGCCAATGTCCTGTCGGATTATCGGGATTAATAAGCACCAGTGTATCTATCGGATATTGGGTAAAATAGGAAATCAATTTCTGTGCATCATAAGAAAAATCATCCTCTTTACTATCATATTCCACACATCTTTCCCTCCAACGGTTCGGATACTCTTCGAATGTCGGTCTTATAACACCCAATCTTCCATCCAGCTCTTCCAATAATCCCTTAATTAATTCTGCCGCTCCATTTCCTATTACTATGTGCTCTTCATGCACACCAAAACACTTTGCCGCCAAAAGACTGTTGACTGCCATACCCGACGGATACTGCCGCACCAAAACATCAAAATTAGATACCATTTCTTCTTTCATGCGCTTGGTAGGAAAATACGGATTCACCAGATAACAATAATCCTGTAGATGAGGAAAACGCCAATATCCACCATATCGCTTCATCAGATGTCGATAACGCTCTACATTATCCTCTATAAACAATGTTTCCGCAATATCCAAATCCTGTATATCATCAATTTCATACCACAGTTCACCGGACAACCGTTTTGCTTTCATTGTGTTTTTATCCAAAAGCAGTATCAATTTAATAACCGTCTCATAATACTCATTATTCCCCATTACCTTTGCATATGCCTCTAAAAAAGGAACATATACCTTTTCAGAAAATTCCGCACTAAATTTATAAATATTTACAGTTTTATAATAGCGTTCTTTTTCCTTGTACTCTAATAATTTTCCCGAAATAAAATCAGTAATATTGTCCTCTTTATCTACTACAATACAGGTGCCGTCCATCCAGTTTTCAAATTTGTCTACTAATGCTAAAGTATCACGTTCATCTTCTATGAGTAAATCTATCAATCGCTCTTCAAATATCAAATCTGACTCCAGTAAAAGAGTGTCCTCCTGTATCAACTTTTCTTTAGCTAAAAACAGGGAAAATATATTATTTGTCTTGTCATAAAGCTCATTCACGAGATATTCGATGGGCGTATGTATTTTCAAGGAATTCACAAATGAAATCAAATTTTCATATTGATATCCCACTACAATTACAATCCTGCTTAAATTTTTCTTATCAAGAATCCACAGTGCGCGTTCAATTAAACGAATTCCCCCTACTTCCACCATACATTTAGTATTATTCTTTGTCAACTCCCCTAAGCGTTTGCCCATTCCTGCCGCCAATATTATCGCCTGCATATTACTCCTTTACTTATTTGCACAAATAACAATCAAATACAAATCTGTTATTCCAGTACAACTCATTTTCCGGTTCTATAATAGTACAAGTTCCACCCATTCTCTTTGCGAAATCTATAAACATCTCTCTTGAATAAAAGGTTTTGTCCAGCCCTTTATATTTCTCATCATAATTCTCAACACATTGTCTCCGATAATTTAGGTGCTCTTCTTTTTTTGCCTGATCATGAATTTCAGTAATTACCACCATTTTCTCAGCTTTGTTCCACATCTTTCCCAATACCTGCAATCCATAATCCGCATCATAGAAATACTGAAACACACTATCTGCCAGTACCACATCATATTTGGGTGACTCTGGAACATATAATGCCTCTTCGCACCGTAAATCTGCTACATTTAACACCTCTCCAGCAATCTGAAGCAATTTGTCAGAATAATCAAGCCCTCCTACTCTCTCTGCTTTCTTCAACTTTTGAAACAGATATAAATTAGCTCCACTGCCACAGCCTACTTCATAGACACTAGCAACCTCTCCTCGGCCTAATATTTTCTCTGCCATTATATGCCACTGCTTATATAATGCTTCATAGTATCCTTCCACATCCTGTGTATCAAACCCATCTGCCCTCTTTAATCTGCAGAACATTTCAAATATGTCATCCGATACTTCTATTTCCGATGAGCGGTTTCTCCAAATCTTATCCCATTCATTCATTTGACTTCTTTTTGTCTCCTTTCTTTCTACATGTTTAAAAATTTCAATTTCCTTATTTTTTTACATTTTCAAAAGTCCTGTCTAAATATTCTTTAATATAATCGCTTGCAAGTTTTCCATTTCTTGTTTTATAGTCCAGATATTTTTCAAAGAATTTTTCTCTAGCTTCATACATAGTATCCTTCTCTCTTACTACTACCTCATTTATAAATTTCACAACACTCTCAAAATCTTCGCCACGTGCCTGATACAAAATCTTTATCAACTCTTCACCAAAATCATCAAACGTATTTTCTTCTCTAGTTATAAATAACAACGGTTTATGTGTATATTGATATTCCCCTAAGAATGAAATACTATCTCCAATCAACGCATCAGATGTTCTAAAAATATCAATATATTCACCTCTTTCCATAACCCGCGCATTAGGAAGTTCATCCCACTTTTTCATATAATCATCGAACTCTGCCTCAGACGCAAACAAACCTTGTCCTACTACTCCATACCGCAACATGGGATGCGGTCTAAATATCCAAGTCGTTGTGTCTGCATGCTCTTTCGCATACTGCAGGATTTTATCATACATTTTATCAAAGTTGCCAAAACCGGTACATGCCCTCCTGATTGACCAATGTGGGGCATATATAATCTTTTTTACAGAGCCTGCTGTCTCTCCCTCTGGAATTTTCCATATCTCTTCTGCTGATCGATATTCTTTTCCGTAAAAACCATCCATTTTCAGATATCCGCTTACTTCTCCATTCCTATCTCCTAAATCCGCATACTTCCTGCTGATTTTAATATCCATCTCTGTTTCCCAGAATATTTTCCAACACAAGGCATGAGACAACTGATTATATTGATCATGTATATTTCCATATAAAGAAAATCCATAGGGTATATATACCATTAATGTCTGTAACGGAAAATTTATAATACTACTGCTGTTCAAAAACGCCTTATAATGAGGATTCAACAAAAACAATACATCCGGCTTAGGCATATCGTCCCAGGACTTAAAAAAATATTCAGGCTCTCCCTTCTCTGACAATCTCTCTCCTAAGATATCACATATACCTACTACCGGATACTCCTTGTTCACAAAATATTTTACCGCTAATTCATAGGTATCTTTTATTGTGGTATCAGTGCCAACAAAAAATGGTGCTACTATTACGTATACTTCATACCGTTCATCATGCAGCAACTTTTGATAAAGTACATCAACGCTCCACTCTGCACTATCTTTTGTTAAAAAAGCAATCTTTATCTTTGATTGTTTTTTGATTCTCTCAATATTTCTCTCATTAACTGCATCGCATACTCTTGAAAACAGTTTGACTTTTTTTTCATCTTTTAATAATGCGACACTTTCCCATGTTTTTCCACTAATAAACTCATCCGTTAATTCGTTCTCACTATATGCAGTAATGATATCCTGATATTTTGTATACGCAGAGCGCTGTTCTAATAATTTTCCCGTTTTCTCATCATAATACTGTATCAATTCTTTCAATAACGAGATAACACTTCCCTGCTGTCCTGCATCTCCATACCTGGCAATAAATTTGTACACCTCAAAATACATCTCACAAATATCTTTATTAAAAATATTTTGCACCAGTACTTGAATATCTTCTTCCCGAATATCTCTCAGAGATATTTTACCTTCTCTTAATCTATCTGCTATCTTCTGCAATATTTGTACAAATCCTCTATAATCTTCTTCCATTTTCTCATGTACCTCCGCACGTTCAAAACAAAATAATCTACCGGATTATTTCAGGGAAATGATACGTCATAAAATTATTTCTGTTTTCCACAGCGCTTTCTTTCGGCCTCCCCAAATCTGTCCTCGCACCTAACTTCACTTTCACTTCTAAAAATGCAGCTTTTTTCATTTTCCTTATCTTTTCTAATTCCACCTTTAATTCTCTCAAACTATCAATGCAGGCAGCATATGGATAACCGCAAGCCCTTGCAATCTCAAAAAAATTCTGCCCAGCTACGCCTGTCGGCATTCCTCCTACGGACTCATGGGCATCATTATTCAGGCAAATATGTATAAAATTCTCCGGCTGCTGTTTTCCCAAAAATACCAGTTCCCCCATATGCATCAGAACAGCGCCATCTCCCTCTATGCAGTATACCTGCCTGTCCTTTCTCTGCTGTGCAATACCAAAGGCAATCATACCGGCATGTCCCATTCCGCCTACTGTTAAAAAAGCCTGCCTATGATGTCCCACAATTTTATCACACTGCTCATACACTTCCCTTGAAATCTTTCCTGTAGTAGAAACAATGACATCCTCTGCCGAAACACTCTTTATTATCGCTGAAACAGCCTCTTCCCTGCATAATGTAAAAGCGTTTTGATAGGAATTTCCCATATCCGATGTCAAAGCATCTCTTTTAACAATAACCGCATACTGCTTATGTTCCGAAAGCGCCTGACCTGCCTCTTTAAAAATCTTTTTTATTTCTTCCTCTGCAGTATCTGCTGAGAGTACAGCATTCGGAATCTGAAGGACATTTAAAATGTCTCTGGTAATTTTCCCCATAAAACAATGCTGCGGTTCATCCTTCTTTCCCGGTTCTCCCCGCCATCCTACAACAAACAGCATTGGAATATCATACACTGCCTCATTTGCCAGCGAAGTCACCGGATTTACGATGTTTCCTATTCCGCTATTCTGCATATAAACACATGCCGGCTTTCCAGTAGATAGGTAATTTCCTATTGCAATTCCTACTGCTGCCCCTTCATTTGCCGGAACGAAATGACGAAATTCATGTGTTTCTCCATTTAAATAATTACAAAAGGGCTGCAACGCAGAATCCGGAATGCCTGCAATCGTCTGAATGCCTAATGTTTTTATTTCTTCTATAAAATTCTCTACTCTCACGTTTCCGTTATCCTTTACTTTTTATCTAACTGCGGAATAATAATCTTTTCAATAATGTATTCCGCAATCTTATCAATCTCTTCAAATTCTACTATTTGAGGAAGACTGACGCCAAATACATCCGCCACCTTCCGCACTAAATGATCTGTATATATCAATTGGCCATTCTCAACATTTTCCACCCCATCTAAGGCAATGGATTTACGGTTTGCCGCACGCATTTCTTCTAACGTAAAGACGGACTCATCAATATATGTACGAAGTATATCCCCTGTAGAATCAATCTGAACCGGATACCCTCCAATTTCACCAAATACGCCCGGTGAAAATATTTTTCTGCTCTCTCCATATCTTACAGCTTCGATTACAGACGTGATAATATCATAATTGCTTGAAGCATTCATCATATTGCGCTTTTCATCTGTCGGCATGGGTATCTTACACAGATTAAAAATCTCATTCTGTTCTATTTCTAATTCTTCTCCCCGATAAAATACCTTTAACAACTGGGGGACACCTTCGGCATGTCCCTCTTTGCTGATGACCACATCATGAAAATGTGCCGTAGCGAACATAACATCCACATTCCAAAAATCTGAAATTTTCTTTATTTGAGCAACTGCATACTTAATTCTCGGCACCAGATGATTAATATTCCCGCTGCCAAAATCAGGATATGGCTGTCCCGCTGTTTTTAACCAGGGAATGACCGCATCTGAGTACGAGGTATTAATAGCGATTCCCTTCATGTCTGCCATATCACATGCTCTCATAATATTTCTAATGTATTTAATCGCCAATGGTGACCAGATACCATACGCACGAAGATTTGTCCATGAAATACTTCCATACTTCAGTCCTGAATATACACGACTGGAATTGACAATAAAATCCGGTTGATACTTCTCAATGCAGTCTGCAATTTGTTCCGCTTCATTAAAGTCAACACCGCTCTCTAAAATAATTTCAGAACGATTCAAACGGCGGATCAAAGCACTGATGCGAACAATATTTATATTATTTTCTATTCTTTCAGCATTTCTTCCTACTACAACAAGTTTCATTGTCTCGTCATTTCTGCTAATCAGGAAGTCCAGCAAATAAGTTCCAACGCTTCCCAATCCCAGAATCATAATGACAATTTTATCTTCCCGTATATGTTTTTTTACAATATGCAACCGCTCATCAAGTTTTCTCATCTTATTTTCCCACCTTATTTTTTAGCTGCTATTACTCTAAGAACTACCGGGTCTGTATCTTCAAACGGTGCAAACCCCGTTTTTTCCTCAGCATACTCTATGATAAAATTTTGCTCTCTTAAATCAGATAATAGTTCTTCTTTTTCAACAAATCTCCGATTATGTCCATTGTAAAAATATGTATTTTTCGCAACTAAAGTACCCTTTCCAAACAACTCATCCTTGGTACATCTGACTTCTATGAAAAATTCTCCCCCCGGCTTTATTGCTCTGTAGGCATTTTGAATACATATCTTCTGTTCTTCTTCCCGAATCGCATGAATTGTAAAACGGCTATATAAATAATCAAACTCTTCTTTCATTTCTCCGAGATAATTTACAAAGTCTTTATTCTCCACATGTATTTTTCCCGGATAGCTTCGTGTAATATGTTCCGTTGCCACATCAGACGCATCCACGGCATAAACCTTCATGCCGTTTTCCATAAAGAAAATGCTGTCTCTTCCATTTCCACATCCCATATCAACAATTTTCTTTCCTTTCTCTACCCGCTCTAAAATCCACCTGGCAAACAAGGAGGGGGCATTTATCGCTTTATTTTCAGCATAAAATGTATTCCAGTATGTTTTATCCATTATAATCCTTCTCCATTCAACTCCATTTTTGATACCGGCGCGTGTCCCACTCTCTTTTCTTCCGGCGGCAATTTCATATAGTCGCCATACAAATACGACAAACATTCATCATAATTTCTTGTTCCCCAGAAGCTTTCACCTTCAAACGTATATCTTTCTCGTTCCAGTAACCACTGACGTTTAAATCCATATCTCGAATACAATCCGTTCTGTTTTTTATTCCAATGTTTCCCCGGTGCGATAAAAAGAAGACATCTTACTCTGCCAGAGATTTTATTTCCTTTATGTATCATTAAATTTCTCAGTCTATATATTATCTCTTTGGGAACAGGTGCTAAAATTTTATAAACCATCTGTACCACCGGATTCTTTTCTGTATTTTTACCAACCTTTGCCCATAACATTTTTCTTAAAATAAAGCAGTAGCCATCCTGTAAAATCCGGAACGGCAAAAACCATGGTACATTATCCAACGGGAAAATATCAATAAATACTCCGTTCTTATAGGGGATATGTTCCTGCCCGCATCGAATATAGGTTGTATTAATATTTCTCAATTTTGAATATCCCCACAAATAAAATTTATCCGAACATTCATCCTGAAGGAAATACTTTCCCGGCAATTCTTTCTGGCATATCTTAGCAAATTTTCTATAATCGCGGCGCAGCATAAGGATGTCTGCATCATCATCCCATGGAATAAATCCTTTATGTCTTACCGCACCTAACATCGTTCCATATCCCAAAACATATTTTATTTTATACTTCTCACAAATCCTATCCACTTCCTTTAACATCTCTAGCTGAATCCTTTTAATCTGCTTACGTTCTTTATCCGAAATTTTTATCTCTTCCATTTTCCACGCTCTTCACACTATATTCGTTGCGTTTTACATCCGCTCCGCATATTTTAAATAGTCCATCCGGGTATTACAGTTTTCCCAGATTTTTAAATCAATCATTTCTCTTTCCGTTTCTCTCATTTCTGCAAAATATGTTTCAATAAATAATAAATTTGTTCCTCTCCAGACTTCTTCGGGCAATTTCCCCATTAACTTCTTCACACAATCTATGTCTGCAAATTTCCATATCTGTCCGGAATTATAAATCTCCAGAAATGGCTCTTTCATCTCAACCGCACCATGATTAGTACTAAAAATATATTTTAATTCTTTCTCCTGATTAATATAAGCGATAACAGCTTTCCTGCTGTCTATTAGTTTATAATTATAAGTGGCCACACTGCGGCAGGATGTCTTGACCCGTTCAAAAGATTGCTCATCAAAAAATAAGTCACCCTCAATCATTATAATTTCTTCACAATCCGGTTCTTTAAGGCAGGCTTCTAAACCTGCTTTTAGTGTATATCCTGTTCCCAGCTCTTTAAAATACGGGTTATACACCAGTTCTATTGAAAACGGAAATTTTTCCTGATACTTTAACACATACTTTTCTAAATTTTCATACTGATATCCGCCTACTAATATGACCTTATCCAGTCCTATACATTTTCTTAAAATGGAATAAAGCAACGTCTTTCGCTCATCAGATATCGTATAAATTCCCTTTAAAACCTTATTCCTTTCGTTTTCATTGAAACGGCTCGATATCCCTGCCACCGCTACTATCGCTGTCTTCATTTACCCTCCACCTGTCTTCTATAATCCACGCACATCTTAATCCCCTGTTCCAGTGTGATAGTTGCTTCCCAGCCAGTCCGCTCTTTTAATTTCTGTACAGATAAAACACGTCTTTCGGGGTCAGATTCCCGATAGCCCTCAAAGATTATCTCAGGCTTTTCAATACCAATAGCCTTTCCGCACAATTCCACCAACTCAATCATAGAAACTTCCTGTTCCGTAGCTACATTATAAACTGTACCGTCTAACGCTGCTTCCGTATCTGCTACAGCCAACACCGCTGCACAGCTATCTATATTATGCAAGAAGGTTCTCCTGTTTACTTTGGAATTTTCCAGCAACGTCACTTTTCCATCTCTCATTAGGCTAGTGATAACATGAGGGATAACATGCTTTGCCAAAAGCTCATTTTTGCTGTAAACATTTGCAAAACGAAGAGAACAGCCTTTTATTTGTCCGTTATCCACAGCATCTTTCATAAAGAACTCCGTCAACAGCTTTCCCGTAGCATAACTGGTTCTCTGACTATGTTCTGCTGTTGCCAAAAGCAGAAAATCGTCTTCTTTTACGCCTCCATCTTTCCAGGATGCTGCAGAATAAACCTCGGATGTAGAGCAGTTAATGTAAGCATCTGCCTTTACCCGTACTGCCTGTTCTAAAAATTTCTTCATTCCTACAACATTCGTCTCAAAAGTTCTGTCTACATGATAAAAATGCTCTGTATGTACTACCGCAGCACAGTTAATGTAAATCACTGTTTCATATTTTTCTCGCAGCTTAAGCACCTTTTCCTCTAACGCTTTCATCTGTATATCATCATTCACATCTCCCTCAAAAAAGATTAGATTTTCTGAATCTAAAACATCAGCAATCGTTTCTATAGATGATGCAAAAAAATTATCAAAGCCTATTACATCATCCTCACGTTTCACAATCTGACGCGCCAGTTCATTTCCCGTCATCCCTGTCATTCCGCTTATCACATATAATTTCTTCATGTGTGTTCTACCTCATTTTGCCCAACTATCATTCTATCGGTACTAAAGATAAAATTTCTTTGATTGACATACAATCCAAACCTGCCTCGTAGCATCTCTCATTTTCTAAAACAGACATCACTACTTTTTTCATTGCGGGGAAAGCTGCACGCAACATGTGGTTTGCATAAATGACTACATTTATTTTATGCTCTTTAAATTCCCCTTCCCTCACTTTATCGAAAGTTGTGGGCACAACCGCAAGTGCCGTGTCTCGATCCGTCTCTCTAAAGCGGTCTGCAAACTCAAATATTTCATCCGCCGTTCCGGCTCGGGAATGAATCATAATTCCGTCCGCTCCCGCTGCCACATATGCCTTTGCCCGCTCCAAAGCATCATCCACACTCTGTTCTAAAATTAAACTTTCTATCCTCGCAATCAGCATGAAAGCACTTGAACTTAATGCTTTTTTACCCTCACGGATTTTCTCACAAAAATGTTCAATACTATCCTGATGCTGCTCCACATCATTCCCTAATAGGGAGTTTCTCTTTAGTCCAATTTTATCTTCAATAATAACTGCTGAAACTCCCACTCGTTCCAATGTCTTAATGTTATATACAAAATGTTCTATCAAACCTCCGGTATCCGCATCAAAAATAATCGGTTTTGTGGTCACTTCCATAATATCATTAACAGAACTCATTCTGGATGTCAAATCCACCAGCTCGATATCGGGTTTTCCTTTTGCAGTGGAATCACAAAGGCTTGAAAGCCAGATGCCATCAAACTGGCGTCTTTCACCTTCTTTTTCCAGCGTTGTCTTTTCCACTAATAAGGCACTTAAACCATCATAGGCAACCATAATCTTTACAATATCACCAGAACAGATTTTCTGACGCAGCATCTGCCTGCGCACTTCCGGAAGACCTCTGCATTCACTCATGACATTTTCAAATAAATGAAGATTTGAGCTTTTATAATACGGAATCTCTATCAGTTCTCCTCCCCACTCGGCAAGTACCTCTATTACACGATCCCTGACTTTTTTCTGGTATCCGTCTTTCCAGTTGTCACCATGAATTACAATGTCCGGTTTCAGATCTCTGATATTAACATCATAGTAAATATCGTTTTGCACCACGACATGAGAAACGCCCTTTATGTTTTGAATAATTTTCATACGTTCCTCTAATGGTAATATTGGATATTTCTCGTACATCGCCACATACTTGTCGCACAATACCCCGACTGTTACCTCACCTAACTCTGCTGCCCTTTGTATGACATTAATATGCCCCGTTTGAAGAATGTCCGTTGACATACACAGATACACTTTTTTCATATTTATACCCCAATTCTTAATCGTTCTTTATAAAAAGCATCTACTTCATCTGCAAATAAATCCATTTCCTGCCTGATATCATACTCCACTGTTTTCATCTGTACCGTCATTGTCTCCATCTCCAACACTGCATATTGTGCATTGGGATTATGGTTTCTCGGTTGTCCCACAGAACCGGGATTGATAAACACAGTTTTCTTTTTATTCCGGTACTCTTCACATTCAGCCGGATAAAAATGCTCAAAAAAATGCGGGATATGTGAATGTCCCGAAAAAACAAAATCATACTTTTCATATTCCTCTCCTATTTCTGTATGAGAAATGCTTTTCCAATAAGGTTCTTCGAGAGAACCATGTACCGCAAGACATTTTCTGCCATATAGCACAAACTCGTTCCACCCTGCTTTCTCCATGTTTTTCTCAACAAATTTTAAAGATTCATCTGTCAAATTTTTTCTGGTATATGCGAAACATTTTTTCCCTCTTTCACTGGAGAAACGGCTGTCATCTAAATCCACAATTGCCTTTTCATGGTTTCCCCATATATTTACCAGCAACTTTTTTTGTGGTATCTCTTTTATTTTCCGAATTACCTCATTAGAACGCGGTCCATAGTCAATCAAATCTCCCAACAAAATAATTCCTTGAAATGCTTCCGGCACTTCCGTTTTAAAAACTTTATTTAACGCTGTCAAATTTCCATGAATATCAGACATAATTAATATTTTTATCATAATCGCCTCATTATTATATTAGATGCTTTTTCACATATTTGATTTATCACTTCTGTAACTTTAGCCGCTCCTTTTTCACTCAAATGATCCGCATCATTAAAATCCTCATCTATAAAAATATCTATATCATTAAAATCAATCAAATGTATCTCTCCCTCTATGCTATTTAGTGCTCGATAAAAATCTAATTTAAATTCGGGATTAAAATATTTTTTATAGCTTTCAGACATTGGCAACGCCACTACCCACAACCGAATTTCCCGTTCATTGCATTCATTTACCAGTTCATTAAGTATTTCTATATTTTCTTTATAACTCTCCTTATATTTTATACACTTATTGTGAGCGTCAGCCCTAATTTCCGCAACCCGATTCTTTTCTTCCTGTTCCACATCTTTCCAATGGCATTCCGCCGGTTCCCATTCCCCAATTTTCATTGACTCTCTGCTTCTAAATAATGGAAAATATTCCATTCCATTAGATAGTTCATTTATTATTAACTTCATAATTCTCTCAACATCAAAAATGCTGCTTTTCTCAAACTCGTCTGTTTTTCGTAAAAACATTGAATTATGCAAATCTCCAAAAATCGGATAATAAATATCCGACACCTGTTTTCTTTCAGCCTCCATACGAGATCTTGATACATCCGAATAAAAGTAATAATAGGAACACCCTATAAATACATCTTTAACTCCATAGTTTAATTCTATAATCTGTTTCACTATTTTGCTGGCATAATAGATATCCTGCGATGGTAATCCCAGATTTTTAGCCCTTTTTTTATATAGACTTTCTTCTATCCCAAATCTAGCATAAGATGATCCGACTACTATCGTTTCACATTTTCCCGCCTCAATAAGCGCATTCTGCAAAAAATAGTAATCATAGTTTTTCAAATAATATTGTTCTGCCTGTTCATAGAAATAACCACATAATTTATCCCACACTATTTTTTCCCTTGCATGTCCATTGTAAAACTCAATTTCCGCTTGACTTATCATGATGTTGGGGTCAAAACGATAAATAAATTTGACCCTATTCCTATAGCACCTTGAAAAATTCATATTTTGCAGTATATCGCCGGACTTTTGGGGATATATGCTGGGTATTCCCTA
>JAETQH010000036.1 GCA_021770785.1 Lachnospiraceae bacterium
TGCTAATAGAGATTTTGTATTAAGTGCTATTGCACAAGTAAAGATATATGTACCACCGATTGAAAAGCAATTAGAATATGTTGCCTTCGTCCAATCCGTCGATAAATTGAAATCTGCGGCATAGACATAAACGATTTTACCCCACCTTGCAAAACCCCAATATTTTACACAGCCGACTACAACTTATAACCACCAGAAAAATCAAACAATATACTTTTTTTCATAACCAAAGGAGTGGTAATTTGAGTACCAATTTTGATTATTTATTAAAGAAAAAACAATACACCGATTTCGCTAGACAGGCAGTAGAAGCAGAAAAAAGCCTTACGATTTCACCCGCCACATGCGCCATATTAACACGCAGGGCGCTGGAATTGGCAGTACGCTTTGTGTTTTCCTATGATTCCGATCTGTCTCTGCCCTATCGAGATAATATATCCAGTTTAATACACGAGGATTCCTTCCGCAAAATCATAGAGCCAAGATTATTTCCAATGTTAAAATACACCATCCATCTTGGAAACGTGGCAGTACATACAAACAGCAATATCAAGCGTGACGAAGCAGTTGTAGCTTTGCGTAACCTATTTGAATTTTGCGATTGGGTTGATTACAGCTATTCGGAAGAATACAGCGAAAAAAGTTTTGATGAAACATTGCTCAGCACTGGTGACGAAAAACGTATCAGGCAGCAGGAATTAAAAGAATTATATGAGAAACTGAGTAGCAAAGATAAAAAATTAGAGGAAATTCGGAAAGAAAATGAAGAACTGCGTCAACAAATGTCTGCGGCGAGGGAATTAAATACAAAGACCCGTGAATTCCATATTGACCACATGACTGAAGCCATGACCCGTGAAAAGTATATTGATTTGGCGTTAAAAGAGGCAGGATGGATTATCGGAACGAATTGTACGGAAGAAGAACAGGTTATCGGTATGCCCAGCGCTACGGGCAAAGGACGGGTTGATTATGTTTTATGGGGAAAAGATAAACTTCCTTTAGCAGTGGTAGAAGCAAAAAAGGCTGCGGCAGACCCGAATGCCGGAAGCCAGCAGGCAAAATTATATGCAGACTGTCTGCAGAAACAATATGGCAGAAGACCGCTCATATTTACAACGAATGGCTTTGAATTTTATTATACCAATGATTTTTTCGGGTATGCAAAACGTCAGGTTTCCGGTTTCTTTACACAGGAAGAGCTGCAGTTAGAGATGGACAGGCGAAACTTAAGAACGCCCCTTGAAAATATTGAAATTGCTGATGCTATTACAAACCGCCCTTATCAAAAAGAAGCGGTGACGGCAGTTTGTGATGCGATTGAAAAGAAACATCGTAAAATGCTGATTGTGCAGGCAACAGGCAGTGGAAAAACGAGGGTAAGTATCAGTATTGTGGATGTTTTGCGGAAACATAATTATGTAAAAAATATTTTGTTTCTGGCAGACCGGAAAGCATTAGTAAAACAGGCAAAAAACAATTTTACGGATCTTTTGCCGGACTTATCCTGTTGCAATCTTTTAGATAATAAAGATGACCCGGAACAGGCGAGAATGATTTTTTCTACTTATGCTACCATGATGAATGCCATTGATGAAAAGAAAAATAAATATGGGGAAAAATTATTTACACCGGCTCATTTTGATTTGATTATTGTAGATGAAGCCCATCGTTCTGTTTATAAAAAATATCAGGAGATTTTCTATTATTTTGATGCGCTGTTTTTAGGCATGACCGCAACACCTAAGAATGAGGTTGATAAGAATACCTATGGTATTTTTGAACTGGAGCGGGGCGTGCCTACCTTTGCATATGAATTGAAAAAGGCAGTGGAAGAGGGCTATCTGGTTAGTTATTCTACTTTGGAATATGAAACAGACATTATGAAAAATGGAATTCACTATGATGAATTAACGGAAGAAGAAAAGGAAGAATTTGAAAACACATTTGAAGATGACAGTACCATTGAGAAAGATATTTCAAGTTCCGCAATTAATGAGTGGCTCTTTAATACGGATACCATAGATAAGGTTTTAAGTGAATTGGTGGAAAAAGGTTTAAAGGTGGAAGGCGGAGATAAACTGGGAAAAACCATTATTTTTGCAAAAAATATTCCTCATGCAAAGATCATTGTGGAACGTTTTCAAAAGCTTTTTCCGGAATTTGGTGGAGATTTTATCAAACAGATTGATTATAGTATGGAATATGCAGATACTTTGATTGATGATTTTAGCGAGGTAAAAAAAATGCCGCAGATAGCTGTATCTGTGGATATGCTTGATACGGGAATTGATATTCCGCAGATACTGAATCTCGTTTTTTTCAAGAAAGTGAAAAGCTATTCCAAGTTTTGGCAGATGATTGGCAGGGGAACAAGATTGTGCCCGAACCTTTTAGGGGAAGGACTGGACAAAAAGCGTTTTCTGATATTTGATTTCTGCAGTAATTTTGATTATTTCAGGGTTGACAAAAACGGCAGTGAAAGTGGTATTCAGCAAAGTACCTGTGAAAAAATCTATAATACGAAAACCCTGATTGCCAGAGAACTGCAGGCAGCGGATTATACAGAGGATGAAAACTATGTGAATTACCGCAGAGATTTGGTAGAAGACTTACATCAGGTGGTAGTGGAGTTTGATGACAGAAGCTTTAGGGTAAGGCGGCATTTAAAATACGTAGAATTATTCCGAAATCTATCTAAATGGGATAATTTAGAATCGGGCTCTGTTTCTGAAATTAAAGAACACATTTCTCCTTTGGTTATGCCGGGAAAAGAGGATGAACTGGCAAGACGTTTTGATTACCTGATTTACAGTATTGAGTTGGGAATTTTGCAGGGAAGGAATGTGAGTCAGCCGATAAAAGCTGTGATGCAGACAGGAGAGGCTCTTACCGGAAAATATTCAATTCCGCAGGTGGCAGAAAAGAAGGAAATCATTCAAAAGGTGCAGAAAACGGAATTTTGGAAGAATGCAACTATTTTGGAATTAGAAGAGGTAAGAATTGCTTTGCGGGATTTGCTGCAATATCTTGATAGAATGCCCAAAAAGTTCTATTATACAAATTTTACAGATACTATCGTCGATATGGTGGAGGGAGAACCTCTTTTTGACGCTGTTGATTTGCAGAATTACAGGAAAAAAGTAGAGTTTTACCTAAAGGAACATCAAGACAATCTTGCTGTTTATAAATTACGCAATAACAAACAGCTTACGAAAACGGAAATGCAGGAGTTGGAGAAAATTCTCTGGGAAGAGCTCGGGACCAAGAAAGAATATGAAGAAGAATATGGCGATACACCTGTTGGCAAGCTGGTTCGTAAAATTGTGGGAGTTGACCGGGCGGCAGTGAATGAGGCATTTAGCGAATTTTTGACGGAAGAGCGGCTGAATGTCAACCAAATTCGGTTTGTAAATCTCATTGTGGACTATATCGTTGTAAATGGAAATATAGAAGATAACCGTCAGTTGCGGGAAGAACCTTTTCGCAGTGTGGGAAGTATGGCAATATTGTTTCGAAATGATATGGCTGCGGCAAAAAGAATCATGGATATCATTACAGATATTAAACGGAACTCAGAAGAAATTACGAATAGGGCAACTGTTGGTTAAGTTTTAAGTATTTAAAGAGGTATCACCAAATGCCTAAAAATAAAAAACAGCAAACAGAATTACAACAAAATCAAAAGAACCGAACCCACATCATTCAGGTCATTTTAGACGACTATGAAAAGGGCGATAAAATAAGCGAAGGAAAGAAACGCTGGCGAAGTTACCCCGACAAGAGTGCAGAATGGAAGCATACCATAAAAGTAGAGGGCTGGCTTTATGATGAAATAGGAAGAAAAGAATTAAACCAGCAGGTATTAGAACTTCAGGAGGAAGGTCTTTTAGAAGACGGAAAAGGGAGGGAAACCAGCGGCTGGTATGTGCGGGGCAGTGAATTGGAAAAAATCGTTTATTCCGTGAAAAATATAGATGCCTTTTACGCCCGCGACGGACGCACCCCCAAATACATCCTTCACTACGAACCCATCCACCAGTTCCAGAAGGAAATCCAATTCCTAAAAGCCAGCCAAAATCAATGGAAACCCTGGCTTTTAAGTTGTATCGAGGTTTTAGAGCAGGACTTGGAAAAAGAAAAAATCCCATCAATCTGCACAGAAAAAAAGGAAACATATTTCAAAACCCTCACAGGCTTAAACCAGCTGGAAGAACCTATGTACAAGCGGATTTTCAGCAAACGTTTCTTAGGCAGCTCCAAAACCTTTGAAAACGATATCCAAAGCCGTATCATCGCCGATGCAAGAAAATGGAATCCCTTTGCAGATGAGGATAAAGAAGTGATGACAGATGATGAGGTATTATCCGAAATCGGTATCGAAACCTACCATCAGGAGCTTTCCGTCAAAGGACTGCTAAAATTTGAACTAAACGGGCAGAGCATAGATACCTCCATCTGGAAATATGGCACTGTATTAAATGCAGAAGTCCTAAAAAATGCCTTGTTGCTGCCGGGGCAGAACATAACCAGGGTAATCACCATAGAAAACAGAGCGAACTTCATGGCAGAACCCTTTGAGGAACATACCCTTTTTATTTTTTCCCACGGCTTCTTTTCCCCGAAGGAGCGTATATTTTTAACAAAACTAAGGGAAATATTAGCGGGCAGCAACACCGCCTTTTACCACAGCAGCGACTTAGATTACGGTGGAATGCGGATTTATACTTTTATTAAAGAACACATATTCCCGGAAGTAAAACCTTATCACATGGATGCCGAAACATTTGCCCGCTATCAGGACAGAGCCGAGCTGCGGGAAGATACATATTTAGCGAAAATCCGAAAAATGGACGCACCGGAAGAACTACAGGAACTAAAAAACTGTATTTTAGAAACAGGAAGTACCATAGAGCAGGAGAGTATGTTATACTAGAGCGTGTTTGAAAAATCATCAGGAAAGGAAACAA
Organism: Lachnospiraceae bacterium; assembly: GCA_021770785.1. Taxonomy (GTDB): domain Bacteria; phylum Bacillota; class Clostridia; order Lachnospirales; family Lachnospiraceae; genus Roseburia. Next base: position 4,971 of record JAETQH010000036.1, read on the forward strand.
ACATCATGCAGTCACAAAACGAATTAAGAAATATATTACAGCGTATCGACCACCGGGGCTACCCGGCATACAAGGACACTAGAGGAGCCTACGAGTTCCCGGGCTACGTCTTTTCTATCGATCATGTTCAGGGCGATCCCTTTGCAGCCCCCTCCAAGGTCAGCATTCATATCCGCGGTAAGGCAGCCGGATTTCCGGAAAATTTATGGAAGGAAAAATGCAGAAGAGTTGCCCTGCAGGATTATCTCCTGCGGCAATTTGGAAAATCTTTAGAGAAAGTCTCCTTTCAGGCAAAGGGTTCGGGAAAAAGTGGACTTATGGCAGTGAGCCGTCCGGGACAGGAAGTGTTAGAGCGGAGCGCCTGCGAGATTGATTCCCAAACAGGAGATATCGTACTCCGCATGGAAATCGGTTTTCCGGCAAACGGGCGTAGTATCAACGCCGGAGAACTAGAAAAAATCTGTTTCAAATTTCTGCCGGAATCCGTGCGGAAAGCCCTGTTCTATAAAGCCTTAAACGCCGGGGAAGTACAAGCAGTCTGCGACCTGTCGGAGGACCAGCAGTACATTAGAAAACAGCTAAAGGAATTAGGGCTTGCAGCCTTCGTGGCAAACGGAGCCATTCTCCCAAGGGAATCCGGTATCTCCGGCAGACCCATGAAAAATGCGGTGGTATTTCAGTCTCCGAAGTCCTTAGAAGTCACCATGGAATTACCCCATCACGGCAGTATTACGGGAATGGGTATCAAAAACGGCATTACCTTGGTTGTGGGCGGCGGTTACCACGGAAAATCCACCCTGTTAAAAGCTTTAGAGACAGGTGTGTACAACCATATTCCGGGAGACGGCAGAGAATATGTCATTACCGATGACACTGCCATGAAAATCCGCGCCGAGGACGGTAGAAGCATTCGGGATGTGGATATTTCCATGTTTATTCACGACCTGCCCAACGGAAAAGACACCGTCTCCTTTTACACGGAGGACGCCAGCGGGAGTACTTCCCAGGCGGCAAATGTGGTGGAGAGCATGGAGGCAGGGACAAAAGTATTTCTCATTGACGAGGACACCAGCGCCACCAACTTTATGATTCGGGACGAACTGATGCAGCGGGTGGTGCACCGGGATGCAGAGCCCATTGTACCCTTTATTGATCGGGTGGAAGAGCTGTACCAAAGCTATGGCATTTCCACCATTTTAGTGGCAGGAAGCTCCGGCTCTTATTTCCACAAGGCAGACTGCATTATCCAGATGAACCGCTACGAGCCGGTGGAAATTACGGAATTTGCCAAGGAGCAGGCAAAACAGTTCCCACTGCCGGAGCAGAAAATCGAAGAAGCAAAAGCCCCGGATTTTGCCCGCAGGGTGAAACCGGATAAAATGATAAAAGAGGATAACCGCCTGAAAATCAAGACCATGGGGCGGGACGGTATTTCTGTCAATAAGGAAACCATCGACGTCCGTTATGTGGAACAGCTGATGGACGGCGAGCAGTTAGCTTCCTTAGGATATCTGTTAAAATATGCCAACCAGCATTTGTTTGACGGAAGGAAAACCTTGCAGGAGGTGACAGAAAGCCTCTATGAAATCATGGAGAAGAAGGGCATGGCGGCAATCTGCGAGGGCAGTTATCTCCCCTGCGGTCTGGCAAAGCCGAGAAAACAGGAAATCTTTGCCTGCATAAACCGTTACCGGAGATTGGGCTTATGAGCAGAAAAAAACATATCTGCACCGCGCTGTTAGCTCATGTAGATGCCGGGAAAACCACCCTTTCGGAGGCGCTGCTCTATCTTTCCGGCAGTATCCGCAAAATCGGGCGGGTGGATAATCAGGACGCCTTTCTTGATACTTATGATTTAGAGAGGCAGCGGGGAATCACTATCTTTTCCAAACAGGCAGAGCTTTTGTCAGGGGAAACGGAGGTGACGCTTCTCGATACGCCGGGGCATGTGGATTTCTCTGCGGAAATGGAGCGCACCCTGCAGGTGCTTGACTATGCCGTCCTTTTAATCAGCGGTGCCGACGGGATTCAGGGACACACCAAAACCCTGTGGCGCCTGTTGAGGCGGTATGAAGTCCCTACTTTTCTTTTTATCAACAAAATGGACCAGCAGGGCACGGATAAGGAGGCGCTGTTTTCGGAAATCAGGACACAGTTTAGTGACGGCTGCGTGGATTTTTCTAAAGATGGAAGCGGCAATTTCTGCGATAAGAATATCTGGGAAAATATTTCCGTCTGTGACGAGACGGTGCTGGAGTATTATTTAGAGCAGGAAAAGGTGGAGCAGAGTCAAATCCGCCGTCTTATCCGGGAGCGGAAATTGTTTCCCTGTTTTTTCGGTTCGGCGTTGAAATTAGAGGGCGTCGATAACTTAATGGAGGGGCTTGATACTTATACTGAAATGCCGGACTACCCGGCGGCTTTCGGTGCGAAAGTCTTTAAGATTACCAGAGACAGCCAGGGAAACCGCCTGACCCATATGAAAATCACCGGGGGAAATCTTAAAGTCAGAGAAAACATTTCGGGATATAAAAATCACCGGAGCGATGAAAACAACATTGAAAAATCCGGTCAAAATGCTGGTGGTTTCTCCGGAAAAAAGGAATCTGCCTGGACAGAAAAAGTAAACCAGATCCGTATTTATTCCGGGGAAAAATACGAGACGGCAAATGAAGTGGCGGCGGGCAGTATTTGTGCCGTCACCGGCTTGACCCGGACCTATCCGGGGGAGGGCATAGGCGGGGAGACAGAATCGGAGCTTCCCATTTTAGAGCCGGTGTTAAACTATGAAATAGAGCTGCCGGAGGGGGTATCGCCCCAGACCATGCTTCCGAAGCTCCGCGTGTTAGAGGAAGAAGAACCGGAGCTTCACATTATCTGGGACGAGACATTGCAGGAAATCAAAATACAGATGATGGGCGAGGTACAGACAGAGATTTTAAAGCACCTGATAAGGGAACGATTCGGCGTGGAGGTATCCTTCGGTGCCGGGAAAATTGTTTATAAGGAAACCATTGCAGACACCGTGGAGGGGGTAGGTCATTTTGAGCCTCTGCGCCACTATGCGGAGGTACATCTTCTCTTAGAGCCGGGGGAGCGGGGGAGCGGTCTTACCTTTGGGACGGACTGCAGCGAAGATATTCTGGACAGAAACTGGCAGAGGCTGGTGCTTACCCACTTAGAGGAAAAGGAGCATGTGGGAGTGCTGACAGGCTCCCCCATCACCGATATGAAAATTACGCTGGTAACGGGGCGGGCCCACAACAAGCATACCGAGGGCGGAGATTTCAGGCAGGCAACCTACCGGGCGCTGCGCCAGGGGTTAATGCAGGCGCAGAGTGTCCTTTTAGAGCCATATTATGAGTTTCGTCTGGAAATTCCCGAAAACGCTTTAGGGAGAGCCATGACGGATATGGAACGGATGAAGGGCATCTGTAATCCGCCGGAGCTTCTGACGGGGACAGACAGGGAAGGGAACCGGGCAGTGCTCACAGGCAGAGTTCCCGTGGCAGCATTGGGGGATTATGCAAAAGAGGTCACCGCCTATAGCAAAGGCCACGGCAGCTTAAGCTGTACCCTCTGGGGCTATGAGGCCTGCCATAACCAGGAGGAAGTGGTGGAGCATATCGGCTATGACCCGGAGCGGGACACGGAAAATCCTACAGGTTCGGTATTTTGCGCCCACGGAGCAGGCTTTGTGGTGGAATGGGATTTCGTCAAAGACTATATGCACATGGAAAGCGTCCTAAAACCGGAAAAGAGGAAAGACGATACCGCTTTTATTCCGAGGAAAACCTATATGGAGCAGAAGCCGAAGGAAGAGAGATGGATTGGCACGGAGGAAATTGACAGTATTTTAAACCAGACCTACAACGCAAACCGCCGGAAGAAAGACGAGGAAGGGCGCAACAGCTGGAAATTAAAGGGGCGCAGCGAGGGAAAAACCGTTGCTGCGGCGACGAGAACCTACCGGCCAAAACCGCAAAAAGAGGAATATCTGCTGGTGGACGGCTATAACGTGATTTTTGCGTGGCAGCAGTTAAAGGAGCTTGCGGCGGTGAATATCGACAGTGCCAGAGGAAAGCTTTTAGATATGCTAAGTAATTATCAGGGGATTCGGGGCTGCCATCTCATTGTGGTTTTCGACGCTTACCGGGTGCAGGGACATAAAACGGAAATCTTTGATTATCACAATATTCATGTGGTCTACACGAAGGAGGCGGAGACAGCCGATGCTTATATTGAAAAATTCGCCCATGAAAACGGAAGAAAATACCGTGTGACAGTGGCAACCTCCGACGGGTTAGAGCAGATTATTATCCGGGGAGCGGGTTGCCTGCTGATTTCTGCAAGGGACTTAGAGCAGGAAATTTTCGAGAAAAACCAGCAAATCCAGAAAGATTATCAGGAAAATGCCCCCAAAGGAAAATCCTTTCTTCTCGATCATCTTTCCACCACATCCGTAGAGGAATTGCAGAAACTGGGGGAAGAGAGCCGCCGGGAAGAATGACAGAAACCTTAGGATATTTCAAAGAAAAGAGATGTGATATAAATGGAAAATTTCAATTTTGGAAAGACAGCTTCTAAGAATGCAAATGCCAGGGAGATACATTCTAAGAATATACATTCTAAGAATATACATTCTATGAAAAAAGAAACTGTAACAGACAAAAAAGAAGAAGTAAAGCTTACCCACTCCGGTTTCCTGTCCGTCAACGGAAGAAGGGCGGTTTCCGTCCGGTTTGAGCGGGGGGAAGATGTGGCGGAAGGAATGCTGCCGCCGGGGAAACTCACGAAGAATCAGGGCTTCACCGAAGAGGAAATTGCGGGTTTAGAGCTTTATTTGGAAATGCAGTGTGATGAAATCTACGCAAAGGCAAAGGAATTAGGAAAATTTAAAAATCTGTTTTAATGTTTGAAATGCCCCTTGTCCGCATATAATATACAATATTTTTTATGGTTAAGGAAGAGAGGCAGAAAATACAGTGAAAACATTTCATGAGCTATATTTGGAAATCTTAAAACAGGAAACAAAGGAGGGCAGGCACCTGCTGGAGGATTACAATCCCTACCACATGGATTGCCTGCTGCACCCGGAAAAATATGCCCCGGTGATTCATACGGAAAAATGTGAGGAATGCGCCTATGAGAAAGCCTGCGTCAACAGCTGCGTCTTTGATGCCATCGAGAAAAGAGAGGATGGCACCGTCCATATTGATCCGGAGAAATGTGCGGGCTGCGGTGTCTGTGTGGACGTCTGCAAATTAGAGCGGCTGGCCGCCAATAAAGATGTATTTCCGGTATTAAAAGCCGTCAGGGAAGAGGGGCGGGACGTCTATGCCCTGATAGCTCCGGCATTTACAGGGCAGTTCGGGGAGAAAGCCACCCCCGGCAGGCTGCGCACTGCTTTTAAGGCACTGGGCTTTAAGGGTATGGTGGAGGTTGCGATTTTTGCGGATATCCTGACCTTAAAGGAAGCTCTGGAATTTGACACTCATATACGGACAACCTCGGATTTCCAGCTGACAAGCTGTTGCTGTCCGGTGTGGATTGCCATGATCAGAGGAATTTACAAGGATTTGGTGCCCCATGTTCCGGGAGCAGTTTCCCCCATGATTGCCGCAGGGCGTGTGGTGAAGAAAATACACCCCGACGCCGTCACCGTGTTTATCGGTCCCTGCATGGCAAAGAAAAAAGAGGCGAGAGAGCCGGATATTGCTGACGCGGTGGACTATGTGCTGACCTTTCAGGAGGTAAAGGAGATTTTTGAGGCGGCGGAAATCCGTCCGGAGGAACTGACGGAGGAGGCAAGCGAGCATTCCTCAAGGGCAGGAAGAATTTACGCCAGGACCGGAGGCGTCAGCGAGGCGGTGGCGAAGACTGTGGAACAGTTAAAACCCGGCAGGGAAATCCTTGTGTGTGCAAAGCAGGCGGACGGCGTAAAGAATTGTAAGGAGCTGATTGAGCGTATCAAAAACGGCGAGGTGGGTAACGCTAACTTTTTTGAGGGAATGGCGTGTCCCGGCGGCTGTGTGGGCGGTCCGAAAGCCATTATTGATAAAGAGGCGGGAAGGGAACAGGTGAATGCCTACGGTGACAGTGCCAGTTACAAAACCCCGTTGGAAAATCCTTACGTCATGGAGTTGCTGGCAAGACTGAACTTCGGTTCGGTGGAGGAATTTTTGGAGAAGAGTGATATTTTAACCAGAGATTTCAGCAGTTAGGAACTGTTAGCCGGAAACGGAACTATTTTAGATTACGTGGATAGATAATAAAGTACAGAAAGGAAGAAAACCATGCTTCCACAGGAATTTTTAAATCGAATGGAGCAAATGTTAGGAGCGGAATATCCGGCGTTTTTGGAGAGTTACGAAAAGGAAAAACAGCAGTCCCTCCGCATCAATCCCATGAAGGGGGAGACGGAGCAGATAAAAAAACAGCTGCCCTTTTCCTTAAGCCCGGTGCCATGGGAGAGCCACGGCTTCTTCTATGGCAGGGAGGATGCCCCCGGCAGGCACCCTTATCACGAGGCGGGAGTATACTATATTCAGGAGCCCAGCGCCATGGCTCCGGTGTCTTATCTGATGTCGGATGTTTGTGAGGGAATTTCCGGGGAAGTCCATGGTTATAGCGAGCGTATTTTAGACCTGTGCGCAGCTCCCGGAGGAAAGAGCACCCAGATTGCGGGGGCAATGTATGAGGCATATCAAAAAGGAAACTGGCAGGACAGAGGCATCCTCATTTCCAATGAAATCAACCCGTCAAGGGCGAAAATTTTATCGGAAAACATAGAGCGCATGGGAATTTCCAATGCGGTGGTGATCAATGAGACGCCCTGGCGTTTGACGGAACTGTTCGAGAACTACTTTACCCGGATTTTGGTGGATGCCCCCTGTTCCGGGGAGGGGATGTTCCGGAAAAATGAAGAGGCGTGCGGGGAGTGGAGCCCTGAAAATGTGCGGTTGTGTGCCGACAGGCAGGATGAAATTTTAGACTGCGCCGCCTCCATGTTAGCGCCGGGCGGAAAACTGGTGTATTCCACCTGTACCTTCGCCCCGGCGGAAAATGAGGGCAGTGTGACGAGATTTTTAAGCCGTCATCCGGAGTTTTGTGTGGAGCAGGTAACTTTGGCGGAAGGAATGTCGCAAGGAGTGCCGGAGTGGGCGTATTTTGACGGGGCAGGGCAGCGGGAGCAGGAAAATCAAGGGGCGCTGTGCAGCTATCAGCTCTTGGAGCCGGCAGAGGAACTGCGAAAAACGATCCGCCTGTTTCCGCATAAAATAGACGGTGAGGGACACTACCTTGCTGTTTTAAAGAGAGAGGGCAGCATTCCGTGCGGATATCAGGGATATTACACAAACGGCATAGAAAAAGGCATTCCTGAAAAAGAAAAGCGTATGCCCGGAAAAGGCTGTCTGGAATTTTATGAGTTTGCCAAAGAAGCCTTAAAGACGGATTGGCTGCAAAAACAGGAAGAGGAAAGCCTGTACTTAAGATTTGGAGAACAGCTCTATTTTGCCCCAAAAGAAATGCCTGGGGTAAAAGGTCTGAAGGTGCTGCGTCCAGGACTTCATCTTGGTACGATAAAGAAAAACCGCTTTGAGCCCTCCCATGCCCTTGCACTGGCGCTAAAGCCGGAGGATGTGGTACATAACATGAATTTTCCGGCAGAAGACAGCCGGATTCGGAATTATTTAACCGGCGCCACCTTCCCCGCAGAGGGGGAAAAGGGCTGGTATCTGATTTCGGCGGATGGCTTTAGCATTGGCTGGGGCAAACTGGCAGGGGGCGTGATGAAGAACCACTATCCCAAAGGGCTTAGGAAATGCTGAAATGATTTTATTTTCCGGCAGCATTTTTTGCAGTGAAATATCCGAACTGTGCCACCAGCTTTTTGGAAAAAGTCAGGGCAAAGAACAGGATAGCGCTGTCAATGGGAAGCATAATGGCATTTTTCAGCACACGCATGGGCAGAATCGCAAGAAAGCCCTTTCCGTAAAGCATGGAAATCCAAAGAGTATTTAAGACACAGTTTACCAGTACCTTTACCAAAAGTTCTGCACAGACAATCCTTGGGACGGAAACGGGTTTTTTGTAAAGAATGCTGCCGTAAATGACACCGGCTAACATAGCGTTAAAGGTAAAGCCGAAGAAAAACGGGCCGTCGGGCTTAAGGATGTACTTTAATAAATCCAGCGCACCGCCGAAGAGGCAGCCAACCACCGGACCGAAGAGAAATTCCACGATACGGTTAGGCAGGCCGGAAAAGCCGATTTTGATGTACGGACCCACGGAAATACTTGCCATGGTGCCCAGCACAACGGCAAGGGCAGCCAACAAGCCGCAGAGCACCACATTTTTGGTGCTCTTTAGTTCGTAAAGTGAACTGAAAAATGTTTCTTTGATTTTTTTCATAAAAAAAGCCTCCTTCCTAGCAGTTTTCCTAAAACTACATAGAGGAGACAGATAGATATATATATCCAGTATGTAGCAGCGGGATGCGAAAACTGTACCGCAAGCAAAAGGATAACCTCCTTCCTGCTTTTCGTCCATGTGACAACTCCCTGTTCACACGGCACTTAACGCACAGAATTCTACTCTGCTAATAGAAATATTGATTTTTTGCAACAAAACAGTTATAGCACAGAATGAAAATTTTGTAAATAGCAAAACGAAAGAAAGTGAGGCGGAAAAATCCATGAAATTGCGTTCCCTTTACATCAGAAATTTCAAGGCAATCCATGAGATGAAGCTTGAAGATATCGAAAACGCCCTGATTCTTGTGGGACAGAATAATACGGGGAAAACCACGGTGTTAGAGGCAGTCCGGGCGGTGTTGGGAGATTACCGCATGGCACCGGAGGACTTTGATGAGGATTCGGCAAATATGGAGATGGAGGCGGTGTTAGAGCTTTCGGAGACGGATATCCGCTATCTGCACCAGAACGGCAGGGTCAGCTCCTACAAGAGGTTAGAGCCCTGGTATCAGGATTTTTGCAGGAAGCTGCCCTCCTTTGTGCCGGAAACCGGGAAAATGGGAGGCTGCCTGAACTACAGTTTTACGGCGCACCGGGACGGCTGGGTGCGGTTTTCCGATGGCAGGAGCAAACATAATTCCCGTTTAGCGGAGGTATTCCCCAAGATTTATTACATTGACGCAGAGCGGGATTTGCACCAGCTTCAGGAGGATTTGCTCATGCTTCAGGAGGATGAGCTTTTAAAGAGGATGCGTGCGGATACCTGCCTGTTTAATCAGGCGAAAACCTGCCGTCATTGTTTTTCCTGTATCGGGCTGATACACCGGAAAAAACCGGAGGAGTTAGACGCCTTTGAGACGGCAAAGCTCTTAGACTATAAGCTTTACCGGCTGAATTTGGACGATTTTGCCAGGAAGGTCAACCGGAATTTTAAGAAAAACGGTGGGCAGGACGAAATCCGCTATTCCATGAACAGGGACGTGGAGCGTATGCTGAAGGTTACTACGGAAATTTTTCAGCCTGCCGGAGGAAATACGAGACCCATCAGCCGCATGGGGAAGGGGATGCGCAGCATTTACCTTTTGTCACTGTTGGAAACTTATACCGAGGCGGAGAAGAGGATTCCCAGCATTATCATGATTGAGGACCCGGAAATTTTTCTGCACCCGAAACTCCAGAAGGTTTCGGGAGAGATATTGTACCGGATTTCCAAGAAAAATCAGACGGTTTTCTCCACCCACTCCCCGAATCTGCTGGCGAATTTTAACAGCAGGCAGATCAGGCAGGTGGTGTTAGATGAAAACGGAGTTTCTAAAGTCCGGGAAAAAACGGATATCAGTGCGATTTTGGAGGATTTGGGCTACACTGCAAACGATTTGATGAACGTGAACTTTGTCTTTATTGTGGAAGGCAAGCAGGATAAGAGCCGCCTGCCGCTTCTGATAAAAAAATATTATTCCGAGACCTATGACAGCGAGGGAAAGCTGTCGCGGATTGCCATTATCACTACTAACAGTTGTACGAATATCAAGACCTATGCCAATTTAAAATACATGAACCAGATTTACCTGAGGGACCGGTTTCTGATGATACGGGACGGGGATGGGAAAGACCGGGCAGAGCTTGGCAGGCAGCTCTGCAAATATTATGAAGAGCGCAGCTTAGAGGATGCGGACACGCTGCCGAAGGTGCGCCCGGAAAATGTGCTGATATTAAAATATTATTCCTTTGAGAATTATTTCTTAAATCCCAAGGTGATGGCGGAGCTTGGAGTGATTCCCTCCGAGGCGGCATTTTATGAGATTTTTCTGGAAAAATGGAAGGAATATCTTCACCGCATTACCAGCGGCAGGCATTTGACGGAGATAATAGGGAAAGACCTTGAGACGGTGGAAGATGTGAAAACCTATCTGGAGGAAATCAAAATTTATCTCCGGGGGCACAATCTTTTTGATATTTTTTATGGCAGATACCGGGAGCAGGAGACGAAACTTCTGGCGCGCTATATCGAGCTTGCTCCCAGAGAGGATTTTGCGGATATTTTAGATGCCATTGAGCATTTTATCTATTTTGAGGCAAAGAGGAAGAAGTCATGAAGCTGTAGGGTGACATTTTTTGGAAAGACAAATGAGACGGGAAAGGAAATGAAAATTGTGAAACAGTGGAGCGGAAATCTGACGGAGGGAAATCCGGCAAAACTTATTTTGTGGTTTGCCCTGCCGATTTTTCTGGGAAATCTTTTTCAGCTTTTTTACGGGCTGATTGATACCAAAATTGTGGGAAGTACAATCGGGGAGGAGGCGTTGGCGGCGGTGGGCTCTGTGTCCACCCTTTATACGCTGCTGACGGGTTTTTTTAACGGGCTGACGCTGGGATTTTCCGTGCTGACGGCGAGGTACTTTGGGGCAAAAGAGATGGAGCGGTTAAAAAAGAATGTGGCGGGCAGCATTGCCCTGGGTTATCTTCTGGCAGCGTTTTTGATTCTGGGGGTCTTCGTTTTTTTACACCGGATACTTGGGATTCTCCATGTGCCGGAGCAGCAGGTTTCCATGGCATATTCTTATATCAGCATTCTAGTACTGGGAATGGTTATCACCTTAGCTTACAATCTCTGTGCCAATATGCTGCGTGCCATCGGGGATTCCGTGACGCCCCTTTTGTTTTTGGTGCTGGCGGCGGTGGTAAATGTGGCGCTGGATTACCTCTTTATCCTTGCCTTTGGCATGGGAGTGGCGGGAGCGGCGGCAGCCACGGTAGTGGCACAGCTTTTGTCGGTAGTGCTCTGTGCCATACATATCCGGCGGAAATTCCCGGTGTTACAGATAGAACGAAAACATTTTAAGCTGAGCAAACAGGAAATAAAGGAACTTTTAAGCAGCGGTCTTTCTATGGGAATGATGTCGAGCCTTATAAATTTTGGGACGCTGATTTTACAGTCCGGAATCAATGCCCTTGGAACCTCCGTCATCGTAGCCCATACGGCAGCCCGGAAAGTTTTTGAAATCTGGGGGCTTCCCATCAGCGTGCTAGGTTCTACCATGGCAACCTTCGGAGGGCAGAATTACGGGGCAGGAAAATATGGGCGTATCCGGCAGGGGGTAAAGACCGCTCTGCTGATGGGCTTAGGGTGGAGTGCCGTCGTGTTTGTGATGGCGCACACTATTTCGGAATACCTGATCGGGTTTATCGCCAGTACGGACAGCGGGGAAATCCTGTACTGGGGCAGCACCTATCTGAAGGTGGATATGACCTTCCAGATGGTTTGCGTGGTGATTGTGATTTTGCGGAATACCATGCAGGGGATTGGTGACTATGTGACGCCCATTGTGTCCAGCTTTATCGAGCTGGTAGGGAAAGTGGTCTTTACCTTTGTTTTTGTGCGGCTGTTCGGCTACTGGGGCGTTATCTGGACGGAGCCGGCGAGCTGGATTTTCATGGTGATACCCCTTATTGTAATGACGGTGAGAAATCCGGTGATGAAGCGTCAGGGGGAAAAGGAATAGGGGAAATGTATCACGATTAGGGTTAAAAATAGTAAATGAATCTTGTAATATGAAAACTAGTCTGGTATAATTTGCTTCTAATAGGAAAAATTTCCTAAAATGAAAGAAAAAGGAGAGTTAGTATGAAAAAATTAGGCAAGAGGACAAAAGTGATTCAGCTTGCTCTGGTGCTGTTTCTGACAATGGGACTGGTGTTTGCTTTTGCAGCAGGTACAAAGGCAGCGACACCTCAGGTGACAGGCGTAAAACAGATGGATGCTTCTGAAACAAGGGTCGACGTGTCATGGGATGCTGTTTTTGGCTTGAGAGGATATCTGTACAGCAGAATTAGTACGAGCCGCCAGATGGAAGTGTATCAGGATGAATGGCTTGGACCTAATAAAACGGAATGCAGTTTTTCCGGCTTAAACGCAGGAAAGACTTATTATGTACAGATTGGTACGGCAAGCTGTCCCGGAAAAGATGCGCCGGCTGATACGGTGTGGTCTGATGTGTTAGAAGTGGTGACAGTGCCGAACAAAGTGGACAGTAATAGTATTGTGTTTAAAAATGCAACAGAAACTTCTATTACAGTAGGCTGGGGAGCTGTGGAGGGTGCAACCTCCTACGAGCTGCTGATTTATGATGATAAAGAAGAGAATGGGATTACGGTGGTTTCGGAAAGCACTTCCGCTACCGTGACAGGGCTGAAAAAAAATACGAAATACACGGTTAAGATTTTTGCCCAGAAAAGCAACAGCAGTAATACCTATATAGCGGAGGTACCAAGCTATAATTACGGATACAGGTCATCAATTCCTACCCTGCCTACAAAGGTTACCGGGGTGGACTGTGAGTATTTTGATATGTCTGTGAAAACCGGAAATGCCCGGCTTGTATGGGATAAAAATAATGTGGCAGACGGATACCAGTATGAAATATATAAATACGACGGGAAAAAGGCGTTGATAACAGGGAGCGATAAATATGCCGATATCACCGTAAAAAACAGTAAATTAAAAGCCCGTCAGGTTTATAAAATCCGTGTCAGAGCTTATGTCAATAAATCCAATGGTAAGAAGGAATATGGCACATGGTCGTCTTATGAGTATTTCTGCCGTATGGCAGGAGCCGATGTTTCTATGAAGAAGAGCGGAAGTAATAAGATTAAAACCTCATGGAAGAAGGTGACAGGCGCTACTAGCTACACTGTTTATCTTGGGTCAAAAAACAGCTATTCTTCTAATATAAAATACAAAAAAATAACTACCACCACAAAAACTTCTTATACCATTAAGACAAAGCTGAAAAAAGACAACTACTATTATTTAAGAATTATTCCGAATTATAAGAAGGGAAAGACAACTTATTCAGGAACGGTAAATAATGAAAGTTCCCGCTCTGCTTACGCATGGTACAGCAAATACGGAAAATGGTATGATTATAACTATAATAACTAATTATTATCCCTTATGGAAGAGATAACGTAACGATATGGGAGCATCGGTCAGAAATGGCCGGTGCTTTTTTTGTATGCTTTGCATAAAAACAGAAAGAAAAATTGATGAAAACTGATGAAATTGAAAAATAGAATAGACAAAACTGATACATAATGATAATATGATGTTGTAATGTTATAACATTTAAAGAACTGTTGAAAAAATGTATCTACGGAGGAGGAAAAATTCATGAAAAAAAGATTATTAGCAGCGCTTTTGTGTGTGACAACAGCAACCGGACTTCTTGCAGGATGCGGAGGCAATGGAAATGCTGAAAGCGGAAATGCTAACAGCAAAAACACAGATAATGGAAGCGCAAATACCGAGAGTGGGAATGACGTAGCAGAAAGTGACGATGTGGAAATTTCAGGAAAAACGGAATTTGCGAACGATAAATTATTGAATCTTGATCCGAGTATTATCGATGCTTACGAGGAGAGCGCGAAGAATGCAACGGGAATTGACGTTTCGATTAATACCGCTCCGGATGTTGCGGCATACAAAACATCCATCCAGCAGAGCATTCGCAGTGAGAGCGCACCGGGAATGTTTACATGGTGGGGAGGATATCAGTTACAGACGCTGGTGGAAAATGATTTGGTTGCGGATTTGACACAGGTTTGGGAGGACTATATTACACCGGCAGGCGTATCTTCCGACATTGCAGAGGCCTTTACTTATGACGGAAAAGTGTATGCAGCGCCGTACAGTATTCTGTACAATGTAATTCTTTATAATAAGACCGTATTTGAGAATGCCGGCGTGGAAGGAGAACCCCAGACATTTGATGAATTTTTGGATGCATGTGAGAAGATTAAAGCTTCCGGCGTGACACCGATTGCATTAAAAAACGATGCATGGGCAGGCTTCATCTGGTTTCAGGCATTGATTGCTTCCTATGAGCCGCAGCTTTATCAGGATCTTTGCGACGGTACGGCAAAATACACCGACGAGCGCGTGGTTGAAGTAATGAACATCTGGCAGGAAATGCTTGACAAAGGTTACTTCACACAGCCAATCCAGATTACCGATATGGAAAAACAGCTGGCGAACGGAGAAATTGCCATGATGTTAGAGCCGAACCGTGAATTGAAACCGCTTGCTACCGATTATGGTATGGTATCCGGCGAGACAGTTGACACATTTGTTCTTCCGTCCATGAATGGCGACAAGAAAATTGTTTTCTTTGAGGCAGCTCCAATCTGTGTTTCACAGGCAAGTGCGGATAGGGATTCTGCAATGAAGGCGATGGAAAACTGGTACGGAAAAGATCATCAGAACTTTATTTATCAAAACATTGGTCTTGCAAATACCAGCACGGTGGACGTGACAGATGTAGCTTACAAAAAAACGTTAGAATACGCTTCAAAACCGGATGAGATTTCTTTGTTACTCCGTTACTATGAGAATACACCGGAAGAGATTCGTGACGTTGTTTTGAATGAGTTGATGAGATTCGAATTAGGCGACGGTACCGTAGATGAGGTACTAAATGCGATGGAAGAAGCGGCATCGGCATACTGGACAGAGGCAAAATAAAATAGACAAAAGGGCAGGCGATGCTGCAAATAGGGGAACGGCGTATTGTGGCACTCCTGCCCCTTTTTACTTTAATTGTTAAGAAACAAGAAGATGCGCTGCAGATATCGTATCTGTATGGGAGGTTACAATGAAGCAGGCAAAAAAGAATAAGATGAAATTAAATACGGATTACCTGTATATATTGCCGGCAGTATTATTTGTTGGATGTTTTTTTATCAGTTCCATTATTTTTACCATTTATTTGAGCTTTTACAAATGGGATGGATTTTCAGAGATGGAATTTGTGGGGATTGCCAATTATGTTCAATTGTTTATGGATAAGAACTTTCTGATATCCTGCATGAACACGATTATATGGGTGGTTTGTTCACTGCTGGTTTCACTGGTAATACCGCTGCTGTTTGCAATATTGATTACAAACAGCAGCTGGTCATCGGGATTTAAAAATATATTTTATTTTCCGACGGCATTGTCCGGCACGGTTGGAGGAATTGTAATTGCAACTATTTTGTCATTGTCCGGATTGCCACAGATTTTTAAGATGCTTGGAATGGAGGAGCTGGTGTGTGACTGGCTGGCGATTCCATATGTAAACACTTTTATTATGATAGCAACCGGACTATGGCAGGGGATTGGTTTAAATATCCTTCTGTTCATTTCCGGATTAAATACGATAGATAAGAGTCCCGTTGAAGCGGCAAAGATTGAAGGCGCAGGGACGATTGCCCTGTACTGGAAAGTTATTTTTCCATTGTTGAAACCGACCATTATTGTGGTGCTTTTGATGAGCCTTGTCAACAGCTTCAAAGTCTTTGACAGCATCTGGGTTATGACAAAGGGAGGACCATATCGAACCAGTGAGACGCTGGCGCTTACCATGTATCTGGAATCCTTCCAGTATGGGCGTCTCGGTTCCGGTGCGGCGGTGGCAGTAGTGCTTACAATTGTTATTTTGATTGTTTCCTATTTCAATATCCGCAATACTTTTAAAGAAGAATAAGATGACGATTGACATAAAGTCGTATTTGCGACAGAATGGAGGTAAGGATGAAGCAAAAGAGAATCAAATGGCTCATCAACGCAATATTGGTTTTGCTGAGCTGCATATGGCTGGCACCGGTATTTTTTGTCCTTTTAAATACCTTAAAAGGAAAACAGGAATATAATCTGGGCAGCCTTTGGGAATTGCCGAAGGGGTGTGAACTTGCAGACAACATCAGATATCTGATGACGAACAAAGTTGTTTTTCAGGGAATGGCAAGCAGTTTTCTGTATGCCATTTTAGGAGCGGCATTCGCACTTCTCATGGCTACTTTGGCGGCTTATGCGATTTCGCATCTTAAAATCCGGCGGAAAATGTTCTGGTTTCTGTTTATTTACAGCGGAACGATCTTTCCGTTTCAGATTTATCTGATTCCGATTTATAAGGCGTATTCAAAGATAGGTCTTTATAATACGAGATTGGGAATGATACTGTTTTACAGTGCGATTTGTATTCCGTTTTGTATGTTTGTACTCCGCAACTTTTTTTTGGGAATTGATAAAGAAATCTGTGAGTCCGCACATATGGACGGAGCGACGAAGATGCAGATTTTGACACGTATCTTTGTACCGATGGCGAAGGCACCCCTTGCAATCTTGTTTATGTCCCAGTTCAACTGGTGCTGGAATGACCTGATGTTCGGATTGACCTTTACAAAATCGGAGAAGATAAGAACGGTCATGGCAACGGTTTCTTTGATGGACAGAGGAAACGTGCCGGCGCTTTTCCTGGGGTGCATCATTGTATCGCTGCCAACCATTATTTTATTTTTACTGCTGCAGAAGAACTTTGACGCAGGCTTCGTCTATACTACGAAATAAGAGAAAGTGGGAGGAAGAATATGTTGAATCGAGAAAAAGGAGCGGCGCCGTTATATTATCAGCTGAAGGAGATCTTAAAAGAACAGATTGAAAACGAGCAGTATAAGAAAGGCGACATCTTTTTGTCCGAAAAGCAGCTTCAGGAAATGTATCAGGTCAGCCGTGTTACGGTCAGACAGGCAATCAATGAGCTTGTGAGTGCGGGGTATCTGCAATGCGGCAGAGGCGTTGGGACAACAGTTGTTTTTGAAAAAATTGACGAGCAGTTAAAGCAGGTAATCAGTTTTTCCGAGGAAATGGAACAGCACGGGATTGTCATGGGAACAAGCCATTGCGTGATGGAGAAGGTTATCGCTGACGGTATCGTGGCTAAAAATCTTGAAATTGAGAAGGGAACATCCGTATATCGGTTAGAACGAGTCAGATGCGCCGAATCCGTACCGCTGGTATATTCTATTTCTTATTTGTCGGAGAAGTACCAGCTTCCGCTCGAAGAAGAACATTACAGGGATTCGCTTTACCGTTTTCTGAAAGATACATATGGAATCGTGATTGCGGGCGGAAAGGATACATTTGAGGCAGTACTTTCAACAAAGACGACAGGGGATTTTTTGAACATTCCGGTGGGAGAGCCGGTGTTTAAGAGAACGCGCAAAACTTACGATCAAGATAGGGATATTTTAGAATATACGGTTTGTTATTATGTCGGAAGTAAGTATAAGTATTCCGTAAATTTGTAAACGAGCCAGATGTGCAAAGACGTGCACAGAAACGAGGAGAAGATGAGAAATATTATTTTTATCTGTACAGACCAACACAGAAAGGACAGCATCGGAGCCTACAATCCAGGTTCTGTTTGTAAGACACCGTGGCTGGATCAATTGGCAAAGGAGTGCGTAGTATTCGACAATGCCTACACGACCTGTCCGGTCTGTTCGCCCGCCCGCTGTTCGATGCAGACCGGGTTGTTTCCCTCAAAAACAGGGATGGAGTCAAACCAGTACCAGACAGGCAGCAGGACCCATGAACTTCAGGATACGCCGTATCTTTTGAGCAGACGTTTGGAGGGTGCCGGATATACCATGGGCTATACCGGGAAATGGCATCTGGGTTTTGGAAAAGATAAGAAGAGTTCGGTGGAGGGAAATATTCTGTTAGAGCGTATGAAACGTGGATATATGGAGGGCGCTGCGTATCTTGATTACGGAACAATGCCCACCGATGTGGGATATATCGGGGATGATTTCCCGGGACATGGAAACGGAGGCTGGGCATACCCGCAGTTTCAGGATTATCTGAAGGAGCGGGGGCTGACGCTGTCTATCATAAATGAAGGTCCAAAGCGCAGGCAGGGGGATCACTCTTACTGGGGCGAGGTTGTCTCGCCGATAGAATCCACCATTGAATATTATCTGGTGGAGCGGGCAATCGCACTGATTGAGCAGATGCAGAAAATGGGAAAACCGTTTTTCCTGAATCTCAATTTCTGGGGACCGCATGAGCCTTATTTTGCGCCGAAAGAATTTCTGGACAAGTACCGGAACACACCGATTCCGGAATGGAAGAGTTTTCGGGAAAAGGCGGAGACGATGCCGAGAATTTACGAGATGCTGCGGCGTCCGGAGGTGGACTGGACATTTTTTGAAAATACATTGCGTCATTATTATGCCTGCGTAAGCCATATAGATGGGCAGATTGGACGTCTGATGACGTATTTGAAAGAAAAAGGGCTGTATGAGGATGCGGTCATCCTTTTTTCTGCGGATCACGGGGATAATCAGGGATGTCATGGAGGCTTGGAGAACAAGTCTTACAGCATGTATGACGACACCACAAACATACCGCTGTTTTTAAAACCGGCGGGTGCATATCAGGGATATCATCAGAGAGCGCTTGTGGGTACCTGTGATATTTACGCGACAATCCTTAGTCAGGCAGGAATCACCGCGGAAGAAGGATATGGAGACGGAAGAGATTTAAGCGGTTTCATCGAAAATCCGAATCAGCCTTGGAGCGGAGAAATCGTGACGGAAGGCATGGGAGCGCTTGATGTTGTGGTCACACAGCGGATGTATCGCAACGAAAAATATAAATATGTTTTTAACGGAGCGGACAGGGATCAGCTGTTTGATATGGAGGAAGACCCATATGAGATGAAGAATCTGGCGGAAGATCCGGAATATGCCGAATTGCTGCTACAGCTGAAAAACCGGTTTGCAGACTGGATGGAACAGAATCAGGATCCAATTCGGGCGGGTTTCTGTAAGTTGAACCGCATCAAAGAATTTTCACTGTAAAAGAAGGGAGATTGATATGGAACGAAAATGGAAAGTTTATTTAATTCATCACTCACACACGGATATCGGTTATACGGAAAGACAGGATAAAATCAGCCGTTATCACAGTGATTTTATTTGTCAGGCCATTGATATTTTAAATGAGATTCACAGCGGAAAAAATGAAAAAGCAAAAGGCTTTGTATGGCAGTGCGAGAATTTCTGGCAGGTGCGGAATTTCTACGCGAATGCCACGGAAGCGTACAAAGCGGATTTTGAGCGCTATGTCAAAAGCGGAGAAATCGGGTTATCCGGAAATTATCTGAATCTGACAGAACTTGTTTCGGAGGAGGTCTTAAACAGCCGCATTGCGCTGGCGAGAAAATATGGTCAGCAGATGGGTGTTCCGGTTGACAGCGCCATGTGCGCGGATATCAACGGAATGGCATGGGGCTATGCAGATGCGCTGTACGAAAACGGCGTAACGCACTTATATACCTGTATTCATACGCATCACGGAATGTTCCCGCTATACAGGAAGGTATTGCCTTTCTACTGGGAAAGTCCGAAGGGAAACAAGGTACTGGTGTGGAACGGAGACTATTATCACTTAGGAAATGAAATGTTTTTTGCACCGCGGGCAGGAAATACTTACCAGATTCGTGATGAGTACAACCAAGAACTGATAGCGCATACCATTTTAAACCGGAATGAAGCGGATACGGAGAATAAGGAGTGGGAGATCTGTGAAAACCGTCTGGAACGCTATCTTGGGAATCTGGAAGAGGAAGGTTATCCGGTTTCCTTTGTACCGTTTATGGTATCCGGCTGCATCACGGACAACGCGCCGCCAAGCGCGGAGCTGGCAAAACGAGTCAATCAGTTAAACGAGAAGTATCAGGGTAAAGTTACGTTTGAGATGGTAAACCTCACACAGTTTTTTGAAGTGGTAGAGAAAGAATGTCAGAATATTCCTTGTTACAAGGGAGATTTTAACGATTGGTGGGCGGACGGTGTCGGCTCGACGCCGGCAGCGGTAATGGTTTATCTGGACGCAAAGAGGAAAAATCATCTGTGCCGGAAACTGGATGCGCAAGGCGGAGATAAGGAATTGTTAGAGGAGACGGAGGAAAACTTAATTCTGTATGCAGAGCATACGTGGGGATACTCCTCGTCTGTGGACGAGCCATGGGAACCGCTTGTGGGTAATCTGGAATGGAAGAAAGCCGGCTATGCGGTAAATGCCAACACGGCAGCGTCGAAAAATCTTGACCTTCTTTTGGAGAAGAGAGGCGAGGTCAGCATCAGCCAGAAAAAAGGACAGAGATACCGAATCATCAATCCCCATCAGGTGACTGTAAAGGCGCCGGCATATTTATACATCGAATACTGGGAGTATGTAGATAATATAAGGTACACCCATGACATGCCCCTTGAGGTAATTGACTGTGCAACCGGAGCAATCATTCCTTCACAGGTAAAACCGATTGCAAGAGCTTATCAGGTGGAAATTTTAGCAGAGCTTGCACCGGGGGAGGAGAAAACGGTACAAATTGTACTGAGAAAGAACCAAAAACCGGCAACTACCTTAAATCATGCACATATCGGGGCGGAAGGAATCTGCGATTTGCTGGATGAAACGGCGAGGAAAGACATTTCCTGCGTGGAGACAAAGGGATATACGGTACGTTTTAATCAAGAAGAAGGAATCTGCTCTATCTGGGATAAAAAGAAAAAGAAAGAGCTGCTGCGTCAGGACAGAGCTGTCGCGCCCTTTGCCGGAATTTATGAGGTAACAGACGCAAAAGGCGATATGCATGGTGTCCGCAGAGGAATGGGACGCAACAGGAAGTCCGCGGCAACAGAGCGTTATCAGGCAGTATTGAAAAATATTGAAGTAGTAGAGCGTGGGGTTGTTTATACGGCGCTGCGGCTGGAGTATTCCCTCATGGGCTGTGGTATGTATCAGATTTATCTGAAAATATATGAGGATGTGAGCCGGATAGAGGCCAGGGTGCAGCTGCATAAGGAGAGTGTATGGAATCCGGAAAATCTTTATGTGGCGCTTCCGTTCACGGCGGGAGAAGATGCCGTCACATGGGTAGATAAAACAGGCTGCGTCTTAAGACCGGGAATTGACCAGCTTCCGGGCACCAATCAGGAATTTTACCTGATTCAGAACGGCGTTGTATGGGAAGGCGAAGACGGGGTGGTAAGCGTAGCCATTAAAAATGCACCGCTTGTGACGCTGGGAGAATTAGAAGCAGGACCGATTCGCCTCTGCAACGGCGCGGATGAGAAGAAAAACCGCGGAGAGGTTTATTCATGGGTTATGAACAATTTCTGGGAGACGAACTTTAAGGCGGAGACAGGCGGATTTTATGAGTTTACCTATTGCCTTACCAGCACAGAGAGTAAAGATTTGCAGGAGGCATTTTTACACTGCGAGGCAGAAAACGAAGGATTGCCTGGCTTCTATATAAAAGCAGAGTAGCGGGGAAAGTGAGGAAAGGAAAATGGCATCCTATTATCTAATGATGGACATAGGAGGAACCGGAGTAAAGGCCGGTATTTTAGACGGGCAGGGGAAGCTTTGCGGCGGGATACAGCGGTTTGATGCCCGTGCAAAGGAGAGCGGGGAGGTTATTTTTTCAAACTTTGCATGGATCATAGAGCAGATGGGAGAACGTTTTTTGGAACCAGAGGATGTTTTCTGCGGCATAGGAATGGCGTTTCCGGGACCCTTTGACTATGCGGGCGGCATCAGTCTGATGAAAGGACTGGATAAATATGATGCCATTTACGGTATGGACATCCGCAAGGAGGTGTTAAAGCGCGTCACTAAGACAAGGCTGCCAGAGGAAAAAGAAAAGTGCCCGTTTCTGTTTCTTCACGATGTGGAGGCGTTTGCGCTGGGGGAAAGCAGCTTTGGCGCGGCGGCAGAGAGCAGGCGGATTTTCTGCTTGTGCATTGGAACCGGAGCAGGATCAGCGTTTGTCGAAAACGGAGAGATTTTAAAGCACGGAGAAAATATCCCGGCGGAGGGATGGATTTATGCGATGCCGTATAGGGAAAGTATCATTGATGATTATATTTCTGCAAGAGGTTTGCGGAATGTGGCAAAGAAACACTTAGGCAAAGAATTGACAGGAGCGGAGCTGTCGGAGCTTGCGGGCGGGAAAAACGAAGATGCGTTAAAGAGTTTTGAAGAGTTCGGTACAGATGTTTTAACGGCGGTACAGCCGTTTCTGGAGAGCTTTTGTCCGGATGGAGTGGTGATCGGCGGACAGATTGCAAAGAGCTTTTCCTATTTCGGAACGGCGCTAGAGCAGTTTTGCAGGGAGAAAAATATCCGGGTCTATGTGACAGCGGAAACTTCGGAACGGACATTGGAAGGTTTGTATACAGGATTTGCCAGAGCGAAGGAAAAAAGATAAGGAAACCATAAGGAGAGAGTATGAGGTGGAAAACGTGAAAAAGTGTTATGGAAATTATGATTTGCATCCATGCAAAAAAATAGAGGGATTTGACGGACAGGCATTTGATGGAACAGATGCCATTGTGGAGGAACTGACGAAGGATGGGGGAAAAAAGAGGGTAATTGTCTGTGACTGCTATCCGGGTGTTGATAAGGAGGAAGTGCTTACATGGTTTACAGATGCGGTGTTGGTGGTGGACGTTGATGAGTGCGCCCTGCCACAGCAGGAGTTAGACGAGATGTTTCGGGAGTATTTAACGGATGACCGCGTATTCGGTATTATGTGCCATAAAGACTTAAAAGAATGTTTTGATGCGGAAAAGTTACAGAGGGCGGCAGAACAGGTAGAGGAGGTAGAGGAAGGCCTTGTGGTTGTTATCGGAACCGGAGCGTCTTTTGTTACCTACGGAGACTGCTATCTATATTTTGATATGGCAAGATGGGAAATTCAGCTGCGGTATCGTGCAGGGATGGCAAATTGGAATTGCACAAATACGGACGCACCGATTTTGAGTAAATATAAGAGAGGCTTTTTTATTGAGTGGCGTCTGACAGACCGTTATAAAAAGGAGCGTTTCTTAAAATTCGATTATGTGGTGGATACAAATGAGAAGAATCATCCGAAAATGATTACTGGAGCGGCATTTCGCGGCGGATTGTCCCAGATGAGTGTGCAGCCCTTCCGATTACAGCCTTACTTTGACCCGGGTGTCTGGGGAGGTCAGTGGATGAAAGAGAATTTTGGTCTAAATCCGGAGCAGGAAAATTATGCGTGGAGTTTTGACGGCGTGCCGGAGGAAAACAGTATCAACCTAACCTTTGGAGAGGTAACGGTGGAGCTGCCATGCATGGATTTGGTATTGTACGAGCCGCACAGGCTGCTTGGCGAACGGGTACATGCTCGTTTTGGAGCTGAATTTCCGATTCGTTTTGACTTGCTCGACACGATGGGCGGGGGAAATTTGTCATTGCAGGTGCATCCCCTTACGGAATACATACAGGATGCTTTTGGCATGCATTATACCCAGGACGAGAGCTATTATATTCTTGATGCTA
Organism: Lachnospiraceae bacterium; assembly: GCA_021770785.1. Taxonomy (GTDB): domain Bacteria; phylum Bacillota; class Clostridia; order Lachnospirales; family Lachnospiraceae; genus Roseburia. Next base: position 28,644 of record JAETQH010000036.1, read on the forward strand.
CCGAGGATTCCTGTGTATATCTCGGTGTGAAAGAGAATATCGATAAAGAGGCAATGGCGGCGGATTTAAAGAGTGCGGAGAAAGGGGACATACTTTTTCCTGCAGAAAAATATATCAATCGGATTCCGGTTAAAAAGCACGATCATGTTCTGATTCCGGCGGGAACGATTCACTGTTCCGGTTCCGATACCATGGTTTTGGAAATCAGTGCAACGCCTTATATCTTTACCTTTAAACTGTGGGATTGGGGAAGAGTCGGCTTAGACGGTATTCCGCGCCCGATTCATGTGGACCGCGGTCTGAAAAATATTCAGTGGGACCGTGATACAAAGTGGGTCATGGATAATATCGTGCACAAAGAGCAGGTATGTCACAGTGAGGAAGGCGCAAAAGTAGAGCGCACAGGACTTCATGAGAGAGAATTTATTGATACTTACCGCTATACGGTTACAAAGCCGTGGCTCTGTAAGAATAACGGAAGTGTTCATATGCTGAATCTTGTGGAGGGAGAGGCAGCCAGAATTGAGAGTCCGACACAGGCGTTTCCGCCATTCGAAGTGCATTATGGGGAGACATTTATTATTCCGGAGGCGGCAGGCGACTATATCATCAATCCGATAAAAGCGGACGATGAGCATCCGGTTTCTGTCATTGCAGCCTGGGTAAAATAGACGGAAAAGAGGAAGATGATGAACGAAAAAAAGATAAAAAAGGTACATGTTGTATATAAAACACATTTGGATATCGGATTTACCGATATGGGACAGACGGTATTAGACCGCTATGTCAGGGAATATATTCCCCATTCGCTCGCGCTGGCGAAAGAGTTAAACAGCAGAGAGCACAAGACTTTTATATGGACGCTGGGTTCTTATCTGATTGACTATTACAGAAAACATGCCACAGAAGAGCAACGGGCGGAATTAGACCGTGCAGTCAGAGAGGGGGATATCTGCTGGCATGGAATCGCAACTACAACGCATACGGAGCTTTTGGACAGAGATTTGTTTTGTTACAGTTTGGAAATCGGGCAGCGTCTGGACAGAGCGTTTGGAAAACATACCATAGCAGCAAAGATGACGGATGTACCCGGTCATACGATTGCGATTGTAGATGAGCTTGCCGACCGTGGAATCGAGTTTTTACACATCGGCGTAAACGCATCCTCGATGGTGCCGGATGTTCCGATGACGTTTGTCTGGAAACATGGGGAAAAGAGTATTATTGTGCAGTATTCGGCACAGTACGGCGCACCGGGATATGTGGAGGGCATGGATGAGGTGTTGGAATTCGCACACACCGGAGATAACTTAGGACCCCAGTCTGCAGAGGAGATTGAGAAGGAGTTTACACGTCTGAAGAACCGCTATCCGAATGCCAGGGTAGAAGCTTCAACGATGGATCGCTATGCAGAGAGCCTTTTGAAAATAAAAGAGACGCTTCCGGTTGTGGAGGAGGAAATCGGAGATACATGGATTCATGGAATTGCCTCAGATCCATGGAAGGTCGGACGCTATGAAGCGCTGTTGGAGCTCAAAAACCGCTGGAAGGCGGAGGGCAGACTTAGCGGGGAGACGCCGGGGTATGATGATTTTATGACAAATCTGATGCTCATTGCAGAGCATACATGGGGACTCGATTACAAGAAATATCTGGCGGATTTTAAGAACTGGACAAAAGAGGATTTCAACAGAGCGAGAAAAGAGGATACGACAACTCTGGATTATCTTACCAACCGTAACGCGCAGATGCGCGAGGTGCTGGATATGGATTTTAAGCGTTATCGCGGCGGAAAATTTACAGGTTCTTACGCACAGTACGAGAGTTCTCACGAGGAGCAGCGCCAGTATCTGAACAAAGCAGTGGAGAAGCTTCCTGAGACATTGAGGAAAGAGGCAGAAGCGGCCCTTGCAGCCATGGAGGCAAAACGCCTTTCATGGGATACGGAAACCTGCGGGATTGGAAAAGAGATGGATTTTGCCGGATGGAAAGTCCGGGTGGACGGAAACGGCGCACTGATAAGGCTGGAAAAAGACGGAAAAGACTGGGCAAAGGACGGGAAAATCGGATATTTTTCTTATGAGACCTTTAATGCGTTAAACTGTGTACAGAATTATTATCGTTATAATCGCGCTTTCTACGAAAACGGATGCTGGTCGGAGGGAGATTTTTCAAAACCGGGACTGGAATTTGTGGAGGATTTGGAACACCGTAGATACGATTTTTATTTGCGCGAGATGCGCAGACAGGAAGATAAGCTCCTTTTGACCCTTACCGGGGACGAGACGGCATGTGAACGCTACGGCGCTCCGAGAGAGGCACAGATTTGTTATCATTTTACAGGTGACGAGATTCGTTGTACATTAAGCTGGTTTGGAAAGGATGCCAACCGTATGCCGGAAGCACTCTGGTTTGGCTTTGCAATGGATGTGGAGAATCCGAACCGCTGGTGTATGGAGAAAATGGGAGTTCCCGTTTCTCCCCTTGACGTGGTAAACGGAGGAAACCGCCTGCAGCATTGCGCACCGGCGCTTCATTACAGCGGTGCGGACGGAATTGCCGTCATAGAGAGCCTGCATGCGCCGTTAGTGAGCGCAGGCGGCGTAAATCTTTACGATGATTACCGGAAGCTGCCGGACGTAAGAAAAGGATTTGCCTACAATTTATTCAACAATAAATGGGGCACAAACTTTAAAATGTGGTGTGAGGATGACTGCAAGTTTGATTTTGTGTTAAAATTAAAAGCCTACGAAAAAGGAAGAGGGAATGAGTAAATGCCGGCTGTCAGTGTGATGATAAAACCCGCCTCAGGAATGTGTAACATGGAATGTGAATACTGTTTTTACTGTGATGAGACGAAAAACCGCCGTTGCGGAAATTATGGTTTCATGTCGGAGCAGACGCTAAAAAATGTGATCCGCAAAACGATGCTCTCGGCAGAAGGAAGCATCAGTTACATCTTTCAGGGCGGGGAGCCGACACTCTGCGGATTGGAATTTTTTGAAAAGGCGCTGGAATATCAGAAACAGTATAACCGGAAAGAAATCCGAGTTTTTAATTCTCTGCAGACAAACGGTTACGCAATTGATGAGCGCTGGTGTGATTTTTTCAGAAAAAACGGGTTTTTAATCGGCGTTTCTGTGGACGGAACCAGAGAAACGCATGACGCGTTCCGTCACAGTAAATCAGGCGGTCCGACTTTTGAACGTGTCAGACATACCGTGGAGCTTTTGGAGAGATACGGAGTGGAATACAATATTTTGACTGTGGTAAATAAACAGGTGGCAGCGAACGTCGATAAGATATATGCATTTTATCGGGAATGTGGCTGGCGCTACCAACAGTATATCGCCTGTCTCGAACCCTTTGGGGCGGTGCGGGGCGGCAGCGCCTACGCAGTGACGCCGGAAGAATACGGGAAGTTTCTAAGCAGGCTGTTTGAATTATGGTATGCGGATTATCGGAAGGGAAAACAGCCGTATATCCGCCGGTTTGAAAATTATATCCGGATTCTTCTGGGCTATCTGCCGGAAGCCTGCGATCAGAGAGGAAAATGCAGTATTCAAAATCTGGTGGAGGCGGACGGCAGCGTTTACCCCTGTGATTTTTACGCGTTGGATGAATATTGTCTTGGCAATTTTAACACGCAGCGCATGGAAGAAATCAATCAAAAAAGGGAAGAAACCGGATTTATTGCCCGCTCCGAAAAACTGTCCCCGGCATGCAGCGCGTGCGACTATTACAGCCTTTGCAGAGGAGGCTGTCAGCGAAACCGCGATTGGCAGGAGACGGGCTGGTATGAAAATTATTTTTGCAGCGGATATCGCCTGTTTTTTGAAACGTGTTATTCTAAAATGCAGCAGGTTGCAGACGAGGTACAAAAAAGAGGTCATTGACAGGTGAGAATAGAATTTTTATGGCAGGCTTCAGTGCCCCTCATGAAATTTTGCCCCCATACGCCACTGGCGAGGTGAAACATGGAAGTTTTTTTTGAAAATACGATAAAAATAACTAAAATTATCATATCCGACAGCGAGACTTATGTCTGTGACAGACATAGTGGTGGCGGTTAATAGATAACAGGCTTGATTTAAACGCTTCGTCTGAAGCAATTCAGTGAAGGTGGAGCCTGTTATTTTTTTGATGGTTTTAGATAGCCAGGAGAATTCACAGTTCATATCTGCCGCCAAATCCATAAGCTGTCCGTCACGATAATGCTCCTCAATATATTGGAGTACACGGATAGAGATTTCCTGTTCGTAAGAGTTTTTTCCATAAATCAGTTTGTCAGTATGATTCATGAGTGTGAGAAAAAGAAGTCCCATGGTGGTCTGATTCATAAAGCGTTTGTTATGAACCGTGTTAGTGATGGTCCATATAAGGTTTTCTATAAGATTTTGTACGGGAATGATATCTGCCACTTCAAAATGCAGATAATAGATTGGCGATTTGTCGGAACGCAGACAGCCCACAAGAAAGTCTTTTAATAAGCTGTTTTCGGATCCGAGCATGGACAGAGTAAGGTCAAAAAATTCAGGAAGAATGATAAAGTTAATTGCAATATCATCCTTGCCGGCAGGAAGAATCTCCTGGGAAGCATTTTGATTGAGCAGCAGCAGGTTGCCCTTTTTAAGCTCAATTTTATCATTGTTGACAATGTGTGTGGTCTGCCCGGAACACATATAAACCATTTCAATATAATTGTGGCTGTGTTTGGGAAAATGAATGAATCTTGTATGAGGGCGTACTCTGATTAATTTCCCGGCTGTCAGGAGTTTTTTACTGTCAACAATGAATTTGTTGTGGTTGGAATAGAGGTCAAAATCCACGTTGGTATTCCCGTTAAGGATTTGCTGTTCTTCTTCTGTAATTTGACTTAATTCTTTTAGAAGTTGTTGATTCATGGTTGACAATCCCTTCCGTATATGTGCTAAATTCTATCATAATTCTTATAAATATCAATACTGCTATCAGTATAGCAGAAGTTTTTGTGAGTTGCAAATAAGGACAGTTTTTTTGGAAAAAATTGTTCTTTTTTTTATTCTGAATTAGCAGATAATTGTATTATAAAGGAGGTTCGATATGGAGAAATATTATTTGGCAGTAGATATCGGTGCTTCCAGTGGAAGGCATATTTTATCTTACATACATAATGGGAAAATTCACCTGGAAGAAATTTATCGTTTTGAAAACGGTATGAAGAATCAAGACGGTCATCTGTGCTGGGATTTAGAAATGTTATTTACAGAGCTTCTAAATGGTCTGAAGGCATGTAAGCAAAGAGGCAAGATTCCTGAGACAATGGGAATCGATACCTGGGCGGTAGACTATGTACTTCTGGATGAGAAGGACAGGGTATTGGGTAAAACCTATGGTTATCGGGATCATAGGACAGCAGGTGTAGATGAAAAGGTATATCAGTTTATTCCGGAAGAGGAACTGTATGCCAGAACCGGAATACAGAAGCAGATATTTAATACCATCTACCAGCTGATGGCAGTTAAGGAGCAGGAACCGGAGCTTATGGAGAAAGCAAAATCCATGCTTCTGGTGCCAGATTATTTGAATTTTTTGCTGACGGGCATTAAGAAGACAGAGTATACCAATGCCACCACCACACAATTAGTAAGCCCTGTTTCAAAGGATTGGGATTATGAGCTGATTGATAGGTTGGGATATCCGAAGGATATCTTCGGGAAGATAAGCAAGCCGGGAACGCTGGTAGGGAATTTTGGGAAAGAGATTCAGAAGGCGGTGGGGTTTGACTGTCAGGTAATCTTACCCGCCACCCATGATACAGGTTCTGCGGTAGCGGCGATACCCACCACAGAAGAGGATGTGTTGTATATCAGTTCCGGTACATGGTCTCTTATGGGGACAGAGCTTTTAGAGGCGAATTGCTCGGCAGAGAGCAGAAAACGTAATCTTACAAATGAGGGCGGCTATGATTACCGTTTCCGGTATTTGAAAAATATTATGGGGCTCTGGATGATTCAGTCAATCCGAAAGGAACTTGCAGAGGAGTATTCCTACGGATACATCTGCGAACAGGCGCAGAAACAGAAAATCACATCTCTGGTGGATTGCAATGACGATATGTTTCTGGCACCCGTAAGTATGGCGGAGGCGATGAAGGGGTACTGTGAAAAGACCGGGCAGCAGGTTCCGCAGAACGAATGGGAGATTGCGGCAGTCATCTATAATAGTCTCGGAAAATGCTATGGAGATACGATCGGACAGATTGAAGAGATGACAGGAAAGCATTATGACCGGATATATGTAGTAGGCGGCGGTTCTAATGCAGAGTATCTGAATCAGGTTACGGCAAAATACACCGGACGCACGGTCTATGCCGGGCCTAGCGAGGCTACGGCTATTGGAAATCTGCTGGTGCAGATGATATATCAGCATGAATTTGAAGACTTAAAAAAGGCAAGAGAATGTGTAGAAAAGTCTTTTGAAATTAAAAAATTTCAAAATGAAAAGGAGAAATTATCATGTTAGTAGAAACAAAAGCAAAAATCGGAGTTTTTTCCATTGCTTTAGGAGCATATCTGCCGCAGTTTCCGTCACTGATACCGGAATTTGAGGCACAGTATGCTGCGTTTAAGAAGATAATCCCGGATACGGTAGAAATTGTGGATGGAGGTATTGTCACAACGAAGGAACTCTCCCAGGCGGCCGGTGATAAATTTCGTGCGGCGGACGTTGATCTTGTAATTTTACAGCTTCTTACTTATGCGACCTCTTATAATATGCTTCCGGCAGTCAGGGATCTCGATGTGCCGGTAGTGCTGGTGAATGTCCAGAAGAAAAGGGCGCCGGAGTATGAAAATACGGATACTGCCATGTGGCTCGGCGAGCTTTATGCTTGTGGCGCTGTTGGTGAGATGGTAGCAGATCTTGAACGGGCAGGTAAACGCCATGCAGTTATCACGGGGGTAGCGGAAGGCGGTGACCCGATGGTGGAGGCTGAGATTGAAGATTGGTGCCGCGCCGCCCAGGTCCGCCGCCGGTTCCGAAATACGAATCTGGCGCAGATTGGACGTCCCTATCCTGGTATGATGGATCTGTATATTGATGAAACCAATCTTTATCATAGGATGTTCCTTTACACCAAGCAGTTTGACTGGGAGAGGATGTGGGCGATTGCTGATGACATCACGGATGAAGATGCCATCTGTGCGAAAGCGCAGGACATCCTTGATACCTTTGATATTGAGGGCGGCGGTACAATAGAAAAGGTCTGGGAAATGGCAAAATATGTGGTTGCTTTTGAACAGTGGGTGAAAGATGAACAGATTGCCTTCATTGCATCACATTATGACGGGTTTGCACAGGGAAAAGCAGGAGTCTTAGACAGTATGCTGATTCCGGCGTTCTCCATGCTGATTAAGCAGGGAGTTGCCTGTGCGGTGGAAGGTGATATCAAGGTTGCCATGGCAATGAGTATCTTAAAGACGATTTCCGGAATGGGACAGCTCTCGGAAATGTACTCTATTGATTTTAAAGAAGATATCTGTCTGATTGGTCATAGCGGCTCCGGAGACGCTGATATTTCAGCAAAAAAACCAACGATGAAGATTGTGCCTGTATTCCATGGAAAGACCGGCGGAGGCTATCTGACTCAGTTTTATCCGCACCTTGGTCCGGTTACTTACTTAGGGATCACACAGGATCGGGACGGTAATTTCAAATTTGTCGTGGCGGAGGGGATAAATGAATCCGGACCCATTTTTAACTTTGGCGATACCAATATGCGTACACGTTTTTCCTGTGGGGCAAGAGAATTCTGCAACAGGTGGAGCGAGGCAGGACCGACACACCATATGGCTGCAGCATGCGGCAGACACATTGAAACAATTCGGAAGGTTGCAAAGATATTCAATGTGCCGGTAGATATTGTTACAAGATAAATGAAGCATAGCAATGATATTTGAGAAAGGAAGAAGAAAAATGAATATTACGGACGTAAAATTTGTACAGGGATTTATCCGCATGTGCAACGATGGATGGGAACAGGGGTGGCATGAGAGAAACGGCGGTAACTTGTCCTATCGTATGAAAGCAGAGGAGGTAGAGGAAGTAAGGGAATATCTAAGTGCAGAAGGTGAATGGAAGGAGATTGGAAGTAGCGTGCCGGGACTTGCAGGGGAATATTTTATGGTGACAGGCAGCGGAAAATATTTCCGAAATGTGATTCTTGAGCCGGAGGACAGCATAGGTATCATTGAATTGGATGACAGAGGAGAAAACTACCGTCTCCGCTGGGGGTTGGTAAATGGAGGAAGACCCACCAGTGAGCTTCCGAGCCATCTTATGAATCATGAGGTGAAAAAAGCGGCCTCCAAAGGTGCACACAGGGTCATCTATCATGCCCATACAACCAATGTGATTGCTCTTACCTTTGTGCTGCCTCTGAAGGATGAAGTATTTACCAGAGAATTGTGGGAGATGGCAACGGAATGTCCGGTCGTATTCCCGGACGGCATCGGTGTGGTAGGCTGGATGGTGCCGGGCGGCCGTGATATTGCGGTGGCCACCAGCGAGTTAATGAAAAAATATGACGTGGCCATATGGGCGCACCATGGTATGTTCTGTTCGGGAGAAGATTTTGATTTGACCTTCGGATTAATGCATACAGTGGAAAAATCCGCTGAGATTCTTGTGAAAATGTTGTCCATGAGAGGAGAGAAGCTGCAGACTATTACACCACAGAATTTTCGTGATTTGGCAGTGGATTTTAAGGTGTCACTACCGGAAAAATTTTTATATGAGAAATAGGTAAAAACCATAATTAAGAGACTTTCCGAGGATATCTTCGTAAAGTCTCTTAGTTTTTTTTCCGAATCTGTGAGGGCGGAACGCCATACCGTTTCTTAAATAATTTGCTGAAATGGTACACATCATCATAGCCCACCGCAGCGGCAACTTCCTGAATGCTGCCGTTTGTCCCCTGTTCTAACAGCTCTTTTGCCCGCTCTAAGCGGATATTGATGAGATGGTGAATGGGAGTATCCCCGGTTTCACTCTTGAAAATCCGGGAGATATAAAAGGGGCTTAAATACATATTTTCTGCAATCTGGTCTAAGGAAATTTTTTCCGCATAATGTTCCTCAAAATAGCTGACTAACTGCTCCACCACGTATTTCTTGTTGACGGAGTCAAAGGAATATCCGGTGCCAATGGGGACCGGCTTGCTCTGTTCCCGCAGCAGCAGCACCAACATCTGCACCAGATAGGATTTCAGCATGAGGTAGCGCCCTGCCTGGCAGATGTCATTTTCAGCGGTCATGGAGGTGCAGAGCTTAAACAGCTTTTGCCGCAGCTCCCCGGTGGTGTGGAGAACCGGAGTTTCGGTATTTCCCGGCAGATGGTTTTCCGGCAGCTCCGGGAAACGGATATCCGAAAAGCCCACGAAAAATTCCGTGGTGGGATCCGCTGGGTTTACAACCAGCGCCTGATGCTTCTGTCCGGCATTTAAGAGAATCAAATCTCCCTCACCAACATCATAGCAGATATCGTCAATCCGGTATCTGCCATGGCCGGATAGCACAAAAGCCATTTCTGCAAAATCGTGGCTGTGATAATTCTCCTCGTCTTTTATTCTTGTGCCCTTCCAGGTAAAAAGGAAGGTAGGATTCAGTTGGTCTAATAGTTGTTCGTAGTTGCTGTAGTACATGATGTTCCTCGTTTCACAATTCTGTTTTTTGTTGTCATGATAAATGCACAAAAACGGACGCCGCAGGAGCTGGCTGCTGCTGTGCATTCGATACAGTCTATGGGATATTATAGCATGTAAGAAATCAGAAACCAATGGTTGTTTTTGCAAAAAATCACATGAAAGGTGCAAGATAGTACATTTCATTTTCCGGTAAAAGGGGTATACTTAGAAATTCAAAAGGATGTTAGAAGAACATCTGTGTGCCCGGCAAAGGGCAGAAGGGAAGATAAAGGAGGAGTAGTTACATGACACCAATGAAATGGTTTTTCTCGTTTTTGAAAAAATACCGTGGAAAGATGATATTGGGGCTCTGCATGACCACGGCTGTGTCCGTGCTTTCGGTGGTGAATCCCTACCTGTCAGGACAGATTGTGGATCGGGTTATTCAGGGAGGGGAATATGATTTACTGCTGCCTATGATAGGCTGCCTTCTGGGGGTTACGGTGGTGATGGGCGTATTGCGCTTTGGTTTTCAGGTGGTGCTTGAGACGGCGTCCCAGGGGGTTCTCTATGATATGAGGGATAAGGTCTACCGGAAATTATTAGAAGAGGATTTTGCCTTCTACAATAAAAAGCGGACCGGGGATTTGATGAGCCGCCAGACCGGGGATATGGACGCCATACGTCATTTTGTTGCCTATGTGATTTATGTGGTGTATCAGAGTGTGCTGATGTTTATTTTTGCGTTGATTATGATTTTTACCGTCAATACGAAACTGGCGGCAGCAATGCTTCTGGTACTGCCCTTTACGGCGCTGACCACTTATTTTCAGTCTAAGGAGGTGCACCCGGCGTTCCAGAGAAACCGGGATTGCTTTTCCTCTTTAAACACCTTTGTGCAGGAAAATGTCAGCGGAAATCGAGTAGTCCGGGCTTTTTCCAAGGAAGATTATGAGATGGAAAAATTTGAAGCAGAGAATGATAAGTTCCGCAGCGCCCAGGTGGATGCATCTAAAATCTGGATGAAATATGTGCCTGTATTTGAGGTGCTGTCCTATGTGCTGAATATCATTTTAATGCTTTATGGCGGTCACATGGTGATAACCGGGGAAATCAGCTTAGGGCAGCTGGTGACGGTCAACGGTTACCTGTGGATGTTGAATAACCCGCTGCGGCAGGCGGGATGGCTGGTGAATGATACCAGTAATTTTGTCACCTCTGTGGAGAAAATTTATAATACCTATATGGAAGAGCCAAATGTAAAAACCCCTGTTTCCGGTGTGGTGAAAAAGCACCTGAAAGGAGCTGTGGAGTTTAAAAATGTTTCCTACCGCGCCGATGATGAGGACATTGTAATGAATGTCAATTTCAAAGTAGAGCCGGGACAGACGGTGGGAATTATCGGCTCCACAGGTGCCGGGAAATCTACGATTATGAATCTTTTGTGCCGTTTTTACGATACCACAGACGGAGACGTGCTGGTGGACGGAATCAATGTGCGGGATATGGATTTGTATAACCTAAGGGATAATATCGGTATGGCAATGCAGGATGTTTTTCTTTTCTCTGATACGATTGAAGGCAACATTGCATACGGCAGACCGGACTGCTCCTTTGAGGAGGTGAAGCGGGCGGCGATTATGGCGGATGCCAACCATTTTATTTCCGCTCTGCCGGAGGGCTATGACACGATTGTAGGGGAACGGGGCGTGGGACTTTCCGGTGGTCAGAAGCAGAGGATTTCCTTAGCCCGCGCCCTGCTAAAGGATCCGTCCATCCTGATTTTAGACGATACCACATCGGCGGTGGATATGGAGACGGAGAGTTACATACAGAGTCAGTTGAAAAAATTAGACAAGGACTGTACGATTTTTGTTATTGCTTACCGGATTTCGTCCATCAAAGATGCGGATTTAATTCTTGTGATGGATGGCGGCAGGATTATCGAGCAGGGAACCCATGAGGAGCTGGTGGCTGCGGGCGGTTATTATGCCACGGCGTTTCGGAATCAGTACGGGGAAATCCCGAAAGAAATTTTTGAGAGAAAGGGGGAGGCGTAATATGGCACGAAACAGATACGATATGGACGAAGTGTTAGAGGACAGCTTCGATGTGGGACAGTTAAAGCGGCTGGCAGGCTACATTTCGCCCTATAAAAAGAAAATGGCGGGGGTCATTGTACTTATGCTTACTTCTTCGGCGCTTACCATGGCAATCCCTATTTTTTTACAGTTGATTATGGATCAGAGCATTCCTCAGAGGGATATGAAATCCATCTGGATTTACAGCGGGCTGACACTTATCATAGCCGTTTATTCCGCCCTGGCATTGCGGATAAAGATTAAAACCATGAGTGTCATCGGGCAGAACATTGTCCATGATATCAGGCAAGATATTTTCCGGCATTTGCAGGAACTGCCCTTTTCTTACTATGATGACAGACCCCACGGAAAAATACAGGTGAGGGTGGTAAACTACGTCAACAGCTTAAGTGATTTGTTAAGCAACGGTATCGTCAATACCTTTACAGACCTCTGCAACCTGATTTTTATTCTGGTGTTCATGTTTGCCCTGGATGTGCGGCTGACTCTGGTCTGTCTCTGCGGCCTTCCGGTGCTGGCGCTGGTGATTGTGTTTATTAAGAAGCGGCAGAGAAAGGCGTGGCAGATACAGAGCAACAAGCAGTCTAACCTCAACGCCTACATTGCGGAGAGCATTAACGGCATCCGTGTCACCCAGTCTTTTGTGAGGGAGCGGGAAAACACGGGGATTTTCAATCATTTGAGCGCCAATTACCGCAGCTCCTGGATGAAAGCGGTAATGTATAACTTTACCATGGGACCTAGTGTGGACATTATCTCCACCCTGACCACGGCGTTTATCTATGTGCTTGGCGTAAAGATGATTTTGGCGCCGGACATGACGCTGACCGTGGGGGTTTTGGTGGCGTTTACCGCTTATATCGGGCGGTTCTGGGCACCCATCAACACTTTGGCGGGCTTTTACAATTCCCTTTTGACGGCAATTTCCTATCTGGAACGTATTTTTGAAACCATTGACGAGCCGGTAAAGGTGAAGGACGCACCGGATGCCGTACCTATGCCCCAGGTGAAGGGTGAGGTGGAATTTCGCCATGTGACCTTTGGCTATGAGCCGGGTCAGAAGATTTTAGACGATATCAGTTTTACCGCAGAGGAAGGGGAGAACTATGCCATTGTAGGCCCCACCGGGGCGGGGAAAACCACGATTGTCAACTTGATTAGCCGTTTTTACAATGTGGATTCGGGAGAAATCCTCATTGACGGCACCGATATTTCCAGGGTGACGCTGCACTCCCTGCGGAGCCAGATGGGAATTATGATGCAGGACAGCTTTATTTTCTCCGGCACCATTATGGACAATATCCGCTACGGTAACCGGGACGCCACAGACGAAGAGGTGATAAAGGCGGCTAAGACGGTCTGCGCCCATGATTTTATCATGGAGATGGAGCAGGGCTACGAGACGGAAGTCAATGAGCGGGGCAGCCGCCTTTCCGCAGGGCAGCGGCAGCTGATTTCCTTTGCCAGGGCACTGCTTGCAGACCCGAAAATACTGATTTTAGACGAGGCGACCTCCAGCATTGACACGGAGACGGAAATCGTGCTACAGAAGGGCTTAAATGAGCTGCTGCAGGGAAGAACCTCCTTTATTATTGCCCACAGGCTTTCTACCATTAAGAATGCGGACTGCATTATGTATGTGGATAGGGGAGGCATTTTAGAGCGGGGCAGCCATGAAGAACTGTTAGAGCAGAAAGGGGAGTATTATAAACTGTATATGTCCCAGTATGATTTTTTGCGGGAGTAAGAAAAAACGTGGAACGGAAGAAATTTCGTTTCACGTTTTTTGGTGCGCCTGGCGGCGCACGTCACTAATGGATGAAAGTTCCTAATCCGCCCTAGCAGTGGGAAGGATATAGCCAAGACCAAGGGTGTCCTGTTCATGGTAATGACCATGAT
>JAETQH010000037.1 GCA_021770785.1 Lachnospiraceae bacterium
ACATGCTGAAAGTTTATCCCTTAGCAAAACCAAAGATTTATGTGAGGTTATTCTAAAAGCGAATGTTATTATGAGGAGCCGTGTGCGTGAAAGGCGCACGCACGGTTCTGTGAGGGACTTGCGGCGTGAGCCGCTTGTCTACTCGACTGTCTGGCTAAATGTCCACAGGAATGGCGAGCATAGGATTGTGTCAGCCACAATTTCCAACTACATCCGAAAGGTGTACTGGTTTATATATCGTATAGGATTACTTTTCCCTGTTGGGTTTCAAATATTTAGAGAACTATAGCAAAAAATTGTTCGCATAATGAATGTGAATGCAGATGTTATTGCCATAGAAGTTACTTTCGCCGAGAAACAGCCGGGAAGCGCAGAGGGTCTCAGACAGACCCTTCTAAGGACGCCGGTGCTTAGCGAGGTGTTTTCAGCGGATTTATCCGCCTGCTTAGCATCCGCGGCGCTCTAACATCACCGGAGGTGCTGCGGGAGCGAGAGCGTGTCTGACTGAGCCCCTCTGCGCTTCCCGGCGTCCCTCAGCCAAAAACCTATATAAAAATATATATTTTTGTAATAAATTGTAAAAAAGGAGAATCCAAAACATGAGAATCATCGCCGGCACAGCCCGTAGCATGCCATTAAAAACCGTAGCAGGCACAGACACCCGCCCAACCACAGACCGTATAAAAGAAACCCTGTTTAACATGCTCCAAGAAGAAGTTCCCGGCAGTTATTTTCTGGATTTATTTGCCGGAAGCGGACAAATCGGCCTAGAAGCGGCCAGCAGAGGCGCCTCCTATGTGGTTTTCGTAGAAAATGCCAAAAGAGCCATCGGCTGTATCGAAGAAAATATCGAGTTCACAAAATTTACCAGGGAAACCAGACTCTACCCCTCGGATGTAATGACAGCCCTCCGTTCCATGGAAGGAAAATATAAATTCGATGTCATCTTTATGGATCCGCCTTACAACCAGGAGATAGAAAAGGAAGTGCTCCGTTACCTGTCCACGTCCTCTCTGTTAAAGGACGATACGTTGATTGTGGTGGAGGCATCACTGTCCACAGGCTTCGAGTATTTAGAGGAGATGGGCTTTGTGCTTCGCAAATTAAAAACCTATAAAACGAATGAGCACGCCTTTATTGTGAAAGCAGAGCAATAAAAGTAATTCTATAGAGCAAAAATAAAACGGCATGGGAGGAATACCTATGAAAAAAGCCATTTACCCGGGCAGCTTTGACCCGCTTACCTTAGGGCATATTGATATGATTGAACGTTCTGCAAAAATTGTGGATGAGTTAGTGGTGGGAGTATTGAACAACAGTGCAAAAAATTCGTTGTTTTCTCTTGAGGAACGTGTTAGTATGATAAAAGAGATGACGGAACATCTGCCGAATGTAACGGTGGCGTCCTTTGACGGACTGCTTGTGGACTATATGAAAGAAATTGATGCCACCATCATTATCCGTGGACTTCGTGCAGTTACCGATTTTGAATATGAGCTTCAGATTGCTCAGACGAATCATGTGGAAAATCCGGAAGTGGAAACGATTTTTTTGACCACAAGTCTGCAATACTCTTA
This sequence comes from Lachnospiraceae bacterium, assembly GCA_021770785.1. Classification (GTDB taxonomy): domain Bacteria; phylum Bacillota; class Clostridia; order Lachnospirales; family Lachnospiraceae; genus Roseburia. The sequence goes on from JAETQH010000037.1 coordinate 1,578, forward strand.
TTTGAGTTCTACCATTGTCAAGGAATTTGCATCTTATGGCGGTGATATTGCAAAATTCGTTCCCAAACAATTTATTGATAGAATTTATGCCAAATACAATATTACAAAATAAGGAGTGGTACTATGGCAAGTAGAATTGAACAGGTGATTGAGGAAATAGAGGACTATATTGACGGCTGTAAGACCCAGACCTTTAATTCCGCCAATATTGTGGTAAATAAAGAACAGATGGAAGAGCTTCTGAGCGAACTCCGTACCAAGATACCGGAAGAAATCAAGCGCTATCAGAAGATTATCAGCAACAAAGAGGCGATTTTAGCGGATGCCCAGACGAAAGCGGATGCCATCATCGCACAGGCACAGGTGAAAACGGACGAATTAGTCAGCGAGCACCAGATTATGCAGCAGGCATATGCCCAGGCAAACGAGGTGGTGATGATTGCCACCAAACAGGCGCAGGAGATTTTAGACAATGCCACCAATGATGCCAACAATATCCGGATGGGGGCTATGCAATATACGGATGATATTTTAAAGAATCTGGAAAATACGATTTCTCATTCTATGGAAACATCAAAATCACGCCACGATTCTTATATGAGTTCCCTACAAGGCTTTTTAGATGTTGTGACAGCTAACCGTGCAGAGTTAAACCCCATAGCGGACGAACCGGCGGAAACATCCAGGAAAGAAGAACTGCCCAATGTTCAGATTTCCTCTGATATGTTAGGCAATTTCTGAAAACCTGTCGTGCGGTGCAGTGAAATTGGCAGCACTGTCACAGAATACACAGGCAGGCGATAAGTCCCGCAAGCAGTGTGGAGACTGCGGTTAACACCAGCTTTAGCAGGAGGTAGCGTTTCATGGAAAGGTCGGTTCCTTTCACCATGGAGTTGGTCTGTGCAATGCCGGAAAGACCTCCGAAGGCGGTAAAGGACATGGCGAGAACGTAGCGCAGCCTTCCGGGGAGGGGAAGTTTCGATAACTGGTGAATGCCGTTGGTGATTTCTGTCATTCCGGTGAGCAGGACTTTTACCGTATCGGGAATCGGCAGGAGCTCTAACATGGACGCAAACATGGAAAACAGCATAATATAACCACCCAGTCGGGTTAATGTTTCAAAACCATTCATGATGCCGGCATCTATGATTTTAAAATTCATTTGAGATTTAGATGCCGGTGTTTTTTGTGTTCTGCTTTCTGTTCCAGAGAGAGTTTGTTTTTTCAGCTTCGGCAGCAGCAGACCTCCTAAGAGCACCGGAGGCAGATACAGTACCAGATAACTGAGTAAAACCATGGAGGGCAGTTTTAACTCCTGACAGAGGATAAAACTGCTGATAAATACAGGGCTGATGTTGTTGGTGATGATGAAGAGAATTTCTGCCTCTTCCTGTGAGATTTTCCCGCATTTTAGCAGCTCCGCACAGTTTTTACTCCCCATGGGGAAACCAAAGAGAAAGCCGGATAAAATCACAAACGCTCCGTTTTTACTTCCCGGAAGAATGATTCTGGTAACGGGATAAATATATTTTGTCAGGTAAGTCAAATAATTCGAATAAATCAGAATATTTGACAGAATGGCAAAGGGAAGCAGAGAGGGCAGCACCCGCTCATACCAGAGCACCAGGCCGTTTGCGGCGGCAGGGACAGCTCTCTGGGGAAAACATAAAATATACGCAATAAAAATAAGAAAACCGAGGAATATTAATTTCTTTTTCATATTAAACTATATGAAAGGCAGGAGGATACTATGAAACACACAGGAAAATTAAATTTAAAACCGGAAAATGTATTTTACTATTTTGAGCAGCTGGCGGCAATTCCCCACGGTTCAAGAAACACAAAGCAAATCAGCGATTATCTGGTGTCGTTTGCCAGAGAGCTTGGGTTAGAGTACTACCAGGATGAGGCAAATAACGTGGTCATGATTCAGGAGGCAACGCCGGGTTATGAAAACGCAGACCCTATCATTATTCAGGGACATATGGATATGGTCTGTGAGAAAGAGAGCGGCTGTGACATTGATTTTGAGAAAGAGGGCTTAAGGCTCTACGTGGACGGAGATTTCTTAAAGGCAGAGGGGACCACCTTAGGCGGTGATGACGGCATTGCGGTGGCCTATGCCCTTGCTATTTTGGCAGACGAGGAAATCGCCCACCCCAGATTAGAGGTTGTTATTACCGTGGACGAAGAAATCGGAATGCTTGGGGCAGAGAGCATTGATTTGTCTATGCTAAAGGGGCATAAGATGTTAAATATTGATTCTGACGAAGAGGGGCATTTCCTCACCAGCTGCGCCGGAGGTATGACGGTGGAAACCAGGATTCCGGTGTCCTATATCAGCCAGAAGGGCATTCCCCTTAATGTTACGGTTACCGGGTTAGAAGGCGGGCATTCCGGCAGCGAAATCCACAAGGAGCACGGCAATGCCAATATTCTCATGGGCCGTGTCCTAAAATATCTCTCTGACCGGGGGGAGATGGGAATTTCTGCTTTGGCAGGGGGCTTAAAGGACAATGCCATTCCCAGGGAATGCCGTGCCGAATTGTTACTTCCCGATGAGAAAAAAGAGGAAATGATATCTTATATAAAGGAAATCGAGGGCATTTTACAGAAGGAGTATGCCGTTTCCGATAAAAACGTCCGCATTGATGTGGAAGAAGCGGTGGAGACGGAAAGGGAGATTTTATCTTTCGCTTCCATGACGAAGGTGATTTTTTATCTTCGGAACGTGCCAGACGGCGTGCAGCATATGAGCATGGTAATGCCGGGTCTGGTGGAAACTTCCTTAAATGCCGGAATTATGGAATTGACGCCGGAGAGCTTCAAAATTATTTCCTCCGTGCGGAGCAGCGTTTCCACCAGAAAGGAAGAGTTAGGTGACAAGCTGGAATATTTGGCTGAATTTTTAGGCGGAGAGACGGAAATGAGCGGAGGATACCCGGCATGGGAGTACCGTGCGGATTCGGAAATCCGTGAGGGTATCAGTGCGGTTTACGAAGAGCTGTTCGGGGAAAAACCGGTATTTGAAGCCATTCATGCAGGATTAGAGTGCGGTATTTTATCCGGTAAAATTGCGGATTTAGACTGCGTTTCCTTTGGACCGAACAATTATGACATCCATACCCCGAAGGAGCGGTTAAGTATCTCTTCCACAGAGCGGATATGGCGATTATTAGTAGAATTTTTAAAGAGATAACAGCATTCTTCTAAAAGTAAATGTTTCAAGTGGCGGAAAGTATGAAATTAAATCGTATCAGTGTCTTACTATTATTTCTTGCGGTGGTCTTTGCCAATGTATTTTTGCAGGACCTCATCTGCGAGAGGGTACAGCAGATAAACTGTTTTTTCTACGAGACTGCATACGAGAACATGAGAAACCATAACCTGCCGGAGGAGCTTATGGAGACCTTTCTTAAGGCTTCCGGCGGGGACATCAACCGTTACAGTGAGCTTTTGACCATGTATTTTGCCACGGGAGCCACTGTGACGGACGTGAAAACGTTAGAAAAAGAGATTGATTATGTAAAAAAATACCGCGGAGAAGATTTTGAGGGTATCAGACAGCAGATTGCCGCGTTGTGGCAGGATTTAGAGGCATTCCCGGTGGGGAAAATCTCCAATGCACCCGAGGCAACGGTTTCCTTTGAAAACAGTTGGATGCAGAGCCGTACCTTCGGCGGTGACAGGGGGCATGAGGGGACGGATATTATGGCTTCTGTCAATGAAAGAGGAATTTACCCGGTATACAGCATGACAGACGGTGTAGTTGAAAATATCGGCTGGCTGCGGTTAGGCGGCTACCGGATTGGTGTCAGGAGCCCCTCCGGGGCATATTTTTATTACGCCCATTTGGCGGAATATGCCAGGGAATTTGAAATTGGAGAAGAGGTTGCGGCAGGGACACTGCTGGGATTTATGGGAGATACGGGGTACAGCGACGTGGAGGGAACCACAGGGAATTTTGCGGTGCATTTGCATTTAGGAATGTACCTGAAGGATGGAAACGGCTGCGAGTTTAGTGTAAATTCCTACCCTATGCTGGTTTATCTCTGGGAAAAGCAGGGGAAACAATTACGGTAGAAGGAGCGCAGAAACGGAGCACCATTTAGGAAAAAAACATTAGGAGAAAAGAAAGGCTTTGTATGGCAATTCGGCTTGACAAATATTTAACGGAACTGGGAATCGGTACCCGCAGCGAGGTGAAAAAGTATATCAAAGCGGGGTTGGTGACGGTGGACGGCGTACCGGAAAAGAAGCCGGAAGTAAAAATTGAGGAAGAGAGGGCGCAGGTCTGTTTCCGGGAGAAAAGACTTTCCTATGCGGCATATGAATATTATCTGTTCCACAAGCCGGCGGGCTGTGTCAGCGCCACCGAAGATAAGATACATAAGACGGTGATGGACTATCTGACCGATACGAAACGGAAGGATTTGTTTCCCGTGGGGAGACTTGACATTGACACGGAGGGGCTGTTGTTTCTCACAAATGACGGCACCCTCGCCCACGAATTGTTAAGCCCGGCGAAGCATGTGCCAAAGACCTATTATGCAAAGGTAGAAGGACATGTCACAAAAAAAGATGTAAACCTTTTTAAAAATGGGGTTGACATAGGGGAGGAAAAGCCCACAAAACCCGCAGAACTGGTGATACTGTCGGAGGGTGACATTTCGGAAATCCGGTTGACAATTACGGAAGGGAAGTTTCACCAGGTCAAGCGGATGTTTGAAGCGGTGGGAAAGCGGGTGGTTTATTTAAAACGGCTTTCCATGGGGACGCTGGTTCTGCCGGAGGATTTAAAGCCGGGAGAGTACCGGCCGCTGACGAAGCAGGAACTGAGGGAACTTAAAAATATAAATGTAAGGAGATTTACATGAGTAACGGATTTTTGCCGATAAGCAGAGAGGATATGTTAGAAGCCGGAATCGAGCAGTTTGATTTCGTCTATGTCTGCGGGGATGCCTATGTGGACCATCCCTCCTTTGGACATGCTATTATTTCAAGGCTTTTAGAAGCCCACGGTTATAAAGTGGGAATCATTTCCCAGCCTGACTGGAGGGATAAAAATTCCGTCTGTATGTTAGGTGAGCCGAGGCTCGGTTTTCTGGTATCGGCGGGAAATATGGATTCCATGGTAAATCATTATTCCGTATCCAAAAAGAGGCGTGCCACGGATGCCTTTACCCCCGGCGGCGTCATGGGAAAACGTCCCGATTATGCCACGATTGTGTATTGCAACCTGATTCGCCAGACCTACAAGCATACACCTATTATTATCGGCGGCATTGAGGCGAGCCTCCGCCGTCTCGCCCATTACGATTACTGGTCCAATAAACTGAAACGCTCCATTCTGTTGGATTCCGGTGCCGATATTATTTCCTACGGCATGGGGGAGCACAGTATCATAGAGATTGCGGATGCGTTAAACAGCGGACTGGACATAAAAGATATTACGTTTATAAGTGGGACAGTTTATAAGACCAGAAACCGGGAGGATATCTACGACGCCATCGAACTGCCTCATTATGAGGCTTTGCTGGCGGACAAAAAAGAATATGCCGGAAGCTTTTATACCCAGTACTGCAACACCGACCCCTTTGTGGCAAAGCGCCTGTTTGAGACATATGACAGAAAAATGTTTGTGGTGCAGAATCCTCCGGCAAAGCCATTGAGCCAGAGCGAGATGGATCAGGTATACGCCCTGCCCTACATGAGGACGTATCACCCCTCCTATGAAGAGGCAGGCGGTGTTCCGGCAATCACGGAGGTAAAATTTTCCTTAGTTAGCAACCGGGGCTGTTACGGAGGCTGCAGCTTTTGCGCCCTGACGTTTCACCAGGGACGAATCATCCAGACCAGAAGCCACGAGTCCATTTTGGCGGAGGCAAAAAAAATGGTGTGGGAGCCGGACTTTAAGGGGTATATTCATGATGTGGGCGGCCCCACGGCAAACTTCCGTGCGCCCTCCTGTGAAAAGCAGCTGACCAAGGGAGTTTGCCCCAACAAACAATGCCTGTTTCCAAAACCCTGTAAAAATTTGCGAGTTGACCATAAGGATTACCTGAAGCTCTTAAGAAGCCTGCGGGAGCTCCCTAATGTAAAGAAGGTTTTTATCCGTTCCGGTATCCGGTTCGATTACCTGATTTATGATGAGGATGCGACTTTTCTTCAGGAACTCTGTGAGCACCATGTCAGCGGGCAGTTAAAAGTGGCACCGGAGCATATCTCCGATACGGTGTTAGAGAAAATGGGGAAACCCGGTGTGGATGTGTACAAGCGGTTTGTGCAGGCGTACCGGGATATGAATAAAAAAATCGGCAAGGAGCAGTATTTAGTGCCTTACCTGATGTCTTCCCATCCCGGTTCCACCTTAAAGGAAGCGGTGGAGCTGGCGGAATTTCTAAGGGATTTAGGCTATATGCCGGAGCAGGTGCAGGATTTTTATCCCACTCCCTCCACGATTTCCACCTGTATGTATTATACCGGGCTTGACCCAAGGACCATGGAGCCCGTCTATGTGGCAGTGAATCCCCATGAGAAAGCAATGCAGCGGGCATTGATACAGTACCGGAACCCGAAAAATTATGATTTGGTGGTGGAAGCGCTGACGAAGGCCGGGCGGACGGATTTAATCGGCTTTGACAAGCATTGCCTGGTGCGTCCGAGAAATACGTTTCATGGGAAAAACGGGACGGCGGGCAGCGCTTACGCCGGAGACAATCATAAGAGAGCCGGGAAAACGAATGCCGGAGGCAATCGGAAAGATTCCGGTAAGGGAAAGAAAAAAACAATCCGCAATGTCCATAAGAAGAAATAACAGCGGGAGGAAATTATGCGGGAATTTACCATTACCTCCAATGAGGCAAACCAGCGTTTTGACAAATATTTAAAAAAGCTTCTCTGCAATGCGCCGGGCAGCTTCATTTACAAAATGCTGCGAAAAAAGAATATTGTGCTGAACGGAAAAAAAGCGGACGGTACGGAAAAATTAAATGCCGGGGACGCGGTAAAGCTGTTTTTGTCCGAGGAAACCTTTGAAAAATTCAGCGGAACCGCAAAAACCTCCACGGAGTTTGAAGAGTTAAAGAAACTTTCGAACCTCTTAAAGCAGGGGAAACCAGAGCTTAAAGTAATTTATGAAGATGTTCATGTTATCATCATCAACAAGCCCTCCGGCATGTTATCCCAGAAGGCCAAACGGGAAGATATTTCCGCTAATGAATATCTGTTAGCCTATCTGATCGGAAAAGGGGAACTGACAGAAGAGATGCTGCGCACCTTCCGTCCCTCCGTCTGCAACCGCTTAGACAGAAATACCTCCGGGCTTTTACTTGCGGGAAAGACCTTAGAGGGGCTTCAGCAGATGGCGGAGGCTCTAAAGCAGCGTTCCGTACAGAAATATTACCGCTGCATTGTGGCGGGAGAGGTGACGGAGGCTTCCCATCTGAAAGGATGGCTGAAAAAGGACGAAAAAACCAATCAGGTAACGGTTTTACGGGAGTGCCCTAAGGGACAGTCGGAAGGGGTGGAAGGCAAAGAACTTTTCCCGGAACTTTTCCAAGAAAAGTTCCAGGAAAAATTCCTTCCCATTGAGACGGAATACCGCCCCATACAGGTGCTAAAGGGCTATACGGAATTGGAGGTTCACCTTATCACGGGACGCTCCCATCAGATAAGGGCGCATTTAGCCTCCATCGGCCATCCCATTGTAGGGGATTTAAAATATGGAAAGAAACAGGTAAACGACAGGTTCAAAAAAGAGGTTCAGGTAACTTCCCAGCTGCTTCATGCTTACCGTATGGTGTTTCCCAATGGCATTATGGGAGATTCGGAGATGCCTCTTGAAATTACAGCCCCCTATGGGGAGGATTTTAAACGTACCTTAAGGTTTATAGCTGATACATAAGAAAAGCGAGGAAAATGTCATGGCAACATGGAACTCCAGGGGGCTTCGGGGCTCCACCTTAGAGGAATTTATTAACCGTACCAATGAAAAATATTTAGAGAACGGATTGGCATTAATCCAGAAAGTGCCCACCCCCATTACACCCATTAACATTGATAAGGAGACGAGGCATATCACCTTAGCCTATTTCGACCAGAAAAGTACCGTAGATTATATCGGGGCGGTGCAGGGTATACCGGTGTGCTTCGACGCTAAGGAGTGTGCCACCGATACCTTCCCTCTTCAGAATATTCATGAACATCAGGTGGAATTTATGAAGAACTTTGAGAAACAGGGGGGCGTTGCCTTTTTCTTAATCAGCTTTACCCATAAAGATGAATTTTACTACCTGCGCTTAAAAAAAATGCTGGAATTCTGGCAGAGGGCAAAGGAGGGGGGACGGAAGAGTTTCCGCTATGAAGAACTGGAACCGGATTTTTTCCTGCCTCAGGGAAAAGGAGTGTTAGTTCCCTATCTGGATACTTTGCAGAAGGATTTGTTTACCAGGGATTGACAAGGGCTGGTTTTTCTCATATAATAAACAAAGTTTCATGTGGTAGCATGTTAGCAAATTAGCACACTAAAGTAGAGGTTATTTTTTATGAAAAGACAGTTGTTACATACGCCGGAGGGAGTCCGGGACATTTACAATGAGGAATGTGAAAAAAAGCTGATGCTGCAGGAAAAACTGCATCAGACCTTAAAACACTACGGTTATCATCCCATTCAGACACCAACCTTCGAATTTTTCGATATTTTCGGCAGGGAAATCGGAACAACGCCTTCGAGAGATTTATATAAATTTTTTGATAGGGAGGGAAATACCCTTGTATTGCGGCCGGATATCACACCTTCCATTGCCCGTTGTGCGGCAAAATATTTCGGGGAAGAGAATATGCCCATACGCCTCTGCTATATGGGAAATACCTTCATCAATAACAGCAGTTATCAAGGAAGGCTGAAGGAGAGCACCCAGCTGGGCGCCGAGCTGTTAGGGGATTCTTCCGTGGATGCAGATGCGGAAATTATTGCCATGGTGGCGGACTGCCTGCAGCATGCCGGATTGAAGGAGTTTCAGCTTTCCATCGGCCACGCAGATTTCTTCCGGGGCTTAATGGAGACGGCAGGCTTAGAGGAAGAGCAGGAAGAGGAACTGCGGGAGCTGATTTCCAACAAAAATTATTTCGGCGTGGCGGAGTTCGTGGAAACCCTGAACTTAAACGATAACTTAAAGAAGCTTTTTAACATGTTGGGAAATCTCTATAACGGCTCTGATGAATTTACGGAAGCGAAGCAGTGTGCTGCAGAATCTCCCCGGATTTTAAGTGCCATAGAACGGTTAGAGGAACTGCATGGACTGCTGAAAATTTACGGGATTGAAAAATATGTTTCCTTTGAGCTGGGAATGGTCAGCGATTACCAGTACTATACCGGAATTATTTTTGCGGGCTATACCTTTGGCAGCGGAGAGGCAATCGTAAAGGGCGGACGGTACGACAAACTTTTAACGTATTTCGGAAAAAATTCTGTTTCCATCGGTTTTGCCGTGGTAATTGACCAGCTGTTAGCAGCCCTTTCCAGACAGAAAATCGAATTTTCCATCAACCATCAGACTCTCTTGATTGTATATGCGCCGGAATACCGCAGTGAGGCAATCAGGCATGCGAAGGAGCAGAGAGCGGAGGGCAGGGCAGTGGAGCTGATTGCCCGCCAGGGAGAAATGAGTAAAGAGGATTACACCGCATATGCCGAAAGAAACTGCATTGCGGAGCTTCGTTTCCTCATCTAGTCTCCTAATTATGGGTGTGTCAGTACACCGGGCTTGTGATTAGAAAAAAATGTCCGAATGGAACGTAAGTTAAATGGAAAGGTTTGGAAAAAACATGAAGGATATGAGATATCTTACTTTTGCCTTAGGCAAGGGCAGGCTTGCAAAAAAGACCCTCGAAATGTTCGAGCAGATTGGAATTACCTGTGAGGAAATGAAGGATAAGGATACCAGAAAGCTGATTTTTGTTAATGAAGAATTGAAACTGCGCTTCTTCTTGGCAAAGGGGCCTGATGTGCCGACCTATGTGGAGTATGGCGCTGCCGATATCGGCGTGGTGGGAAAAGACACGATTTTGGAAGAGGGCAGAAACATTTACGAAGTGCTGGATTTAGGCTTTGGAAAATGCCGCATGTGTATCTGCGGCCCGGCGGAGGCGAAGGAACTGTTGCAGCACCATGAATTGATCCGGGTGGCTACTAAATACCCTCATATTGCCAAGGACTATTTTTACAATAAAAAACATCAGACGGTGGAAATTATCAAGCTCAACGGCTCCATCGAGTTAGCGCCCATTGTAGGGCTTTCCGAGGTCATCTGCGATATCGTGGAGACAGGTTCTACCTTAAAGGAAAACGGGCTTACGGTGTTAGAAGAGGTATGTCCGCTGTCCGCACGGATGGTGGTAAACCAGGTGAGCATGAAGATGGAAAATGAGCGGATTACAAAACTGATTTCCGATTTGAAGACAGTAATCTCTTAAGAATGGAGGTTTGCAGATTTAAATGACAACGGATGTTCGAGGATGAAATTCTATAAGGTGAAAATTAAAAAACAGAAAGGCAGGTTGGCTTCAAGTGAGAATTTTAGAATTAACGGAAGAGACAAAAAGCAATATTTTGGAAAATCTTTTAAAGAGAAGCCCCAACTCCTATGGCGAGTTTGAGGGACGTGTCAGTGAGATTATTGAAAATGTCAGGACGAACCGTGATGCGGCAGTTTTTGAATACACGAAAAAATTTGACGGGGCGGATATCAATGCCGGAAATATTCTGGTGACGGAGGATGAAATTAAAGAAGCCTATGAGCAGGTGGACCCGAAACTTTTAGATGTCATCCGTAAGGCTCTGGTCAATATCCGGGAATACCACGCAAAACAGCGCCAGTTTTCCTGGTTTGATTCGGAAGATTCCGGTATTATCTTAGGGCAGAAGGTGACGCCCTTAGAAAAAGTCGGTGTCTATGTACCGGGCGGAAAAGCGGCTTATCCCTCCTCTGTTTTGATGAATGTCATGCCTGCAAAGGTGGCAGGAGTAGGACGGATTGTTTTGACAACGCCTCCGGGAAAAGACGGAAAGGTGTATCCCTCCACTTTGGTGGCTGCGAAAGAAGCGGGGGTAGATGAGATTTATAAAGTGGGCGGCGCGCAGGCAATCGCCGCCATGGCATTTGGTACGGAGAGTATTCCAAAGGTAGATAAAATCGTAGGGCCGGGAAATATTTATGTGGCGCTGGCAAAAAAAGCGGTGTTCGGTTACGTCAGTATTGATTCCATCGCAGGGCCAAGTGAGATTCTGGTGCTGGCGGACGAGACGGCAAATCCAAGGTTTGTGGCTGCGGATTTATTGTCTCAGGCGGAGCATGACGAGATGGCATCGGCCATTTTAGTTACCACTAGCAGGAAGTTGGCGGAGCAGGTTTCAGAAGAGACAGAAAAATTCGTGGCAAAGCTGTCAAGAAAGCAGATTATTCAGGCGTCTCTGGACAATTACGGCTATATTTTAGTGGCAAAGGATTTAGAGGAAGCCATCGTCACTGCCAATGAAATTGCTTCCGAACACTTAGAGATTGTCACGGCAAATCCCTTCGAGGTAATGACAAAAATCCGCAATGCGGGAGCGATTTTCCTCGGTACGTATTCCAGTGAGCCCTTAGGGGATTATTTTGCAGGTCCGAATCATGTACTGCCTACCAATGGAACGGCAAAATTTTTCTCACCCTTAAGCGTAGACGATTTCATCAAGAAATCCAGCATTATCTCTTACTCAAGGGAGGCATTAGAGCCTGTATACAAGGATATCGTGCAGTTTGCGGAATGTGAACAGCTGACCGCTCACGCGAATTCTATTCGGGTGCGGTTTGAAGATTAAAGAAATTTTAAGTTCCATTTTTAGGGTATTCGTACTATAATAAAGATAAAGTTTGAAACGCAAGCTGCAATGCGGCGGAAGGTTTCAGTATGTAGAGCATGGAGGGTTCGATGGACAGAAAGACGGAATATGTTCGAAAAACGAGGGAGACAGATATCTCTTTATCCATAAATATAGACGGCAGCGGAAAATCCGACATTGAGACAGGAATCGGATTTTTTAACCATATGTTAGAGGGCTTTGCCCGTCACGGTTTTTTTGATTTGGATGTCCGGGTGGAGGGGGATTTGGCAGTGGATTGCCATCACACCATCGAGGATACGGGAATCGTACTGGGAAATGCCATCAAAAAGGCGTTGAAAGGCAAAAAAGGAATCAAACGCTACGGCAGCTGTATTTTGCCCATGGACGAGACTTTAGTGCTCTGCGCCGTTGATTTGTCCGGGAGGCCGTATCTCTCTTTTGACGGTGCGTTTACCGTGGAAAAGGTAGGATATATGGACACAGAGATGGTAAAGGAATTTTTCTACGCAGTTTCTTACACTGCCGGGATGAATCTCCATATCAAGGTACTTTCAGCAGGCAATAATCATCATATGATAGAAGCCATGTTTAAGGCATTTGCAAGAGCCTTAGATGAAGCGACAGGTTACGATGGACGTATTACCGATGTCCTGTCCACAAAGGGAAGTTTATAGGAAGGAAATAAAATACAGCAAATGGAGCAGAAAAATATTGTTGCCACTATCTATTTAAAGGATGGACAGGCAGTAAAGGGGCGGGAGGATACTACCCCCCTTGAGGATGTCATTCTTCTGGCAAAGCGTTATAATGACAGCGGTATTGACAAAATTATTGTTTTAGACTTATCGGAAGACGACGAGGAGCATGAGAAGAACATCAGTGTTATTCGGAACATTAACCGCAACGTGGAGATTAAGGTCTGTGCAGGCGGCAACATTAACCGTTTCGAGGATATTAAGAAACTGATTTATGCAGGCTGTCTGCAGGTTATTGTAAACGGGGCAAAGCCAAACAGCATGGAGCTTGCGGAAGAGGCAAGCAAACGTTTTGGTAAGGACCGTATTTTAGTATCTGTTGAGAATGTAGATTTCATCTTTAAACACCAGAAAGAGATGAGCAATCATTTCCATGAGCTTTTGGTGTTAGACATACAGGTGCTGAATGCGGTGGAAAATATTACTGACGTGCCCTATGTGGTGTATTTTGAAGAGTGCGACTATAAGAAAATCATTGAGGTGTTAAGCCGCAGCAACGTTAGGGGAATCGCAGGAACCTTTATCAACGATCCCGACATCGACATTATGGAAATGAAATGCCAGCTTTCCGCAGCAGGCATTAAGATGGATAATTTTGAGCCGGCGTTACAGTGGTCGGATTTCAAAAAAAATTCTGACGGTATGGTTCCGGTTATTGTTCAGGATTACCGTACCGACGAAGTCTTAATGTTAGCCTACATGAATGAAGAGGCTTTCAAGACCACCATCAGTATAGGAAAAATGACTTATTACAGCAGAAGTCGCGAGGAACTTTGGACGAAGGGCTTAACCTCCGGTCATATCCAGTACGTGAAATCCCTGACGGCCGATTGCGATTATGATACCATCTTAGCCAAGGTTTCTCAGGTGGGGGCTGCCTGCCATACCGGAAATCCCACCTGCTTTTTTAATGAGATTGTAAAGAAAGAGTATATCGAGAAAAACCCCTTAAAGGTGTTAGAGGACGTTTACGGTATTATCCTTGACCGTAAGAAGAACCCCAAGGAAGGCTCATACACCAACTATCTTTTTGACAAAGGAATTGATAAGATTTTAAAGAAAATCGGAGAAGAGGCAACGGAGATTATCATTGCGGCGAAAAATCCGGAGCCGGAGGAAATCAAGTATGAGATTTCTGATTTCCTGTATCACATGATGGTGCTTATGGCAGAAAAAGGTGTGACCTGGGAGGAGATTACACAGGAATTATCACAGAGGTAAAGTTGAAGGTTTACATGAACAATCATTCCAGCGGCAACATATCAAAAAATCGAAAAATTTATATAGATTATCTTCGGGTGGCTGCCACCGTCTTTGTGATTGGAGTACATACGGTGTCCTTAGCCTCATCTATGCTAGAGAGGGGGACGGTTTCCTTTCAGGTGTTGGAAACTTTTGATTTCCTTTTTCTCTCCTGCAACCTTTTATTCATTATGATAAGTGGTGCCCTGCTCCTTCCGGTGCAGGGGGAGAGGGTGGGCGTTTTTTTCAGGAAACGTTTTTCGAAGGTGGCAATTCCCCTGGTGGTATATTACATTTTTTATGTCTGTGCCAAGGAGGGAATCCAGTGGATTTCTCCCAATCACTGGTTTGCCCTGTTAAAGAGAATACTGATTGGGGCGCCGGAGGAAGCGCCGCATTTCTGGCTGGTGTATGTGATATTGTGGCTTTATGTGTTGACGCCTTTTCTGCGCTGGCTGCTTTGGAATATCCCGGATACCGTGTTCTACGGCGTGATGGCGGTTATTTTTGCGGTGTGCGCTTTGGACACTTATCTGCCTCTGGCAGGGATTGCATCGCCTTTCGGCTGGTTTGTTGACAGCTTTGTAGGTGCCTTTCTGCTGGGCTATCTTTTGGATGGAAAATGCAGCCGGAAAGTGGAGAATCTGTTTCTGGCGGGCGGGGCAGTTTCTTTCCTTTTGTCCTGTTACTGGATTGCAGGAGTGGGGGAAAATTATGAGAATTATCTTTATAACAATTCTCCTTCCATGCTGCTGCTTTCTGCGGCAATTTTTCTTTTGGTGAAGCGTTTGGCAAAGGAGTGGAACACTTCTGCTGTGGTGGCTTTTTTGGGAAAATACAGTTATTCCATTTTACTGATACATTGGGGTGTGCTGCATTTTGTGGTAAAACAGCTGCTTCATGTGAACGTGTTAAGCGGCGGTATCTGGGGTGGCTGCCTGCTTATGATGGCTTTGACGCTGGTGATTTCTGCAGCGGGGGCGTTTATCGTGGATAAGGTTTTTTTGCAGTGGTTAGAGCTGCCTTTCTGCAAAAAATAGGAGGAAGAAATGGCTATGTGAAAGCGCATAGCCATTTTTCCGTTAGAAACATATTTTATCTGACTTCTATCATAAAATAATACAAACATATCTACGATATGACGTGGAAAGGAAATTTTATGACAGACGGTTATGCCGAACGGCGCAGGGAATATGTGGCGAATGTGCGGAAATCCTTTGAGGAAGAGCCGCAGTATGCGGGGAGAAGGCAGGAGGAAGAAAGGCAAACGGGGGAGTTTTTCTCCTTTTTTAAAATCAGGCTGTTTCTTGCGGTCTGCCTTTTGGGTGCATTCCTTTATTGCCGTTATACCGGCACAAAAATTTTTCACTATTCGGCGGAGCAGATTGTGGAACTGGTTTCTGACAATCATTATTATACAAAATTAAAAAATTATGTTATGATACAGGAAGGTTATGGGGCGGGAGCCTCAGACAGCGAAAAAAGAGAGGATATTTTTGAATGACGAAATTAGCTTTATCAGATGAAATACTTATGAAAATTGATAAGCCGGCCCGCTATATCGGAAACGAGCTGAACAGCGTAAAAAAAGACAAGGATAAGGTGGACATCCGGTTTGTTATGTGTTTCCCCGATGTCTATGAGATTGGAATGTCCCATCTGGGAATCCAGATTTTATATGATATGTTCAACCGCAGAGAGGACGTGTGGTGTGAGAGGGTGTATTCCCCCTGGCCGGACTTACATGGGGTTTTAAAGGAACAGCAGATCCCCTTATTTTCCCTGGAATCTCAGGAACCGGTAAAAAATGCCGATTTTCTCGGTATCACCATTCAGTATGAGATGTGTTACACCAATATTTTACAGATTTTGGATTTAAGCCGGATACCGCTGCTTTCCAAAGACCGTACCTGGGAATATCCGCTGGTAATCGGCGGAGGTCCCTGTACCTATAATCCGGAGCCCATTGCAGATTTTTTTGATTTGTTCTATATGGGAGAGGGGGAGGTACAGTATGATGCCCTGCTGGATTTATACAAAGCCATGCGTAAAGAGGGGGCTTCTAAAGAAGCGTTTTTGCGGGAGGCAGCTAAAATACCGGGAATTTATGTGCCGTCCCTCTATGAAGTGACCTACAAGGAGGACGGGACCATCAAAAGTTTTTCTCCGTTATATGAAGATGTTCCTGCTACCGTTACCAAGCAGATTGTCACCGATATGACGGAGGCGGTTTACCCGGAAAAACCGGTGGTTCCCTTTATTAAGGCGACCCAGGACAGGGTAGTGTTGGAAATCCAGCGTGGCTGTATCCGCGGCTGCCGTTTTTGCCAGGCGGGCATGGTGTACCGTCCCACCAGAGAAAAAGATGCAGCACGTTTAAAGGACTTGGCTTATAAAATGTTAAAGTCCACTGGATATGAAGAGATTTCCTTAAGCTCTCTAAGTTCTTCCGATTATTCCCAGTTAGAAGAGTTAGTGACCTTCCTGATTGATGAGTTTAAGGGAAAGGGTGTCAATATTTCCCTGCCTTCCCTGCGAATCGATGCCTTTTCTTTGGATGTGATGGGAAAGGTGCAGGATATCAAAAAGAGCAGTTTAACCTTTGCCCCGGAGGCAGGTTCCCAGAGGCTTCGTGACGTGATTAACAAGGGACTTACCAAAGAGGTTATTTTAGAGGGGGCCGGCATGGCGTTTGAGGGAGGCTGGAATAAGGTAAAACTTTACTTTATGTTAGGACTTCCTACAGAGACAAAAGAGGACATGCGCGCCATTCCTGAGCTTGCCAATGACATTGCCGTGCGCTATTATGAGATACCGAAAGACCGGCGGAACGGAAAATGCCAGATTACCATTTCCACTTCCTTTTTCGTGCCGAAACCGTTTACTCCTTTCCAGTGGGCGAGAATGTATCCTCCGGAGGACTATATCGGCAGGGCAAAAATCGTAAACGATACCGTAAAGGAGCAGCTGAACCGCAAGAGTATCAAGTACAACTGGCATGAGGCGGACGTGACAGTATTAGAGGGCGTGCTGGCCAGAGGGGACAGAAAAGTGGGACAGGTTCTTAGGAAGGTTTACGAGAAGGGCGAAATCTTTGACGCCTGGTCCGAATTTTTTGATTACCAGAGATGGTTAGATGCCTTTGAGGAATGCGGCGTTACTATGGATTTCTACACCATGAGGGAACGTCCGTTAGATGAGATTTTCCCATGGGATTTCATTGATACTGGAGTGACGAAGGAGTTCTTAAAGCGGGAGTGGCAGACTGCTATGGGTGAGACGGTAACTCCAAACTGCCGGATGAAATGCTCCGGCTGCGGTGCGGCACGTTTTAAGACAGGCGTCTGTATGGCGGACAGAAACTAACCGGGCATAACAGACATAGAAATGAAAACTATGTAGTAACAGTCCGGCTGTCCGGCAGAAGGAATACAAAGAAAGGCAAAAACAGTTATGATAAAAATACGGATAAAATTCCGCAAATACGGCGTGATGCGTTTCATCGGCCATCTGGATATTATGCGGTATTTTCAGAAAGCAATCAGGCGGGCGGATATTGATATCTGCTATTCGGAGGGTTTTTCCCCGCACCAGATTATGTCCTTTGCGGCGCCCTTAGGAGTGGGAATTACCAGTGACGGTGAGTATCTGGATATCGAGGTAAACACCACACGTTCCAGCAAAGAATCTATTCAGATGTTGAATGATACCATGGTGGAAGGCGTGGAAATTACCGGATATGTGAAGCTGCCGGATCATGCGAAAACCGCCATGTCCATTGTGGCAGCGGCGGATTATGATTTATTTTATAAAGAGGGCTATGAGCCGCCCGTCTCCATGGAGGAGTTAAGGACAGGTATCCAGCGGTTTTTTAAGGAACAGCAGGAGGTGCTCATCACCAAAAAGACAAAGAAAAGTGAAAAGGTCATGGATTTAAAGGCACTGGTGTATGAATTTGAAGTGTCTGAGCGGGAGGGAAAACCCTGCTTTTATCTGAAATTGTCCACCGGAAGCTCCGATAACCTGAAACCGGAGCTGGTGGTTGCCTCCCTCTATGAATTTATGGGGATTTCCTATGAGGAAAATGCAATCCAGATTCACCGGAGGGATGTCTATGCCGCCAATACAGACGGAAACGGCTTTATTTCCCTTTTGGATATGGGAGAGGAAATTCTATGAATAACCGTTATGTGATTACTACAGAGGAAATAAAAGGGCAGGAATATCTGATTTCTGCCCTTTATGATGAACAGAAAAAAATGATTGAGGTGACGCCGGAGAAAAAGGAGGGCGGCTCTGTCCTTGGAAATATTTATATCGGGCGGGTGGAAAAGGTGGTAAAAAACTTAAATGCCGCTTTCATTAAAATTTCTTCCGACCAGAGCTGTTATTATTCCTTAGAAGACTGCCAAAACGCCATTTTTACAAGAAAGCTCTCCGTAAAAAAAGAACTTGCGGCGGGGGATGAACTGTTGGTGCAGGTGACAAAGGAGGCAATCAAGACAAAAGATCCGGTGGTTTCCTCGAATCTGACTTTTGCAGGGACGTATGCGGTGCTTACCACCGGAAACCGGAAGCTTTCCGTTTCTTCCAAATTAGACGGGGAGACGAGAAAACGGCTGAAACATATGTTGGAACAGAATTTCCCTGAAACGAAGGAGAGGAAGTTTGGTCTCATTATCCGGACGAATGCAAAGAGCGTTTCAGAGGAAAATATATTAGAAGAAATTCGTCGTTTGGAGCAGTTTTACGGGAGACTCTCAGAAACAGCCGTAAACAGAACCTGTTACAGCTGCCTTTACCGGGAAGAGCCCCTCTGGAAAAAGCACTTGAAAGCCTTAAGGGAAGAGGACTTAGCCCAGATTGTTACCGATGACCGGGAGATTTTTGAGGAAATCTGCGGATGTTATGGCATCGGGGAGGAAGCGTTTTATACCGGGGGCAGCGTAAAGACCCGGGTGTGCCGGTTTAAGGTAAAGGAGCGGCTTGCCCTTTGTTATTATGAAGATAAAGCCTTGTCCTTATCTTCCCTTTACAGCATGAAATCCGCCTTAGAAGAAGCTTTAAGGGAACGGGTGTGGTTAAAGTCAGGGGCATATTTGATTATAGAACCTACGGAAACTTTGACGGTGATTGATGTGAATACCGGAAAAAATGTGGCAAAGAAAGAAGTGCAGGAAAATTTCCTTAAAGTCAACAAAGAAGCAGCGGAAGAGATTGCGAGACAGTTAAGACTTCGGAACATTTCCGGCATGATTTTGGTGGATTTTATGAATCTGACCTCTAAAAAAGCGGAAGAGGAATTGTTAAACACCTTCCGAAGCGCTTTAAAAAAAGACCCTGTACCTACGCAGCTGGTAGACATGACGAAATTAGGGTTAGTGGAAGTTACCCGGAAGAAAATAAGGAAATCCCTGCGGGAAATATTAAAGTAAAGAGAAATGTAAGATAATTGTTTCTGCCGGAAACCGTAATTTGGTTTACAATAAAAATATTATGTAAATATCTAATGCAAACAAAGATAGAAAATGTTATGTAAACAAAAATGAAAACAGGTATAGAAAAAGTTTATCTGCAATAAAATGTACTTAAAAAAGTAAAAACCGGAAAAAGGAGAAGCTGTAATTATGGATTTAAGTCTGATAGATATTCTGAAAGTAATCTTTTTGGGAATCGTAGAGGGAATCACCGAGTGGCTGCCCATCAGCAGTACAGGGCACATGCTTTTGGTAGACGAATTCTTAAAAATGAATATGAGCGACGAGTTCAAGGAAATGTTTTTTGTGGTCATACAGTTAGGAGCTATCTTAGCGGTGGTGGTACTGTACTGGAACCGGATGTTTCCCTTTCAATTTAAGGATAAAACAAGGCCCGTTATCCGCAAAGATATTTTTTCCCTGTGGTTTAAAGTAGTGGTGGCATGTATTCCGGGGGCGGTAGTGACGCTGCTTTTTGACGATTACATCGAAGCCCACCTCCATACACCAACCGTAATTGCGCTGGCGCTGATTGTCTACGGAATTGCCTTTATCCTGATTGAGAACCAGAATAAGACCAGAACCCCAAAAGTAAACACTTTAGCCGATATTACTTACCGGACTGCCTTCCTCATTGGCCTTTTTCAGGTGTTGTCCATTATTCCGGGAACCTCCCGCTCCGGGGCTACCATCATCGGCGGACTATGCATCGGCGTGTCCAGAGTGGCTGTGGCAGAGTTTACCTTTTATCTTGCCGTTCCGGTCATGTTGGGTTTAAGTTTGATTAAAGTCATGAAATTCGGGTTTGTGTTTTCCGGGGCGGAAATCGTTACCCTGGGTATTGGTACGGTGGTGGCATTTGTGGTTTCCGTGCTGGTGATTCAGTTTTTGATGGCATATATCAAGAAACATGATTTTAAAGTTTTTGGCTGGTACCGCATTGTCCTTGGGGCATTGGTTCTGCTGGTGTTTGCCATTCGTTAAAACCGGAAATTCAATAACAAAGGACTGGTACAAAAGATGCTTTTTAATTCATACATTTTTATTTTTCTGTTTTTGCCCTTAGCACTGCTGTTGTGGCATGGGGCAAATCATTTTGGAAAATACAAACTGGCACAGGTATTTCTTATCGGTATGTCCTTGTGGTTTTACGGTTATTTTCACCCGGCATACCTTTTGATTATTCTTGCCAGCGTTTTTGGCAATTATCTGCTCAGCGCCCTGATGGAGCGTTTCCAGATGCATAAAATTCTCGGCGTTTGCGGCATTATCTTTAATTTGGGGCTGCTGTTTTATTTCAAATATTATGATTTCTTTGTGGAAAATGTAAATCAGACGTTTCACTTAAACTGGGCGGTGAAAAATATTGCGCTGCCCTTAGGAATCAGCTTTTTTACCTTCCAGCAGTTAGCCTTTCTGGCAGACCGGATGCAGGGAAAAGCGGAGCATTACGAGCTGGCAGACTATATGCTGTTTGTCACTTATTTTCCCCAGTTAGTGGCGGGGCCTATCGTTTCCCACAGGGATTTGATTCCTCAGTTTCATGAAAAGCAGAGACGTCATTTTGACTATGGAAATACTCTGACGGGCATCCGGCTTTTTGTTATGGGACTGGCGAAAAAGCTGTTGGTGGCGGATGAATTGGGAAAGGTGGCAGACTTGGGCTTCGGGGCGATAGACTCTCTGGACAGTATCAGCGCCCTGCTTACCATGCTTGCCTATACCTTTCAGATTTTCTTTGATTTCAGCGGTTACAGCGATATGGCACTGGGACTGGGGTATCTGATGAATCTGGAATTGCCCCGGAACTTCCGGTCCCCTTATAAATCTCACAGTGTGAAGGAATTTTGGAGACGCTGGCATATGACACTGAATGCGTTTCTCACCCAGTATGTTTACATACCCTTAGGAGGGGGCAGAGCAGGAAAAGCGAAGAAAATCCGTAACACCATGATTACCTTTCTGTTAAGCGGTATCTGGCATGGTGCAAACTGGACCTTTGTGCTCTGGGGCGTGGTTCACGGCATTGCGGTTTCCGTGGAAAATCTCATGGTTTATGAAAAAATTCATGTCGGAATCGGAAAGAAACTGGACTGGCTGTTCACCTTTCTCTTTTTAAACCTTGCCTGGGTGCTGTTCCGCAGTGACAGTATCGCAGAAGCAGGACAGTTTTATCAAAGGCTGTTTTCTTTTACCAATACGGGACATATCTGGATGCTGCCGTATTCCATGGACAGCTTTAAAAATTATCCGCTGTATCTGGTGGCAGACCATTTCGGAGGCTACGAGGCTGCCCGAATTTTGTACCTTGTCTGGATGCTGGTTACTTTTGCCCTTGCCGTTTTTTTATGTATGGGAAAAAGCTCCTATGACCGGGTGAAGGAGAAAAAGGCAACCGCTTTGGAAATGTGGGGGCTGGCGTTAGTGTTCAGTTTATGCGTCATTTCTTTTTCAGGAATGAGTACTTTTTTGTATTTTAATTTTTAAGAGAAAGGTGTGGTTTGCTGCATGAAAGAAACCAATGAGAAAAAATTAGTCGTGCATTTCCTTGCGGGGGCAGCCGTCTTTTTGGGCGGCATGGCATTGCTTGTGATATTGATAGATCCTTTTTTTCACTATCATAAGCCTTGGTTCGGTTTAAAGCCCCTGCAGACTTCCCACCAGTATCAGGGCTATGGGGCGGTGAAGCATTTAGAGTATGACAGTCTTCTGCTAGGTTCTTCCGTGGTCATGAGTATCAATACGGACACCCTGGACGGCAGGCTTGGCTCTGCCACAATCAAGGCGGTGGGAAATTCTGCGGCGGCTCCTTTGCTGGCGGCTTATCTGGATATTGCCTTTGAAGAACACGAGTTAAAGCAGGTTTACTATGGGCTGGACGTTTTTTCCCTGTACAGTGGGCAGGAGGAAAATCCTTTCCCGAAGGAAGTGGATTACATGGTAAATAAAAACCCTTTTGATGATGTTTCTTATTTCTGGAACGGGGATGTGATTTTTGAGAAGATACCGGACATGCTGTCGGTTTCCCGGTTTGACAATTTTACATGGGGGCTTGCCTACCAGATAAACGATAAAAATGAATGCGGACCAGAATATGTATTGCAAAGCTACAATCCCCTGAAGGATATCGGGGAGCATGAGGTGCATGATGAGCTTTACGGCTATGATGAGGTGGAGGCAAACCTGACACGGATAGAGGCCTTTGTACAGAAGCATCCTGATACCCGGTTTGAATTTTTCCTGCCGCCCTACTGCATTACCTGGTGGTACCGGGCAGACAACCAGAATTTGCTGGAATCTTATTTTTATACTTTAGAGCGTGCCATGGAGCGGCTGCTCCCCTATGAAAATGTCTGTTTTTACACCACGGATTTTAACAACCCGGAAATCATCACGAATCTGTATCTGTATCAGGACGTGGCGCACGGGGGAACAGTGGTGACGGAGCGGATGGCAGCGGAGATCGGGAATCCCGAATATGAAATTACATTAGAAACCTATCAGAAAGAGTTAGGGGATTTGCGAAAGCTGCTAGAGGCGTTTGAGGTTAAGACAGAAACCGAAGGCATTGAGTTTGTCTACGACGGCCCCATCGAATGCTTAGAGTAAAGAAAGAGAGGAAACTTATGTCACAGGAGAGAAAACCCAAAGAGGCGGGAAATGCTGTGGGAACCACCATTATCCTGTTTGCCGTCATCGGCATTGTGCTTACGGTGCTGTTAGAGATATTTGCGGGAAATATTGCACATTTGCTGCAGGTGCCTGCTGAGGCGTATGACAAGGCTGTCCTCTATATCCGTATCTGTTTCCGGCGGCATCCTCGTTATCATTGCATATAATGTCATCAGCGGTGTACTCCGGGGTGTGGGAAATGCCAATCTGCCCTTTTTATTTGTGGGTGTGGCATGTGTGGTAAATATTATCGGGGATTTGTTGTTGGTGGGCGGTCTGGGAATGGATGTGGCAGGTGCCGCCATTGCCACTATCGCCGCACAGTCTGTCTCCGTGGTGATATCCGCGCTGGTGCTGCGGAGGCAGAAACTGGGAATTTCTTTTTCCAAAAATCAGTGCAGGATTTTTTCCGGTGAATTAAAAAGAATTTTGTCTGTGGGTGTGCCCATTGCGGTGCAGGAGACGATGGTGCAGATTTCTTTTCTGGTGATTAACTCCATCATCAATCAGATGGGACTGACACCTTCCGCAGGCTACGGCGTGGCGCAGAAGATAGTTGCCTTTATTATGCTGGTGCCTTCCTCCGTTATGCAGAGTGTATCTGCCTTTGTGGCGCAGAATATCGGGGCAGGAAAACCGGACAGGGCAAAACGGGGCTTTGTTACGGCTACGATTACCGGCTGCACCGTGGGAAGCTTTATTTTCCTGTTGGGCTTCTTTGGGGGAAGTCTCCTGTCATCAGTATTTACCAACGACCGGGCAGTCATTGCAGAGAATGCAGCCTATTTGAAGGGTTTTTCCCCGGAATGTATCCTGACCTGCATTTTGTTCAGCAGTATTGGATACTTTAATGGAAACGGAAAGAGTATGCCGGTGATGATACAGGGAATTTCTTCGGCGTTTTGTATCCGTATCCCGGTATCCATCCTGATGGCGGGGCTGCCGGAGACTTCCCTGCTTTATGTGGGATTGGCGACACCGATTACCACGGTTTACGGGATTATCTTTTTTCTGGTTTGCTTTAAAATTTACGGGAAGAAAAATTTCCATAAAATGAAAAATATCAGTTGACGTAATTATATTCTTATGTTAAACTAACGAAGTATGCCGCACAGTGAGGTCTGAAAGTCCGTCCATTCCGGATGGCACCATAACTGGCGAGTAATGATAAATAGGAGGTGCCATATGTACGCAATTATAGCAACAGGTGGTAAACAGTACAAAGTATCCGAAGGCGATATCATTACCATTGAAAAACTTGGTGTGGAAGCTGGTGAGAAAGTAACTTTTGATCAGGTTTTAGCTGTATCTGACAACGGAATGAAAGTTGGTTCTGATGTAGCAAATGCTTCTGTAGAAGCTTCTGTCGTAAAAGAGGGCAGAGGTAAGAAAGTTATCGTATACAAGTACAAGAGAAAAACCGGTTACCACAAGAAAAACGGTCACAGACAGGCGTTTACACAGGTTAAGATTGAAAAAATCAATGCGTAACCGCAGCTTTTAAGAAAAGACAGGAAATTGTTATGACGAAGATAACGGTTTTCCAAAATCGGAAACAGGAATATATGGGCTTTGACTGTGTAGGACATGCAGGTTTTGCTTTTCGCGGAAAAGACGTGGTTTGTGCCGGAATTTCCATTCTGGTGCAGAATACGGTAAATGCCATTGAAAACTACACAGAGGAGGGATTTTCCTGTGAGGCGGACCCTGAGAGCGGGGATATCAGGTTTCGTTTTGAGAGTCCTGCCGGACATGATGCGGAATTGCTTGTAAAAGCCATGGTTTTGGGATTGCAGGGGATTTTGGCATCTTATGGTAAGAAGTTTTTAAAGATAGAATTTAAGGAGGTGTAACCTATGTTTAAGATTGATCTTCAGTTTTTTGCTCATAAAAAGGGAGTCGGTTCTACCAAGAACGGACGTGATTCTGAGTCTAAGAGATTAGGAGCAAAAAGAGCAGACGGACAGTTCGTAAAGGCTGGTAACATTTTATACAGACAGCGTGGAACTAAGATTCATCCGGGTGTTAATGTAGGCATCGGCGGTGATGATACATTATTCGCTTTAACGGATGGTATCTTAAGATTCGAGAGAAAAGGAAGAGACAAGAAACAGGCTTCCGTTTATCCAGTAGCTGAATAACATGAAACGCCGTTTCATGTCGATGTGCGCTAGACCCGGCAAGACGACCATTGGTTGCTTTGGCGGGTCTCTTTGATTAAAGGGAAGGAAAATTCCTCTCTTTAATCAAGGTGACCCGCAGAAACAAAACGCAGTTCGCAGAATGCTGTGCTACCGGCGTAACCGTCAGACGACAGGCAGTAACACAGGCGGAGCAGAAAATAAATTGAGAGGGAAATTATGTTTGCAGACAGAGCGACAATTATTATCAAATCAGGAAAAGGCGGTGACGGGCATGTGAGCTTCCGCCGTGAAAAATATGTTCCCGACGGCGGTCCCGACGGCGGTGACGGCGGAAAGGGCGGTGACGTTATTTTTGTGGTGGATGACGGCTTAAATACATTGACTGATTACCGCCATAAAAGAAAATTCGCGGCAAGACCTGGGGAAGAGGGCGGAAAACGTAACTGTCACGGAAAATGTGGCGAGGATTTAATCTTAAAAGTGCCTGCAGGGACGGTGATAAAGGATGCGGAATCCGGAAAGGTCATCGCAGATATGTCCGGGGATAACCGCAGACAGGTGATATTAAAGGGAGGCAGAGGCGGTCTGGGAAACCAGCATTTTGCCACATCCACCATGCAGGCACCGAAATATGCCCAGCCCGGCGGTGAAGCCATTGAACTGGAAGTGAAATTAGAGTTAAAGGTTATTGCGGATGTGGGGCTTGTGGGTTTCCCAAACGTAGGAAAATCTACTTTATTATCCCGTGTCACCAATGCACAGCCCAAGATTGCAAACTACCATTTTACCACATTGCAGCCTAATTTAGGAGTGGTAGATTTAGAGGAGGCAAAGGGCTTTGTCATTGCAGATATTCCGGGGCTGATTGAGGGCGCATCGGAGGGTGTGGGACTTGGTTTGGAATTTTTGCGCCATATTGAGCGTACGAAGGTTATGATTCATATGGTGGATGCGGCAGGCACGGAGGGACGTGACCCCATTGCGGACATCCTTGCCATCAACCGGGAGTTAGAGTCCTATGACCCGGCGTTACTGAAAAAACCTCAGGTGATTGCCGCCAACAAAATGGACGCGGTTTACGGCGACGAGAACGAGATCATCCGGAAATTAAAGGATACCTTTGAAAAGGACGGCATTCAGGTGTTTCCCATTTCGGCAGTCAGCGGAAAGGGCTTAAAGGAGTTGCTTTACCACGTGCAGGAGCTATTAAATAATTGCAGTCAGGAGCCTGTGGTTTATGAGCAGGAATTTGACCCGGCGCTCCGCTTCTTTAAGGACGAGCCTTACACCATTACCAGGGCGGATGATGCAGCCTTTGTGGTGGAAGGACCGAAGATTGATAAAATGCTCGGTTACACCAACATTGACTCCGAGAAGGGCTTTTTGTTCTTCCAGAAGTTCTTAAAAGAGCAGGGTATTTTAAAGGAATTAGAAAAAATGGGCATTCAGGACGGAGATACGGTCCGGATGTACGGAAATGAATTTGATTATTATAAATAAAAATGGGAAAGGATAGTTATTATGGCATTAACAAGCAAACAGCGGGCTTATCTCGGTGGTCAGGCAAGCACCTTAGATCCGATTTTCCAGATTGGAAAGTCAAGCCTGACGCCGGAAATCATCACTGCCTTAGATGAGGCATTGGAAAAACGGGAATTGATAAAGATTTCCGTGTTAAAAAACTGTATTGACGAGCCAAAGGAAATTGCAAATGTAATTGCAGAACGTACCCGTTCCGATGTGGTGAAGGTGATTGGCAAAAAAATCATCCTGTTCCGTCAGGCAAAGAAAAATTCAAAATTTGAACTTCCCAATTAACGGGGGAAGAAAAGGATGGAAAAAAGGATAGGAATATTTGGCGGTTCCTTTGACCCCATTCATTCAGGACATCTCAATATTGCAACAAGCGCCTACAAGGAGTTTGATTTAGATGAGGTATGGTTTGTTCCGGCGGGGCATTCACCCAATAAAAATGAAAATCAGATGACGCCCGCTGACCTCCGGGCAGAAATGGTGTCCCTTGCCATAGAGGGAATCCCTTATTTTAAACTCTGCGATATTGAGATAGCGTCGGAGGAAATCAGCTATACTTATATCACTTTGACAAAATTAAAAGAGCGGTATCCTGATAAAAAATTCTTTTTTATTATGGGGGCGGATTCACTGGATTATTTCGAGCGCTGGCATCATCCGAAAATTATTTGCCAGAAAGCAGTAATTTTAACGGCAGTCCGGGACGATATGGATATCACAGCTATCCGGCAGAAAATTGCGGAGATACAGCGCCTGTTTCCGGCGGAGATTTATCCCGTCTCCGGCGGAAAGACCGATATTTCCTCCAGCAGTCTCCGTCAGGAGCTGTCAGAGGGAAAAACAGACAGCCTTACGATGCTGCCGGAAAAGGTGAGAGTTTTCATTAAGGAGAAAAAGCTGTATTCCGGGAATCAAAGTTAATTTCGGACGGTAAATGTAAGGAAAAATCGTGATTTGGCAATTTGTACAGATAAAAAATAATATTTTTATGGAGGACGCAGGTTATGGAACTTCATGAGATAAGGAAAAAGTTAAAAAAGGAACTCGATAAAGGGCGATATGAGCACACCAAGGGCGTGATGTATACGGCAGGCTGCCTTGCCATGGCGCATGGGTATTCCGTAGAAAAAGCTATGCTTGCAGGACTGCTTCACGACTGTGCAAAGTGCATTCCAAACGATGAAAAGATTGCGCTCTGCGAGAAAAACCACATTCTCATTCACCCGGTGGAGTACGAAAGCCCCTATCTGCTTCATGCAAAGCTGGGGGCATATCTTGCAGAGAAAACCTACGGCGTTTCTAACCCGGAGATTTTACATGCCATTAAAGTGCATACCACGGGAGAACCGGATATGAACCTGCTGGACAAAATTATTTATATTGCCGATTACATTGAACCGGGGCGTGATAAGGCGCCGAATTTACAGGAAGTGCGTCAGATGGCGTTTCAGGATTTGAATGTCTGTATGGCGCAAATCCTGCGTGATACGCTGATGTATTTAATGAGCCGGGGCGGAAGTATTGACAACACCACCAGGATGACTTATGAGTTTTATAAACAGTATTTAGATAACGAAGCATAGTATTCGGGACTGTATTGGAGGGCAGCTTTTTTTAGAAGCATGTGCCACTCCAGAAGAGAAGAGAGGAGAGTAGGAAAGATGGAAGCAGCAGAATTTTGTAAAATTGCCGTTGCGGCATTAGAGGACCGGAAGGCGGAGGATATTAAGGTCATTGATATCCGGGAAATTTCTCCTATTGCGGATTTTTTTATCATTGCAAACGGAACAAACCAGAACCAGATTCAGGCAATGCGGGATGCGGCGGACGAAGCCTTGTACAGAGCAGGATTGCCTGTAAAACAGGTGGAGGGAAACCAGAATTCTACCTGGATACTGATGGACTATGGTGATGTGATTATCCATATCTTCTCCAAGGAGGACCGTCTGTTTTATGATTTGGAGCGTGTCTGGAGAGACGGAAAAGAAATTGATGTGAAGGAACTGTAAGGCAGAAAGGTATGTTTCCGCAGCGGAAAGCTGATTGCGGGCTCATACCTTTTTCTTTTGCCGGGAAGAGGCTTGGGAAGTAAGGCGAAGATTGTAAAGAAATAAATTTATGACAGGAAGAAGCATTAGCGGGGATTCGTTAATGCTTCTTCTTTGGTGATTAATGCCAGAAACGCATAACGCCGAATACTTTTCCGATGATAGAGCATTCTTTTACGATAATAGGCTCCATCGTGTCATTTTCCGGCTGCAGGCGGTAATAACCGTCTTCTTTATAAAATGTCTTAACAGTGGCAGAATCATCCACCAGCGCCACCACAACGTCACCGTTCTTAGCGTCGGACTGGCTCTGTACTAAAATCTGGTCCCCGTCCATGATACCGATATTAATCATGCTCTCACCCTTAACCGTAAGCATAAAAGACTCTGCATTCGGCATAAACTCCGTGGGGATAGGGAAGTAATTTTCAATATTTTCCACTGCCAGAAGAGGCTGTCCGGCGGCAACCTTTCCGATGAGAGGAACGTTTACCACCTCACGTCTGGTAAGATTAAAATTGTCATCAATAATCTCGATAGCCCTGGGCTTGGTAGGGTCCCTTCTGATATAGCCATTCTTTTCTAAAGTTTCGAGATGGGAGTGAACGGAGGAAGTGGACTTTAAATCCACTGCTTCACAAATTTCCCGGACAGCAGGAGGATAACCTTTATTTAAAATTTCCTGCTTGATATATTCTAAAATTTCCCGTTGTTTATTGCTGATTTTTCCGTATGACATAAAAGTCCTCCTGTCTGTTTTAATAAGAAACAAATGTATAAAACATTCATCGTATCTCTTTCTAATAGTGTAACACAGAATAGAACAAAATGCAAACATATATTCCGAAAATTTGTTCGAAATTTTTCTTGACAAACGGACGTTCTGGTATTATGATACACATACAAACAGTTGTTCGTAACGTGTGTTCGTTTTATAATGAGGAGGTTTTACTATGAGAAGCAAAAGAGAAGCAGCGGGAAGTCAGGGATTTATCGTATTTGTCATTGTATTATCTGCATTTTTTATTCTGGTTTGTACCATGGTATTCGGAAGCATTCGGACTTCTGCCGCATCAGCAGATGTTCCTTATAAATATTATACCAGTATCCGAATACAGGCGGGAGATACCCTCTGGGATATCGCAGATACTTATTGTTCGCCGGAATATGATACGGTATCTGATTATATTGAAGAGATATGCAGTATCAACCGGCTTTCTTCCGGTGATGAGATACATTCCGGACAATATATTATGGTTCCTTATTATTCCCAGGAATATTTAAAATAAGGTGTTTTTCCTGATTAGGCAAAGAGTGAGCCAGTGAGCCGTTAAGGAGGGGGTATTATGGCAGGAGAAGAAAAAAGCTATCAGATTATTGCTGTTGACTTTGACGGTACACTTTGTGTTGACTGTTATCCTCATATTGGTACACCGAATCTTCCTTTGATATTTTTACTAAAACGGTTAAAAGCACAGGATAGACGGTTAATACTCTGGACGTGCCGTTGCGGAAGATATTTAGAGGAAGCCGTGAACTGGTGCCGGAATTGGGGACTGGAATTTGATGCCGTCAATAAGAACGTAGAGGAAATTATTGAGAAATACGGTAGTGATTCACGCAAGATATATGCAGATGTCTATATTGATGATAAATCATGTTTTCCCTGGCAGCTGCCGGAAACAGATTCATGGAAAGAAGAGACTCAGCTGCCGGAAACAGAACCATGGAAAGAAGAGACTCAGACACCGGGTTAGGACTGGCGGACAAAAAACGCGCCTAAGTTGTTTTTTTCTTCAAAATGCGGTATACTATCTACATGAATTATAATGTATAAGTTATAAGTTATGAGTAATAAGCAGCGTCAGAGTATGCAAGATACCCGGACGAATGATGTTATACTGCAATTCGGAAGAAATGTAATACGGAGGATGAGGTTAGTTATGTTGAAGTTTATATACGTGATTTTGATGAATTTATTTCGGGCACCTTATATGATTCCCAAGATGCGCAGGGAGGCGGATCATCCGGAAAAATATTCAACAGAAGAGCGGTATGAACTGGCGCGGTATGCGATACGCCTTATGAAAATGACAGGCGGGATTCGTACCAAGGCATATGGGATGGAGAATCTTCCCGAAACAGGCGGTTATATGATGTATCCTAACCATCAGGGAAAGTATGATGCCCTCGGCATTATTTATACCCATAAGCGTCCCTGTTCCCTGGTAATGGATAAGCTGAAGTCCCGGACAATCCTTGTAAATGAATTTGTGGATTTGTTAGAGGGAAAGCGTTTAGACAGAAAGGATGTCCGTCAGGCATTGACGGTTATCAATAAAGTATCGGAAGAGGTCAAAGAAGGAAAAAGGTATATCCTGTTTCCGGAAGGGGGCTATGATTATAATAACCGTAATAATGTCTGCAGCTTTAAAGCAGGAAGCTTTAAAATAGCTTTAAAGACCAAGGCGCCTATTGTTCCGGTGGCATTAATTGACTCTTATAAAGTATTCAATAGTTTTTCTTTGGGACCGGTCACTACACAGGTACATTATTTGAAACCGATTTATGCAGAAGAATATGGTACATTAAAAACACCTGAAATTGCAGAGTTGGTGCGAAGCCGCATACAGGAGAAGATTGATGAAGTGTTAGGTGCTTAAAAAGCTGCTTGTAAAAAACAAGCAGCTTTTTGGCAGTTTTATCCTCTCCGTATCACAGATGGAGGCGTAAGGCTGTGAAACAAACAGGAGGGAATAAACGTGATTGATGTGTACTATGCAGAAGATGATAAAATAATTGCACAATCTGTGAAAGAATATTTGGAGCAGCAGAATTGCAGCGTGACAGTTTTTGAAACCGTTGCTGATGTTAGAAAGGCATTGGGAAGTCGTATTCCCACTATTCTTTTAGTGGACTGGAATATGCCGGACGGACAAGGGAACGAATTATGTATCTGGGTTCGTGAGAGATGGAGTGATTTACCAATTATCTTCCTGACGGTCCGCGGAGATTCCCATGATATTATCTCCGGCTTTCAGAACGGTGCAGACGATTATGTTGTAAAGCCCTTTGAACTTACTATCCTGTATTCCCGAATGCTTGCGCTGCTGCGTAGGGCGGGTAAAACAAAAGAAACAAAGCTATTTTGCGACAACTTGACGCTGGATAGAGAAAAAATGGCTGTCTACTGCGGGCAGGAGGAAATCCGGGTAAGTCAGCCGGAATATTTTTTGCTTTTATTGCTGATGGAAAATAAAGGAAGGACTATTACCAGAAAGCAGTTATTAGAACAGGTGTGGGACAGCAATGGAAATTATGTGAATGACAATACATTAACAGTCACGATGAAGCGGCTAAGAGAAAAGCTGCACAATCCACCTTGCCTGAAAACAATTCGCAGTTTTGGTTATCGCATGGAGGACATTATATGAACGGAAGAAGAAAGAAAAAAGCAATGCTTCTGCTTTCAGTTTTCTTTATTTTCCTTTGTGTAGTCAGTATTTCGGCGTTTTGGCTACATTCCTATCAACAGGCGACGTTTCAACATATTTCAACGTTTTGCGAAATTCTCGTTAAAGCCCACCCGGAAACGGAGCAACAAGTACTTTCCGCCCTAAAAGAATACAATACCCTCACAGAGCAGCAGATAAGTGGAAACTATTTTCTGGCACAATATGGATATCGTGTTAATGAATTTTGCAAGGGACTTCCAATCAATATTTTTTTTCTTTCATCTGTACTGTTTTTGGTTATAGCCTGTGTATTTTTTATTTCAACAAGAAGCGCAGACAAGCGGAATCGCAAACGAATTACAGAGTTGACAGATTATCTGGAACAAGTCAATCTGGGAGCTGGCGGGACAATCATTCGGATGCAGGAGGATGATTTTTCTCATCTGCAGGACGAAATATATAAGACAGTTACAACGCTTTATCAGACAAAGGAAACAGCGATAACCGCAAGGAAAAGGTTCGCTGAAAATTTAGAAAATATCGCTCATCAACTCAAAACACCTATTACAGCTGCTTTTCTCTCTTTGCAGCTTATGAAAAAAACTGCTCCCAATGATTATGGAAATCAGATAGAAAAACAGTTGGAACGCTTAAATCGTCTGGAAGAATCCCTATTAACCCTCTCTAAGATTGACGCAGGCACTTTGCCGCTGAATCACACTAGGGTTGATATTTATACAGCATTAAATCTGGCGACAGAGAATTTGGATGATTTACTGCGAAAAGAAGAAGTTTCCGTTGAGATTCCGGATAACGGTTGTATCGAATTTTTCGGCGATATGGAATGGACAATGGAAGCGCTTATCAATCTTTTGAAAAACTGTATGGAACATTCTAAGCCTGGCGGGATGATTCATTGCGATTACACAGAAAATCCCTTGTATGTGGAAATCTTGATTTGGGACGAGGGTAAGGGTTTTGACCCGGAGGACATACCACATCTTTTTGAACGATTTTACCGTGGGAGGCGTGCCGCAGGCAATGGAATTGGAATCGGACTGGCTCTTGCTAAGTCTATTTTTGAATTGCAGAATGGAACAATTACCGCCCGTAATCTGCAAGGAGGCGGTGCCTGTTTTGAAATAAGAGTGTACAGTCACTGAGATGTCACTTTTCTTTGTTATACTATATTTAGGTCGAACAATATAACAGAAAGGAGAAAGTGACATGGAAATACTAAGATGTGAAGGTATCAGAAAAGTCTATGGAACCGGGGATAGTCAAGTGGTGGCATTAGATCATATTGATTTATCCGTGGAAAAAGGAGAATTTGTAGCGATTGTAGGGGCGTCCGGTTCAGGGAAATCTACGCTTTTACATATTCTGGGCAGCGTGGATAAACCCACAGAGGGAAAGGTTGTGATAGAGGAAACCGATATATCCAAAATGAACCGGACGCAAGCTGCAATTTTCAGACGCAGGAAAGTCGGACTTGTCTATCAGTTTTATAATCTTATTCCAACACTCACTGTCCGGGAAAATATCCTTATACCGCTTATGTTGGATAAAAGGAAACCGAATAAGGACTATTTTGAGCAGGTTGTAAACGCTTTGGGTATTGCCCCCAAATTAGACTTTCTTCCCAATCAATTATCCGGCGGGCAGCAACAGCGGGCAGCGATTGCCCGGTCTTTGATATATCGCCCGGCTCTTATGCTGGCCGATGAACCGACAGGAAATCTTGACCGGAAAAACGGGGAAGAAATTATAGATATGTTGAAATTATCAAACCGTAATCTCAAACAGACGATACTTTTAATTACCCATGATGAAAAGATTGCTTTGGAAGCAGATCGCATTATAACGATAGAAGATGGGCGTATTATCAGCGATCAGAAACGGAGGTAATCATAATGTGGAAAGATTATTCTGTAGGATTTATCAAAAAGAACAGGGCTTCCAGTTTATCCGTTATTGTAGCTGCTTTTATATCTGCTCTGTTTCTCTCCTTATTATGCTGCCTGTTCTTTAATTTCTGGTGTTATGAGATTGAGCGGATTGCATTAGAGGAGGGGGAGTGGCAAGGACGTATCGCGGGAACATTTGACGGGGACGTTGTATCAGCTATCCGAAATTTTGCAAATGTAGAAAAAGCTGAAATCAATGAGGACTTATCTGAACATCAGAATATTGTGATTGATATTTATTTTCAGAACATGAGGACAATATACCAGGATATGCCATTGATTGCGGGAAAGCTGGGGGTGTCAGACAGTGCGGTGTCTTATCACGAACTGCTTTTATCAAGATATCTGATACATGACCCGCAGGACGCAGAACCGCCATTGTTGGTAGCGTTCTATCTGGTAATTCTTATTTTGGTATCAATTTCTCTGATTTGGATTATACACAATTCTTTTGCGGTATCCATGAATACCCGTGTTCATCAGTTTGGTATCTTTTCCAGTATAGGAGCAACACCGGGGCAGATTCGTACTTGTTTGTTGCAGGAGGCGGCGGCTCTGTGTATTGTGCCGATTCTGGCTGGGAGTTTTGCCGGAGTTATGCTCAGTTTTGGAATAGTACAGGTTATAAATAGGCTTGCATCCGGAATGTCCGGGCGGCATGAAGCTGTTTTTATATACCACCCATTTGCTTTTGTAATTACAATTCTGGTTGCTGTCCTGACAGTGTTCCTTTCGGCATGGCTGCCTGCAAAGAAACTCAGCAAATTGACACCGCTTGCGGCGATACAGAATACAGGAGAATTGCAGCTTAAAAAGAAAAAAAGTTCCCGCATTTTATCTATTTTATTTGGAATGGAGGGAGAGTTGGCGGGAAATGCACTAAAGGCGCAGAAAAAAGCCTTACGGACTTCTACGCTTTCATTGACGCTTTCCTTTTTGGGATTTACATTGACCTTGTGCTTTTTTACTCTTTCGGGCATTAGTACAAATTACACCTATTTTGAGAGGTATCAGGACGCCTGGGATGTCATGGTAACGGTAAAAGATACCAACATAGAAAATTTTGCGTCAGAGGAAGAAATTTCAGGAACAGATGATGGAACCAACAATATTATCTATCAGAAAGCAACTGCACTCAGCATTGTCCCGGAAACAAGTATCAGTGATGAAGTAAACGGGTTGGGCGGGTTAGAAACGGTAGCCGGAAATTCTATCCGTACAGCAGAGGGATTTTATTATATTCAAAGTCCTATCGTCATTATGGATGATAATAGTTTTATGGAATATTGCGAGCAGAACGGTATAGAACCAGATACGACAGGAAGTATCGTATTAAATCGTATTTGGGACAGCATAAACAGCAATTTCAGATACAAAGAATATATTCCATACCTCTCAGGAGAACAAAATACAATCACTCTACAAAATATAAGCCAGACCGGGAAGGTTGTAACAATTCCGATACTCTGCTTTGCACAGGAAGCGCCGCTTTTAAGAGAAGAATATGATAATTACGCATTGGTTCAGTTTATTCCGCTTTCTGTTTGGAATCAGATGGAAGAAATGATAGGTAACGCTGAAACAGATACATATATTCGCGTACTGGCAAAGGAGGGTGTAACGCTTTCTGAATTAAACCTGTTAGAGGAGGAACTTTCGCAAATTATTGGACAAAATTATACTTTTGAGATTGAAAACCGGATTCAAGAAAGATTAGACAATGATAGCATTTTGAATGGATATATGCTGATTATCGGAAGTTTATGCGTTCTACTTGCTTTAATTGGACTGGCAAACGTATTTTCCAACACGTTAGGTTTTATACGGCAAAGAAAGAGAGAATTTGCAAGATATATGTCTGTTGGAATGACACCGGAGGGGATGAGAAAAATGTTCTGTATTGAAGCACTTGTCATTGCAGGACGTCCCATTCTGATTACGCTGCCGCTTACAGTATTGTCTGTAGGTTTTATGATAACAGCAAGCCATCTGAAGCCAATGGAATTTCTGGTAGAAGCCCCGATTGTTCCAATCGTTATATTTTGTCTGGCAATCTTCGGTTTTGTGGCACTTGCATATTACCTCGGCGGCAAAAAAATAATGCAAAGCAGTTTAGTTGAGGCATTGCGAAGCGACTATACGATATAGCAATCTATTTCACAGGGGAGGAGTGGAGTTTACAATCCACTCCTAAATTAGTTCACTTTTACTTTATCTCGTTATCATACATCCCTCAGCTTAACATATTTTGCCGCACTTCGCCTTCTGTCATCATCAATGGCAGCGTAGTGCTTTCGGGTTGTATTGACATCCTTATGTCCCAATACATCTGCTACCAGATAGATATCCCCAGTTTCCCGGTAAAGGGAAGTACCATAGGTGCTGCGGAGCTTATGGGGGGTAATATGTTTTAAACTTGTTACCAGTTTTGAATATTTTTTCACCAAATTTTCTACAGAACGTACGCTGATGCGTTTATTCTGGAGAGAGAGGAAGAGCGCATTGATACTGCCGTCCTCCGCAGTAATTTTCTGGCGTTCCACCATGTATTCCAGAAGGGCAGTACGAACTTCTTCTCCGAAGTAAACAATTACTTCGGCGCCGCCTTTCCGGTGGATTTTGATACCGTTATTTTTAAAGTCCACGTCTTCCATATCAAGTCCCACACATTCCGATACACGGATACCGGTTCCTAGAAGCAGTGTCATCAGGGCAAGGTCTCTGGTTTTTGTCTTTTCGTGGTAATGCCGCTGGCGTTCCGTAAGATTTTCCCCGGATTCCACTTCATCTAAAAGATTTGCCACCTCGTCAATGTCAAGACGGACAATGTTTTTCTCATGGATCTTTGGCATGTCTACTTTGATGGCAGGGTCGTTCTGTATCAACTCGTTTTTAAAAAAATAGCGGTAAAAAGTGCGGAGGGACGCTAATTTCCGTTTGATGCCCCGTTCTTCGTTGGTATGCTCTTCCCCGTCTTTTTCGTAATATTTCAGGTAGGAGAGATATTCCTCAATATCCATAGGCGTAATTTCATCTAAAATACTTAAGGGAAACTCCGTGATTTCCATTTTGGCGCAGACCGGATTGTTGGTATGCAGATATTCAAAAAAGCAGCCGATGTCGTAGGCATAGGCAATTCTGGTACGTGAGGAAGTGGTGGGTTCAATTCCGATAAAAAATTGTTTGCAGAAGGAGGGAAGTGTCTCTAACATTTTCCGCAATTTTACCTCGTTTTTTACATTTACATTTTCATAGTATGCTTTTTCCTTCATGTGAAATAGTTGTCCTTTCTTTTCATTTTTGCACATTTTCTGCCGCTTTATAATAGTTTGGTTCTTTTTATTTGGGATTCCGTATTTTCTGCCATCCAGGAATACTTCCGTTTTCAATGGCGTGGAACAGACGTACCTTGGCTCCGGGGTGGTCTAAATTTATCTGGCGGATTAATTCCTTGGCATATTGGCGTTTGGTAGTTCCGTCCATCGGACAGGGATTTTTCACAACTGGCAGCTGGTATTTGTTTTGGAAGCCCTTTACATTCGCTTCAGAAACATAAATCAGGGGGCGGATGACGGTTAATTCTGTCTGGTCTAAAAAAGTTTTCGGAGAAAAGGAGTAAAATCTTCCCTCGAAAATCATGGATAAAAACATGGTTTCAATCACGTCATCCTGGTGATGGGCATAGGCAACCTTATTGCAGCCTAAGTCCTTTACTGCCTGGTTTAGGGCTCCTTTTCGCATTTTCGCACAGAGAGAACAGGGAGAGGCTTCCTTTCGTTCTTCTAATAAAATTTTTCCGATTTCAGTGGAAATGATCTGGTAGGGAATCTCTAATTGCCGGCAAAGCATCTGAATAGGAGATAAATCAAAATCGTCAAAGCTCAAATTTACAGTTACTGCCAACAGTTCAAATTTTTTCGGATAAAATTTTTGCAAATGGTTAAGGGCATACAGGAGAGTGAGAGAGTCTTTCCCGCCGGAAACGCCTACTGCAATTTTATCACCGTCCTCAATCATTCCATAATCGTCCACAGCGCGTCTGGTGTAGCTTAATAATTTTTGTAATTCCATAATTTCAAAAAAACCCTTCTAGTATTCGTTTTATGTCTTTTCTATTGTTAGAAAATCGATTATAATAAATCTGCCTATCATAGGTATTAGAAAATAATGTTAAATTTTTAACAATATAGAGAAAGAAGAGTAAAAAATTATGAAATTTGTCATTCAACGTGTTACAAATGCCTCCTGCACAGTGGACAGCGAAGTTACCGGAACCATCGGAAAAGGCTTCCTGGTTCTGATTGGTGTTTCTAATGAGGATACCAGAGAAATTGCCGATAAAATGATAAAGAAGCTTATCGGGCTGCGCATTTTTGAAGATGCCGAGGGAAAAACTAATTTATCGTTAAAAGATGTCGACGGTGAATTACTGTTAATTTCACAATTTACTCTATATGCGGACTGTCGGAAAGGAAACCGTCCTTCTTTTATTAATGCAGGAAATCCAAAGCTGGCAAAGGAATTATACGAATACATCATTGCAAAATGCAAACAGGAAATTCCTGTGGTGAATCAGGGAATCTTTGGCGCAGATATGAAAATATCTTTGCTGAATGACGGTCCCTTTACCATAGTGCTGGATTCTGCTGAAATCTGCTGAAAAACATCAGACCAGAGACGGCTTAGCTTTCAAAAAAGTTATGTGTTAAGGTTTTCAGTTATCGGTTAAATTATAACACGGCAGGGCAGCTGGTGGCAAGAAGTATTTATTCGCAAAACACAAGTTTAACGAATAGTTTAATCCATATTTGTTAAAATATAAATGCGATTAAATACTTATCCAAATAGCAATAATTTATCAATGCACCCACAACAACTGTTTGAACACTATTAGGAGAGATATTGTTATGACAGATAATGAGTTATTACTTGCTATTTCTGACATCATGGACAAAAAACTGCAACCACTCAAAGAAGAAATTAAACAACTTAAACTACAAAATGAAAATATCATCATTCCAAGATTACAGAATATTGAGAACTGCTATACTTCTACATATGACCGTTATAAAAACAGCGTGGAAGATTATGAAGCTATGAAAGCAGATATACAAATTATGAAGCAGGTTATACAAGAACATAGTGAAAAATTAAAAAAGATTTCTTAAAAAATTCCCGCCTCCAGGGTGAACTATATTTTAGACCGATACCTACTTAATTCATATCACCCGGTAAGGCGAGAAATGGATTTATTTTTCAGACGGAATCATTTTTTTCTGGTATCTAAAATTTCCCGATACTTCAAAATCATATCCACGCAGCCGTCAATGCCAAGCTTTCCGGCATTTAACGTCATGTCGTAACTCATGGAATCCCCCCATTTTTTGCTGGTGTAATAGTTGTAATAGCTGGCGCGCTGCTTATCCTTTTTCTGAATCATATCCTTGGCTTTATTCTCTGTGATATTGAAACGTTTGCTCACTTCTTTCATACGTTTTTCCATATCCGCATGAATAAATACATTAATACAGTCCGGATTTTCGGACAAGGCGTAGTCTGCACATCTGCCGACAATCACGCAGGATTCCTGTGCCGCAATCTTTTTAATTGTCTCAAACTGTGCTAAAAATACCTTGTGATTCAAAGGCATATCAAGAAACGGTGCAGACGAATAGCCGCTGACAGAATATGTATCCATTACCAGAGAATATAAAAAGCTGTTGGTTGGTTTTTCATCATGGTTTTCAAAAATTTCCTCGCAAAAACCGCTCTCTTTCGCTGCGTGCTGCAGCAATTCCTTATCGTATAGTTTAATATCCAGACGCTTGGCAAGTTCTTCCCCTACTTTTTTGCCGCCGCTTCCAAATTCACGTCCGATCGTATAGATTTTGTTTCCCATATAAAATCCCCTGCCTTTCTGCAATCTGCAAACGTTGTGTAAAATGATATGCTATGTTGCAGATACTAAGATTATGTTTCATTCAAAAAATAGTTATATAAACTTATGAATGATGATAAACTAATTATACTATATTTTCAGCAAAATGCAAAAGAATTAATTGAAATTTACCGTTTTTTTATAATATTTTAATACAATTTATCGCAAATCCCGCAATATTTTCTCGAAATATTCTGGTA
>JAETQH010000134.1 GCA_021770785.1 Lachnospiraceae bacterium
CAGCTTCAGCTACCAGACCCGGCAGACGCTGATCCGCACCCTCGGCTGCTCCTGGAGGGCCGGGGTATCCATGCCGGGGAGGGGTTTACCGCCCTGTTCCCCGATGGCTGGCACGATATTACCCTGGAGGTGAGCTGGGAGCCGACCGGCCCCGGCTGCTGGTATATCTCTACACCTGGTTTTAGTGACATTTGCCCGATTGGTTTGTTTGTGAAAGTGTAAATAAATCCCCGGCCAATTCTCAATGACCGGGGATTTATTTTTCTATGTATCTATAAATATAGAAAAATATATTTATAGATAACTTTTCCTGTATTGCTATATTTGTAAATTTGTAGTAAAATAGAAATATAGATAAGTATAAAAATATTTTTATAGAAAAGGAGCGTGAAAGATGTGATTGTAGCAGTAGCCAATCAAAAGGGTGGTGTCGGTAAGACCACCACGGCCCAGGCCCTGGCTGCGGGGTTAGCGGAACGGGGGTATAAGGTGCTGGGCATCGATCTTGACCCTCAGGGGAATTTCTCTACGGCCTGTGGTGCGGAGAACTACAATGTGCCGACAGTCTATGAGGTGATGAAGCGGGCGGCTGACATAGGGGAGGCCATTCAGCACATGAAGGGTGGCTATGATGTGGTTCCGGCCAATATCATGCTGGCCGGAGCGGAGCAGGAGCTTTCCCAAACCGGCAAGGAGCACCGGCTGAAGGAGGCTGTTTCTGCGGTGGCCGGGAGCTATGACTTTGTTGTGATCGACACGCCGCCATCGCTGGGCGTGCTGACTGTGAACGCCTTTACCTGTGCCACGGATATTCTGATTCCCACCACAGCAGGGATATTTGCCACGGCGGGAATTTCCCAGCTCAATGAGACGGTTGGCAGCGTTCAAAGGTATTGCAATCCTGGTGTGAAGATTCGGGGCATCCTGTTTACCAGGTTCAATCCCAGAGCGAATATCAGCCGGCAGATCAAGGAGCTGACGGAGCAGTTAAGCGAGTACATATCTGCGCCGATTTACCAGACCTACATCCGAGCGGGGGTGGCGATAGAGGAGGCCCAGGCTAACAAAGCTGATATATTTGACTATGCGGGGAAGTCTACTGTGGCCGAGGACTACCGGGCGTTTATTGAAGAATTTTTGAAAGGGGTAGATATGTGATGGCAGGGAAAGCAAAGTTTGACCAGGAGGCGGCGTTTAAGGCTATTGTTGGTTCTGATCGTCAGCCGGTGGCCGCTGAAATGCCAGTAGCGGCGGCGAAAGACAAGGGCCGGGTGCAGAGGTCATATTTTCTGGATCGGGATATAGATAAGGCATTACGAAGAATGGCTCTTGAGGAAGAAAAAAATCTAACTGAGACTATAAATGAGATATTGCGGAAAGGGC
This sequence comes from Lachnospiraceae bacterium, assembly GCA_021770785.1. Classification (GTDB taxonomy): domain Bacteria; phylum Bacillota; class Clostridia; order Lachnospirales; family Lachnospiraceae; genus Roseburia. Next base: position 1,384 of record JAETQH010000134.1, read on the forward strand.
TCGTACAATATCTATAAATGTAAAGAGAATGATGTTGTGTATTGACGAGATAAGAGAAAAGTGATATAATTTAGACGTAAGAATTGGCAGAAATGACGATGAAGTGAAGAAAGGAGCTAATAAAAATGAAAAAGATAGTATCAATGTTGGCCACGTTGTCCATTCTGATGACTTTGTGTGTTCCAGCTATGGCTGCAAATGCACCAATTGAGCCTGTAAGTGGGGAAAAATCAACTCCCTCTACTAAGGCAGTTTCAATGGTGATTCCTGGCGGCGCACGTGAAGTAACAGCGGAGCAGATGGTGATTGCATCGGAATTTCCTATCGAACCGGAGGTGGATGAAGAAGGAATCTCTGTCCAGTCTGTGGTGCCAGTTTCAACGGTAATTCCTGGCGGCGCACGTGAGGCAACAGAAGAACAGATGCAGCAGGCTGAGGAGAATGAGAAGATGCCTGTTGACGAAGAAGATGATAATGGTATTATGCCCTTTGGTATTCTTTGTCTATGACGTATTATGGGCAAGCTACCAATATGTCTTGTGGTCCTGCCTGTGTGCGTATGGTTCTCAAAAATCTTACTGGAACAACGTATTCTGAAGCGACTATTCGCAACAATACAAATTATAGTTCCACTGAAGGAACATATTTATCTGATCTTGTTTCTTATCTTAACAAAGAGCAAGATAAAAACGACTATGCGACAAACTATAATAAAACAAAGACAACCATGAAGAATAACTTGTACACCTCAATTAAGACGAATTCTGCTCCGGCTATAATTGGAGTGAGACCTTCTGCATCTGATGGGATTGCATACAGCGGTACTGGTGGACACTTTTTGACGGTGTATGCGATTACTACGGATAAGGCTTCTGTGATGGTCTGTGATCCATGGGCCGGATACGTTGGGGAAGATGATAACCGTTGGTATGAAGTCACTTCTGATGATTTGTTTGATGGTTACGATGATATAAATTGTGGCTACGCATATTGATGATATAGGATATTTATGTCTTGCAAAATGGCGTTAGGAAAATAATTAGTGTGAGAGGTTGCGGACTGTAAGATTGTCCGCAACCTCTTATTTAGGGGGAGCATATGAAAAAGAAAGTTTTGGGTGGAAGTATAGTATTAATCTTAATTTGCTTAATTGGAGCGGTGGTATTTAACAAGAGTGTGGAGGATAGGCAGCTTAATTCTGGAGAAGTACAGTATGATTTCAGTGCGGAAAATCTGGCTTTGGGAGATGGACGTATAACATATTTATATTATGGAGAACAAAGTATAATTTATCAAGTCCCACAAGATGAAGTGCCTAATTACTATAGATACTATATCGAAGAAAAAAAGAATGTATATTTAGGAAATATCCCGGATTTTCATATAGGGACGGATAGAGTTGCTAAACTCGGAAATAAAATATATTTTTTTGCAGGTATAGCGGAAGAATCGAAGGTAGTAAACAAATTATTTTATATTGATTTGAAGAACGATGAACTGGTAAAGTGTTCTGAATATGAAGATCAGTCAGTTGCAGGGATAACAGGATATACTTATAAAAATTATATTATTTCACTAAAAAATATTTTGAACAGAGATGGGTCGATTCAAACGTTTTTTGATTTTTATGATCCAAAGACTGACCAGTGGACAGCATACAATGAAGAATTATGGCGTTCATATGAAGAAGAAGGAACTGCACTTTATTTATTATATGCAACGAAAGAAAATCTATATAGTTTACAGGATGAATATGATGATATAGGGGAAATGACAAGAAGCCTGATTGTATACGATGATGATATGAATCAAGAAATAAAGTATAATTTATCAGGGGATGTATTAGAGTTTATGAATAATGGCAGGGTTCAAGAAATGAGCGTTAATACCTCAATTTTGTTTTTAAGAAATACATCGAGTTATGGTTTTTTAGGAAGGTGGCAAGAGGGGGAAATAGAAACGCTTATAAATGGAGAGAGATACCTTGAGAGAGTGGAAGGAAATGCAATAATATGTGGAGAGGGAAATCTTTTTTTCTTGAGAAGATCAAATATCTTGTATTTCTATGATGAAGAAAATGAGCAATTATTAGAAATTGCTCTTGATCTGAACAGAAATGAGTTCTTGCGTTCTGTTTTTGTTGATGGGGAATATATTTTATTTATTTGTTATGTAGAAGATGATGAAGGGAGTTTGCTGTCAGAGCGGTTATACGTTATTCCGATTACTGATATTTTATCAATAGGATAATCAGAGAAAATTATTATATCACGTTCCAATGTTTGGGAATGATGATATACTCAAGAACTTGCTTTGTGTGGCAGTAGGATACGGTATACTGAAACTGGTGAGAGTAATAAAGTGACTACCAGAAGTGGGGAGCCGCCCGCAGGCGGCAGGGGCAACGCCCCTCTGGAGGTGGACGGTTGGCCGGTTTGCGGCAACAGTCCACCTCCAGTACCCCCGCGGGAGCGCGCAAAAGCACTTTCATACTGACGCCCCAACGGGGGCGGCGGTGTGAAAGTGCTTTTGCGTTACTTTCTCACCGAGAAAGTAACAAAGAGGTTGCATCGACCGGCTGCGTATGGTAACATGAGGGAGTGGGCAACGTCGCTGCCAAAATGTCGCTCACGTTCAGAACGAGAAGAAGGGCGGTGATCTCCGTGGGTGTCACGATCTCTGGCATGACGGGCCGGGGCAGTATCCGGCACAACAATCGGTCATTCTCTGCGGCCAACATCGACAGGAGCCGGACGGGGCTGAACGTCACTTTCTGCCAGGAGGACTTGAAACAGGTCTATCATCAGGTGTTCGATGAAGCCCTGGCTGCGTATAACGCCAAGAAGAAAAAGACCAGGGACAAGATACCCGACTACTATGAGCATATCCGCCAGGGCAAACAGGAGAAGTTGTTCCATGAGGTCATCTTCCAGATCGGCAACAAGGACGATTGCGGATGCGGCTCTCTGGACGGTGATCGGGCCGCTGCGGTGCTGAAGGAGTTTGCGGAGTCGTTCCAGGAGCGCAACCCCCATCTGCGGGTGTTCAATGCGGTGCTGCACATGGACGAGGCTACGCCCCATATCCATATCGATTTCGTGCCGGTGGCCACGGAGCAGACAAGGGGACTGCAAACCAGGGTTTCCATGAAACAGGCCCTAAAGCAGCAGGGCTTTACCTCCCTGGGCCGGAACATGACCGAGTGGCGGGCCTGGATGGACAGGGAGAAGCAGACCTTGGCCGAACTTGCCCAGGCCCATGACTTTGAGATCGTCAGCCTGGGCGGGGGCCGTAAGCACATGGATTTGCCAGAGTACCGGGCGGCGGCCCAGCGGCTTGAAGCTGTCCAGGAGCAGGTGATTGCCGCCGATCAGGAGCTTGTTGACCTGGAGAAACAGAAAAAGGCCCTGGGAGGGACTGTGAAGGCGTTAAAGGCCGCAGAGAAGGTGCGGGTGCGCCTGGATACTATCCAGCCCGAAAAGACGCTTACAGGGGCCGTCAAGGGCGTGACGGTGGAGCAGGTGGAACAACTCAAGGCGGCGGCTCTCCGGGGCGTACAGGCCGAGCAGAGGGCCAAGGAAGCGGAAGCGGAGAACCGGCGGCTGCAAGGGATGATACCCTCGACAAAAGAGAAGTTGAGAGAAGCCCAGGCCCAGCAGAGGGTCGAACAGGAGAACCGGCAGCTCCGGGTGGACAACGAATATCTTCAGGAACAGTTGGAGGAAGAACGCAGCTTCTCGGCCCGGCTCCTGGCTGGCATCGATGCGGCCCTGGACTACCTGTGGGAGCATCTGCCCGAACCGCTCCGGCCAATCATCGAAAAGGCCCAGCAGCTTATCCCTGTGCCGGACGTTCAGAAGCCGGAACAGAAGCAGGAGCGGGGTCATTCCTGGGGTGATATGAGCCTGTGAAAATAGCCTGTCCGGGGGACTTGAAAAGGAGTGTCGGACAGGCTATAATTATAGCAGAAAATAGGGAATTACTGTATTGATAATAAACGCCCCCCTATGGCCTTTAGGCCATTGAAAAAAACAGTCGTTTTTTCTCTCAGGAAAGGGAGAAAGTCGGAGGGGAAAAGGGGGGTGAGCGGAGGCTGTGGGAATGTGGTAAACCCG
>JAETQH010000135.1 GCA_021770785.1 Lachnospiraceae bacterium
CACAGTTAGAATAACAACTGTGAACGAACCTTGACAACCGCAACAAACCTTTAAACCTGTCACAGGGGAAGTCTGCCTATTTTTATGCTGTCTTGTGGCAAAGCGAGGTATTGGGAATGGTCGTAACGGTAACTACGGCGGATTCTATGCGAGCTTATACTGCCGTGAATAATTCAGGCTAATGTTTCCAATATAACTATCCATCCTGATTTATCCTCTCGTATGGCAATACTAAGAAATTCTATATAATTCTTGCATATTCTCACGGTTTGTAGTATATTATAAATAGCAACTGGGGTATGTGTTTGCGGACACATACTTGGAGGAGTCGGAGCAATCCGGCTCCTCTTTGTTTTTTAAGCACTTACTCCGCCAACCGCTTCAAAAAATCTCCCCCGTTTATCGGCTTCGAATAATAATATCCCTGGAAGAAATCACAGCCCATAGCCGCCAGCTCCTTCGCCTGCTCTATATTTTCCACACCCTCGGCAATGAGCTTCATTCCCATATCCTTTACCATACCGATGGTATATTTCAGTGCGCACATTGCCTTTTCATTTTCCATGGCGGACCAGACCAACGACTTGTCTAACTTAATAATGTGGAACGGATATTCAATCAGATTTACGATATTAGAAAACCCTGTCCCATAATCGTCCATGGAAAAATTGACCCCCCGGCTTATCAACTCTTCCATATTCTGGCGCAGTGTCTCCCCGGAAATAGCAGCCGCCGTCTCCGTAATCTCCAGGTTAATATATTTATAATCCAACTGATACTCATCCATAATCTGCAGCAATGTGCGGTGCAGTGTTTTCTGCATACACTGTACTGTGGACAGATTGACATCAATACACTCTATACCGAATTCCCAAAGCCTATGCTCCATGATAAAGCGGCAGACCTCCCGAAATACAAACTCACCGATTCCCAAAATCAACCCGTTTTTCTCCGCAATGGGAATAAATTCCTCCGGGCTGATAAAGCCTAACTCCTTCGGTTTCATGCGAATCAGCGCCTCCGCGGAGGCAAATCTGTGTTTCTCCACCGAATAAATGGGCTGGTAAAACACCTCGAACCCATCTTCCTTCATGGCATGCTTCATCAGCTGCAAAATCTGGTTGTCCCGCCTGCCCTTGCGCATCATTTCCTCGTCTGCGTAAATAATGCCCTCTGTTCCTAATTCCTTCGCCTCTGCTAAGGAAATTTCAAACATATCCATGGCATCCTCTAACCGTTCCGCCTTGTTTCGGTAGGAAACCATGCACATGGAAGAGGACATGGAAACATCCACACCATTTATGATAATGGGTTGCCGAAAATATCCGTGAAGCTTTTCCATGATTTCATCCCAGTCCGAGCGCTCATTTTCGGAAAGTATGGCAAACTCGTTGCCGGAAAGATAAAATACCTTCATTGGCCCCGCGATCTGCACCAGAAATCCGGCAACCTGCTTTAGCAGCTTATTTCCGCTGGTAACCCCCAACGCCTCATTGATATAACGCACCCCCAGCACATGAATCCCCACCAGCTCATAATGGCGCTCATGGGAAATATACTGTGACAGTATCTCCAGCAAAGCCCTCTTGTTGTAGGTGCCAAGCTCCCTGTCCGTATAATCCTGCGGATTTTCCAGGGAAAGATAAATCATCAGCACCGCAATGGACACAGCGTACTGTATAATCATAAGTTTCGGATTAATCATCTGGATAACCGTTGCCGCCAGGCTTAAAATCGTATAAAAATACACCGTGATGCACTGTCCCTTAGTCAATTTATGCCTATGATAAATCGTATGTATCAGAGAGGATATGACATAATAGAGGGCAATCACATAAAGGACAAGGAATAACGGTCCGTGAAAATATGTTTTTTCCTCATCCAGATAAAAAATAAATCTTGTAAACGGCGTGGTCAAAATCAGCAGAATATCCACCCCATAGGGCACATACATCCTGATTTTATCCAACCGGGTAATTCCCGATGCCCCCTTAGTCATCACCACAAGGTACATAAAATACACGGCAGAAGTTCCATTAAAAGTAATCAGATATATCTGATTCAGCAGGCAATGCAGCCAAACCGGAATTTCTGTCGGATGCTCAATCGTATAAATAGTAATCAGATCAAACATATTCGAGGTCAGCGCCAGAAAAATCAACAGGGAAAACAACTTCGTAAGGTTTGTATTTATCGTCTTTTTCCAAAAAAAGTGTACGCAGACCGTTGTCACCAGCAAAATAGCAGCCACATCATAGTGTATAATGTATTTCATAAAAACTCCTCTCCCTAACAGGAAAGAAAAATAAATCCGACATTCACCAGGCACATCAGTATCACCAGCTCCAGCTCAAATTCAATCTCCTATTCCTCAAACATATCATCTAATTTTGTGCCGCAGTTGCTGCAAAAGGTAGCTGCATCCGGCATTTTAGCCCCGCACTTCGGGCATTCCGCAGAACCCTGAATCTTAAGAACCTCCGCTTTCATGCGCTCGATTTCCTCTAACGCCTCGCTGATTAGGAAAAACTGCTCTGCCTCTTCGCATTCGCTCTCCCCATTATGTTTTTCATAGTAGCTCTTTCCCAGTGCTGCATACTGTTTCTCCACAAATTCCTCTTTGGAATGTATATCTATTTTTAATTTTGCCACCTCGGAAACGTCCCTTGCCTTCTCTTTGACGTCTTTTCCGGCATTCACCAGTGTCTCACCTATTTTATCAAAAAAATCCATGATACTTCCTCCCGTTTGATTAAAAGATACTATTATTATATCCGTTTCCCACTGTTTCCGCAACGAAAATCCCCCGAAAAACTACTTTGCCTGTAACAGTTCAGCCCTCCCTGTGCCTTGGGATTCTGGATAGCGGTTCTTCCTATTCAGAATCCCAAGGCACAGGGAAGGCTGAACTGTTACCTTTGCCTGCCTATTTCGTCTGTTGTCGGGAACTGTGTCAACTGACCTGGCAGAATAATCGAGTGGGGAAGATGCTTCTTCTCCTACTCGCTGCGCCGGGTGCAGGCAGCTCTTGCTGCTTCCTTCCACTCCGCACCCGTGTGCATAAAAAAACAGGGGATAGCAGCTGCTACACCCTGTTTTTTCATTGTCTTGCTTTTTCTGCTTACCGCATAATAATATACACCAGATATCCCGCATAAATCAGCAGCATTACAATCCCTTCCGTTCTGCCAATCTTCTGCTTTGTCCATGCAAAAATCCATACTAATGCACTCATGGCAACTAAGAGGATAATATCAATCACATTCTCCATAATAAATGCAATGGGGCTGATGGAGGCCGCAATACCCAGCACGAATAAAATGTTAAAAACATTAGAGCCAATCACATTTCCCAGCGCCATATCCACCTCATTTTTCCGTGCCGCCACAATGGAGGTTACAAGCTCCGGCAGGCTGGTTCCAAGAGCTACAACTGTAAGCCCAATCAAATTCTGGGACATGCCTAGTTTAGAGGCAATCACAGACGCGCCGTCCACGACAAAATCTCCCCCGAATTTGATGGCAACGGCTCCGCCCACGATATAAAGGATACATCTCCATACCGGAAGAAGCTCAATTTCCTCTTCCTCCGCATTAGAGCGGGCATTTAATGCGGATTTTACCATCCACACCAGGAAGCCTACAAAAATTACCAGGAAAATAACGCCATCTCCCCGTCCAAGGGTCATTCCGATATATCCCAGCCCCAGCATTAGAAGGGCGCAGAAAATGGAAAAGGGAAATTCTTTTTTCAGGGTATCCTTCTGGACTGCCAGAGGTGAAAACAGCGCACAGAAGCCGCAGACCACCATCAGGTTAAAAATGTTAGAGCCGACTACATTGCTGACTGCCAGCGCATTCTGGTCTGCCAGAGAAGCCGTAACACTGACGGCGCATTCCGGCAGGCTTGTCCCCATTGCCACAATAGTAAGACCGATGATAATGGACGGCACCCGCAGCCGCTTTGCCACAGAAGAGCTTCCCTCCACAAAGAAATCCGCTCCCTTAATCAGCAGCACAAAGCCGATAACCAGTATCACAAGTGACCAAATTGTTTCTGTCATAATTTTCTCCTTTCGCCGTGTTTTTCTCAAATAAAACACAGTCATGTATTTTTTAAAGAACTCCTAGTATAACCCACACTAAATACCCTAATGTTTGGCGCAGAATATTTTTCTGAGAGTGCTGCTGCCCAAACACAGGCGTAGCGGTGGCTACGTCGAGGCTTGGGGAGTAGTGCTATCAGGAAAATAGGCAAGCGAAACATAGGGTTATTTAGTGTGGGTTATACTAGGTGTGAAAATAAAATACGAAGCCCTATGATAACTAAAATCAAACCTCCGGCAAATTCTGCCTTATTTTTATATTTATTTCCGAAAAAGTTGCCCACATACACGCCGCCCACAGAAATACAAAAAGTGGTGATTCCGATGATGGAAATTGCCTCCACAATAGGATAATCAAGGAAGGCAAAGGTAATGCCCACCGCTAAAGCGTCAATGCTGGTTGCCACCGCCAGCAGAAACATTTCTTTTAAATCCAGAGGGGCGTCCATCTCTTTTATCTCCACCGTTTCCTCCGGTTTTAACGCCTCAACTATCATCTTACCGCCGATAAATCCCAACAGAATAAAGGCAATCCAGTGGTCGATGCTAGTAATATAGCTCTCAAACTGACTTCCCAACAGCCAGCCGATAAAGGGCATGAGCGCCTGAAACCCTCCGAAGAACAAACCGATGACAACCGCCTGCTTTTTGTTGACTTTGCGCATGGCAAGCCCCTTGCAGATAGCAACTGCAAAGGCGTCCATCGCCAGGCCTACGCCCATCAGCAATAATTCGATAACTACTGCCATTTTCGTTTCCTCCCGCTTCTTGTGTAATTTGTTCTTTACCCGGATACCCGCCCGCAGGTTTTTAGCCGCTTCCTTATCATCTCCGCCAACATTTTCAAACATAAAAAATGAGACTTCACGTATATCCACCCACTTTTGATGGGGAAATATACATGAGTCTCATTCTTTAAGATTTGCCAGGTTCATTCGGCTGTGCCCGCCAATCTATTACCGGGTTTGTTGACAAATCACGTTACCACGCGAACTACTCCCTCACGGAAATATCCTTTTTATCGAGCGTTTTGCTCAAGTTTGTTTTTTACTATATACTATTGAGAAATATTTGTCAATTACTTTTTTATCTGTGAGCAAGTCACATGCAACAGTTCAGCCTTCCCTGTGCCTTGGGGGCCAGATAGCGGTTCTTCCGGTTCAGACTGTTTATAAAACGTCGGCACTTAGGCACCGTATTTTGGTGCCTTATGTACCGCTACGTTTTATACCAAGCGCAAGCGTGTCTGAATAGGAAG
>JAETQH010000136.1 GCA_021770785.1 Lachnospiraceae bacterium
CCGACCAGCTCTTTCACTGATATTTTCCCATGCGGCATCTGCTTTCCCTGTTTCCGGTGTTCCAGATACATCTTCATAGCCTTTTTCAGCACGTCGGCAGTCAGCCGGGAAGATTTAAACACAAGGGCAATCGTTTTTTGTGTCACTTCCTCCTGCATGGTTTTCCTCCTTCTTTTTTTTGCTGTACCCCCGTCAAGGTGGGACGTACAGTCTGTGAATCAGATATTTCATAATCTCTCCTTTCCGCTTCTGGACAAAAAGTCCAAAAGCTGTTTCTATCCTATAAGCACCCGGAACGGATACAGGATTCGTATTCTTCTAGTCCTACGCTTGCATCTTCCCCATAAGACAGCTTTATGTCACAGAAATCATGCAGTGTGCCGGATAACAGGAAATCTTTATAAAGCCTTGCAAAATCATCGGAGAACTTTTCTATGATGCGTGTAAAATCATCGTTCTCACCATATTCATAATAAATCTGCTTCCCGCCAGTGCTGCCCAGCATATCCGTAAGCTGGTAACTAAGCTCCCCGGTCTGCTTGACGGAAATCTGTATCAGGTTGTAGTCATTCCTCAGCTTAAAATAGGAACTGTGAAACTTTGATGATACTGTAATGTTGGGATTCGCCCCCAACTCCGCACAGACCGCCACCAGCCTTTTAAATAGCTCCGCTGTTGCCTTTTTCTGAAATTCTCTTTTTTTCATTACATCCTCCATCCTGCTTCTGGACAAAAAGTCCAAAAGTTTTATAAACGCAAAAAGGGCAGCTACAAACCGCTGTTTACGGTCTATAACTGCCCTTACGCTGTCTGCCATATTTAGTTACCTGTACCGGATCACCGGACATTGTTTTGTCTTTTTCCCTACTTTTCTGCGTTCCAGAGCGAAAACCATATCCCCGGTACGCTCAAAATATCCTATGTCCTTCTTCCAGCTCATGCCGCATTTACAATGCTGCAAGCCGATAAACTGCTGTTTCATCTTCCTTCCGCAGTTCGGGCATACTTTTTTGCTCCTGCCCTTTTTCTTGGTTTTCGGCTTATCTGCATCTTCTTTCTTTTTCTCTTTCCTTTCCGGAAGTCCATTCTCCGCAATCCTCGCTTCATAACGTGGCAGACGTTAAAGATACAGGCGGTATACTTCATCAAAGGAAGCCTTTTCTGCTATTCCCTTTACCCTCTGATAGATTTGCCCCGCAATTTTTTCACTGTCCTCTCCTTCCGGCAGCTTATCATGCTCCCTGTAATAATCACAGGTCTTTTCAAACATACAGTCTGCTATTTTAGCTTTCTGCTTCTGCTTTAAGTCTTTATATGTCCTGTCTGCCCTTTTCAGGCGCTTCCTGTTTCCCAAACACACCACTCCTGCCTTTATCCTGATATGGTCTATTTTAACAGAAAACGCCCCGGAATTGTAAAAAATATCTGCCGCCTAACCGAAAGCATCTTCACACCGGGAAATGAAATATTTCTTCTTTTCCAAGATTTCCTCCTGCCTGTCTTTGGAAAGCGTCTGGAATATCTCATCATAGTCAAGCTCCGCAAGCGGCGTACCCAAAACAGGCGTTAAAACCTCATGTTCATACCATATCCGCCAGAGTTCCTCAAACAGCTCCAGACAATCCGAAAATGCCATTGCCGAATCAAACCCCTCGCCCTCACTGAACCATTGCAGACGGACAAAGCCGAACCTCCCGGCATCCGCCACCATCACATCCATCAGCTCATACAGCTCTGCGAACGCATCCGCCACCTTCCGGCACTTCGCCCGCTGTTCTTCCGTAATATATATTTCTGCCATAGCACACCCTCCTGATCCACTTCTGGACAAAAAGTCCAAAAGCTATTTATTCTCTTTTAAACAGTAAATCGTGCAGAGGTCAGCATATAATACGCCCTCCCCGCATTGTATCGTGTCAAACAAAAGGCACTGGAACAGCACGTCACGCACACCCTCAAGGCTTGCAATCCCCTGTTCTGTTTCTGAAAAGCCTGTGCCGAGAATATCCATATCCGCCGATGCCGCCCGCCTTGCCGAGATACAGTGCGTGTAAAGTCCGAGGATATATTTATCCGACATAGGGAAAGCGAATGTTTCCTGCCCGTCATATGTCACCCTGTATTTATCCTGTTCCCCTTCCGGCAGTTCAAAGAAGCACTGCACTGTTTCCAGATAAGTATGCCCGTCAAAATCCGGCTTTATTTTCTTTCCGTACCTGCGGATTGTGGAAAAGAGGGTATTCCGGTCAATAAAGGAACGGGTACGCTTAAAAGCCGGTTTCCTGCCTTTGATGTCCATGTAAACATTATTCCCTGTCCCCTTCCCGGCAAACCTGCCATAATCGCCAATCCGCAGCAGATAGGACAGCGCCTCCAGCAGCTTTTCTTTTGACGCAATCTCCTGATAAGGAGAACTACTAAACTCTATCCTCACAAATCTTAATGGGCAGCTCCCCTTTGCAATCTCCCGTTCCATTACCCGGTCAATATCCCTCATGGATTCCATTTATCCATCTCCTTCCGCTTTGGGCTGGAACATCCCTTTTTCTTCCCAACCGCCGCCATACATATCATGCTGCACCAACTGCTGGTAATAGTGGTTCATGGTGTTAGGCGCATTGTAGAGGGCAGTCACCATGTACGCCCTGATGTTGGCTATCTTGGTTGTGGTATCCCTCATGCACCCAATAACATACTCCAAATGGGAGCTGTTCAGCTTCAGGAACTTTGATTTTACAAGCTCATAAGGGTAATCTTCCCCGTTGACCTTTACCGCCTTACGCTTCACGCACACAATCTCGCAGATAACCTCATACAGTTCCTCATACAGCCCCTTATCCTGCCAGTCCCCATATTTCATGTGATGCTCGTATTCAATATTGTCACGAATAATTTCCATGTAGGCAGTAGCATTATCCATCACATCAATCATACCATTATCCAGCTTGCCCGGTTCCTGTTTTTCAGTTTCTCTATCCGATTGATTGATAGGATTGGTATAACTCAAATCAGTATAATTAGTATTGTTATAATTAGGGTTCGATTCCCGAACTTCCGCAAGTTCGGTTTCCGAACCTCTTGAAGTTTGATTTCCGAACTCCTGCAAGTTCGGTTTCCGAATCTCTTGAAGTTCGATTTCCGAACTTCTTGAAGTTTGATTATCGAACCTCTTGAAGTTCGGTTTCCGAACTTCTGCAAAACTGTCAGCATTATCAGGCTTTTCCGGCTCTCTGCCCGGTTCTTTTCCGGCATCCAGTGCCGCAAAATTCTTCACATAGATAATGTCCGGCTTGCCCAGTCCCTGCCTTTTCTTTTCGATCAGACCGATGCCCTTTTTGCTGTCAAGCTCCGCAATCACCTTTGCGCATTTTTCCCTTGCGCATCCCAAATCCTCCATTATGTTATCCAGCGTGTAATGGATATACACCCTGTTTTCTTCGTCAAGCCAGCCATTCTTGATTGACAATGCCAGCCTGTCAAGCATCAGACCATAAAGGAGCTTTGCATCGCTGGACAACTCTTTAAACCTTGCGTCTTTTATCAGCAGCCTCGGAACCCGGTAAAAGGAAAACTGTTCCGCTTCGATGCCATAATAATAGTCAAATTTTATCGTGCCATCCACGCTGATGCACCTCCCCTCTATTGTCTTTTCTTCCATTCATCCAATAGCTGAATGATGATGCCCTCTATTTCCTCACTGCTGCAGTCCTCCGCAAAATATTCGCTGATTTTATCCGCTTTGAGTGTCACTTTCCGTTCCTTCGGCTTTTCCTCCGTCAGTATCAGGCGCACCATTGCAAGGGTAAGCTCCCCTGTCTTGCCGTATTCCTTGATTTTTGCCGACTGAACCATGCTGACGTTACAGCCTTTTTCCTCAATAGTAACCTGTACCCACTGCTGCGCTTCTTCCGCCAGAAAGGAAATATCCACGCCCTGTGAGAATCCGAGCTTTTTATTATCCACCATAGCAAGTAATCCGTCAGACAGCCGGGAGAGCCAGATATACCGCTGAACCTTTTTTGCGTTCTCCCCGGCGGCTTCGCCCACTTCATCAAGGGTGTTCTTCCCTGACTTCTTCCCCTGATGCTTCATGGCTTCGTATTTCATCTTATAGGCTCTCGCCTTTTCGCTTGGCAAGATGTCCTCCCGCTGGATATTGGAATCCACCATGATAATTGTAGCTTCATCATCGGTGTAATTACGGACAATCACAGGCATCTCCGTCTTTCCGGCAAGCTCCGAGCCACGTTTGCGGCGGTGTCCGGCTATGATTTCATAGCCGCCGCCCGCCCTCGGTCTTGCAATCCCCGGCACAAGCACCCCATACTGACGAATACTCTCTGTTGTTTCCTCCATCTTCTCATCATCTTCCACCCGGAACGGGTGGTCTTTGAATGTATAAAGCTCCGCCAGCGGCGCATTGACAATCTGCTCCGCCCCGCTTCCCTGTGCGGCACTCCCGCCGAATAAATCATCAAATTTTTCCAGCGTAATCTTTGCTGCGCTCCCCGATTTTGCGTTACTGCCCATCTGCAAGCACCTCCTTTGTCAGAGAATCATAGGCTGACGCCACTTTTCCCTTTGGATCATGCTTATAAATGCTGATGCCCTCCGCTGAAATCTCCGCCGCCCGGACGGAAATGGGAATAACATTGGCAAATATCCTCACCCGGCTTCCATAGGCTTCCTTCAGCATGGAGCTGATGTCCTTTGCGTAATTCGTCCGGCTGTCCACCATTGTAAGCAGAATCCCCTCAATTTCCAGTTTCGGGTTAATCTGCCGCTTTACTTTGCCGACCGTCTTGATAAGCTGCTGTAAGCCTTTGACGGGCAGATACGCCGCCTGTACGGGTATCAAAATGCTGTCGGCGCTGGCAAAGGCATTTATGGTAATCATGCCGAGGGAAGGCATACAGTCAATTAAGATATAATCGTAGCTCTCCCTGACTATCTCTATGTATGACCGGAGTACCGTTTCCCGGCTCATGACATTTACAAGGGAAACTTCCAGACCGGAAAGCTCAATGTTCCCCGGCATTAAGTCTATCCCTTCCTCATGGTGGAGGATACCTTCTCCCGGCTCTACTTCCTCGTCATTGATTAAATTCCCCATAATGGTTGCAAGCGTGACTTCCAGACTGTCCGGCTCTGTAAAGCCTAAACTTGCGGTCAGACTACCCTGTGCGTCCGCATCAATCAGAAGCACCTTCTTTCCCTGTTTTGCCAGCCCGATTCCTAAATTGCTTGTGGTGGTGGTCTTGCCCACACCGCCTTTCTGGTTTGCGATTGCGATTATTTTACACATGATAATTCTCCTTTGCTT
>JAETQH010000038.1 GCA_021770785.1 Lachnospiraceae bacterium
TTCATCCACTCCATTTGAACAGCTTTCATCCAATCAATTTCTCCCTCTCCCTAATGCAATTACAATTTTGCAACTAATGTTTTTTCATTTTTGGAGTGAGTTTCCGAGACCACTCCGGAAAGCTGCTAGGGCTGCCAAATGTGCAGGTGGAGGCGGACGGATATGTCCTGATGTGGATCAGGCAGGACTGGCTGGATGCGCTCCATCTCAAGGCGCCCACGACAATTGAAGAACTTGAAACGGTGGCGAAAGCGTTTGTGGATCACAATATGGGCGGGGAGGATACCATCGGCATCGTAGGCCCGACAGTTAATGACAGGTTATATAATACATTCCTGTCCATCAATCATGTGAACAATCTGGACGGAATTTTCCAGGCGTATCAGTCCTATCCGGGATTCTGGATTCAGGGGGAGGATGGAAATGTCGTCTACGGCTCGATAACGGCAGAGACAAGAGCGGCGCTTGTGGAGCTGAACAAAATGTACCAGGACGGCTATCTTGACCAGGAACTGGGCGTGCGCAAGGATGCGGATGAGGCGTGGAAGAGCGGCAGGGTGGGAATCCTGTTCTCCCCATGGTGGCACGGGTACAATGTCCGGGACGGAATCGCAAATGACCCGGCCATGGAGTGGAAAGCCTATGCGGCGCCCCTGGCGGCTGACGGACAGTGGTATCCGAAGCTGGGCGGCGTGGGCAGTTCTTACTGTGTCGTGCGCAAGGGATATGAGCACCCGGAAGCTGCGATCCTGCTGAATAATTATCTGCGGGTAAATGAAGGCAAATTTCAGGAGGAGATGACACTGGACGCGGGGTATTATCCTGGACGCGTGGTCATCACGCCGCTTGATGAAAATTCTGTTTCCGTGCGTGCGCTGCGGGCTGTGATGAAGGGCGGGGAGGCAGACGCCTTTGACCCTGCAAATTACAAGCTTCTGGAGAGTGACATGAGCGCTGTGACTGAATGCCTAAAAGCGCCCTACGACGATATGGGGATCGAGAACTGGGATATCGGGCATACGGTATTTGGCAGGGTATATTCCCTGCTGATGGGTTCTGCCGCAGTGGAGGACGCCGCGGCAGCGGGTATCGTGAATAAGATCTACAGCGTGACTTACACGCAGACAGAGACCATGGAAGAGAAGTGGACGAGCCTGGAGAAAAAGGAGAACGACATCTTTTTAAAGATCATTATCGGCGAAGAGCTTATCGATGCTTTTGACACTTTTGTGGAGGAGTGGAAAGCGGAGGGCGGAGATGCAATCACGGCGGAGGTGCAGGCGATCGTTGACAACAAATAAGAAAAAATAAATGGCAGGAGGACTATATATATGAAAGAATTGATATTTGACAAGGATCCCTATGGAATGAACTGGATCAGGGAAGACTTCACATACGGGGAGGTGAAATGTCCGAAGGAACTGTGCGGTTCGGTAGAGAACAGGAGGGACGGGGACAAGGTATACACAGAGATCACGATCTCCAATCCGGGACAGAAACCGTATTTTACGGATAAAACTTCGATCAGCATCGCGTTTCCGCTGGTCGACAAATATGAGAGCAGCAAGATCTGTATGGAACAGCGCTGTCATACCCACATTTTCTGCGGCGGGAATATCGGCTATATCTGCGCCCTGCGCATGGGCGGTATGGCGCCCCATCTAGGCATGGTACTTACGAAAGGAAGCCTCGCAGGATACAGCATAGAGCGCAATCTGGTGAGCCAGAGCAACGACAGGGGATGCTTCCTGCTCCACCCGTCGCCCATGGAGATCAGGGCGGGGGAGAGCGTGACGCTGGAGTGGATGATTTTTCCCCATGCGGGAAAGCAGGACTTTTTTGAAAAGCTGGGGCAGTACCAGCCGCATTTTGTGACGGTGCGGGCAGACCGGTATGTCCTGTTTCCGGGCGAGAAAAACACGCTCCATATACGCCCTGCTTTTGACGCGGACAGGGTGACAGTGGACGGCGAAGTACTTCCTGAGACGGACGGGATCTATCGGCTGGAATACACGGCGCAGGAAATCGGGGAAAAGGTATTTGAAATTGAGGCGGACGGTGTGCGGACATGGTGCAGGACGTATGTGCAGGAAAACCCGGAGAAACTGGCGGAGAAACGCTGTATGTTTCTGGCGGTGCACCAGCAGTACCACGGCGGTATCGAAGGACTGAAAGGTGCCTATCTGGCCTATGACAACGAGGAGGAGATGTGTATCTACAGGCCGGCAAACGATTATAACGGCGGCAGGGAGCGGATCGGGATGGGGAATCTGGTCACTCGCTATCTGTCCGGCCAGAATGGAAAAGTGGACACGGCACTCTGGGAGAGCCTGAAGGAATACAAAGAGTATGTGCTGCGGGAACTGGTAGATGCAAATACTGGGAAAGTGTACAACGATATGGGGCGGGATGACAGCTACAAGCGCCTGTACAATGCGCCGTGGGCAGCCACGTTTTTTACAGAGCAGTACAGGCTCTGCAAAGAAGAGAAAGAACTGGTGTGTGCATACCGGATTGTCAGGCAGTTTTATGAGGAGGGCGGAAGAGACTTTTATCCGATCGATCTGCCGATACTGCTGCTGGACCGGGAACTCGCTCATGCCGGGATGGAACCACAGAGGGAAGAACTGTGTGCGCTTTACAGGGAACATGCGGATCGGATCCGCGACAGGGACGTCTGCTATCCGGCGAGCGAGGTCAATTATGAGCAGAGCATTGTAGCACCGGCGGCAGATATCCTGCTGTCCGTGTATGTGCTGACAAAGGACGAAACGTATCTGAGGGCGGCAGAGCGCCAGATTGGGATTCTGGAACTTTTTAACGGGATGCAGCCCGACTATCACCTCCATGAAGCGGCGATACGCCATTGGGACGGTTATTGGTTTGGCAAAAGGAGATACTTCGGGGATACGTTCCCGCATTATTGGAGCGCGCTTACCGGCAACGTGTTTGAACTGTACGGAAGGATTACCGGGGACAGCTCGTATCTGGAGCGGGCGGAGCATTCGAGAAGGGCGGTGCTTCCCATGATCTTTGCAGACGGAAGGGCATCCTGTGCCTACATCTATCCCTGCAAAGTCAATGGGAGGGAAGGGGAGTTTTATGACCCGTATGCGAACGACCAGGACTGGGGACTGTATTTTTATCTGAGAAATCAGGAACTGTAAATTTATGTATCGTTCCGAAGGAGGAGAAGCATGAAAAAATTTGACAGGATATTATATGGAGGAGACTACAACCCGAACCAATGGCCCAGGGAAATCTGGGCGGAGGATATGAGGATGTTCCGGGATGCGCATATCAACAGCGCAACCATCAACGTATTTTCGTGGGCAAAGCTGCAGCCCTCCGAGGACGAGTATGATTTCTCGGAACTGGATGAGATAGTGGAAATGCTCAGTGATGAGAATTATGATATTGTGCTCGGGACTTCCACAGGGGCGCTCCCGGCATGGATGGCGGCAAAGTATCCGGAGGTGGAACGGACAGATTATGACGGGCGGCATCACAAATTCGGCCAGCGGCACAATGCGTGTCCCAATTCTCCCATATTTCAGAAATATTCCAAAAGGCTGGCGAGGAAACTGGCACAGCGGTATGGCGGCAATCCCCATGTGAAGTGCTGGCATATCAGCAATGAGTATGGCGGGGAGTGCTTTTGTGAGAACTGTGAAAAGGCATTCCGCATATGGTTGAAAGAGAAGTACGGTACGCTGGAGGCGCTGAATCAGGCATGGAATACGGAGTTCTGGGGGCATACGATCTATGACTGGAATGAGGTTGTCCTTCCAAACGCGCTGAGTGAGGGACTATGGGACGGAAAAACAGCATTTGCCGGCATTTCCGTAGATTATAAGCGGTTTAACTCGGACGGGATTCTGGCCAATTATGTGGCGGAGCGGGATGCTATCCGGGAGTATGACAAAGAGACGCCGATCACGACAAATCTCATGGGCACCTACAAGGGACTGGATTATTTTAAGTGGGCGAAGGAGATGGACATCATATCGTGGGACAATTATCCGAGCTACAATACGCCGTGGAGCGGGACCGCCATGTGCCATGACCTGATGCGGGGATTGAAAAATGCGCCGTTTATGCTGATGGAGCAGACGCCAAGCCAGCAGAACTGGCAGCCCTATAATTCTTTAAAGCGCCCGGGGCAGATGCGGGCACAGAGCTACCAGACACTGGCGCATGGGGCGGATACGATCCAGTTCTTCCAGCTTCGCAGGAGCATAGGGGGATGTGAAAAGTTTCACGGGGCGGTTATCGCCCATGCAGGAACGGAGAATACCCGTGTGTTCCGGGAGGTTTCGCAGTTGGGGGCGGAACTGGAAAAACTGGGGGATACGATACTGGGCAGCAGAAACGAGGCACAGGTGGGGATCGTGTTTGACTGGGATAATTACTGGGCATTGGAGTACGCAAGCGGTCCTTCCGTGGATCTGTCGTATGTGAACCAGATCCATATGTATTATCAGTATTTTTATGACAGGAATATCGCGGTGGATATGATTCCGTTTAACGCGGACTTTCAGAAATATAAGATGGTTGTCGCGCCGGTGCTGTATATGGTCAAAGAAGGGATGGCGGAGGAACTGGAAGCTTTTGCCCAAAATGGAGGAACGCTCGTGACCACCTATATGAGCGGTATCGTGGGACAGTCGGATAACGTCC
Source organism: Lachnospiraceae bacterium (assembly GCA_021770785.1). Taxonomy (GTDB): domain Bacteria; phylum Bacillota; class Clostridia; order Lachnospirales; family Lachnospiraceae; genus Roseburia. The sequence goes on from JAETQH010000038.1 coordinate 4,681, forward strand.
ATTTGGGCGGATATCCCGGGCCGCTGCGGAAGCTTGCGGGCGTGTGGGTGGAAGAGATTGATGCCCTTGCGCCGGAGCAGCACAATGAGGTTCTCATGAACTCAGGGGAAAAGTATACCTGTTCGCTGGTCTGCGACCTGATGCATCTGGAAGGGGCGCAATGCCTTGGCGCATATGGTACGGATTTTTATAAAGGAATGCCTGCAGTGACCAGAAATTGTTATGGAAAGGGTTTTGTCTACTATGTGGGAACCCAGATGGAAGAGGCGGGGCTTTGCAGTGTCCTGGATCAGGCGGCAGCGGACGCGGCCGTGGAAAGTGTTGGGCCGGAAACCGAAGGGCTTGAGGTTGTCTGCCGCAGGACGCAGGACAGTAAGATATATTTTATCATGAACTTTGGGGATCAGGAGAGGCGGATGCCGTCATGGCTTTGCCATAACAGGGATCTGCTGTCCGGGGAAATGGTGTCGGAAGGCACTATTTTAAGAAAATATGATACATATGTAATACAGGTGCGGATCAGATAGGGAACTGTAGAAAGATAAGGAATGCGGATTGCAATGAGGACATAAATTACTTGTGACAAGGACGCTGTATAAATGTTCATCTGCAAAGAAGAAAATTGGAACAGTTCCCAAATTCGACAGTACAGGAAGAATAGAGGAGAACAATGCAGAATGGAATACATTGATAATGAAATTCAATATCTGGCAACAGACACGTCAGCCACCATATATTGGGAAAAACCGGAGCTTTTTTCGGAGGGCAGTGACAGTTACAGGATTCTGTTAAACGGTACAATACACAGGGAAACGGATAGAACGCATACTTCTTTTTCTGGGCTGGAACCAGACACAGAATATATGATACAGATCATGCTGGTGCGGGACAGCGCGGAGATGGCTCGGTTTGGGGAAATACAGATCAGGACGCGCAGCACAAAGAAAGTGCTGGATATCACAAAAACGCCTTATGGCGCGACAGGAGACGGAAATACTCTGAATACGGATGCGATTCAGCGCGCGATCGACGCGTGCGGCGCGGATACTATGGTGTATATTCCCAAGGGAATTTTTATGACAGGCGCCCTCCGGCTCCATAGCGATATGGAGCTTTACCTGGAGAAAGGGGCTGTCCTGCAGGGCACAGACCGGCGCGAGGACTATCTGCCGCTGATCCCGAGCCGGTTTGAGGGCACGGAGATGATGTGTTACAGCAGCCTGCTCAATCTGGGGGAGCTGGACCGCGGCGGTTATCACTGCCATAATGTGGTGATCCGCGGGGAGGGAACGATAGCCGGCGGCGGAAAAAGGCTTGCGGAGCGGATCATTGCGTATGAGACGGAGCACTTGAAGGAGTATATGCGCTCGCTGGGAGACCAGCTTTGTGAGTGCGAGAAGCCGGAGACGATACCGGGACGCCTGCGCCCCAGGCTGATCAATATCAGTAGCTGTTGCAATGTCTCCATATCGGGACTCACGCTGCGGGACGGCCCATGCTGGAATGTCCATATGATCTATTCGGAAAACATCGTGACACATCACTGTGTATTCCGTTCGGAGGGCGTGTGGAATGGGGACGGATGGGATCCGGACTCCTCGCGGAACTGCACGATTTTTGCATGTACGTTTTACACAGGAGATGACTCGATCGCGGTCAAGTCGGGAAAAAATCCGCAGGGAAATGAGATTGGCCGTCCCTGTGAGAAGATCCGTATCTTTGACTGTGTTTGTAAACAGGGGCACGGTATTGCGGTCGGCAGTGAGATGTCGGGCGGTGTGCGGGATGTGAAGATCTGGGATTGTGACCTGTCGGACAGCAAGTGGGGAATCGAGATCAAAGGGACTGAGAAGAGAGGCGGCTATGTTTCTGACATTCATGTCAGAAATTGTACTGTGCCCAGAATCCTCTTTCACGCTGTCAGTTACAACGATGACGGTGTTACAGCGCCTACGCCGCCCGTGTTTGAAAAATGCAGCTTTACGGATGTGTCAGTACTTGGCAGTATTCATTCTGACGGAAACGGCAGGAAGAACTGCGCGGCGATTGAGCTGTGTGGTTTTGACAAGGAGGGCTATGAGCTTAGGGATATCGTGTTTTGCCGTGTGCGGATGCCGGATAGGAAGGGCAGTGCAGAGACAGGGCAGATGATTCTGATGAAAAACTGCAGAAATATCCAGTTCATGGAAATGACTGTGGATTGATTTTGCAGATTAAAATAATGGAAAGGAAAAAGCAGATGAGGCTTGTCATAGACACTGAAACTAAAGTACGCAGTCTGGGAGACCTGTTTGGCATCTTTTTCGAGGATATCAATCACGCGGCAGACGGCGGACTGTACGCAGAATTGGTGAGAAACCGCAGCTTTGAGTGCTGTCCGGTTGACAATCCCGGCTATAGCGGGCTGACCGCGTGGGAACCTGCAGGGGACACAGAACGGCTTCGGCTGGATATTGGGGAGGATGATTCGGCATTTGCGGAAAACCCGCATTATTTAGTGATGGAGTACACAGGCAACGAGGAAAAGGCAGGCGTCCAAAATATGGGTTTTAATACAGGAATCGCGGTTGAAGAAGGAAAAAAGTATTATTTTACCTGCCATGCAAGAGGAGGCAGCGGGCAAGAGGAGGTTATGGGCGTGACGCTGTGTTCCGCGGCAGACAGGTCTACGTGGAGCGCGATATCGCTTTGCAGGATACGTGGCAGAAATATGAATGGATCATGGAGACGCCTGTCACAGACCCTTGTGCCAGACTGGCGCTTATGATGAACAAGGCAGGGTGTATCCACGTGGCGTTTGCCTCCCTTTTTCCAGCGGAAACGTTCCGCGGGCGGAGAAATGGGATGCGCAAAGATCTCGCAGAGCTTCTGGCGGCAATGCATCCGAAGTTTATGCGTTTTCCGGGCGGCTGTCTGGTGCATACAGGCTCCCTCAACAGGCAAGACCGTGACAGCCTGTACCGCTGGAAGGATACGCTGGGAGCAGTGGAGCACAGACCGGCCAGAAAGAACCGGTGGGGATATCACCAGACGATGGGACTGGGATATTATGAGTACTTTCAGTTCTGTGAGGATATCGGTGCGAAACCCCTGCCAGTCATTCCTGCGGGATATGACCCGCATCATCACTTTGCCGCCGAAGGGGAGCTCCTTGAAGAGTATGTACAGGATGCGCTTGATCTGGTCGAGTTTGCAAACTGCGGGGCAGACACCCATTGGGGGAAGCTCCGGTGTGAATTGGGGCATCCGTCTCCGTTTGGCCTGGAATATCTGGGAATCGGGAACGAGGAGGAGGGGGAGGCGTTTTATGAGCGCTATCGCGTGATCCACCGCGCGCTCAGGGAGCACTGTCCGGAAATCAGGCTGATCGGCACCAGCGGTCCGTTTGCGGCAGGTTACTGGTACGACCGGGGCTGGGAGGAGGCATGCAGGGAAGGCGCCGATCTGGTGGACGAGCACTATTATATGGCGCCGCAGTGGTTTATCTCAAATAGCCGCAGATACGACCATTTTGCGGAAAAACCCCCGTATGTTTTTGTGGGAGAATACGCCTCAAAGGGAAACCGATGGTACAATGCACTGGCGGAGGCATGCTTTATGACCGGGCTGCAGAATGCGTCCCATGCTGTAAAGCTGGCATGCTATGCCCCGCTTTTCTGCAATGTGGATTATCAGGACTGGAAACCGGATCTGATCTGGTACGACAACCATCAGGCGGTAGTGACGCCTAATTATCATGTGCAGAAGCTCTTTATGGAGCATCAGGGGGACTGGCTGCTCTCACAGGAGATGGAGGATATGCCAGAGGCGGTGATTGCGAGTGTGGGACAGAACGACCTTGCAGGAGGAATCGGTCTGGAGGCGGAACATGCGAAGGTGCGTTACCGGAATATTGTTATTGTAGATGATCATACAGGAGAGACACTGTACCATGTGGACGAAATCTGCCTTGACAGGGCGCGAAGTGATCCCCGGTTTCCGTTTTATGTGGACGCGGCAGACTATACCATCTCCATGGAAGCGGAGCGTATTTCAGGCGGAGGTGGTTTTGCGGTATATTTTGCCGCATGCGGCGACAATTCTGCCAAGAATGCTGGCAATGTTGCTGAAAACAACATTAATATTGCGAAAAAAGCATCAATTCTGCGAGGAACAACATTAATGCTGAAAAGAACAACATCAATGCTGTTTACAGCAGCAGGGAGATTCTCTGGAGGTTGGGCGGGAGCAGCAACAAGGATTCCACGCTTATTGAGGTCATTTGCGGCCAGACTGCTGTCATGACCTACCAGACACGCCATATTGAGGACAACAGGGTGTACAGGCTGGAAATCAGGGTTCGGGGAACGCATATCGAGACGTTGGTTGACGGCGTGCAGGAGCAGACCGCGGTGTGGAAACCGGTCTGTATGGAAGCGTTGTATGCGTCTTCCAGCAAGGATGAAAAGAGCGGGGATATCATCGTGAAGCTGGTCAACGTGCTCCCTGTAAATCAGAAGCTGGAGATTGTGCTGAACGGAAACGAAAATGAAAGTGATGTACCGATCCGGTGGGAGGGCGCCGTGTGGATCCTGGCTGGGAGCAGGGATGTAGATGCGCGCGGACTGGAACGGATCGTGCCAGAGAGAAAACCTGTCTCAATTGACGGAAATACTTTTGAATGGGAGATTGCGGCAGAGACAGTCCATATTCTGCGGCTTGGTAAAAAATAAAATTCAGTTTAAGAGAAATGCTTATTTTTACGCTTATGGACAATTCTCGGAAAATGTCCGTAAGTGAACAAAGCGAGGCGGACGCTGTCAGATTTTTCGGAGAAAATGATCTTACTGCTCACGGATATGCCATTAGAAGAAATTTCTGTTATCTCAGATCAACCTTTTACAATTATTTTGATGATATTTATGATCTGATGGATTATTGTTGGATTGTAATTGTAAAAGATATGAATCTGGAACAATACATGAAAATTCCGCTAAGTAAGGAAGATGCCATGCAATCTCTCGGATTTTTGCTTTGCACAATAAAGGAGGAGGCTCATGGAAAGTGATTTTGTAGTTCAGCGCTACAGGCAATGGGAAATATCGGTTATTGATTCAAAAAACATTTCTTCCGTATATGGGGAAAGGCAGTTTTACTGTTATCACCGCCATTTCCTCTTTAAACTTTTTCATTACATAAGAACTGCTCCGTTGTATATTCCATGCAACATCATCTATAGAAACCGGTGCGTTTGTGTGGGTGCGGATAAAATTTATGCACTCATATATTTCCCGGGATATTCCGATGGAATCCACATACGCAATTGCGAATTCTATTGCCGGGGTGAGCGGCGAGATCCAGGCGGATGCTGAAAAAATCAAGACAATTCCGGGAAGAAATATACAGTCGGATGGGACAGAGGAGTTTGATACAGTGCTGCGCCGCCGGAAAGACAGGGATACTGTCTGTATGGCGGGGTTTTATGACCTCACGGACGGCGGGGCGCGTTTTGTCATAATAACGACTCAGGCCAATGCGTCCATGATAAAGGTGCATGACCGCATGCCGCTCATACTGGAAAAAAGGCAGATAAAAGACTGGCTGTCTGACGACTTGGCAGTGGAAGATTTATTAAGGCAGACGCCGGTACTGCTCGACAGGGAAAAAGGATATCCGTCCCAAATCAAGGCGCCAGCCCTGTATATTTATTATATCCTCGTCGTTTTCGCGGAAAAGAGAGAGGGCATAATACCTTTGGGGACGGATATACAATTCTTCGTCAATCCACCGCTTTTGTCTCATCTGCAATATATTCAAAAAAGTCAAAGTCCGCATAGTGCTGATGTTTTACGCGGTCGGCACAGGTAATTCCCACCATGGTTCCCGTAAACTCGCCGTACCTGCAATACTCGTCGGAAAACCGGGTTGTATCAAATACCTTGCCTATTTTTTCATACTGGACATTATCGTAGCTCCACTCGAACCAGGACCGCCTGCCCTCTATATAGAGGCGCAGATAAATCGGTTTCTCTTCAATCGGAATACGCGTGTTGAGAAACTCCGTCTTTTCCCCATTCTCAAGATGGATAATGGAAATTGCGCTTTGGCCTAAGGTCTCGCTGTAATACTTGCGCAGGTTGATGTAATTCATATTGTCATAATATAAAATCAGTCCGGCACTGTGCTGGTGAACCTGCGGTACAAACTCCATCTTTGTTGTCACCCTTGCATATACACTGGTCAGCTTCCGCGCTAAAATACTCACCCTGTTCAGGGATGTGCGCGATTCCTGTCCGCGAATCCGCACATAACCCGGCCGCGCCTTCACATCTGCAAAGCTCTGGGGCATGATGCGCGGGGCATAGTAGTAATTTCCCAGTGTATCACTGTCAAAATCATCAAAATCCGGAATCTGGGGCATCGGCACCTCGCAAAGCATACTTTCAGGCACTTCCATCTTTGCAAGGTTGCTGCCGTCCGCCATGCGCAGCCACCCGTCCTCCGTCCACATCATTTTCTGGATGGCAGTCTCCCTGCCGAGTGTACACCGCAGTTCCGGCACAAAAGGCCGCGCACAGAGATGGACGAGATAAACCTCTCCTGTCGGAAGCTCCACATAGCTTCCATGCCCCGACTTTTGTAAAATGGAATCCGGATTATAATACTTTGGTTTTAGATGATCGGGATCCTGACGCTCGTAAGACTCCCCTGGAACACTCGTTACAATCGGATTCTTTGGGTCTTTTTCATAAGGACCCCACACATTTTTGGAACGCCCCATCGTCACACAATGATTGTATCCGGTGCCTCCCTCCGCGCACATCATATAGTAATATTCCCCGCGCCTTGTCAGATGCGGCGCTTCGATGCAGCCCCTGTCTGTACCGCCGCGCCAGATCCGCTGCGGATAACCCACAATCTCCTTTTTCTCCGGGGAATACTCCACCATACAGATTGCGCCCGGTTTTTCATATCCTTCCCGTGTCTCCCACTCAAGCGAGACGATATATTTCTTTCCGTTTTTATCGTGAAACATGGACGCGTCGAACCCGGACGAATGCAGGTAAACCGGCGTACTCCATGGCCCCCTGATATCCTGCGCGGTAATCAGGTAATTGTCCACATCAAAGTAACGCGCATTCATGGAATTCATAATCCCATAAACGACATAGAAAAGTCCCTCCTCCTCGCAGTATGTCAGGCAGGGCGCCCAGATACCCTTTGCACTGGGCAGCTTTTTTAAGTCCACCTCCCTGTCATCTGTCAGGACATGTGTCAGCAGCTCCCAGTTTTTGAGATCCCTGGAATGATACACGGGAATTCCCGGAAGCCACTCAAAAGTCGACACGGACACATAATAATCCTCTCCCTTTTTGCAGATACAGGGGTCTGGGTTAAATCCTGGAAAAATCGGGTTTTGAATCATCTTATCGTCCTCCTTCATAAATACATACAGATTGTCAGATACATATTACTCGCGTGTGGGAAACCAGCCAAGATCGACGCATCTTCCGAAATCCCAGCTATCCCATCCTATCCAGCCTTTATCATTCACGGTGTCTGTCAGCAGTTTATAGCTCCAGTAAAAATACCCGCTGCCCATTTCCCATGCCGCAAGCTGCGCCCTGGCAAGCGCGCGGTAGATTTCCCTTTTCTCTCCTGCTTCAAGCTGTTCTGTATCATTTCCATGAACGCCATTTAGCACGCTCTGGCCGCCCTTTGTGTCACACCCGCACGCCAGCGAATTAAACAGGCACCACTCGCCGCAGATTACTGGAAAATAATTCTGCATCTCCGCAATCTCTTTCTCATAATGATCCCTGATATAAGATAAATATGCCTCTGTGTTTTGCGGACAGCCCTCCGCCTCCGCCAGCATCAGATACTGATGCGTGTCAAGCACAACATTGACATACTTTTCATCGCGCATAAAATCCTTCCATGCCATTAATTCAAACCCATCATGAATCACAATGTACTTTTCCTCTGGAAGATACCGGCGCATTCTGTCATAGGCTCTGCAGTAAAAGTCCCGCAGGAACACAAGTGTATTTGGTCTGGAGCCTTCCGCCATCTGCGGGTCCACAGCAGGATACCGGTTTGGAACATCCATTGACTGCCATGCGCGCTCTGTAACCGGCTCATTCAGCACTTCAATTCCCCAGAGTCCTTTTCTGTTACCATAGCGCTCCGAAAGCCTTTCGAGCACGGTGAGAACAAACTCTACCTCCTCTGGAAATTGGGACCATCTGCACACGCCGCATATCCCGCCGTTGTCAAAACCGTTCTGCCCCATCGGTGCAGTGTGCAGGTCGATCAAAATCTGCAGCCCGTATTTTTCCGCCCAGTTAAACGCCTTGTCCAGTTCCTCCACACAGCCGATAAACGGCTCTCGGTCCCCGAAAATAAAATATGGCACAGGGATTCTCACCGCATCCATTCCCATGGATTTGATTGTCACAAAATCCCTCTCCGAGATATACTCAGAGCGGTGTATCTGGATTCGCGCCTCATACACCTCCCGCGGGAGCTGGCGCGGAAGATAGTATTCATCTTCCGCCGTTGTCCCTGCAAACAATGCCGGACTCATCCATTTCTCCAGCACCAGCCAGTTGCCAAGATTAACTCCTTTTATTTTCATATCTATCGTCCTCCTTTTTTCATTTTGAGCGTTCCTTCAGATCTTTCATGATACCTGCAAATTCCTCATCAAGATGATAAAATTTCATAATGATCAATCCCGCAATATATACCACAATCGGTATCCAGACAAAACACACACGGATTGACATCAGCGCCGATGCAGTCTGTGTCGCTGCCTCACCAATATAACCGCCGATTTCAAGGATTAATCCCAGCAGTGCAGAGCCGATTCCATTTCCGATCTTGTAACCAAAGCTGCACGCGCTGTTGACCAGTCCCTCTGTCCGCACACCTGTCTTCCATTCACCGTAATCAATCGTATCCGACACCATTGCCCACATCGTCGCGCCGCCGCAGGCATTTCCGACACCCCTGATGACGCTGGACACAACGATCATTCCCATCATTCCATTTGAAAAGTTTAAGATCAGCATACCGATAATGTCCAGTACAAGACCGACTGCAAAAACATTGCGCTTTCCATATTTTTTCACCAGCATTGCGATAAAAAACATTCCCGCGATCTGCACAATATTGAAAATACCGTTGATGGTGCCCACAAGATTTCTGTCACCGAGAATGTCTTTCGCGTAGTATACCGTCGCACCGCCGTTTACAGAATACATCAGAAAGAACAGCGCAAGCATTCCGGTCATCATAATCCAGTATTTGTTCCGGAACAATGCCTTGATTCCTGTCATGATCGGCACATCTGCAGTCTTTTGTCCTGCATCCTTGTCCTGTGCCGTGCCGGAGGGTTTGACGCGCTCCTTCGTTCCAAAGAAATTGATTAAAAATGCCGCGACAGCCAACAGTCCAAGGACACAGAAAGTCTTTGTCCACGCGGATGCATTGTCGCCAAAATATTCCACGAGCGGAAGTGTACAGAGATTGATTGTCAGCGTTCCGGCTGTTGCCAGAAGATTTCTGAAGATACTCAGCACAGACCGTTCATAGGGGTCCTGTGTCATCAGCGCGTTAAGCGCGGAATAAGGCACATTGATTGCCGTATAGATAACTGTTGACACAAGGTTGTATGTAATAAATACGTACACCAGTTTTGGCGTCGCTGCCCATGATGTCGGCACGGAAAACAGCAGCACGCCGGACACTGCAAACGGAACACACATGCGCAGCAGCCACGGTCTTGCTTTTCCAAAGCGCGACTTTGTCCTGTCTACCAGAATACCCATGATAATGTCACTCACTCCGTCAAAGATACGCGATACCATCATGATCGTACCGACAGCGAGTGCGTTCACGCCCGCATAGTCCGTGTAATAGATCATCAGAAATGCCGACATTGCCGTGTAGATAATATTACACCCAAAATCACCACAGCCGTAGGAGAAACGCTCCACAATTTTGGATAAGGTCAATCTGCTCTTTTTTTTCATGATAAATTCTCTCCTTTATTTGTCTATACTCTGCCTGTGTTCTGTGCGCACTGAACATTTGCCGTTTACAGGATTATATTAACACATTTTACAACTGCCTGATAGGCTGTATATTGACGAATATATAGGTCGATATTCTCTTTTTCGTTGACTTTTGCATCGGAATAAATTAAGATATTTCTATATCTGCCATCAAACACGAGAACCCGTAAAGATACAGTTTGGCAAAACCAGACTACGACACAATAAAAAGAAATCGCGAGGTAATAGAGATGACCGAACAGCAGCCGCACCAGATTTACGAATTGATTCAGGTTCCCAAAACCACCGGTGTCAGTTTTTATACCAAAAAAGACACCGGAAGTTATGTTCCGAACCACTGGCATGACGCAATCGAAATTATATATATGGTGCAGGGTTCAGTAGACATCACAGTAGAATCCTCTGCCTTCCGCCTGCAGGAGGGGCAATGCTTTCTGATTAATTCCAGTGTCATCCATTCTACCAAATGCACCTCCCCCAACACGGGGATCGTTTTTCAGATACCGTTTGATTTTATACGGCTCTACATCCCAAATGTTCAGTAGCTTCGTTTTGTCCTCGACGACCCGGGAAGCAATCCTGTCCGCCAGACCAAACTGGATATTTTCAAAGAAACACTGATACAGATGCAGGTAGCCAATGACATCCGGCCGGAAGGATATATTTTGCGTTTTAACAGCCTGCTTTTTGAGATTCTGTTCCAGCTTTACCATAACTTTAGTGTGAAAATCTTTCAGGCAGACTTAACCCACAGGACAAAAGACTTGAACCGCCTGAATCTTGTTCTGGACTATACGAACCAACATTATAACCGTCCCATCTCCATCGACGAGATCGCCCGGACTGCCTTTCTGGATTCCGGGTACTTCTGCCGCTTTTTTAAGAAACACATGGGACTAACCTATCTGGAATACCTAAACGAAGTGCGCTTATCCCACATTTATCAGGATTTAATCTCAACACCCGACTCGCTGCAGCATATTTTGGAGCGCCATGGCTTTACCAATTATAAGCTGTTCCGCAGGGTATTTGCAGAACATTTTCAAGCGACGCCTTCCCAGATCAGAAAACAGTTGGACACTCCAAAATTGTAAAAATTCCCTCACAGCCTTAACAGGCACAATGTGCAAACACAACAGGAGAAATTTTGCAAAATAAAAATTTGCTGCAGAATAAAGACAAAAACTACAAAATAACGATATATGGTGCAAAAAAGGCATGGTAGAATAATGACATCAAAGGGCAGTGCAGCAAAGCCCTCAGACAATTTCAGATAAAGGAAGGAGAAAAGACATGGCAGGATTAGCAACAAAACATGATGATCCCAATGGTTCATTGGGATGGGGGGGAACGCATCAGCTACAGTTCCGGCGGTTTTGCATTCAACATGATCAATGGAATCATAGGTTCTTTCCTGACGATTTACTTCACGTCGGCAGTAGGGCTGAATGCAGGAATCATTGCAACCATTTTTGCCGTATCGAAGGTATTTGACGGCATATCAGACTTGATCATGGGGCGTCTGGTGGACAGGACAAAATCAAAAATGGGAAAGGCCAGGGTGTGGCTGCTGCGGATGTGTATTCCGTTTGCTGTCACCACCGTACTTTTGTTCTGGGTGCCGACGAGTCTGCCGGAAATGGCCCAGTACGTGTATGTATTCCTGATGTATAATATCGTGAATGCCGTATGTCTGACAGGTATGCTGGTTCCGTTTTATTCCATGGTGACGCTGGTGACGGCAAACCCATACGAGCGCGGGCTGCTTGGAAATGTGCAGCAGATTTTTCAGACGCTTGGAAATGTGTTTATCAACTCCACGTTTGTCACACTGCTGGCGAAATTTACCAGCAGTACGGAAACCCTGTATACCCAGCGCGCATTTACAATCACAATGATTATTTACTGCGGGCTTATGGTTCTGGTTTCCCTGTTCTGCGTATTCAATACAAAGGAACGCGTGACAGAAGATATCAAAACAGAGGAAAAGGAAGTTACCCAAAACAAGCAGGATTTCATGACAACAGTGAAATCGCTTCTTGGCAACAAATACTGGCTTTTGCTCACACTCGGCAATTTTATCGTATTCTTCATCATTATTTTTTACTCTATGGGCACCGTATTCTACTGCCAGTATGTATTGTATGATATGGGGCAGTACGCCATGCTGTCCAATGCAATCTCGATCGCGCAGTTTGGCATCATGTTTGCAACTCCCGTGATGATGAAAAAGATTCAGAAGGAGAAAATCTATACGTTCGGCATGCTGGTTCTGACAGTCGGTTTTCTGGGCTCTGCAATCTTTGAGACACCGGTACTGCTGATTATCAGCAATGTGCTCAAAGGTCTTGGCGTCGGATTTGCCGGCGGCATGGCGCTGGGTATGGTGGCGGACACGGTTACATATGGAAAGCTGAAAACAGGCGTGGATTCGGTAGGTATGGGAAATGCGGGTATTTCCGCCGCACAGAAGATCGGTCTCGGGCTTGGCCAGGCAGTTTTTGGCTGGGTGATTGCCGCGGCAGGTATGGATGCTGCACTGGATGCGCAGGGGCTCCGTCAGCCGGAGAGTGTGACGACAGCGATCAAATTCCTCTACGGCTGGATACCGGCGATTATGGCAGGCGTCGTATTTGTACTGTTTCTATTGTTTTATCACTGTGAACATGATATAAAGAACATGGGCAAAAATGAATAGACAGGAAGGATGCGGGTTTGATGAAAGGATACAGGACAGTATCTTTACCATGTTTCTGGCATGGTGGAGGATAAAGGCGACCGCATGAATCCGGAAAGATCGGAATGGCAGTGTTGGCAACAAAAGTTTCGTAATATGGCATACCTGATGGGGTATGCCATATTTTTAAAGACGCGGTGTCTTACAGAAGTTGAGGTATTAAAATGGATGAGATAAAAAGATACGCCCTGATTCAACAGGCAAAGCTGGTTTATGCAGACCTGTATTACATTCATAAAGCAGGGGAGGAGACCTGTCTTTGGCGTTATATGGATAACAATCCGCTCTCGGAAAACGAGGCGTTCAAAAAAAGCCTAATGGACGCAGCCGCCAGACAGAAAGCGCCTTTTGTCTACTGTGACAGGAACCAGGTTCTCTTTGCCTGTATTGGTAATGCCGACAGGGACATGTTCCTGCTGATCGGTCCCATGGCGCTGAAAAAAATGGATGTGGTCGAGCTGCACCGGTATTATGATCTTTATGCCATGAAGCCAGACAGCGAACAAAAGTTTATTGTCCACACGCTTTCCAGGGTTCTTTCCATAGTAGGACTGATGAATGCCACATTTACCGGAGAGCTTGTGTCGGAAGAGGAACTTGCTTTGGCAAATCATCTGGATGCAGGTTTGTCTCATACTACCATTGCCGACAGGGAATTTCTTGAATTTGATTTTCAGGTTGAGGAGGAGATGCGGGCGCATCATTCATATGCCCAGGAAAAGAGGCTGCTTGACTGTATCAGGGAGGGAAGGGTGGAGGATGCCCTGCAGATGAACATGGATCTGGATATCATTACAGGACGTCTGTCGGGGAATGACATGCATCACTGGCAGCATTTGGTCGTGGTGGCGATCACACTGTGTACGAGGGCGGCGATTGAGGGCGGAATATCTCCGAACGAGGCGTACCGGGTCAGCGACTATTACATACAGAAATCAGAAAACTGTAAGGAAATCTCCACGCTTGTGGCATGGCGGAACCGGGCGGTAAAGGATCTGGCACAGAGGGTTTACCGCATCAACAGCGACAGGCAGATATCCAATTACGTGGAAAATGCCAAAAACTATATCGCGGCACATTACAGGGAAAAAGTCTATCTGGATGAAATCGCGGAAAAGCTTTCCATCTCACCGACATATCTGTCAAAGCTGTTTGTGAAGGAAACAGGGGAGCGTCTGCAGGATTATATCGTCCGGTTCCGGGTGGAGCGGGCGGCAAACCTGCTGATGTATTCGGAGGAGGGCATATCCGACATAGCGGAGTATGTCAATTTTCCATCGCAGAGTTATCTCGGGAAAGTATTTAAAAAATATAAAGGAATGACGCCGCAGAAGTACAGGGATAAATTTAAGCCGAGGGAATTTGAGTCCCAATAATAAAGACCTGTAGGAAAATAAGGGAGGAATGTGCATATGCAAATATCAAATATGAAAATAAATGGTATCAGGAACCCGGTCGGTTACGCCTTTGACAGCGTATCGTTATCCTACATCGTGACCGGAGCCGCAGGAAAGGCGCTTGCTTTTTCCCGTGTGGAAGTCAGTCTGACGGAGGATTTTAAGGAAATACTGTATCAAAAAGAAGGCGCGGACATGGACAGTGCCGGGGTGGTTCTTGATTTCAAAAAGCTGCCCCAAACGCGGTATTATATCCGGATTACGGCAAAATCCGACGCGGACGAGACGGCGGTGAGTGGGGAAACCTGCTATTTTGAGACGGCAAAAATGACAAAACCATGGATCGGAAGATGGATAAAACCGCAGGAGGAAGACCGTTTTCATCCGGAGTTCCACAAAACCTTCGCAGCAGCACAGGGCAGGAAAGTCCGGTCGGCAAGGCTGTACATTTCAGGGCTCGGACTGTACAGTGCACGGATCAACGGGCAGGACGTGACCGGTGAGGTGCTCACACCGTATTACAGCAATTACCATTATGAGGTACAGTACCAGACCTATGACGTGACAAACCTGATTGCCGCGCAGAACGAAATATGCGTGGTGCTTGGAAATGGCTGGTATAAAGGGTATTTCGGTCTGGCGCACAAAAATGAAAATTTCGGGTCGGAATTTATGCTGCTGGCGGAACTGCACATCGTCTACGAAGACGGTTCAAAAGACATCATTGGTTCGGACGAGAGCTGGGAATACCGGGGTTCGGACTGTGAGATGAGCGATATCTACATGGGCGAATGGGTGAACCGCACACTGTGGAACGGACAGGACAATCCGTGGAAAAAGCCTGCTTTTGGAGAGATTGAGGGAAAGCTTGTTCCGAGATACAGTATCGCGACTGTTGAAAAGGAAGATATGCCCGTGAGGGAAGTGATTCATACGCCCGCAGGGGAGACGGTTCTTGACTTCGGGCAGAATTTTGCGGGGTATGTCGCATTTTCTACAGAGTCCCTGCCATGCGGAACAAAGATCGTCCTGGACTTTGGCGAGATTCTTCAGGACAGTAATTTCTACAACGAAAATTACCGCGATGCAAAGTCGCAGTTTATCTATACGGCGGACGGCAGAGATGAATGGATAAAGCCCCGGTTTACATTTTTCGGTTTCCGCTATGTGCGCGTGACCGGCTGGGCAACAGACTGTACGGATGAGGACATGAAAAAATTTTTCATCGGAAAGGCTGTCTATGCGGACATGGAAGAGACGGGATTTATCGAGACAGGACATCCGAAGGTGAACCGCCTTTTCCTCAACGCGAAGTGGGGGCAGAAGTCAAACTCCATTGATTTCCCGACAGACTGCCCGCAGCGGGACGAGCGCCTTGGATGGACGGGCGACGCGCAGGTCTTTTCGGGAACGGCCTCCTACAACATGGACACGGCGGCATTTTTCAACAAATTTATCCATGACCTGATGACGGAACAGGAGCGTCTCGACGGCATTGTGCCGGGCGTGATCCCTGTGTGGGAGAAGCAGGCGGCAATCTTCTCCTGCGTCTGGGGCGACATCGCGACATTCCTTCCGGCAGTGCTGTATGAGCATTACGGCGACAAGGCGGCGCTTGCGGCATATTATCCGATGATGCGCGGCTGGGTGGACAAAATTGACAGGGAGGATGAAAAACGGGGACACAGGCATCTGTTTCATTTTGAAAACCAGTTGGGGGACTGGCTTGCACTGGACGGCAGGACAGAGCAGAGCAACGAGGGCGGCACGGACACGTATTTTATCGCGTCATGCTACTATGCGGCGTCGGCGAAAAAGACGGCGGACGCGGCAAAAATACTGGGCTATGATGAGGATGCCAGACATTATGACGCGCTGCATGACCAGATTGTTGCGGCAGTGCTGAACGAGTATTACACACCGACGGGACGGATTGCCATTGATACCCAGACAGGATACATTGTGGCGCTGCACTTTGGCATCTATCCTGATAAAAACAGGGTGATCGAAGGTCTGAAAGAGCGGCTGTACAAGGATTGCTATAAACTGAAGGGCGGCTTTGTCGGCGCACCGCTGATGTGCAGGGTGCTTGCCGAAAACGGGCTGGAGGAGGAAGCGTTTTATTTCCTGCTCCAGGAAGAATATCCGGGCTGGCTGCACTGCGTCAACCTTGGCGCGACGACCATCTGGGAGCGGTGGAATTCCGTGCTGGACAACGGCAGGCTCAGCGGCACGATGATGAATTCCTTAAACCACTATTCATTTGGCGCTGTTGTTGAATACCTGTACCGCGACGTTGCCGGACTCAAGGCGTTAGACGGCGGGTTTAAGCGCGTGGAGATTTCCCCGATTGTCAACCAGAAACTCCACTGGATGAAGATGCGGTACGAATCGGTGTATGGTACATACAGGAGCGAATGGGAAATTTTGAAGGACGGAAAGGTTCATGTACTGGTAGAGATCCCGTTCAATTGCAGCGCGCTTGTAGGACTTCCGTTTTACCCAGGGGAGCCGGCCGGCGAGCTGAAAGCAGGCATCTATGAGTTTACTTATGAGCCGACGGAGGATCTGCGCAGCAGGTATACGCAGAAAACGCTCTTTAAGGACATGATGCAGGACGAACGGGCGATGAAAATAATCGAACGCGTATCGCCGCTGCTGCAGTATTTTCTGGGTACGGGTAATCAGGATTTCCTGTACGAGAGCCTGACAACGCTGCAGAATATGTTTTACATGGGCTTCTCAAAGGAGATGATTGACAACCTGACAAGGGAACTCATGCAGATCTATGAGGAGAATTAGAAAGGGGAAAAAATGGATTATTTTTCAACAGAAAAAATAAGCGACAGAATAACAGGAATCAGGAGCAGGTCAGGCGAACTGATGTATCTGGTCGAGGGCAGCAAGCGCGCCGCCCTCATTGATACCTGTATCGGCGTCAGCGGACTGAAATCCCTGGTGGCAGAGCTGACAAAAAAGCCTGTGACGGTGCTGGTTTCCCACGGGCATATCGACCATGCGATGGGCGCGCCTGAGTTTGCATCGGCGTACATGAACCATAAAGATATTTTGCTGTACCGGTCGCAGTGCAGCATTGCGCAGCGGCGCGGTTATGCGGGCGCCAATGTCGGTGCGGATACGGAACAGATGACGGATGATGCGTTTGTTCCTGCGGCGCCGGACTATCCATTTGAAGAATACCCGGACGACGCGTCGTTTGACCTGGGCGGGATTCATGTGGATACCTATGCGTTTCCCGGCCACACACAAGGGTGCATGGTATTTTTAATCCGCGAGGAAAGAATCCTGATTCTGGGAGACGCCTGCAACAACGCGACATTTTTGTTTGACGATATGTGCAGCAGCGTGGCGCAGTACAAGGCACAGGTACAGGATATTGCAGGACGTCTGGAAGGAACGTATGACAGGGTATTTATCATGCACCATGTCATGGAGATCCAGCCGGATATCCTGGCACAGATGGCGGATGTGTGCGATGACATCATCAGCGGCAAGGCAGATAACCTGCCGTTTGCGTTTATGGGAAAGAAGGCGTTGATTGCGAAAAAGTGTAACGAACGGTTTGAGCGGGAAGACGGAAAATCCGCCAACCTGATCTATGATCCGGATAAAGTAAGGTAAGAAAGCGGGGTGCGGATATGTTTCCGGAAAATTTTTTATGGGGCGGCGCGGTGGCGGCAAACCAGTGCGAGGGCGCATACAATGAGGACGGAAAAGGTCTGTCGATTCAGGACGTGATGCCGCGGGGCATCAAGGGGGCAAGGACGGCGGCGCCCACGGCGGACAACATGAAACTGGCGGCGGTTGATTTTTACCACCGTTATCAAGAAGACATCCGGCTTTTTGCGGAGATGGGGTTTAAAGTGTTCCGCCTGTCCATCGCGTGGAGCAGGATTTTTCCGAAAGGAGACGAAAAGGAGCCAAACGAGAAGGGACTGGAATTTTATGACAGGGTCTTTGACGAATGCCGCAAATACGGCATTGAGCCGCTTGTCACCATCTCCTACTATGAGACGCCGCTCTATCTTGCAGAACATTACGACGGCTGGCGCAGCAGGGAACTGATTGGCTTCTGTGAAAATTATGTCAGGACGATTTTTGCGCGCTATAAAGACAAAGTGAAGTACTGGCTGACGTTTAACGAGATTAATTCCATATTAAATTCGCCGTTCATGAGCGGCGGCATCAATACGCCGAAAGAGGAGCTCTCTGAATCAGACCTGTATCAGGCAATCCACCATGAACTGGTGGCGTCGGCGCTGGCAACGAAAATCGGGCATGAGATCAATCCGGCGTTCAGGATCGGCTGCATGATTTTAAGCATGCCCATCTACCCGCTCTCACCCGCCCCGTCGGATGTCATCCGCACGATGGAGGAAAACCACAAAAATACGATGTTTGCCGATATCCACGTTCGCGGTGAATATCCGGGGTATATGAAACGGTACCTGCGCGAACATGGAATCAAAGTGGATTTTGCGCCCAGAGATGAGGAAATATTGAAGAACACGGTCGATTTTATCTCTTTTAGCTATTATGTGAGCGTGTGCGCAACGGCGGACGAGACGAAAAATATCCGCGGGGAGGGAAACCTCCTTTGCGGCGTGCCAAATCCCTACCTGAAAGCTTCGGAGTGGGGATGGCAGATTGACCTGCAGGGACTGCGCTATATCTGTAACGAGCTGTGGGACAAATACCAGAAGCCGCTCTTCGTGGTGGAAAACGGACTCGGCGCCGTGGACAGGCTTGTCACGGATCAGGACGGAAACCGGACGGTGGAGGACGATTACCGCATTGAATATATGAAAAACCACCTGCTCCAGCTTGAGGAGGCGGTGGAGGACGGCGTGGAAATGATGGGCTATACCTCGTGGGGATGCCTTGACCTGGTCAGCGCTTCCACTGCGGAGCTGAAAAAACGGTACGGATTTATCTACGTGGACCGCAACGATGACGGCAGCGGTACGCTGGAGCGGTACAGGAAAAAGAGCTTTTACTGGTATAAAAGGGTCATTGAGACGAACGGTAAAAGCCTTCATGAGTAAGGCACAAGACTGGAGAACAGGTCTGATAAATGGAGGTAGAAATGAAATATCTGGCGATTGATGTGGGCGGCACGTTTACAAAATATGCCCTCATGGACGAAAACTGTAATTTTTATGAAAAAGATAAGGTTCCTACCGAGAAAGATTCACTGGAAAAGTTTGTCGGTATGCTGGTCGGACTCCATGGAAAATATTCAGGGGAAGTGGAAGGCATCGCAATCTGCGCCCCCGGCGTAATTGACAGTGAAACGGGATTCATGTACAATGGCGGTTCCTTATTCTGCATTAAAAATATCAACCTCGTGGAAATTCTGGAGGGCAGGTGCAGAGTGCCTGTCACCGTGGAAAATGACGCAAAATGCGCGGCGCTTGCCGAGGTGTGGAAAGGCGCGCTGTCCGACTGCAGAAATTCCATGGCAGTGATCATCGGGACGGCGGTGGGCGGCGCCGTCATCGTGGATAAGAAAGTGCTGAAAGGCAAAAATTTTATGGCAGGTGAATTCAGCTATCTGTTTACGGACGAAAGCAGATGGCAGGAGCGCAGCCAGCTCCTTGCCGAAAAGGGCGGCGTCCCAGCGCTGATTAAGCTTGCGGAACAAAAAAAGCGGCTGCCCGAAGGGTCGCTTGACGGTGAAAAGATTTTTTCCATGGCAAACCAGGGGGATGCGGAGATAATCGACGTCCTGCGCCAGTACTGCAGGCATCTTGCCGTGCAGATCAGCAATTACCAGTTTGTCGTGGATCCGGAGAAAATCGCCATTGGCGGCGGCATCAGCGCACAGCCTGTTTTGCTGGAAATGATCAAGGAATCCCTGCGGGAATTAAACACCGTATTTCCGCACGCGATGCCGGTGCCGGACGTGGTCACCTGCCAGTTTTTCAATGATTCCAATTTAATCGGCGCGCTGTATGTGCACCTGAAATCACGCGAGGAAAAAATTGACATAGACAAGGTGTTGGAATTTATGAACCTGATGGGCGACAGGCGTGAAAAACAGTATCTGAAAGAACTTTTCATGACATGAATGATACAGACAGTGTGACTTATCTATGAAAGGAAGAAAAATTATGGAGAGAAAATATCCGAATCTTAGAGCCCGATAACGATTGGGTGCACCACATTCCGCAACAGAATGTTCTCGGCGCCAATGGGCGGGACAGATATCACAAACGACGGCTGTATCGGGCCAAAATCTGCTGCGTTTTATGAGTTGCGCGCAAAAGGCGGTGCGGCGGCAGCTTATACGACGGACGCCATAAGACGCCGCGGCGCCATGCCGAGCCTGGAGCTGTCCCATTCCGGAATGTATGCCGGAACGTACATGACAGACAAAGGCAGACAGAAAGGGATGAACCAGTGGGGATCATCCGATACGGTACGTCAGGACGGCGTGCAGGTCAGGGCGCTGTCAAAAGACCAGATTATCAAAGGACAGATGAGTATGGCGGTTCGCTGGAAAACAGATGCCGCCTTGCCATAGAAGTCCTGAAAGCGGTCCGGGAAGCGGTCGGACCCTTTTTCCCGATTGAATTTCGCATGAGCGGTTCCGAACTTGTGCCGGAAGGATATGGCCTGAAAGAAGGCGTTGAAATTGCAAAGATGATCGAGCCGTATGTGGACATTATCCATGTGTCGGCAGGGACGTACCAGAAAAGCTTTGGCGATACGCACCCGTCCATGTTCAAAGAGCATGGCTGCAACGTATATCTTGCGGCAGAAATCAAAAAGCACGTGTCCAAGCCGGTGGCAACGATCGGCGGCCTCAACGACCCTGCGCAGCTCGAAGAAATCATTGCATCGGGAGAGGCGGACATTGTATATATGGCAAGGGCGCTTCTGGCAGACCCAGAACTTCCCCGCAAGGTCGTGGAGAACAGGGATGAGGAAATCGTAAGGTGCCTGTGCTGCTTTACCTGTATGGCGGAGCGCGCCGCCACTTCGACAAGGCGCTGTACCGTAAACCCGTTAATCGGACGGGAGATGGACGATGTAGAGGTACTGCCTGCGCCATTACTGCCCGGATCGGTCAGGAAAAAAGTGCTTGTGGCGGGAGCAAGCCCGGGAGGACTGTACGCGGCCTACACTGCGGCAAGGAGAGGGCACCAGGTTATTTTGTGCGAGAAAGAATCCGAGGTCGGCGGCATCTTAAAGTCAGAGCAGGCGCTGCCATTCAAACATGAAATGTACCAGCTTTCCATAACTTATAAATTGCTGGCCAAAAAGGCGGGTGTGGAGATACGTCTCAATACGGAAGTAACACCGGAGTACGTTGAGTCAGAAGCGCCGGACGCACTCATCATAGCAGTCGGCTCCAGTCCCCTTGTGCCGCCGATCAAAGGACTTAACGGGGATAATGTTGTGATTGTCAATAATTATTATCTCGAAAAAGACAAGGTCGGAGACGACGTTGTAGTTTTCGGCGGGGGACTTGCAGGCTGCGAGTGCGCGATTCATCTGGGAATGGAAGGGAAGAAGGTTCATCTGGTGGAGATGCGCGGCGAGCTTGCCCCTGATGCCAATGTCAGACACAGACCGCTGCTCTTAAAAGAGATTGAAAAATATGTCGAGGTACAACAAACGCAGTCTACTGGGGATACTATGCGGCGATGGATATTTAGGGATACTGTCCTAAATGAAAAAGTATTTTAATCCCCCATCTGAGATGGGGAGAACGGAATAAGTCGTAACGTTGCATGGAGTATCAAAATAAAAACCTCCAATGATATAATGAAGTGGGTTCGCAACCACAACAAAATCAAAGGAGGTATCCATAATGGATAATCAAAGTATATAACACACGAGATGGAATTGCACGTACCATTTAGTATTTATTCCGAAATATCGAAAAAAGATTATGTATGGAAGCAATAAAAAAGACATAGTAGAAATTGTGAAGAAACTCTGCGAGATGAAGGGAGTCCAACTGATAGAAGGAAAAGTATGTGTGGATCATATCCATATGTATGTGGCAATTCCGCCAAAGATGAGCGTATCGGAGTTTATGTTATATCTGAAGGGGAAGAGCGCACTCATGTTTTATGACAGGCATCCGGAAATGCGGACAAAATGGGGTGACAGACATCTGTGGGCACGAGGCTATTACGTGGCGACAGTAGGAAATGTGAACGAAGAAACAATACGGAAATACATACGAGAACAAGAAGAAAATGACAAACTGGAAGATGGAAGCAAGTAAGAGAGCCTCCAAGCGAGGCTACCAGTAATAAAGGTGATTGTGAACCCGTCTTTGACAGAACCAGTATCAGACCCCGGAGGGGTTAATAATATACCCCTATTTGAAATGGGGGTTGCTAACTTTTAAAGAGGGCGGAACGGATTTTCGCGGAAGAATCTAAAAATTTCGCAGAATGTTATGATCTGCGAAATTTAGGTGAAATTTCTTTTTCATTACTTTATATCGACATTAGTTTAACATGTTTTAACCCAAAAGACAATTCTTTTTCAAAAATATAGTCAAAATCACATTAGAAAAATTTGGAAACCGATATTTTTCGCAAAAAAAACAGCGGAAATATCGGTTTTTTTCGTGGTCAGATTTGTGGTCAGATTCATGGTCAATAAGTGGTCAAAATATAGTTTCACAGTATAAAATAACAGGTGTTTCGTGGTCAGATTTGTGGTCATCCCTCAGAAGGCCCTTTATTTAGCGGTATTTCAGGTCGTTTCGCAGATCATAACAATCTGCGAAATTTAGGTGATCAGATAGTATATTTTATATCGACAAAAAGTATATTTGCTATGCAATGTGCACAAGAACACATGACAGGCCATTGGAAGAGCTGACGGAGAAAGAAGGAATGCCTAAAATATGTAAGTCCATACATCAATATAGCAAAGGGAAGATCAGCAGTGAAAATATGGATGTGCTCATGGAAATAGGACATGGGTGCATGGTGACAAGGAATTACATCTATCAGCGATATGGCGGTATCAAGAGTCTCGAAAAACTGTATTCCGGTTATACGATTGATGCCGAAGTAAAGGCAGCTGGATTCCGGGAACAGATAGGGCTTCCAAGCGTGTATTTTACAGCGTCTGTGAACAGGGCGTTAGGCGATATCAAGATCATGTGGGCACAGGTCAAAAATGGAATCAATGACGCCACCAACAAAAATGAGCGGTTTTCGCCGGAGGACAGGCATTATATCCGCTTTGTCGTCAAGATAAACGGATGTCTCGAAAACATTTTGAATGGAAAGCCAGTATCCCTGCCCGAAGAGATCCGGCCCAGATATGAAAGCATTATCGCAGAGCTTGGCGATGAAAATGGACAGCGTGTCAAAAGTCTCAACAGATATATCTGCAGGCAGACCAGAAAGAGGCTGCACAGACAGCATACGGACAGTGCGACATATTTTACAATAAAAAAACAGGGATACAGATATGGGGAGTCAGGGGGAGAGCATGGTATCTTTCTTGCCACCAAAGTGAACAGGCAGAGGATATTCATATCGTTGACGGACACAAACGTGTATGACAGAATGCTTGACATAAAACTCAATCCGCAAAAAAGAACGGTTGAGATTATCATACCGCTTTTCGTAAATACAAGACAGCATGAGGATTACACAAATGAGATCGGCATCTCGCTTGGTCTGTGGGATATGATTACGACAAGCACCGGAAATGTATATGGCAGTGAGTTTGGAAAAATGCAGCAGGAAATCTCGAGATTTATACTGAAAGAGAATTACCGTGATGACAAAAAAAGCATATCCGGCACACAGAGGTATCTGGAACGCAAGGCAGGAATGGATGCTGCACTGAAAAACTATGTGAATAGGGAACTTAACAGAATGTTGGCGCAGGAAAAACCAAACACGATTTATATGGCAAAGCTTCCGCGCAATCCAGGAATGCATATCGCCAGACATCATGATGACCAGCAGATTACAAAAGGCACCGGCGATACACATTTCCTCAGAATGTGGAAAAAAGGCTTTGTGACTGAGAGGCTGCAATGGAAATGCCAGCAAAACGGCGTCAGTATTATAGAAGTCATAGGCAAAGGGATTGGCACAGAATGCAGCGCCTGTGGGCAGAAGGGAACTGTGAAAGGCGAAAACTTTCGATGCCCTGCCTGCGGATTTGAAGAAAATAAAAAAGTAAATAGTGCGAAAAATGTCCTGAACAGGGGAAGAACGGGAAAACAGTTAAATAAACAGTTTCCGCAGGAAGAAAATGAGGAAAACAATAATAATATTACTAATAAATGGTCAAATGATCTGTCTTGAAGATGAACCGATTGGATAATTCGGTTTTACTGCAAACGGCTTTGCATCAGCGAAGACATTGTGGACTGTGGAAGACGGTATCTTGATATAAAAAACAAAATGGTGTTGGGGATATACAAAAACAGGTACGCCTGTGTCCTGTGAACTCAGATCCGTGATTGCACGGAAATTGAGAATGGCAGGATGCGAAGCCGGATCATGTGTTCGACACCGCCAGAACTGGCGGCTGTGATGCCCTATTTATCAACTGCATTAGCGCATGGCGCCTGAATGCTGTGCGCGGAAATTGCAGGGGAAATTTGTCAGGAATACTAAATGATTCAAAATATTTAAAATTTCTTCCGTACAGTTTCCTGAAGTATGACAAAATTATTAAAAAAATTTAGAACCCAAAGGAGACTTTAGTGAAATGGAAGGATGTGAGGAAGTTTGTCTTTTGTGGAGGCGATATTTGACTTTATGAGATTGAAGTACTGGAATGTTTATAATATGACAAACAGATGTTCTAAGATGAGAATATGGCATTTGCCGATTGAAAAGAAAGTAAATTCAACATTAGAGAACATAACATTTTTTGAATAACTCTGATGTGGAAATATAAACTTTACATTATTTTTGTATATGACACAAAGATTCTATAATATCAATCCAGAAACTGAGGAGTACAGAGAAATTTTAATTGTATTTAACTTGGATAAAATGATGCGTCATGAATCGGGATTTTGTAAATGCTCTGAAACTTTAAGATACATATGTATTGAAAACTGTTTTAATACATTATACTCATGAGCGATTAAATTTGCCAAAATATAAAATGATTCTTTTTTTATTTCCATAGCAAAATTTGTACCCTACAGCAAATTTTATCGGTAATTGAATGGTTGGTATTTGGACAAATCTTACAGCTCGTGAGTACAAAAAAAGTTTTCTTGATAATGATATAATGGACGGTTGCTCTAACAAAAGAAGGCAACTTGGATATATCGACAGATAGTAGCAAACTGTGATGGCAGCTGATGGTAAAAGTCACACAGTTTTGTCAAGGCGGGGATTGTGAGCATAAAAGAATAAAGGGAATGATATGATTAAAGTGATTACATATGGTACCTTCGATTTGTTTCACGAAGGACATTACAAACTACTGCAGCGGGCAAAACAGCTCGGTGATTATTTGATTGTTGGGGTTACGACAGAAGAGTATGATCAGGCAAGGGGAAAGCTGAATGTAAAGGATTCACTGTTAACAAGGATTGAAAATGTAAAGAAAACAGGCTTTGCAGATGAGATCATTGTTGAGGAATCACAAGGGCAAAAGTTTCGCGATATTAAAAAGTACAATATTGATATTTTTACGGTGGGTTCCGATTGGATAGGCTCTTTTGACTACTTGAAAGATTATTGCAAGGTAATATATCTTGATAGGACTAAAAATATATCAAGTACTATGCTTAGAATACAGGTAGAACCAATCCAGAGAATTGGGATTATCGGTACGGGGCGGATTGCCAATCGGTTTGTTCCAGAGGCGGCGCTTGTAAGTGGAGTTAACGCCAGAGGTGTATATAATCCCAATTTAAAAAGCGCAAAATTATTTGCGAACAAATGGGGAATTGATGCCTATGAGGACATAGAAGAATTTTACCAGGCATCAGATATTGTGTATATAGCGTCACCGCACGGGTCGCATTACTCCTATGTAAAACAGGCGCTGGAGCATGGGAAACATGTGTTGTGTGAAAAGCCGCTCTGCTTCAGCAAGGAGCAGGCAAAAGAACTGTTTCGGTATGCGAAAGACAAGGGACTAATTCTTTTTGAAGGGATAAAAACAGCATACTGTCCTGGGTTTGCTAAGCTCATCGGTATAGCCTGCAGCGGCATCATTGGGAGTATACGGGGGGTGGAAGCGTGTTTTACTAAACTGGAGAGCAATAGTAAAAGGGAACTGGGGGATATGACATATGGGGGAAGTTTTATAGAACTTGGCAGTTACTGTATGTTGCCTATCTTAAAATTATTTGGGTATGATTATGAGGAAGTGCGGTTCGATTCCATAAAGAATGAAAATGGCATTGATTTATATACCAAAGTGTGTATACGCTACCCGAATGGGTTGGCGACAGCTACATGTGGGTTAGGAGTAAAGTCAGAAGGGAAACTTCTAATATCCGGGACAGAAGGGTATATCGTTGTGGAGGCTCCTTGGTGGAAGACAAGTTATTTTGAGGTGCATCATGAGAATCCTAGTGATATCGAACGTTTTTCCGAACGGTTTCTTGGCGATGGTCTCAGATACGAGGTGTGCGACCTGCTTTCCAAGATAGGCGGGGATACGCGGAATGATTTCAAACTTACGAGGAGTGACTCGGAGACGATGGCGGGAATTATGGAGCAGTTTCTTGCAGAGAGGGAAGGGAGAAGGATGAATCCATGAAAATATGGGCACATAGAGGATGCAGTCAGAGATATCCTGAAAATACCATAACTGCTTTCGCCAAAGCAATGAACATTCCAAAACTTATAGGGATAGAGTTGGACATTCAAATGACAAAGGATGGCGAAATCGTAGTCATACACGATGAGCGAGTAGACAGAGTCACTGATAGGATTGGGTATGTAAAGGATTTCACATATGCACAGCTAAGAATGTTGAAAATTCAGACGGGCAGTGGTAGGATGGAACAGATTCCATCCATCAGAGAGGTCTTAGACCTGTTGCACCCAAAAATGGAAGGCGGGTTGCTATTGAATGTCGAACTAAAAAACAGCATTGTGCCTTATAATGAAATGGAAGAGAAAGTAGTCAGTTTGGTTGAGCAATATGAGTTGCAGAGACAGGTAGTATACTCATCTTTTTATACGAAATCGCTGGCAAAAATTCATAAACTAGATCCTGGCGCAGCTGTGGGTATATTAGACACGAAAGTGTCGGATTGTTTCTATAAAAGAAAGGGTTGTTTTGACGATGCCACAGAACAGGTGGCGTTACATCCATCTCGGAGGGGCATGGATCTTACAAAAGAGCAGTTATGTGGGCAGACGGTACGTGCTTGGCTCACAGGTCATTTATATCCGGAGAAACCAACAGGTGCGGAACTTGACTTGCATGTATTAGAGGGATTAGGGATTACTGACGTGTTCTTAAATGAGCCGGAGAGGTACTTGGCAAACGGCAGGTGGGAGTAATATTTGGTTGTAGAGTATGGAAAAAGAATTGGAACAAATGGTAAAAGATGTGAGACAGAAGGGGTATCCGATTTATGGGATATGCACAAAGGCGGAAGATCTGATTTTCGAAGAGCGTGTGAAAATGAACTGTTTTTACTGTGGTAAATACAACACTAACTGGAAGTGCCCTCCTCAGATACCGAATATCGACTATAGAAAACTGATATCGGAATTTGACTACATTGCTTATATATATGTAAAAGAAAAAATAGGGAAAAGTAATTTTGAACAGATTCGGAGGGAATCAAACATATATTTACATCGCGCACTACTGGAATGTGAAAAATGGTTGTACCAGAGGGATAATTCGACTGTGTTGTCTTTTATAGGAGGTTCCTGCAGACTATGTAAAAATGGCTGCGCACTGGATAAATGTGCCAACCCATACCAGTCAAGAACTCCAGTGGAAGCACTAGGGTTGAATGTGGTGAAAAGTGCAAAGCGGGTAGGATTAGAGATTGTTTTTCCACCCACAGATTATATGATGCGGGTTGGATTACTGCTCTGGTAGACAAGGAGGAAAAATGACGTATATTTTTTTGGCAGCGGGAAAAGGCTCGAGGCTGCATCCACTTACTCTTAAATACCCAAAGTCTCTTTATAAACTGGATAAGGATACCACCATACTTAAAAGAATGGTTGATTTAATTAAAAAAAATGATAAAACTGCAAGGGTGGTCGTCGTGACAGGGTTCATGAGCAGTAGGATAAGGTTGGAGATTGAAGGGGCTATTTTTGTGGAAAATCCATTTTATGAGGTGACAAATTCTATAGCGTCATTGTGGTTTGCAAAGGATTATCTAGAAGATGACAACATAACAGTTATAAATGGCGATATTGTCATGGAAGAGGCAGCCATAGAGAATATTATCTGCAAGAGGACGGACAGACCTCTGGTCTGTATTGACAGTAGCATAAAAAATAGCGGCGATTATAATGTGCAGGTTAGTGAAGATAAAATCTTGGTGATGAGCAAGGAATTGGAAGAGTATTATGGTGAATATGCTGGTGTTACTAAGATGGATCGTGGGTCTTCACTTTTATTAAGGGAAAGTATCATAGCTATGGTGGAAAGTGGAATGTATGATCAATGGTATGAGAATGCCATAGTGCAGATGATCTTTAATGAAGGATTCCAATTGTATTATCAGGACATCAGAGATTATAAATGGACAGAAGTGGACTGTGTAGGTGATATGCTGCTGGCAAAACAGATACACAATGGTTCATGGAGGCAGACATGATACAGTTAACGAACGAAGAGTTAGAAAAATTGCATGAGATTCAAATGGAAATGTTGTTAGAAGTAAAAAGAATATGTGAAAAAAACCGGATTAAGTATAGCTTGATCGGTGGGACTCTTTTAGGTGCGGTGCGTCACCAAGGATTTATTCCGTGGGATGACGATGCGGATGTCGGGATGCTGCGGCGGGACTATGAACGGTTTCGGAAAGCATGTAGGACAGATTTGGATTTTAGCAAGTTTTACTTTCAGGATGACAGGAATACAAAAGGGTACCGTTGGGGATATGGAAAACTTCGAAAGAAAAATACGTTGTTTCAGCGGGAAAATCAGGAACATTTGGATTTTGGGCAGGAAATATTTATTGATATTTTTCCACTGGATTATGCGCCGGACAACCTGTTCCTAAGAAGGGGACATGCATTATTCTGTTTTTGCGTGAGGAAAATGTTATGGTCTCCGGTTGGGACAAAGATAGAGAAGGATCCATTGAAAAGACAGATATACGCCTTACTGAACAGAATACCAAAGAAGCGGGTTTATAAATACTATTACCGTTATCTAAAAACGAGGAAAAAAAGCCATACTGTGAGGTTAAACCTGTTCCCGACGAAAAAACCATATGGCTTTCCGAAAAGATATTTTGAGGAGTTAATAGATGTTGTTTTTGAAGGTGCAGTATTTAAGGGGAGCAGATGTTTCGATGAGTACTTGACGGTTAAGTATGGCGATTATATGGAACTGCCCCCTGTGGAGCAGCGCAAGGCACACCCAGTGACAGGGTTAAAGTTTTAGTTGACTAGGGAGGATAAAAGGGGAGTCATATATGAAATATGCACTTGTAACAGGAGCGACAAAGGGTATAGGCAGGGCGGTAACAGAACTGCTACTTGAAAAAGGGTGGTTTGTGTTTGCAAATTATGCTCATGATGAAAAGGCGGCGGCCAAACTGCTACAGAGTTCAGAGAATATTGTGTTGATAAAGGCGGATGTGTCCCGAATTGAAAGCGTTTCTTGTATTAAGAACGAAATTAAAAAAAAGGCGGTGGGGCTTGATGCAGTTATTTTAAACGCGGGGGGGACGGACTATGGTGCCTTTGGTAGAATAACATGGGAAAATTGGATTACTATCATGAATATAAATTTGAATATTCCCTTTTTCCTTGTTCAAGAGCTAAGGGAGCAGATTTCTGATGGAGGGACTGTCACAGCAATCGCATCCGTGCTGGGGAAATATCCTCATGCTAGGAGCATTCCTTATGGTGTCTCAAAAGCGGGGATTGGGTATTTGATGAAGATGTTTGTGAAGGAGTTTGGAGAGAGAGGGATTAGGACAAACGCTGTCAACGCGGGTTTCACGGATACGGAGTGGCAGAAGGAGAAAAGCGAAGAGTTGCGGAATAAAATTGCTGGGAAAATTGCCTTGAAGCGATTCGCGAAACCAGAGGAAATAGCAGATGTTGTTTGGTCCGTCATATCAAATACATACATAAATGGGAGCATTATTGATGTGAATGGCGGCTATGATTTTGTATAAATTGGAAAATGTGGAAATTACAGATGTGTTTCTAAATATAAGAATATTTAAACATGGATAATGCTTCAAAAGAGCAAGCTAGACAACAATAATCTTGATGACAGATATGTGGAGAATTCAGGAGCATAAATATTGAACCTTTGAAGTTCTCCGCAGGCATTCCTGCAGAGTCAACAACCCTATCGTAAATAGTGGAACATTGAAAATCAATGCGTGCTATGATTTAAAAAATTACTCGTGGGAATAAATATATAGGCACGAGGTGTAAACTTTGAGAAAATTTTTGAAAAACGATATTCTAGAATCGTTTCGAACGATGTATGAAGCCCATGATGAACTGGAAAAATTCATAAATAAAAAAGATTTCGGGAGGATGGAAATTACGCTCGCAGATCTTCAAGATATGGCCGTACAGATAGGAACTTCCATTGAAAGGTCTGAAGGCGAGGGCTTTGTTACCGTTAAATATCTTGAGGAATACTGTGAGGCTGTGTATGAGGTGTCGCAGGGCAACGGTGATAAACTTAACGGAAACAAGGTACGGAAAGCCCTTAACAAAAAACTTATTAAAGCTGAAAACAGCGCTAAGGCTGATATTAGGGTTAAAACGGAAATAGCTTTCATAAGTTATAAAGCCGCCATGTGGGACAGTCTAGAGAGCGTATGGCGCAGTGCCGCGTTTGATCCTGACTGTGATGCGTATGTCATAGCCGTGCCTTATTATGACCTAAATCCTAACCATTCCTTTGGGCAGTTTCACTATGAGGGGGATGAGTATCCTGATAATGTGCCAGTTACACATTATGAAGCCTATGATCTGGCGGTGAGAAAACCTGATGTTATATATTTCCACAATCCATACGACGATTGGAACTTGGTGACGAGCGTGGATCCGAGGTTTTATTCGTCTAATCTGAAGAAGTATACAGAATGCCTTGTCTATATCCCTTACTACGCTACATCGGGAGGTATGAGCGAAGGGCAGAAGACGCTTCCTGCATATTTTAATGCTGATTATATAGTGATACAGTCGCCTGAGTTCAGGGCTTATTTTGATGAAAGGATACCAGACGAGAAGTTTCTATCGTTTGGCTCGCCGAAATTTGATAAAGTGATTCAGAAATGCCAGAATCCGCCTCACCCGTCTAAGGAGTGGGCAAAAAAAATGGAAGGTAGGAAGGTCTATTTTTATAATACGAGCATCGGCGGAATGTTGGCCGACACTGAGAGCTTTCTGAAAAAGATGGAGTATGTGTTTAAATGCTTTGAAGAAAAAGATGACGCCTGCCTGTTGTGGCGTCCACATCCACTTTTAGAGTCTACGTTTGATTCTATGAGACCGCAGTTCCGTCATACTTTTGATGTTTTGAAAAAATGTTTTATAGAGAACAATCTGGGAATTTATGACACGACAGCGGATATTGAGGATACGATTGCTTTGAGTGATGCGTATATTGGAGATGGAGGAACAAGCGTTACATCGCTGTTTGGGGTGGTAGGGAAACCTATTTTTATTTTGAATAATCAAATACATGACAAGCCAAATGAGGAAAACTGGCGTGGAGAGATGATTAGTTTTGGGTTTAATTATTGGGAACAAAACAGATTCGCAGTAGTACGTGGTAATAGGCTATATATTTCTGAACCATATAAATACGAATTTCACTATTTTTGCGATTTGTCAGATGGAGATTGTGATGGCTTTTATTCGAATATATATGAGATAAATGGAAAATGGTATGCATGTCCTTGGACAGCAAAAAACATCCTTGTGATTGGAGAAGAGGGCGTTGAGAAGACGATTGAGTTGGAAAACACATGTGGGGATGGATGCCAATTTAGTTATGCATGGAAATATAGGCAGTATTTAATTTTGGTACCAAACTTGTATTCGGCTGTTGTTCGTTATAATACAGAGACAGGGATGATCAGCTATTTTAATAAAAATAAAGATATATTTGTTAAAGAGAATGATGAGATAAAATTAGGAGGCTCAATGGTGTGTCATGGATACTTGTATATTGCGTCTCCTTTGGATAATAAGATATATCAGATGGATATAGAATCGGGGACAGAAAAAGTTATAGAATTACATATAAAGAGTAGGTGTGGATGCTTTGCAATGATGGAATCTCAGGGGAATATGTGGCTTATGCCATATAGAGGCTTTACTATTGTATGCTGGAATCCTGTGACAGATGAAACGAAAGAATTTGATGATACTCCTAATGAGTTGGCATATAAAGATATTGGACCGGCGTTTAATTTACCAGTGTTTTATGGTGATAATCTGTATATTACTCCCTGCATGGCTAATATGTATTTGAAACTGGATGTTAATACAGGTAAATTTACCACATGGAAGCCATTCTTTGAAGTCAGTGAAAAGAGTAAGGTTTCTTTGGAGATAGAACGCTCTTCTTTCTTTTTGGAACATCCTAATAAGAGTGATGCTGATTTTATAATGTATTCGTACTTTTCAAACAAGTTATACAGTATCAATTTAGACACAGGAAAATGTCAGGAAGTGCAAATTAATTTTGATATGGATGAGCTTAGGAAACATGAATTGGGATTTTGTGAATATTCGGAAAAGGTTAATTATGTCTGTATGGAAACTCAGCTAAATTCATTGGATGATTTTTTAGATGGGAATATTGCTGGACAGCCTTTTAACAGGGAAAGGCAACTTAGGGCATTTAGACAAATAACGGATGACTTCAGTGGAAGATGCGGAGAGAGAACGCATGAATTTATTAAAAAACGAGTTAGATGAAGTGATATGTTTTAATAGTATATCCAATAGAACATTTTCAGTAGATTTTAAGGAGAACAGAGAAATTTATGCAAAACGATAAGATAAAAATATTACATTTCCCAATCCGTAATTCAAATGGAGGTGTCACGCGGTCTGCAATGAAATTATGGAAATACATAGACCATGACAGATTCCAATTTGGCTTCGCGACCTGTAGTAAGAAACTGGATTTTGAGAAAGATATTTTAGATCAAGGATGTAAGCTGCATTACATTTCCTGTTATGCGGAGGAGAATGCAGAACAGTTTTGTAAGGAATTAAAAGAAATCTTGATGGGAGGATATGATGCTATTCATTTAAATACAAGTTGGTGGAAAAGTTTTTATGCGGAGCAGGTGGCGCATGAAGCCGGAATAAAAACAATCATTGTCCATGCCAGAAGCACGTTTGTAGATTTGACAGACAGCTCGCAAAGGGAAAAAGAATTATTGGAACATGAAAAATGCAAAAAAGCTTTTACGAGTAACCTTGCCACTCATTTCTTAACTTGTTCTACTGATGCGGCAGATTTTATATTCGGTGAGCAGATTCCCAGAGAAAGAATCTGGCCGTTTCACAATGCGCTTGATATCGAAAGATATAGTTATGATGAACAGAAGAGAATAGAGATACGGCATCGGCTGGGGCTAGACGACAAGTTTGTTGTGGGCAGTATTGGCAGGATGGCTTATGCAAAAAATCAGCTTTTTTTGGTAGACTGCTTTGCCGAGGTTCAAAAAAAGGCAGAGAACGCGGTTTTATTATTAGTGGGTGACGGAGAACTCAAAGAAGAGCTTCATAAGCAAGTTGAAAAGTACCAGATAAGCGATAAGGTTATATTTGTGGGCGCAGTCGATAATCCGGAAGATTATCTGCAGGCGATGGATGTCTTTGCATTGCCGTCAAGGTTTGAAGGACTGCCTAATGTGTTAATAGAGGCGCAGGCGGCAGGACTAAAGTGCATATCAAGCAATCTTATCACAAAGGAAGCGAAAGTGACGGATAATGTAGTATTCGTGGAACTGGAAAAGGAGAAATGGATAGATGCAGTTTTAAAGTATTCACAGGGATATGCACGCAAGAAAACCGATGCGCAGATGCGGAGCGCAGGATATGATATCAAGCAGGAAATTCAGGTATTGGAAAAAATATACGCAAGAGAAGCGTGAATTAACAACCTGTCAGAAAGGAATGTTCGTATAAATATTTATAGGTAATTGTTAAATATTTGAGATTTTTATTGTGGATAACTTTTTGATATCGCAAAGAGAACATACAGGCTATTATTCAGAATCCTTTTTGAATTGATACAAAATATTTCATTT
>JAETQH010000039.1 GCA_021770785.1 Lachnospiraceae bacterium
TGTAGTATACCGAGTTCCCTATAAGAAGAATTATAAAGAAAAAAATACGCTCAGGCAAACCATTTTCATTGCGTTTTGTGCCTTGAGCGAAGCGAAAGGAATGGATATAAAAATGCACTTCATCCGGATTTTCTCTATCAGCCGCTGGTGGATATTGTGGATTCTGTTGAAGAGATTGATTTTTGTGAGCCGTCAGATGAAAAGTGGGATTTTGCCAAAAGTCTGCTTTCTGTGTTGGAAAAGAGTATCAAAGAAATACCGGATGAAATCTTTCAAAGGAATGGTTTTCGAAAGGAAGAGGTTCTTTTCTTCGCCACAATGGCGTCTGGAGATTATATGGAGGAAATGCTCGAAACTTCTGTAAAAATGTTTAATGCAGAAGAAACGCTTAGGGCATATGGATTTACGGAGGAAAAACAGAATGTATATTGAAAATAAATATTGGAATAATTACATTGGTGATACGGATGACAGTTTGACACTGATAGATTATTTAGCAGATAAGGGAAAAGAAGAAATCTCTTTCAGTGAAATCTTTTCCGATACAGGATTAGACAAGTTAAACTGGCAATTCCGGCAAAAAGATATCTGTTTGGAATACAAAGACAAAACAGGTCTTACATGTGAGTTTTACTATGCGATTGACCTCATCACAGATTTAGCCGCCTTATTACTCGAATGCAAAATGAGCGGCAGCATTAATCTATCTGAATTATACGGAAGTGACGCCGACACTATCTCTCCTATTCGTATCACAGCCACACAGGAAGAATTAGAGAAATTGAATCTGGCTTTAGCCGATTTTGTGTCCAATCCCCTTACATACGATTTATCAGAAATGTGTCCCGAAGAAGATATGCAGGAACTGGCAAATCTCTGCGAAGAATTAAGAACAGAATTATTTGCTTAATACCTTTATCGTGAGCTCCCCCTTAAAATGATTAACTGTCGATCACAGTATTTCGCTGTCACCTTTGCCAAAAGAGGGCTGTCGATAACCGGTATTGGCAGCCTCCTTTGGGCAGACTGCCTCACCACCCACCAAACAGCCCTCCCCCCAATCCAGCGAAAAAAATCACCAGCGCCCTTTATCAAGCCCCAGTGATTTTTCAGCCAACTTCTTATTTCTCCTTCAACGTACGCATAGAGTTCAAAATCGCAATCACAGAAACCCCCACATCCGCAAAAACCGCCTCCCACATATTCGCCATACCAAAGGCTCCCAGTATCAAAACTAACGCTTTGATTCCTAAAGCAAACACAATATTCTGCTTCACAATGCGCAGCGTTTTTCTCGAAATACGCACGACCGCAGCAATTTTTCTCACATCATCGTCCATCAGCACCACATCAGCCGCCTCAATAGCAGCGTCAGATCCCATACTGCCCATAGCGATTCCAATATCCGCCCGAGTAAGCACCGGAGCGTCGTTGATACCGTCTCCCACGAAAGCAAGCCGTTCCTTTTCCGCCTGGGCGTTAAGAAGGCGTTCTACCTGGGTTACTTTATCCGCCGGAAGCAGTTCTGCATGGTACTCGTCCAGTCCCAGTTCTTCTGCCACTGCCGCTGCCGCTTCTTCCCTGTCTCCAGTCAACATGACGCATTTCTTCACGCCCACCTTTTTCATATCGGAAATAGCTTCTTTAGCTCCCACTTTTATCCGGTCGGAAATTACGATAGTACCTGCAAATTTACCGTCACAGGCAACATAAACTACAGTTCCCACACTGTTATTTTCCGTATAAGAAATGTTTTTTGCTGCCATGAGCTTGGCATTTCCCAAATATACCTCTCTGCCGTCCACCAAACAATGTATGCCATGCCCTGCCACTTCTTCGGCATCGGTCACACGCTCCATAGATAAGGCGACTGCATAGGCTTCACGAATGGAATTAGCGATAGGGTGGTTAGAATAACCCTCGCCGTAAGCGGCAATTTCCAAAAGTTCTTCCCGGCTCATTCCGCTTTCCGGAAGAACCTCTGTGACTTTAAATTCTCCCTTTGTGAGGGTTCCTGTCTTGTCGAAAACGATGGTGCTCATTTCTGCCACCGCTTCTAAGTAGTTGCTGCCCTTTACCAACACACCGATTTTAGAGGCTGCGCCGATACCGCCAAAAAATCCCAGCGGAACGGAGATAACCAACGCACAGGGACAGGAAATAACCAGAAAGATACATGCCCGCTGTATCCATTCGCCCCAGCCTCCGCCTAAAATAAGGGGCGGAAGTACGGCAAGCAGCACAGCTCCCACGGTTACCACCGGGGTATAATATTTTGCAAAACGGGTAATAAAATTCTCCACCTTTGCCTTTTTACTGCTGGCATTCTCCACCAGTTCCAAAATCTTTGCCACAGTAGAATCGTCAAAATCTTTTGTGGTCTGTACTTTTAAAGTACCGCTGCCGTTGACGCAGCCGCTGATAACTTCATCGCCCGTCTTTGCCTTTCTGGGAACGGATTCTCCCGTCAGTGCGGCGGTATCAATCATGGATTCTCCCTCCACCACAACGCCGTCAAGGGGGATGCGCTCTCCCGGTTTTATTACAATGACAGTTCCGATTTCCACATCATCCGGGTCTACCTGAAGCAGTTTCCCCTCTTCTTCTACGTTGGCATATTCGGGGCAGATATCCATCATATCGGAAATTGACTGTCTGGATTTTCCTACGGCATAGCTCTGGAAGAGTTCGCCCACCTGATAAAAAAGCATAACTGCCACTGCCTCAGAATATTCTTTTACTCCAAGGGCTCCAAAGGTTGCCACCATCATCAGAAAATTTTCGTCAAAAATCTGTCCGTGGCTGATATTTCTTGCGGCTTTGTAAATAATGTCATAACCGATAATCAAATACGGTATGAGATAGATTGCAAACAGTACTACCTGAGACGGTACACTCTCCAGCCTTCCAGTATGTTCGCATACCATTAACACTGCAAATAGTACAAACGTCATAATAATACGCGTTAACATTCGTTTTTGTTTCTTTGTCATAGCTATTTCCTCCCTGTAAAAGCTATTTTCTCTGAATTTTTCTTATATTAGAATTTAACATTTTTTCTCTTCATTATATTTTCAGTATTTTCTCTTTTTCTTTTTTCTATCTTTATTTATTCCTTGTTTTTCTTTTTTTCATTATATGAACATATATTCATATGTTTTTCTTTTTTTATGCAATAGGAAAATTTCCTATTGCATAAAGTCATTGTTTTTCTTCCTATGTTTCCTACTCTTCTCTACTTTTGCCCTGTTTTGCAAAAATTAATTTTACATTAAAATTTTACAGTCCGGTTCCACCTTGGCGCAAACCTTTACGACCTCTTCCATAATCCCATCGAATTTCTCATCCTCAGCGTCCACCATCATTTTCTGTGTCATAAAGCTGACGTTTGCGTCATTGACACCGGGAATCTTTTTAATGGCATCCTCCATTTTTGCTGCGCAGTTTGCACAGTCTAAATCTTCCAGTTTGAATTTCTTTTTCATAGGTTATCCTCCTTTAATATCAGGCGTTTTTTGCACTGCCTGGATTGTTTTATTAAATTTAAATTTATCTTATTCCTCAATATGTTCCCGCCCCTGGTCGATAATGGTTCTCACATGGTCATCCGCTAGGGAATAGAAAACCGATTTGCCTTCCCGACGCCCGGTGACAAGTTTTGCCTGTTTTAAAATTTTCAACTGATGGGAAATCGCTGACTGGTTCATATGCAAAGTCTGTGCTAAATCACAGACACATAACTCCGACTCAAACAGGACATATAAAATCCGAATCCGGGTAGAATCACCGAATACTTTAAAGAGCTCTGCGATGTCATATAATTCGTCCTCGTCCGGCATTTTCTCGTTTGCCCTCTGAATGCGGTCCTCATGGACACAGAAATCCTCACAGTGTTCTACATCTTCTAGTGCCAAGTTCTCACCTCCGGTTTCACTTTTTCCTATTCATATTATCATATGAATATCTGTTCATGTATAGAATATAACTTTTGAGGGTGTATGTCAAGGATAATTTTATTCTGTTTTCGTGTAATACAGCTTTGCAAATACTCCATTTTTCTCTAAGAGCTGCTCAAAGGTTCCCTGTTCCACAAGTTCCCCCTTCTGCATTACCAAAATTGCATCATACATTTTTAGAATTTCCTCATAATAACGATGTGTGATACTGATACAGGTTACATCTTTTAATTTCAACAGCATACGCTCCACAAAAAGAAGCGTCTCATTGTCCATTCCCGATGTTGCCTCATCTAACAGCAGCCACTCTTTTCCTCTACTCAATGCTCTGGCTATGGCAATTTTTTCCCGTTCTCCTCCGGAAAGATTTTCTCCATTGCCCGTCAGGCAGTATTCCATATCTACGCCTTTTTTTTCTAACGTTTCCTGCAATTTTACATCTTCTGTAATTTTCTCTAAAGTCTTCTCTTCTAATACGTCATCAAATACAATATTTTCCCTTATTGTTCCCTCGAATAAATATACCTCCTGATTAATAACGGAAAAAGCTTTCCTCTTTTCTCTCTTACTCCATTCCTCTTTCCCATCGTTATAGAAGATTTCCCCTGTATCCCCCTCTAACTCTCCCTCTATCAGCTTTAAAAGGGTTGTCTTCCCACTGCCGCTTTCTCCCACAACCGCATATTTTTTTCCTTGTTCAAAACAGAAAGATACGTCAGAAACAGCATTGTTTCCCTGCGTATAAGAGAAGGATACCTGTTTGAATCGTATCGTTTCCAATTTCCCTGTTGTTTTCGTTTCCTGCATTTTCTCACTGTTTTCTTC
The DNA here is from genome assembly GCA_021770785.1 of Lachnospiraceae bacterium. GTDB lineage: Bacteria > Bacillota > Clostridia > Lachnospirales > Lachnospiraceae > Roseburia. The sequence continues at coordinate 4,782 of JAETQH010000039.1, forward strand.
ACTTAAGTAAGACAGCACTTCCTTTTCAATTCCTCTGACTGACTGCATTTGATTCAAGCTGTCTATAATATCAAACACCGGATTCATGACCTTATTCATCAACTGTGTAATGGCAAGCACATCTCCGGCAGTAATCTTTTCCAAAATTACAAAAATACCGGATATTGCAAAAACCGCAAACTGCATCCCCACTGCAATGAAATTAGTTGTAACATCTGCCCCTGCCTTTTTCTTTTCCATATCCCAGCGGGCGGATTTCACCATGTGGTTGCTCTTCTCATGGCGTTTTGTCATATAAGCTTCCAGTTCAAAATTTCTCACTACCCGGATTCCCTTAAAAATATCGTCCACGGTACGATTATAGTCTTTCAGATTTTTCGTATATGCTTCCGTTGCCCTGCCAAGCCTCTTTCCCCAGATTTTAGGTATTACTATCGGCAAAGCAGACAGGGCAATCGCAATGACGGAGACAAAGGGCTGTATATACATCATGATTGCCAGTGACAGGACAAGAATTACGACACTTCTTAAAATCACAAAAAACGGTGCTATCCCCTTTTCTTCTACCAGTTTCAAATCATTGTTGAAAAGAGAGAGGTATTCTGCACTCTTTTTTTCCTCGAAGTCATTTGCATTTTTATCAATGAGTGCCGCAAACAGATCCTTTTTTATACTGTACATTGTTTCTGAAAAATATGCGGCTTTGAGCGTGCGTGTTCCCCAACTCACAAGGGAGTATTCTGCAATAAAGCAGATAATCATTCCCGTAACCCTTATCAGCTGCTGCATATCTCCACCCGTCGCCGCATCCATCGTCTGTTTCAGCAGTACTGCCATGTATGCCACGTTTGCTGCGTCTAACACTACGAACAGACAGTACCAAATAAATTTATGACTCCGCATGATGTATGTTCCCATTGTTTATTTCTCCTATCCGTATGAAACGGTTTTTCAATACATTTTTATAAATATACCGTTTTTCCTTCCATTTATCAATATTTTTTTGATTTTCTTCAAATTTCACAGAAACTTTTCCAAACAAAAAATGTGCAAGCCCCAAATTCGGACTTGCACATTTTTTCTTTCACTCTCTGCAATTCTCATAAGCATTTCCGCCATGGCTCTGCCCGCACTCACAGGGCTTTACCACCACGTTGCGGATTTCCTGGTTTTCAATGTATCCGCAGGCCTTCAGCCCCGCCCGGATAACGGAATTCCACATCTGGGCGGACAAGTTGCAGATGGTATCATCGCTGAGTTCCACCCGGCAGGCCTCCTCTATCTCACAGGCTTCTCCACAGGCGATTTTATACATATTCTTACGACTGATAGCGCCGATTTCCTCTAAGGTATTGACCATACGGTATACCGTTGCCGGGCCGATTTTATCATCCTCCTTAGACGCCCTATAATAGATTTCCTTACAGCAGGAACACTCCTCTTCTAAAATAATATCTAAAAGCATAAGACGCTGTTTTGTAATCCGGCAGCCTTTTTCTCGAAGCTGTTTTACAATCATTTCTTTCTGCATCTGTGTCCTGTGGTAACTTCTGAAATCATGTTTTCTGCCTTCTTTTTCCGTCGTTTTCTGTAACAAGGTTCCACCTCCTAGCTGCAGTGTCCGCCGCAATGGCTGCAATCTCCGCCGCAATGGAGAGATTTTCCGTTCTTTTTATCTTTTATCATGCTTCTCACAATCAGAACCACAACGGCTAACAATGCTAATCCTACTATCAAAGTACCCATAAGACGCCTCCTTCTATCTTGCTCCTGCCATTCCTTTTACATTCATTTTCAATGTACTGCTCTCTTTGTAAGGTCTGAATAACAGATAAAGAAATCCGATTACAAATAAGAACGCTATTACCGTCCCCACACCAAAGGTTCCAACGGTGATTAAGGTTCCAATCTGATAAATACACATTGCAACAATATAAGCTAATACACACTGGTAGCCAATGGCAAACCAGAACCACTTAATATTGTTCATTTCCCGCTTGATGGCACCCATTGCTGCGAAACATGGTGCGCATAATAAGTTAAATACTAAAAATCCGTAAGCTGCAACCGGAGTCATAATGCTTGCAAGGTTTCCCCAGATTTCTGTACCGTCCTCTGCAACTTCTGCAAAGCCAAACAACATACCAAAGGTAGCGACCACGTTCTCCTTTGCAATAAGTCCGGTAACGGCTGCGACTGCCATTTTCCAGCCCTCGCCTGCCTGTGTCCAGCCAAGCGGTGCAAAAATCCACGCAATCACTCCGCCGATTTTAGCTAAAATACTTCCTGCCTGTGCATCCGATAATGCAGTACCCTCTAAGCCCCCGAATTCTAACATTCCGAATCTTCCGTCTGTCCATCCGAAGTTCATTAAGAACCAGAGCACAATAGTGGATAACAAAATGATAGTTCCTGCCTTTTTGATGAAGGACCAGCCACGCTCCCACATGCTTCTAAATACATTAGCAACGGTGGGAAAATGATATGCCGGAAGCTCCATAACGAACGGTGCCGGCTCTCCGGCAAACATTTTTGTTTTCTTTAAAATGACACCGGAACAGATGACTGCTGCGATACCTACCACCCATGCACTAAAGGATACCCAGCCGGAGTTGCCGAAAAATGCACCTGCAATCAGGGCGATAATCGGAAGCTTCGCGCCGCATGGAATAAAGGTTGTGGTCATAATGGTCATTTTACGGTCACGGTCATTTTCAATGGTACGGGATGCCATAACTCCCGGTACGCCGCAGCCGGAACCGATTAGCATTGGGATAAAGGATTTTCCCGAAAGACCGAATTTACGGAAAATTCTATCCATAATAAATGCCACACGTGCCATATATCCGCAGCTCTCTAAAAATGCTAAAAAGATAAATAACACTAACATCTGCGGTACGAAACCAAGAACAGCTCCTACACCTGCCACGATTCCGTCTAAAATTAGGCTCTGAAGCCAGTCTGCACAGCCGATTGCCACTAATCCGCCCTCAATCGCAGGAGGAATGATTTCACCAAACAATACGTCATTTGTCCAATCCGTTACAAAGGTGCCTACCGTAGTAACAGATACATAATATACAATAAACATAACCAATGCAAAGATGGGAAGCGCTGCAATACGGTTTGTCACGATACCATCAATCTTATCGGAAACCGTCATGCCGCTTTTTTTCGCTTTTGTAATACACTCTCCGATAATGGAGGAGATGTAAGTGTATCTCTCATTGGTAATGATACTCTCCGTATCATCATCAAATTTCTCTTCCATCTGTTTGATTTCTGCGGAAACATCCGGAACGGATTTCATCTGCCCGCCGATTTTATCGTCTTTTTCCAGTAATTTAATGGCAAAGAAGCGTTTCTGCTCTTCCTCTACGATACCTGTCAGCTTATTTTCTACACTGCGGATTATCTCTTCCGCACCCTCGGAAAATTCATGAACCGGTGCTGCCGCCTGTTTTTTCTGTGCTAAGGCAACTGCTTTTTCTGCCGCCTTCTGAATTCCGGTTCCCTTTAATGCAGAAATCTCCACCACTTCGCAGCCTAATTTTTTGCTTAGCTTATCAATATGTATCTTGTCACCGCTCTTCTCTAAGATGTCCGCCATATTCACAGCCATAATCACCGGAATCCCAAGCTCCATCAGCTGTGTGGAAAGATAGAGATTTCGCTCGATGTTGGTTCCGTCCACAATATTGATAATCGTATCCGGTCTCTCTCCAATCAGATAATTTCTCGCAACCACTTCCTCTAAGGTATAGGGAGACAGGGAGTAAATACCCGGCAAGTCCATAATAATGACTTCTTTGTGTCCCTTTAACTTACCTTCCTTTTTTTCTACCGTAACACCCGGCCAGTTTCCAACGAACTGGTTCGAACCTGTCAGGGCATTGAATAACGTTGTTTTGCCGCAGTTCGGGTTGCCTGCAAGCGCAATTTTTACTGCCATAACTTTTTCTCCTTTATTTTTCATTTCTCTCCTTTTCCGTCATGTGAATTCTTGCGGAAAATAATTTGGTTGTATGTTGCGTCTATCTTTTGTTAGTCTCATCTAACATTAGCGCAAAAAAAAATTATTCGATTTCAATCATCTCGGCATCCGCTTTTCTTAAGGACAGTTCGTAGCCTCTGACGGTTACCTCCACCGGATCCCCAAGGGGTGCTACTTTTCTCACATAGATATCCACGCCTTTGGTGATTCCCATATCCATAATTCTTCTCTTTACCGGACCTTCCCCAGTCAGCTTTTTGACTTTTACGGTTTCCCCGCAGCCTGTTTCTTTTAATGTTTTCATTTCCTGACTCCTTTTTCTTTCTATCAACAACAGTGGCTGCGTACAGCCATCCGTCATTGTGTATCATATTAAATCATGATTTTATTTGCCATATCCTTTCCGATGGCAACACGGGAATCCTTCACATTGACAATCATGTTTCCGCCAATCTCAGATACCACCGTCACTGCGCCCCCTGCAACAAAGCCCAGATTTTCTAAAAATCTTCTGGTGTCCTCTTTTCCTCCCACCTTTTTGATGATGTTCTCTTCTCCTGTATTTGCCATTGTAAGCGGCATCCTATCATCCTCTTTCTTTTTATGTTGATCACAATTTTCATTTCCACAGAAGTTAGTATATTCTAACTTCTGTTAAATGTCAATAACCGCATTGATATTTTTTCTCAATAAGCAAAAAACGTAAAAAGTTTCTATTTTTTAAATCTGTTACAGCCGGAATCTTGAAGTAATATCTGATAATTGACGGGCGGAAACCTTGCCGCTTAATGTCTTGTCAAAAGCCTCCTCCGTAAGTTCGACTACGCCAGTCGTTTTCTTGGCAATGTCAGAGATTCCCATGGTACAGTCGCTGATATTGTTGTTGACTTCCAACATGGCGTCGGCAATCTCATCAATGAAGCGTTTCAGTTCCATAACCTCCTCGTTCGCCTGGTTCATAAACTCTTCTATCGACCCGGTTGCCCCGCTGTATTCATCACTGGACTGCATAAACTCATTGTAGTCATTCATTACCTTATGCTCAAGGAAATTCAGGGCGTCCACAAGACAGTCTCTCAATGTCTCCACAGACGAATTGACATCATTCACAATTTCCACAATATCGGCTCCGGTCCGGGTAGACTGAACCGCCAGAGACGCAATCTCGCTTGCCACAATGCCAAATCCCTTCCCTTCTTCCCCTGCCCTTGCCGCTTCAATCGAAGCATTCAAAGAAAGCAGTTTGGTCTGGTCCGCAATGTCCTGAATAGCTTTTGCAAGCTCATTGATTTGGGCTGCCTTCTGAGCTTCTACAATCGCTTCCTGCGAGGTTTTCTGTATTTTATCGTATACCTGCAAAGTCTCCTCCCGGGAAGCCCTTGTTTTCTCATGGATTGTTGCGCTCTTTTGGCGCGCATCCGCCGTAAGCTGCGTTCCGGCGTTAATATGCCCGGCAACGGCAGCCGCATTTCTGTTCATATTTTCAACGTGGGCCGTAACGGATTTCATGGACGCAGAGGTCTTCTCCATGACAGCTGCCATCTTCCGGTTAACGGCAGAATTATTGTTGGAAGCTTGATTCACCCCTTCCGAAATTTCATAAAGGGAATCCGAATCCTTTACCAGTTTTTGCGAAATATCGTTGAGTTCCGAAACAATTCCCGACAACTGTTCCTTCATGTGGATGACTGCGGTTCCCATTGTGCCCACCTCGTCATGCGTTGCCGGAATGACGCTGCCGGTTTGCATGTTCAGCTCAGAAATATCATTGATTACTGCAGTCAATGCTGCAATGGGCCGCGTAATCATTCGCGTAACCACCATGCCGATGGTCAAAGCCGCCAAAAGCAGTGCCAGTCCGATAACAGCGCATATCGCAGATATGGTATTGACCGGTTTCATGACATCCGATTTATCCGCCTGGACAAAAATGACCCAGTCATTCACCGTACACATGAAAGCAATGTAGACCTCCCTGCCATCTACCGTACATTCCCTAACGTCCGCCGTTGTAATCATGCCTGTCTGCTGCAAGGTATCAAGAACACTTTGGATAACTGCATTTCCCTCAATCTGCTGACCTATCATATCTGCATTGTCATGATACAGAAACTTCCCCTCCGTATCAATCAAATAAACCCTGCTCGACTGCATGGTATTAATCCCTACCGTATTCAAAATATAGTCAAGCCTCCCAAGTCCCACATCCATGTTGCTTCTCTCCGTATCGCTGTAAAAACATTCATACAGGGTGTCCGAGGCATGGACACAGGTGTCGTATAAGTAACTCTTACATAAATCTGTAATATTTTTTTTATTTACCATATAAGATACTGTTAATATTCCTACAATCAAAATAATGGAAGTGGCTGTAATCAGCAACGCAATTTTACCGCGTATGGATTTCATTTGTTCTCCTTTCCCTCTTCAAGCGATAACGCTTTCTCGGATGCCCAGGTTTTTTTCACAGATTCTACTACTTTTTCCCAAGTTATTTCCCCCTTGCAATACGCATAGAGTGAATTTCCCAGCTCTACCTTAAAACGCTGGCTTGGAAACGCTGTAAAGTCCCAGTTCACCGTCTTCTTAGAGGAATCAGACATATCGGAGATTATCTGCCTTGCCAGAGGGTCATTGGGACTTTCCTCATAAGCAAAGGTATTGAACGGAGAAATAAAGCCTAAGGAATCCGTGACATATTTCTTGCCCGTCTCAGATCCATACAGCCATTCCAGAAAAGCAATGGAAGCCTGCTGATCTGCCTCACTGGCAATACTGTTCACACAGATATAACTTTCCGTGCCAATGCACAGTCCCTGTTTTTCCTCACCGCTTACGCCTGTATAAATCGGCAGGAATTTCACATCTTCCTCTTTTACCTGATTGCCGTCAATCTGAGAGATCTGGTTCCAGGCCCAGTTGCCGTTTTGCACCATCGCCGCTTTTCCCACTGCAAACTCCTCCATGGAATCATCCACCGTCTTGTAAGCAAGCTCCTCGCGGGCGGCACAAGAGTTATTTATGTACAAATCAACAATATTCTTAAAGTTTTCTTCATAACTAAAATCGAGTTCCGCCTCATCCACAACCCCTTTTTGGGAAAATTCGTAATAAACGGGAAGATTCGCCAAATGCGTGTGCCAGCGCCAGTCCTCCCCCTCGCCGAAAGAAGTGGAGGCAAATACCCCTTCTATACCGAGTTCGTCAAGATGCAGCGACATATCTTCCACCAAGCTCCTAAGCTTGTCAAAATTGTTGACTTCATCCATACTCCCAAAATCCGTCTTTCTGGAAGACAGTGAAAAATATTTCTGCATAATGCCGTCATTGTATATAATGCCATACCCTTCCACCACATAGGGAATCCCATAGACGCCATCTCCATTCCTAACCGCCATGTCCGGTTCAATCAACCAGGAATAGAGCTGGGTATCGCTCAAATCCCTACAGTAGTTCTTCCATTTCTCGTAGTCCACCGGACCATTGATCTGGAATAGCGTGGGAGGATTCTTCTTTGCAATCTCGGATTTCAAAGTCTGCTCATAACTACCGTTTGCAGCCGTCAATATCCTTACTTTTATACCAGTTTCAGCCTCGTAAGCTTTGGCAATTTCTTTCCAGCTATCCGCCGATTCCGGCTTGTAATTCAAGTAATATATCCTGGCCTCCTCCGTTTTTTGCCCGCATCCGGCAAGCATCCCAAAAACCAGGCAGAAAAGTATCCCAAATACCATCAAAAATTTCCTTTTCATCTGTAATCTCCTTAGCCAGTACGCCTTGATCTCAACTTTCTATGCCTACACCCGGAAAGAAGCGACCGTCTGATTCAAAATCTCACTGAGCCGGAACAATTCCTCCATTTGCTTTCTGACTGTTCCGGAATTTTCATTGGAATTTTCCGCAGACCTGTTTATATTCTGTATCTCTTCCGCTATCTCACCCATAAGCTCCGCAATCGACACTATCGACGCATTGATTTCCGTCATACTTGCGCTCATTTCCTGCGAAGAAGCGCCCAAATCACCGGAAATGTGACTGTAAAATACTGCATCCTCCTGATACATCCCGGCAAGCTCTGTCATTTCCCGATAATCCGCCATCACCTTATCGGTCATAAATTTCAACAGCTTGTAGGAATTTTCAGATAAGAACGCAACATTATTTACCACACTCTCCGTTACCTGGCGGATCTTGTCCACCGCCAGCCTTGAATCATCCGCCAAAACTCTGATTTCCTCCGCAACGACAGCAAATCCTTTGCCTGCTTCGCCTGCCCTTGCAGCCTCGATGGAGGCATTCAGCGCCAAAAGATTAGTCTGCGAACTGATTGCCAGAATTTCTTCTGTCAGGGCATTGATTTGCTCAACCTGCTCACTGTCCTTAATCGCCCTTTCCAAATCTTCTTTTTTGCTTTTGTAGAATGTTTCAACCTCAGCCGCAGACCGTCTCGAGCTTTCATATTTCTTTCCCGCCCGCTCCATAATGTCGTTTGACTGTCCTGCCGCTTCTCCCGCTTTCCTTGCCACATTCTCAATGGCACATCCCAGCTCCTGTCCGTTATGTTTCATGCTTTCCGACAGATTCTTTGTTTTCACGGTCTGCTCCATCACCTGACTGACAGCGTTCGTAATATCAGAAATATCCTTATTTAATACTTCCGCTTTTACAGAAGCTTCTCCGGCAATGACGTCGATACTCTCAGCCTCCTGCTTTGTATGTAAAATAACTTCCCGAATCTGCCGCTTTACCTCTGCAGTTGCCTTACTAATCTGCTCCGTTTCATTTTTGTATTCCTTTGGGATTTCTTTTTCTATTACCATATTTTCGGAAAAATCACCCGATGCAAACTGTTTGAGTGTCTGTATCGGCGCAAGCATTCTTCCAATCAGCCCTGTCATAAATACCGCCACAAACACGATAACCGCCAGTACAGCCACCGCCGCAATGGCAAGCATGGACATGAGCGCAGACCTGATATTTGCCACAGGCACCGTAACGCCCAGAATCCAGCCGCAGCCCTCTACCACGGCAAGCGCAAAATAACATATGCTGCCGTCGTAATCAGTGAACTTTTCCACATTGCTCTTCTCTGCATTTATCATTGTTCCAAGCTCCGGCAGGACGTCAGCTACCCCCACTGTCGTATCCTCAGTCGGTTCATATTCCTTGTTTTGATGTGCTACATACTGTCCGCTACTGTCCACAAGGAAGCCATATACGCCATCCTCGTAATTGATACTTCCCGTCAGCTCCGTTACTGTTTTAAGCGTAACGTCCAGACCGACAACACCCGCCAATTTCCCGTCTACATATACCGGTGCGGCAATTGTCGTACACATCTGACCTGTCAGTGCGTCGCAATAAGGATCCGTCACGATAATACTTCCGGTCTCTGCCGCCTGCTGATACCATCCGCGCTGCACCGGATCATAGCCTTCCGGCATGTCTATCTCCCTGTTAGACCAGATAAATCTGCTGTCGCTCGTTCCGCAGTACAAATTCAAAAGCTCATTGCGCCCCGCCGCATGAGCATCCACCACGGACTGAATAAAATCCGTATCGGTGTTCATACCTGCTACAATGCTTTCAACGGCTCCAACCGCAAGCATTTTTTCGTTTTCCATCCATGTGTTAATTTCCTCCGCATACTTGTCCGCATTCAACTGCAGCATCTGCGTCCGGTCCTCAATCATCTGCTTTCCGGCTACTGCAACAATTCCTGCCGTTGTCAGAAAAACACTCACCACAACAATACAAATCATACTGATTGTGAGCCTGCCTTTAATTGTTTTCATCACTTTATTGCCTCCATCTTAATGTCTGTTTTATCTTCATCCTGCTTTTATAGCTCCGTAATTTGCCATCGGTCTTTATGGCTCCCGTTGAGACGGCATGAAAAACCTGCACGGTATCATCACATCCAGCACAAAATACCCGTTCTCCGTATAGCACACCATATCCCCCGACAGCCGTTCCACATCCTCCTGCATGGAACGCAGCCCGTAGCCGTGTCCCTGTCCCTTATCCGTTTCCGGCAGCTTTCCCTGCTTCACATACCGCCCTTCCCGACAGCGGTTCCTGATACGGATCAACAGGTGGTCCCTGTTGTACTGCATATGCACCGACATCTCTCGTTTCTCCTGCGCAAGCACAACAAGTTCGTCACAGGCATTCTCCATCCCGTTTGCCAGTATCCGGCACAGCTCCATATGAGGCAGGGCTTCCTCCCCTGTCCGAATGTCGATTCGGCGTGTTGCATGAAGTTCCTCTAACTTCCTGTCATAGTAGGCAACCGTGGCATTGATGTAAGGGTTCTGGCAAAACTGCCCCCAGCCGGAATCCATCTCCTGCTCCATATCCCGCAGGTAGTCTTTTGCTTCCTCCGTTTTCCCTGCCGCCAAAAGCCCCGACAGGGTTGCGGTATAGCTTTTCATGTTATGCTTCATCCTCCGGATGCACTGCTGGTTTTCCAGCCGCATCTCCAGCGTGTTCTTCTGCTCCCGCAGCATTCGCTCGCCCTGCTGCCTTTGAAAGAGCTGGAGCTGACGATACATCGCCGCAAGAATTGTGGCATAGGTCATGGGCATCAGCACCATGATGAGTAAAAACGCCGGAAGCTCCTGCGGTCTTTCCGTGATGACTACGGGGAAATTCATCGTCACTGCAAGCAGGAGGTAATACAGCGCCGTCATGCCGGCGAACAATCCCCAGCCCTTCGCCACAGACTCCTGCAGTTCTCTGTATGGCTTGCGCAGATAACGGTACGTCGCCCATTCTGCAAGGGGGAACAGCACAAGCCGCCCGATAAGCATCAGGATATACTTCTGCCCTCCGAAATAGAAATCCGCAATATTCGTCAGTGCAATAATCCAGTAAGATACCGTGTCCGCAAAACAGAACGTAAAGAAGAACCGCCCCTTTTTATCCTGAGACATGAACCAGAAGAAAAGAAGGCTCGGCAGGGTGCAGGTCAGAAGAAATACCTGCCCCATAAGCTTCGGACCGTATATTACCAGCCCCGCCACATGCAACAGGGCAAGCGGTCCCATAAAAGCTGCCGTCAGGATGACCGTCTTTTTTTGCGGGTAGCGGGAACGGTACAACAGTATGAACAGAACCAGGATGTGGGACAACGACCACAGCACAGATAAATCCCTTAATATTGTCATTCCCATCCCACCTCCTCAAACAAAATCTTCCGGTAGCGTTCCTGTACCGCAGCGTAATAGCGCCTTGATACCGACACCTTCTCCCCTTTCTCCGCAAGCGTAAGCTCCATTCCGGAAAATTCCCGGACATGGTACATATTTACAATAAAACTCTGGTGGCAGCGCAAGAACGTGTCCCCGCAGATCTGCTGCTCTAAATCATTTAACTTCCCCGTACTTTCCTGCACCCTCCCGTCCGTACAGTGGATAAAGAGGACGTGCTCCCTGCTGCTGATATACAGAATTTTCCCATAGGGGATGGCTCCCGACGCCTTCCGCCATGAATACCGCAGTGTTTTCTCCCGATTTCTTACGAAGATTTTTTCCACCTTATCGAGCAGCTTTTCCAGTTCCTCCCTGCCGACAGGCTTTATGAGGTACTGAACGGCGTACAGGTCATACGCCTCTCTGTAAAAATCATCGCTTGTAGAGACAAAACAGATGGCTGCCGCCTCATCTCCGGCACGAAGCTTTCCTGCCAGTTCAATTCCATTCATGGAATTTTCCATGAATATATCTAACAGGTACAGGTCAAAGTGCTTCCCGCCCTGCCCCACATCTGCAAGCAGGCTTTCAGCGTTGCCATAGAGCTTTACTTCCTGCCCGGACAGCAGATCCCTGATGGCACAGGCATCCTGCCGGCAGTCATCACAGACTGCAATTCTCATAGCATCCTTCCAACTCCTTTCGTGGATTCTCTGCTTAATTTTTCTGTTATCTTCCATTTCAAGTGTGCCAAATATAAGATATAATAATTGTATTTTATCATACATTTTTCGACCCCTGCATATTAATTTTGCATTCTAAGTTGTCAATTTTGTATCGAAATAAGTTTTTTATGGAAATTTCTGTAATCGGGTAGGGAAGCATTTTTCCCTACCCGCCGCGCCCCATGCGCCGCCTCAGCGGCATACTTCCTCTGCATGGGGCTGTGCACAAAAAAAGATGCCGCATCACACGACATCTTTTCCCGTATCACCAAGTGATACGTTCCCTTAATATAATTATACCGTTTTCACACACTGGGAAAACTTCTGCTTTGCGCTCTGCACCTTGTTTGCCTCTGCGTCCGGTGTCGGATAATAACCTCTCTGGTGCATCATGTTGAATACATCCTCCTGGATGCAGTGCTCCTGCTCAAGACAATGCAAAATAGCATCCCTCACACTGTCATGCACACACTCGTTTGCAAAGGTGTTGTAATTGTTAGTTGCCGTTTTTTCAGCGGTCAACGCGTCCGCTAATATCTCTTTGTCGGTATAAATCTGTTCTGTCATGACTCCCTCATTTCTGCCTCATAGGCGGCTGCTTAACTTAACTGTGCGTACAGGGAATTAAAATGTCCCTGGTGTTTTGCAGAAATCTCTGTAAATTTTGCACTAATTTCCTGATCCTCGGTATGCTCCGCAAGCATCTGGAATTTTTTAATTAAAAGTTCTTCCTCTGTCAGCAGGTCATTTAATGCAGATAATTCTTTTTCTGATAACTGGCTCATGTTCCACCTCCGTCTTTTTACTTTGAAGCAGGAAAAAAATCTTCTTTTCCATACTTTTAAAAGTAGTTTCACCGGAATTTTTATTTTTATGCGCCAGCGGGAGACTTATTTTCATGACAGCCCTCTATGATTCTAAATTTTCTTCTTTCTGGCAGATATCTGTCAATACCTGGTAGACTGTGGATTGATAGATGGGCTTTTCCATCACATAATCCGCTCCTGCCTTCTTAATTTCGCTTTCTAATGCCTCATCCCCATTAGAAAGACAGACCAGTACCAGCGTATCGGGATCATAAATCTCCCGCACCTTTGCCATATAATCCGCCGCCTGTCCCTCTTCCATCTGCCAGTTGACAAAGCAGATGTCATAGCCGTCTCCGCTGTGGTATGCCCCACGAAGCAGCTTTAACGCCTCATTTCCCTCTTCCGCCACATCATAACGGAGACCTAACCGGGTAAGGATGGTGGTATAGTAATCACGATAAATGCTCTCGTCCCCTACGCTTAAAATCCGCATGGATTTAAAATCACGGCATTTTTTCACCGGAATCTTTCCCTTTTTCATGGGGATTGTAACGGAAACCACCGTTTTCTCCTGCCCTTCCTTCTGCAGGGTTCCCTGTAGCATTTCCACCATACTCTTTAAAATCAGGTACTGTGTTTCATCGATCACAACCGGCGCCTCTGTCTTTGCAGAAATCTTTAAAGCTGCCTGCCGCTCTCCCAAAAGTGTCACATGATAGCAGGTTTTCACCTTTTCCTTATTTCCTGCTCCCCCTCCTAAGGCAGACAACAGTTTTTCCCACAGCATCCGGATATGTTCCATGTCCCCAAAGAGATATTCGTGGAGAATTTCTCCCTCTTCAAAAACATGATTCCGCTCTGTGGCAAGCTGTTTTGCCATTTCTCGGACGGAAAATACCTTTTCCTGGCACTCGTCCTTTTCCTTTCGAATCGCATACACCTCTGCGATATCACCCAGCAGCTCTTTCATCTGCTCTCCCTGCTCATAGAAACTTTCCAGCATCCCCCGGACTTTCCCGGAATCCTGCTCTGTCTGCGCCGTCTTTGACAGCATCATCATTTCTTCTAAATTTTCACAGACCTTTTGGAATATCGCCATAGTGAAGTGATTTTTAATTCTGCTGAAGCACCTTTCCTGCTCCATCTGCCTGTAAAGCAGTTCATGCTCTAAAATATATTTCTGAGTAATGTTTTTAACTCGTTTTTTAATAATTGCCGGGTTACAGGGCGAAAAGATAAAATCATCCGCTCCTAACTCTAACATAACCCCTTCCGTGTTCTCATCAATCGCCGTTTTCACAATCACCGGAATCTGACTGTAGTCCGTCCGTGAACGCATCCATTTTAAAACTCCTGCACCATCTACTCCTGGCATACATAGATCCAGTATCACAATATCAATTTTTCTATTTTCCAGTTCGTAGATTGCCACATTTCCATTCTCTGCTTCAACAACTTTGTATTCATCCTCAAAAATTGCCCGCAAAGACGCGCGATTCACCTCCACATCGTCAGCAATCAACATAGTAAGCCGCCGTTTCATCCTAATGTCCCCCGTTTTATCTAATCTTTTTTCTATAAGGGTGGTCTGCTGTCCTAACATCCTTTTCCTATTATACATGATAACTGCCCATCATTCACATCAAGTTATACTTTTTTTTCGACAAAAGCTGACAATTCCCCGGAAAACATCACCTGTTTCCGGGGAATTTACTTTTTATCTATATAACAGCTCTAAAATTTTCTCTTTGGGAATCACTCCCACGGATTTCTCCCTGACTGCTCCGTCTTTAAATACCAACAGCGTGGGGATCGTCATAATCTGGTATTTTTCCGCCAGTTCGGGCTGCTCATCCACGTTCACCTTGCAGATTTTTGCATCCTTCACTTCCCCGCCAAGCTCCTCCACCACCGGGAGAAGCATCTGGCATGGTCCGCACCAGGCTGCCCAGAAATCTACTAAAACCGGCTCTTTCGCCTCTAATACTTCCTGTTTGAAATTTTCCTTCGTAATGTGTAATACTGCCATCGTTTTTTCTCCTTTTTCTTAAAATGATATCTTTATTATACCCAATCTAAGAAAGATTACCGTAACAATGTCACATTACAAAATTATCCTAAAACCAGCTGAGACAAAAGCTCATACATTTGGCGGATATCCAAAGGCTTGCTCAAATGGGCATCCATCCCTGCCTCAAAGGATTTTTTGACATCCTCTTCAAACACATTGGCGGTCATGGCAATGATAGGAACTGTTTTACTGTCTCCGTGGGAAGATTCCCGTATCACCTTCGCAGCTGTCAGCCCATCCATCACCGGCATTCGGATATCCATCAGTATTACATCATAATAGCCTAGCGCTTTCTCTAAATACCTATCCACACATTCTTTGCCGTTTAACGCCACATCCACTTCAAAATTTTTATGTAACAGGATATTTCTGGTAATTTCTATATTAATATCATTGTCCTCCACCAGAAGAATGCGTTTTCCTGAAAAATCATAGTCTTTCTTTCCGGATTTTTTCTGTGCTTCACCGGAAACCTCCTTCCGAGACTCTACCACAGTTTCCTCTGCCGCCTGCTCTGCTTTTTCAAGCTCCACTGTTACCACTATTGTAGTTCCGCTTCCCTTGACGCTATAAGCATCGATTTTACCGCCCATGAAATCTATGATATTCTTAGAAACAGCCAGTCCTAACCCGGTTCCTCCGTAAAGGGTGGTTCCTCCCTCTTCCTCCTGCTCAAAGGGCTCAAACATCTTCGGCAAAAATTCCTCCGACATTCCAATACCGGTGTCCCGCACCTCAAACCGGAACTTCCCGCTCCCTGGGGCGTCCTGCAGCAGCTCCGCAATAAAATCCACCCTGCCCCCGGCAGGCGTATATTTTACCGCATTCTCCAAAATATTAGACAGCGCTGCCTTTAATTTGTCTCCGTCAAAGCAATAATTCTGTTGCAGCACTCCTCTCTGTTCCGTCAAAAAGAAAAGCTGTTTTTCCTCTGCCATACTTTTTACCGGACCGGTCAGTTCTTCTAAAAACTGTACAAAGGATATCTCCCGTTTCTCGTCTGCCACTCTGCCGCTCTCAAGAAGAGACAAATTCAGAATGTCATCCATAAAAGAACGTAAAAATTTTACAGAACGTTCGATTTTATCAAGATTTTCAAGTACCTGTCTGGGATTTTCAATATTCTCCTTACTCAGATAGGTCAATCCGATAATGGAGTTCATGGGGATACGAAGCTCGTGGCTCATGCGCTCTAATAATAAATCCTGCTTTTTTTCCATCTCCTGTGTCCCTCCCAGTTTACCGCCCTCAACATCTATAAACGTACCAAAGTACTATTAATTATAACAGTTTCTTGCGTTTTTTCAATGGGTTCTTCTTAAATTGTACATAAACAATTTATCTTTTCTCATAGCTATCTAAAAAATGATGCACAACTCCCTCCTGTTTATAGGCGATAATCGTATTCAAATTCACATTTTCCACGCTTTTAAAAATATTTGCCTCCACAAAGGGGTTCCCCTTAGAAAGCTCCCGTATCAGTTTCTTTACTTCCTGACGTTTTGAAAGCGCTACCCCGTCATCATCACAGTTCGCGCAGTTTTCCGTAAAACGGCAGGCACATTGCAGAAAATGCAGCTCATTGTAATCCCGCCAGTGCTTGATATCTTCCTCCCGTACCAGGTACAGGGGACGTATCAGTTCCATTCCTTCAAAATTGGTACTGTGAAGCTTCGGCATCATGGTCTGTATCTGCGCCCCATAGAGCATCCCCATTAAAATTGTCTCTATCACATCATCATAGTGATGCCCTAAGGCAATCTTATTGCAGCCGCATTCCCTCGCCTTGCTGTATAAATGTCCCCGCCGCATTCTAGCGCACAGATAACAGGGGTTTTTCTCAATGTCAACCACCGCATTAAAAATATCGCTTTCGAAAATGGTGAGGGGGATGCCCATCAGCGCCGCATTTTCCTCAATCCTCCTGCGGTTCTCCTCTGTATACCCCGGGTCCATCACAAGAAAAGTTAAATCGAAATTCTTTTTTCTGTGGTGTTGCAGTTCCTGAAAGCACTTCGCCAACAGCATAGAATCCTTGCCGCCGGAAATACAGACTGCGATTTTATCCCCCTCCTGTATCATATCATAGACGGTAATCGCCTTGGTAAAACGGCTGAAAATGCTTTTATGGAATTTTTTTCTTAAACTCTTTTCTACTTTCTTCTGGGGAGTGAGAAACTCTTCTCTTTTTCCTGCGTCCTGTCTGCCTTCTATCATAACAAAGTGCTCCTGCTTTCTTTGAAATTTTCTGTCGATATCTTCCTGGGAAAATTTTGTTTCCCTAGATTATCATACCGTGTTTTTCCGGTTTGTCAACGATAGAAAAAAGGAGCGCAGCTGCGCCCCTAATAGCAAAAATAATGTCCTCCAATTTTTCGTTCTACATGGTCTGTTAATGGAAATGTAGAAAAATACATTGTATCATTTCTTAAAAGTGCTGTTTTTCCCTCTACTACATCTTCTATGGACTGATATTCCTTCTCCGTCGGTAAGGCACAATCTCTGTTTTTCCAGGAACAGAACTGTACCGGATTACTCTGGCTTAGAACGCCATATAAGGTGTCGGGATATAAATTGGACGCCATTCGGTTGAAAACCACCTCCACCACTGCCTGCTGACCTTCCACCGGCTCTCCCTGGGCCTCTAGCCAGACAATTCTGGCCAGCAGATCCGTTTCCTCTTGTGTCAAAGTAATATTCCAACGGTTTCCGCCCTCCTGCGGGATTTCCGTTTCCGGCTCTATGCTGCTTTCTTCGGGCAACTCCGTTTCCGGCTCTATGCCGCTTTCTTCGGGCAACTCCGTTTCCGGCTCTATGCCGCTTTCTTCGGGAAGCTCCGTCTCCGGCTGCATAACCCTTATAATCTCATTTTTTGTGATAACTGTTTTTTCATCTGATTCTGGCGTAAATGAACTTTCGGAAGCTTCCGTTCCTGCCACCTCCTTATCTACGGTTTCCGGCAATCCCTTCTCTCCCTGAATGTTGGATATCACGGTAAGGCTCATTAGGAATAAAAGAAGCCACGCCATATCCAATATTTTTTTTCTCATTTTGCTCCTTTCCTCAAGAATGATACATCTAACAGGCACTTATCATACTTAGGTTATATCCAAAAGTCAAATTTTTTATTCCTGTTCTTCAAAAAATTTTTTTCTTACTTTTGCCTATAATCTTTCTGCATTTTCACCGAATTTCTGTCTATTAGCCTGTTTTTAAATTATCTTTTCATTTTTAGAACCAGCCGAATATACAAAAAAACACCGTAATTTTCCGGTGTTTTCTAAAATATGCCCCAAAGTTCGTCCTACATTCTTCAGGCATAAGTAATCGTCTTTTTCCTAGCTTTTTCGATACATACACTCCTTTTTTCTACAGGATTCGCACATTGCCGGCTGTCTACTCCGAATAATCCTTATTCTTCCGGTACTCCGTCGGAGACACGCCGCAGACGCTTTTAAACAGCTTCATAAAATGTTTCTCATTGTCATATCCCACCCGTCTGCTGATTTCCGCAACCTTAAGCTCCGTCTCTGCCAGAAGCCGTTTTGCCTCCTTCATCCGGATATCCCTGAGATAATTCACAAAGTTGCTTCCGGTATACTGCTTAAACTCATAGGAAAACAGGGAGTAATTCATGGAAATCATATTCGACACCACCGCCATGTTAAGCTCCTCGGCATAATGCTTCTGAATATATTCCACTGCCTGCTGTATCTTATGCTTGTTTTTATAATCGTCAAATTCCGCATGAATCCGGTTGTGGAACTCCTGCATCCAGCCGATAAGTTCTGTTTTAAATTCTTCTAAGGAGGCCCATGCAAAAATATTCCGGAATTTTGCCAAAGACTCGCTGTCTACCTCTAACACATTCTGATAGGTAGACCAAATGCTGTCCATCATAATCCCGATATTTTCTGCAAAGGAATCCACACTTAACTGCTCCCTTTTTACCTCCCATGCAATTTTATCTAAAATATGGCAGGCCTCCCCGATTTTATCCGTGGCAAGCATCTGTACCATCTGGTGAATCAAATTTGTGTCCACGGGCAGCATTCCGCTCTGCTTTTCTTCCGAATACACCACAATATTCCGTTCCTTTATAAATGCCCGTTTTCTTGCAGCAAGTCCCTCTGCATATGCCTGCTTTAACTCCCTCAGCCCCTGATGAGGCAGGCTCTCCCCCGCAAAGCTCTCTTTCAGCTCCTGCTCAATCAGCTGCTCCTTTTTTGCTTCCTCCACAATAAAAATCTGCTGTCCCGCCAATTCCTCTAACCAGATAAAATCTCCTGTCCTTTTCTCCTGTCTGCCCGGTTCCGCCTCCATACAATACAACACATAGGAATCGGGATAAAACAGTTTTTGGAACTGATTCACCATGGCAGACAGCTCCTCCTGCCCGATGTTTTCCTGCAGCATGAAATATTTTAACTGCTGATAGCTGATACTTCGGATTTCCTCGTCCTTCTGCTGATTTTCCTCAATTTCCCGGTTAAATTTTTCAAGAATTTCCCGAATCTTGTCCCTGTCTACAGGTTTTAAAATGTATTCCCTCACGCCCTGGCGCATCATTTCCACGGCATAGGAGAAATCGTCATAGCCGCTGACCGCCACGGTGAGCGGGACATGCTCTAACTCCTGCATTGCTTTTACCAGCTCAATCCCGTCCATTTTTGGCATACGGATATCCGTAAACATCACATCTATTTTCTGTTCCTTCAATATCTCTAATGCCATCTGCCCGTTATTGCATTCCATAATCACTTCCACGGGAACACCGCTTCTTTGCACCATGGTTTTTATCCCCTGGCGTATCAGTTTTTCGTCTTCTACAATCAATACTGTTTTCATTCTTCTCTCCGCCTTCCCCCACCGGCAGGATAACTGCCGTTTTCCGGTTTATGCCGCATTGGAATTTTTACAATCACTTTCGTATAACAGCCTAACCTTGACACAATCTCAATGTTATATTCCTCACCGAAATTCATATGAATCCTGTCCTGTACGTTCTTAAGGCCTATTCCGTTACCGGAACCGCCGCTGGTTTCTATTTCCCCGGAAATCTTGCGGTACAGTTCCTGTACCTGCTCCTGATTCATTCCCTTTCCCGCATCCGTAATCTCAATGACACAGTCTGCCCCTTCTACATACCCTTTCATATATATGGTGGTGTCCTCCGCCAACTGCTCGATGCCATGATATATGGCATTTTCCACAATGGGCTGTAAGGACATCTTTGGTATCTCCTGAATCATGATTTCCTCCGGGATATTTAAGGATAAAAATATCTCATAATCAAACCGCAGATTAATCAGGGTGAGATAGTTTTTGATGTATTCCACCTCTTCCTGTACCGTCACATTTCCCGACACCCACTTCATACTGTAGCGTAGCAGCCTCCCTAAGGACGTGATGGCATCGGATATCTCGTATTTTTCCTCAATCTCAGCCATCATTTTAATAGACTCTAACACATTATAGATAAAATGGGCATTAATCTGGTTTTGCAACGCCCGGATTTCCGAATCCTTTGCTAACAGCTCTCTTTTCAGGTTATCATCCATCAGCTGTCTAATGCGCTCCATCATCTTGTTAATCTGAAGTCCTAATTCTCCCATCTCATCCGTTCCGCAGTCCGTGATGACAACTTCAAGATTTCCCTTCTGAATCTCACGGATAGACTCGATAATGTCATAAAATCTGCGCAGAATCCCCCGGACAATCTGGTTAATCAAAAATGCCAGCGCAATCAGCACCAAAATCATGGCTGCAATAAAGATATCACGCATCCGGTAAACCTGAAGGATCTCTGAGGTAATATCCTGTACACAAACCAAAATTCCCCCCAGTTCCTTTAAGGGCATGTACCCGACCACCAGTTTTTTCCCGTCGATTTTCGTATAATAAGTCTGTGTCACATCGCAATCAGCATTCTGCGCTAAAATAACATCCATATACTGCTCCGGATCTTCATAACCCGTATAACGGTTTCCCGCCCCGTCAATAAAGCAGCAGAAATTATCCGCTCCCTGCTCGTAAAGTCCCGGGAACATGGTTTCCATCTCCATAGCAACTTCTACCGTTCCTATTTTTCCGTTTTCAAAATCCGTCATCTCCGAAACCAGAGACACGATTCGTTTCTGCTTCGCTAAACCGTTATCCTCAAAAATCCGGTCAACATAATCAAATTTCCACCCCTCCGTGATGTCATCCGCCGCCCAGGAAAGTTTCTCCATACGGGACTGCCGGTATAATATGGGCATCATCTCCTGCATGGTATTGCTCTCCACATAAACCCGGATTTGGTACAGATAGGAATTGCTGTTTACCATGCGCTCTAAGAAACCGATATCCCTGTCATAAAAATCCAGCATTTCTTCCGTGGTAACTTCCTCTCCGGTTTTTACCCGGTTTAAAAACTTTTTTAATTCCGTGTCATTTAAAAAAATCTGGGTGGACATATTGATGGTTTCCACATTCTTTACTATCTGTCCGTAATTTTTCTCTATCTTGTATTCCATGGATGCTGTCTGCTGCCGAATCACATTCTGTTCCATATTATAAAACAGAACCACCGACAAAACTGCCATACACACCACCACAAAAAAAATGATAATGACCGTAAATTTAATATTCAGTTTTAACCTCTGAAAACGTTCCATGATTTTTTTCATGCTATTCCAATCCCAACCGCGCCTTTGTCTCCTTCACCTGTCTTGTGCTCTCCTCTACCACAATAGAAAAGCCTAATTTCTCTCTTTTCTCTACAAATTCCGCAAAAATAGCGTCAAACTCCTCCTCAGAAGGAGCTAACAATAATTTCGGCAATGTATGACTCCACAACTCCTTAATCTGGCTGTCACAGTTTCCCGCCTTTGTATTGGCATCAAAACACATTTCATATTGTGCCAGATAGTGGGTATATGGCATTGTCCATCTCTCCAACTGTGCCACCGGATCGTCCTCTTCACTCTCGGATTTCCACTGCAGCTGCATGACATTATCCTGAAACATCCAGTAAGCGTTGTCCGCCCCGTAAATCCTGTCATACTCATTTCTATCTCTGTTTAAAAGGTCGTTTACCTCTTCTTTCAGCACTATTTTTCCGTCTACCGTATCATAGGTTTCTCCTTCCACACCAAGATAAGTCAATTTCTGCCCTTCTTCACTGATCAGATAGGAAAACAGCTCTATTGCCTTTTCGGGGTGCTCACAATTTTTGGAAATCAGGGTCACCGTCCAGCCGTTAATGCCTGCCCCCGGAAGCATCGGATCATCTCCCGCACTGTTCCTTGGTCCATCCACTGCGATGTATATCCTGTCCGGATTTTTTGCGTAAAGCTCCTTTTCCTGGTCTGCCATATCCGTCCGCTGATAAATCATACAGAAATACTGTCCCTTTGCAAGCTTCTCCTCCATCTGGGATCTCTGGTCAATAAAGATGTCCTTTTTCAGATAACCCTCACTGCCTAACTCCCGGAACATCTTTAACCATGTGACATAGTCCTCATCCGTATAGCGGTCATAGTAAACGCCATCCTTCTCAAAGGGAATTGCTAAAAAATTCTGTAGATACTGGTCAAAGGAATTGCAGCCCGTCTCGTTAAAAATATGGCTTCCCACCGGAATCAGGGGTTCCCCGTCCACCTCCGGAAACATCGCTGCCGCCGCCCTCACTGCCGCCGCAAATCCTTCCGGCGTGGTCATATCGGGCGAACCGATTGCCTCATAAATGTCCTTTCGTACCAGAAAAGTCTGATTCGAGCCGATATTATCATGCTCTTCGTAGTCCTTCGGCTTATAAGTGGAATTCGGATAACAGTAAATATTTCCGTCCTCTCTGGTATACCACTCCACCACATCTTCATCCGCTACCTGAAAAAAATAAGGGTCATATTCCTCTGCCAGCTCATTCAAGGCATATACCATGCCTTTCTCTATCATAATGTCTACCTGATCTTCCCACCAGCCTAAGGTTATAATATCCGGCAGATTATCCGCAGAAATCAGGGAATTTAACAATTCCGCTTCATTGCCGGTGGGTGTAATAAACTGGATATCCACTCCGGTATCCTCTGTTATCTTTTGGGATACGATATTTTCTCCGAAATCCGTATTATACCAGGAATAATTGATATACCACTGAAGGGTAACCGGCTCTTTTGCTGCCTTCTCCTCTGTCTCTTCCGCTTCTTCGCTGCAGCCTGACAGAAATACTGCCGCAGACAGCAACAGCCCTATGTATTTCAACCTTTTATTTACCAACCCCATTCTTACACCTTTCCCTTCTTTTCTATACTCCCCTACTATAGCAAAAAGTCCTTTTTCCTGCAAGACAGCCTATATGCCAAAAGGCCCAGGAAGTTTCATCTTCCTAAGCCAGGATGGCTCTTTATTATTCTTTTACCGCACCTGCCGAAATACTGCTGATAATGTATTTTGAGAAGAATGCAAATACCAACAGGATTGGAATGACGGAAATTGCAACTGCTAAATAAATCGCACCCTGATTGGAATTAATATCTGTAGATGCCCGAAGCGTTGCCATCATAACCGGCAGAGTAAATTTCTCGTTTTTGTTTAAGATAATCATCGGAAGCAGGTAGTTGTTCCAGTTTCCGATAAATGCCATAATACCCATGGTAGCAATGCCCGGAGACATCACCGGAAGTACAATTCTGTGGAAGGAATACAGCTCGCTTGCCCCGTCAATTCTCGCCGCTTCAATCAATGACGGCGGCAGTACCGACAGTACATACTGTCTTAAGAAAAACACGGTTCCCGGTGCTGCGATTGCCGGAATAATCAATGGTATGTAGGAGTTTACCAGATGAAGCTTTGTACATAAGTTATAAAAACCAATCAGTCCAAGCTGTCCCGGTATCATCATGAACACCAGAATGGTGCCGAATATAAGTTTATTTCCCTTAAATTTATACATTGCCAGCCCATAAGCTGTCATGGCGGAAAAATAAGCGGTCAGCAGTGTTGCAGGAACCGCAACAATTAAACTGTTCCACATTCCCTTAAACAAATTAAAGAATTCAAATACTGTTTCCCAGTTTTCTGCCAGATGGGTACTAGGAATTAGTGTAAAGGAAGTTACAATTTCCGAACCGCTTCTGGTGGCATTCACCAGCATGAGAAGGAATGGCAGAAGGCAGGTTAATCCTAACAATATCAAAAGCAGATAAAGAATACCCTTTTTTATTTTATAACCAATCGTATACATAACCGCTATGCCTCCTTCTTATTAAAGAGTTTAAACTGTACTACAGAAACTGCCAGAATAATTAAGAATATAATGTATGCAATGGCTGAAGCATACCCTGTCTGTGTCGTTCCCGTTTCAAATCCGAATTTATAAAGATACATTACCACCGTCTGTACGGAGTCATAAGAAGCGCTGGCCTTATCAGACATCAGGTACGGCAAATCGAACATCTGCAGACCTCCAATCAGTGATGTAATTGCCACATAAAGTAAAATAGGCCGAAGCAGCGGTAATGTGATTTTTCCAAATACTGTCCATCTTCCGGCGCCGTCGATGGCTGCCGCCTCAAAGTAATCTTTTGAAATCCCCTGTACTCCTGCCATCAGCATGATGAAGGAATTACCAAACCAGACCCAGGTCTGTATCACCGCAATGGTTCCCCCGGCATGTGATGCCGTCCCCAACCAATCAATGGGATTGTAAGCTTTTCCAAATAAATGATAAATACCGTTAATAATCTGATTAAAGGTACCATAACGCCAGTCTAACAATGTTTTAAACAAAAACGCTACGGATGTTGCCGCAATCAGGTTTGGCAGATAATAAATAACACGGAAAACGCCAAGCCCGCGCATCTTATATTTCACATCGCTGAATACCATCATGAGTAAAAACGCCAGTCCAAGCTGCAACACGATATTTACTCCCCAGATTCTTACCGTATTCCATAATGCTCTCCAGAAAAATTTGTCTGTTAAGACCCGCTTATAGTTGTCAAACCACACCCAGCTTATTTCCCCGACTCCGGCAATTTTCGCATTTGTAAAACTAAAATACAACGTCCTTATTACCGGATAAACGCTAAAAATCAAAAATACGATAACAAACGGCGCTACAAAATAGTAACCTGCGTTATTATAGTTTTTTATTTTCTTTTTTTTCGTTTCCATAATAAACCATGCCCTTTCCTCATCTTCGGACATTGGTTCCAATGTCCCTTGCTTCCACTATCGGATAACCGTCAGACCCGCAAGTGCGGGTCTTCGGCTATTCCGTTTCATTGCTCTTACTTATTCTCTGTTTACGGTAATATCCGGGTAAGTTGATTCAATCTTGTCATAAAACTCTGCCACTGCTTCCTCTTTGGTCTTTTCACCTGTCTTAACAGCAGAAATAGCATTTCCCCATGCGTCACCGATTGCCTGATCGTATCTTGTAACTTTAGAAGTATCAATGGTCTTAGCCTGCTCTAACCAGAACTGGTATAATTTCTCACCGCCATAAATCTCATTTGCATCGTCTTTGTGTTTTTCAAGAGCAGATTTTAAGGAAACCGTATCACCCTGGGAGAACTCAATCCACCAGTCAGCAGTTTCTTCGTTTAAGGTACAGAATTTCACGAAATCCCATGCAAGGTCTTTTTTCTCAGACTGGGAAGAAATACCGATGTATGTACCACCGTCAAAACCGGAAGCCGGGCCTGAACAAACTCCCCATAAACCGGAAGTATCTTTTACGTTATCTCTCATGGTCAGTACACCCCAGGAAGGAAGTCCAAAAGCAAATACTTCTGTTTTCATCATGTCCTTTGTTGCTTCTTCAAATGCTTCCGCATCCCATACATCGACAGAGTCGTCAGCGTAGTTCTGGATATCCGCGGTAAGGATGGGTACCTCGCCTGCCATTGCCTGATACCATGGAGTAGACCACTGGTTTGCATATGCTGTCAATCCGTCCTGATAAAGCTGTACACATAAATCCATGTACTCGTATCTTGCCTCTGATACATTTAAGGTTCCGTCTACTACCCAGGCAGAGTCACCGGAAAATACATTCATTTCAGCGTCTGATGAGAAAATACGGTAGCCTGCATTTTTTAATTTATCTGCGGTCTCTAAAATGGTCGGATAATCTGCAAAGAGTTTTCCCACCTCTTCCGGATCATCTGTACCAAATACTTCCTTAGCAATATCTCTTCTATAATAGATACCTGCCGGTGTAATCTGATAGGAAATTGCTCTCTGTACGCCGTCCTCAGACTGTCCTACTTCCCAGACATAGTCTACAATCTGGTCTGCATAATCCTGTGCGCCATACTGGTCTAAATCCTCAAAAAATCCTGCGTCATAGAAATCTTCCAGCATTTTCGGTTCTCCGACGATGATATCCGGCTCTTTCTCCCCTGCTAACAATGCGGTCTGAACCTTTGTCGGATAATTTGCCGGCTCAATTACCACTGTTTCTACCGTAACGCCTGTCTGCTCCTGATATCTTTCTCCAAAATCAATCAGGTCATTGGATAAGGTCCATACCACCAGTTTCTCACCGGTTGCAGCTGCACCGTCTGTACCTCCTTCACTTTCCGTACCTGCTGCGGCACCGTTTTCTGCTGCCTCATTCTTTCCCGCCCCGTCTGCATTAGATGTGGTTGTATTTCCACCATTTCCACATGCTGTAATGGAGAGTGCCATTGCACTGACAAGTAATACTGATACTGCTTTTTTCCAATTCATAAAAATATCCTCCTTTTTTTCTGAAACATTTATGATTGTTTCCTTGTTTCTTTGTAGCTTTTATTATAGAAAAGAAAAAAGCGCCGTATAATGACGCTTTTTTCAAAAAGGTGTTCTTTTTTTAGTTTCTGTTTTTTAGTGATAGCACACTGTGACAATAGAATGTGCATCTAAGAAAAGCTGACAGCCCTCTCCGTTCTCCCGCAGGGTCACAGTTACATCCTCCTCCGATTTATTCAGCAGCACAACAACCCTCTCCTGCTCCGGTGTCAAAAATGCCGTTACCTCGATTTTATCGGTATACCTTGTTGTTCCAATCCGGACGCTGCCCGGGACAATATAACGGCTGAAGTGCCCGATATAATAATAGCTCAGCCTCTTTTCCACCTCTTTGGTGCCTTTTTTATACATCATAGGGGCTGCACAGAAATTTCCCACATGGTTCGGGCCTCCCATGTCGTCTAACAGCAAATTCCAATCGAAATATCCGCTGATACCGCCATTCAGATTTCCCAGAATATCATGGGCGTACATCTCCGCCTGCATCACCTGGTCATCTTCTGAAAATCTGGAATATTCCACACATCCTTCCGTAAAAAGCAGCTCTAAGCCGGGAAACTCTTTCCGAACCAAATGAAGTGCCTCAAAGTGGTCTCCGGTATACCAGTGCATGGCTGCCCCCCGGATATAATCTGCGGCATTTCCCTGTGCCATGGTCCTTTCCACCCGCTCAAGCAGCGCCTCCTTGTTGTGGTCCCAGATAAAGATTTCCCGGTCAGATAATCCTGCCTTCTGTAATGCGGGGCCTAAATAGTCCTTCACAAAATTTCCTTCCTCTTCTGCGCTGTAGGTACAGGAATCCCAGGTCTGTACCGCCTCCGGCTCATTCTGCACCGTAAGGCAGCGGATATAGACTCCCTCCTCCTCATAGGCCTTTAAGAACCTCACAATATAATCCGCCCAGCTCTGGTAATACTCCTTTTTCAAGGTTCCTCCGTGGTTCATCTCTCCGTTGGATTTCATAAAAGCAGGCGGTGACCAGGGAGAAGCAAGAAATTCCATGGGTTCTCCCGCAGCCTCCATGGCCTCCTGCAGCATAGGCAGAATCTCTTTCCTGTCATGCTCTAAGGAAAAACTTGCAAGGCTCTCGTCCTCCCCCTCCAGATACGTGTAATTTCCAAGACCGAAGTCACAGCTGTGAACCGTAATTCTTCCCATGCGGTAGGCCAGCCCCGTCTCCCCGAAATATCCTTCTATGACTTTTTTCTTTTCTGCGTCATCAAGCGCCGCATAATTGTGGGCGCTTGCCTCCGTAAACGCACCGCCAAAGCCTCTCACCGCCTGGTCCTTATGATGGGGATAGACATTGACCACCTTCATGCAGTCCTCCGTTTTTTCTTTTTTTACTTCTGTCTCTTCCCAGAACTTTCCCTTTGAGAAATCTGTTGTAATTACTTTCATATTTTCTGTTCCTCCATGGTTTTACTTTTTTCCCTCATATTCCCGTTTTCTGCCTGTACCTGCAAATCTGATTCCGCAATCATCTGCTCCTTAACTTCACGTGGATAGCAGACACCTTCTGTTCCCGGATGTCCTCCGCCAGTTTCCCGCTGATAACACCTCCGGTAATGGTATAATGGCTGCCCTTTTCATATACCACATCCACCGATTCCACCCGGTACTGCCCCGGCAGATAAGCCTTTTTCTCATCCACATGGTACGTCACCGGAATTTTACTTAAAAACATGGCTGTCACCTGTTTTTCCTCACCAATGAGGTACTCCGGCAGCGCCGGGGATAATTGCAGCGACAGTTTTCCATCCAAAAGGGCAAAGGGCTGTTTCCCAAACATCATAATCTGCCACATCTGCAAAAATTCCACGGTGGAGCCGCTGAGCCTCGCCACAAAGCCTTTCCCGTGGTATGCCTGATTAGGATTGGCGCTGCTGGCAATAAAGGAAGAATTTTCATAAATACTTCTTCCGTACTGCTCCGCATCCAGAAACGGGATTGCCGCTTTCTTAAAATCTGCAAAAAACTCTTCATACATTTCGGATTTTAATAATTCCAGCAAATATTTATACTCCATGTGCAGCCAGACAGATTCGTTTTCTAACCATCCCGGCGTAAACGCCCTTGCCCGTCCCAATTCATAGGAACCGGAAGCCAAATCGGCATTTACCTTATACATGCACAGCTTTCCGTCATATAAATCGCTGTCTTTTACTTCCCGATAAAGCTTTTGCTTCTGCTCCGTTTCCCTGTCTAATTTCAGGTAACGCACCGGACCTTCCAGAAAATAAGGTACCGGTTTTACGGCAAAGTCTTTCGCCACGATTCCGTCTCCCCGCTCCTCATAGTCCGTCACTTCGTAGGTAAAGTAGGTCGGGAAAATTTCCTCCCCAAAGCGGTATGCCTTTGCAATTCCTGCATTTACCACGGTCTCCCATTTCTTTAAAATCTCTGCTAATTCTCCGGAAGAAAATACGGCTTTTCTGCCAAAAACTCCCTCAAATGTTTTTTCACGGTATGCTTCCTTTGCATCATTGATACGATTCCAGAAGCTCATGACTTTTTCCTCTTTCAGTAAATCCTCTTTTTCTTCTTCTGTAATGGTATCCAAGGCTTTTATCAAACCGGCAATCTCTTCTAATACCTCTACTTCACAGTCATATCTTTCCAGTGCCCCGATGGTATAGGCTAACATTCTGCCAAGCTCACAAGTTTCTGCCATAGAAGAGCCGAAAATCCCCGGCATTCCGTTTAAGGCATCATACCAGCCCGGCTTGCCGCCCTCCATCTCGATTCCCATGCCATAGGAATCTAATGTGGCATATTTCGTCGTACACAATAACAGTAATTTTTCCATCAATGTGGCATAAAGAATTTCTCCGTCAGAAGCCCTTACCAGCTTCTCCGTACCATTGCAGGAATTTCCATTGCAAGCGCTGTCATTGTTAAGTTTTTTGTCCCGGCGGCTTTCCTCCGCTAAGGCGTGATACTGGCGGATGCCCGCAGGGGTTTTCACGTAACGCTTCGCTCTCCGGTTGATGTTTATCTGGGATAAAAACCAAGTGTAGGACCCGTCATACAGCAGTTCCTTCTCCCGCTCCGGAAACACCGCCAGATAATTTTCGATTAAATCCAGATTGTAGGTCCAGTGGTCACACCAGTATCCTTCTCCGAAATTGCCGTTTACGGTTTCCTCTGCCTGTTCTAAAATCCGCTCAAATAAATTTTGTCTCTCTTCTTCCTGCACACCGGCCTGCTCTAATCTGCGATAGCCCTCTCCCGGTGTAAAAGGCCTGGTAAATGACTGCTGTACTTTATCCGGAAGAGGTAGCTTTTCCGCCTGCTCCTGCTTTAACTGATAAGTAACCTTCTCCACTGCAAGAGGGTTATACCCGTCAAGCTGTATCAGGCTGTAGAACATTTTGATATTTTTATCTCCCACAAAGGGGTGAAATACCGTATCCAGGCGGCGGTTCTGATTGACATCCCGGAAGTTTCCGTTTCCCTGGGTATAAAATTCCGGCAACATGCAGAAATAATTGTAATCCCGCTCTAAATCGCCGTGTTTTCTGGAATAGAGATAAAAAACCTTATCCTTCGTCAGCTTTGTGGGATAGCCACCCCGCAGCAGATTGTCCAGATAGGTATATTTGCAGTAGGTATCAAAGCGTTCGTCTCCCGTGTGGGTTTCGATGCCTCTGCACAATTCTTCTGTCAAATTCACTGCCTCTATAAATTTCTTGTCAAAATATGTTTCGTCAAATTTTTTCTGTAAAAATTTATGTAAGACGTCCTTATTTTCCACCTGTCCGATGACTTCATAAATCGTCATGCTCTTCTTTGCGGCAAGAGGCTGCTTTGTCACGAAGAAGCTGCAGGGCAGCTGATTTGCCGTCACCTGGGGGTATTCCGTCAATTCCTCTGCGCTCCGCTCTAAAAATCCCACTGCCTTTTCTAAGCTGTTGTCATAGCCGAACACTGCATCCGGGTCAACAATGGCTTTTAATTTTTCTCCGTCTGCGAGACAGGCGAAGGAAAAGTTTCCTCCCTCCACCTCAGAGACTGCGGCGGTGTCCGCCATGCTGACACGTACGCGGTAATAGGGGACATTGGTTTTTTCATCTTCTACCTGCATCCAGGCTTTTGAGGTCTGCCCCATTTCCTTAATGCTTGCGGCATCTACGCCGTAAGGGATGCAGGCGGGCATTCCGTCTAGGATTTCTAATTCGCAGTCGTAGGTATCTGTGTTGGTAATGGTAATTTTTCGTACCAGTGCACCTACGTTTTCGCCGGGCAGGGTGAAGTAGGTGATTTCCGTGTCCAGATGGTTGACTTCGTCTTTTTCCCGTATGGTGAAGGTATTCATTCCGATTTCCATAGAGTGGGGTTTGTCTTCCTTCTGGAAGATTTCTAAGTAATAGCCGTCTTTTTTGATGAAGGTGCGGAAACCGGTTCTTTTTACGTTCTGGTATGCCTGATGTGCGGGATAAAATTCCATGATAGCATGGTCTTTGTCCTCCACTCCGAAGCTTACGACGCCCTGGCCGCGGTTGACGTAATAGCACCAGATGGGGATGCCGTGGACGCCGGAAATGCCGGGGAGGAAGCTGGAGAATGTGGATTTTTTAGCGTAGTTTTTTATGGTGAATGTTTTGGTCATAAAATGGTCCTCCTTGGATAAATAAATTATTGGGGTAAGGTTATTGAGAAAAGGACGCCTGCGCTTCCCGGCTGTTTTTCTCTGTGTAACTCTTTACTTTAATGTTTTTTATCCTCTCTAAAATCCTAGATAGCTATTTAATAGCCTTATTTTAATATTACTTTTATTTCATGTACTTTTTCTTCTGGCAGTGAGAGGATATGTTCTCTTTTTATTAGAGTTTCTTGGGCGGCTCCGTTTAGGAGAACCTGGTCTATATGGTATTCACCGTAGTCTTTTCCGGACAGATTCTCGTAGACAATATGGAAGGTTCGTCCAGCGAAGGTTAGGGTGATTTCTGCTCTGCCCATGGCATCAAACTGGCTTGCCAGAAGTTTGGGGGCTAATAAAAGGCTGCCGAGATCTCCGCGGATGCCGAACATTTGCCGGACTACGGTGAGCATGAGCCAGCTGGCGGCTCCGGTGAGGTAGTGGTACATGCCTCTGCCTTTGGCGTTAAAGTATTCCGGAATGCCGGGGTAGATACGGCTGCGTTCAAAGTCTGCTGACTGCTCATATAAAGTGTGCAGGGCTTTGTAGCCTTCCCTGACAAAGCCTCTCTGATAGAGGGCGTTTCCGTACATGACGGTCATATGGGAAAAGACGGCTCCGTTTTCTTTCTGGCCGTAGGCGAAGCCGAACATTCTTCCGAGGTCGGTTTTTAATTCGCCGAAATCTGTATTGAGGCGGTAGCCGCCTGCTTCTTTTTTATAGAGATAGGCGTCGGCTGCTTTTGTGATTTCTGCAGTCTGTTCTTCTGTGGCAGTTCCTGACATAATGGCAAATACCTGTCCGGTGAGCATCATGCGGACGCTGCCGTCTTGTATTCCCTCGACTTTGTTGCCGTGATTGTCATAATAGCTGTTGAACCAGTGTCTGCCATTATTGTCACCCACCCATTCGGTTTTGCGGATATGCTCCCAAATCCACTCTGCCATGGTGTCTAAGGTGTCGGCTGCTTTCCTACAGGAAATTTCTGTTTTTCTTCCTGATATTTCATGGATACAGGATGCCATGTAGCGCTGTAATATCCGGTTTTTCTCTTTAGAAGCATTGTAAATGGAAGGCTCCTGCTGTAAGAGCAGGGTGATTTCTTCCGCCAGTGTTATGTTCTCTACGCCGTTTTTATCCAGATATCTCAGCAGTTCTGCTAAGGCTTTCAGGTTTCCGCTGTAGGCGGCGGTGAATGCCACGCTCTCTCCCTGTTCCTCCGCCATATCCAGAGCGTCGTTCCAGTCGGCGCCCCGCAGTCTGAAATGGTTGTGTTCTCCGGTTTCATAAAAGGCGGTCAGGTTTTGTAACAGCAGATGTTCTAATATGGTACCCTCTGCCACACGGTTTTCGGAATCTCTCTGGAGGGTTCCGTCCTCCGGTTTCCATTTTTCGTCGGTTCCTGTTCCCCGGCACACCTGTTTGTCTTTAAAATAGTTTTGTTTTTCCAGTAAAATCTGCCAGTCACCTGTCTGGTCTATGTAGAGTTTTGTGGTGAGGAAGGGCCAGAAGCCATGGTCCATCCAGACTCTTGTGATGTTATTGCGGTCTGCGATAAATTCGCCGGGTTTATTTCCAATGATGGTGGCGTTGCTACCGTCCATCCGCACTCCGGCAAAGTTATTTAACAGCATTTCCCGCACGTTATCCGGCTCCATCACAAGGAGCGCAAGACAGTCCTGCCACAAATCGCGCCAGCCTCTTCCGCCTTTTCCGTAATCGTGGTGGGGCAAAAAGGAGCAGCCGTAAATCCGCCGCAGCATGGGCTGAAAATTTACCCAATACATGAAATTATCAAAAATCTCGTCTCCGGTGTGATAGCTGACATTGTTGCTAGACAGCCAGTACTGCTTTGTTTCCTCTAAGATTTTTGCGGTCTGTTCTGCGGTCTGAAAGGCTTCCACTGTTTTTTCGATTTCTGTTCTGTCTCTGGTAAGTCCTATTAAAACCGTATAGGAAACCTTCTCCTCCGGCTGCAGGGTGGTCTTTGAAAAACGGATACCTCCTAAGGCTTCTAATCCCTCCGCCGTGGTTCCCTTCTCTACTCCCGGTAACTGCTTTGCCACTGCCTCAGGACGCTCAAAGCTTCCTCCCTCTCCGATAAAATCCTCCACCACCGGATAAAAGCTTTCTGGGGCTTCTCCTTTTCCGGTGATACCGCAGACATAGTAAGTGGTATCATTTTTCTGATGGCCCCTCTCATCAAAAGACAGAGTCGGCGTGACTTCTACGCCATAATCCGTGGTGGTAATCCGGTGCAGCAGGGAGGTTACGTGGCGGTGGTCCCTGATATTGTCTGCACTTCGTCCGTAAAGGGGGATTGCTGCCACCGGGGTAAAGGTGGCTGCCATGCGTCCGGCATTTGTGATTTCCACCTGCATGACCTCCACATTCTGACCCTTCGCGGGGATAAAGGAGGTCACTTTTGCCTCCAGCTGATGTTTTTGGGAACTGCGGCGCAGCTCCTGCCACATCAATCCCGCCTTAAGGCTGCTTTCCTCCTGCATTGCCGTAAATTTTTCTGCCTGCGCCTGTGCGGATGCTCCGGTCACGGACCAGCTGCCGCCCTGCTCCATACAAAGCCAGAAATTTCTGGTGGATTTATTGTTATGTAATTCCTCGGCGCTGACCGGCTGCAAGACAAAATGGTTCTGGTCTGTCTTTAAATCCCCGCCCAGATTCGGGGTAACCGCTCCCTTCAGCCCCTCTTCCCCTGCAATGGGGAAATAGAGATAACTGGTATTTTCCGGCTGCTCTAACACAAAGGTTCCTTTTCCGTCTATAAACTCATATCCAGACATTTTTCCACTCCTTTATCCTGATTTTTGTATTTCCTGCCAAAGAGGAAATTTCCGGCATTTTCCTCTGGCACATGCTGTTTTCATATCTTAATTAAACTGTTTTTCCGGCGGGAAAAAAATCCATCGTTTTTTAATAAGGTGTCATATTTTTAGATATGTAAAAATACACAATCGAGTAGGAGGCTAACCATTAGTTGATTAGCCGACCTCTCACACCACCGTGCGTACGGTTCCGTACACGGCGGTTCCTTAGTTTTCACAGACTATCAGATAATAGTCAAGCA
>JAETQH010000040.1 GCA_021770785.1 Lachnospiraceae bacterium
TTCCGCTCTTGCTTTTCAAGGACCAGAACCTACGAATGGTTCCTTGTTATCGTTTCTGCCCTGCTAGTCCGGTGTGACTTTTTAGGTGTCACATCTCTTATCCGGGCACTTTCACTCGATCACCGCCTCTAGCCTGCCTGCAAAGCACTGGTCACAGAAGCCTCTGCTTCATCCGGGCTTAACAGGAAAGTTCCGATACCTGCCATTGGCATTTTTACTCCATTGTTCAAAGTTGTGTATTCCCTCGTTTTTCCTCCTATTTTTACTTATTCTGGTTGAAATTATTTTTCAAACAATAATGAACTGATGCTCTCCTTAATCCTGTAATCATCCGAATCATATCTAAGTATCAGAGGTTGTGATAAATCCATTGCAAGAATTCCCATTATAGATTTCGCATCCACCGTTCGCCTTCCTAAACCCAGCTCAAAGTTCACATCAAACTGGTCAATTAAATTTACAAACTGATTCACTTGATCTACGCTGTTAAACTTTACATATATCTGCTGCATATCCTTCTCCTCTTTCGTAAATTTGAGAAAATAATGATACCCTGGTTCATTTTAAAACCGTAATACTACCTCGGCTTCTTTTATTTATAGGTCAATTATATTACTTCCATCTGTTGCCTTAGCAGTAATCTTAACCTTCTTGGTTTCCGGAATGTACCGTGTCCCGGTAAGACTCCCGCACAACTTAAACGCACCCTGTCCCATAAGCTTAAGGTTTTCCGGCAGTTTTATCCCTGTCAGGCCGCCACAAAATTGAAAACAGTACTCTCCAATTTCCATAACCGTATCAGGAATCCGAAGTATCCCGGTCAATCCCGACTGCCCACTAAATGCCTCATTCCCAATCAGCACTATATTCTGTACTCCCGCACAGCAGGCAGCCAGCGCTGCATAGCGGCTGGTACAAATTACCTGAACGCTGTCAGCGGCATCTTTAAATGCATTCGGGTCAATGGCAGGCAGTATCACATCTGTAGCTCTCTGGTTTTCTGCCAGGCGTTCCGGCTTGCGGGTACCGGGAATCGGTACAATGTAGGGCTTTTTGCAAAGCATCCATGCCATATCCAAACATCCGCCTCTGAAACGCCAGACGAAAATCTGATACCCTCCATCCAGTTTCCGGTTCCCACTGCTTTCGTCAGAAGTTCAGCGCTTTCTACTTTCGCTTTCTTTTCTATTTTATCTGTCTTTTTAGACAGTCTGGTTGCCTCAAAGCATTTGTGTTTAATAGCATTCCTGAAAAATATTCAGGATTTCTTCATGGGTCATTTTCTTATAGCTGCCGGGAGCCAGATTGCAGGAATCCGCGATGGCCTTCAAGTCGGTAGATTCATTTACCCCCAATTCCCTCAGAGTAGTGGGAAGTCCGATCTCCTTGATGAAGTCCGCTAGTGCCTCCACACCGGCACAGGCCAGTTCTTCCCCGGTTTTGCCCGACGGGGAGATGCCCCACACATTCACAGCGAACTTTTGGAATTTAGTCAATCCCTCCTTATAAATATGGCGGTAGTAAACCGGATGCAGCACCGCGAGCCCCGCGCCGTGATTGCAGTTGGTGTAAGCCCCAAGCTGATGCTCCATCTGGTGGCACTCGAAATCCATCCGTTTACCCAGCTTAATGACACGGTTTTCCGCCATGGTGGACTCCCACATCAGATTACTCCTGGCAGTGTAATCCTCCGGGTTTTGGACCGCCGCCCGCAGGTCCCGAATCACGCCCCGCATAAGCGCCTCCGAAATGTCATCCGACACATTGCCCCCGTCCGGTTCGCTGAAATAGGTCTCCATGATGTGGGACAGAATGTCGAATCCGCCGGACACCATCTGCTTTTTCGGAACGCTGTAAGTATAGGTGGGGTCCATCAGCGCAAATCTGGCATTGCACTTGGGATAGTCCCGCCCGGTTTTACTTTCCGTTCCTCGTTGGTGATGACCGCGCCGCCATTCATCTCACTGCCGGTTCCGGCCACCGTGACGATGACACCCAGAGGAAGCGGTTCAAACTCAATGACACCAGGTCTTGCCCAGAAATCTGCCCAAATGTCGCCGTCATAAACCGCCGCCATAGAAATCGCCTTACAACAATCCATGACGCTGCCGCCGCCCACGGCGAGAATCAGGTCCACCTTGTTTTCCCGGGCCAGCTTTGCCCCCTCCAGCACCTTGACATAGGTAGGTTTTGCCTCAATGCCGGAAAATTCCACAATTGTTTGCCCGGCTTTTTGCAGGCAGGCCACTACCTCGTCATAAATGCCGTTCTTCTTAACAGAACCGCCTCCATAAGCCAGCATGACGGTCTGTCCGTAATGGCCGGAAAGGCAGGCCAGATATTCCTTGACACAGCCCTTTCCAAAATAAACTTTCGTCGCATTTTCAAAAATAAAGTTGTTCATCTTCGTTCTCCTTATCCTCTTGAAAATAATACCTCTATGTTACACTTGCCTTTGCCGGAATGCGATTGCCTCATCGATCCATCCTTCTGCAACCGTACCGGTTCCCAGCCCGAAGTCATGCCCCGGCCCCGTTTGCATTGTCTTTTGTTACCTATAGTATAAAAAAATCGAGACTTCCGCAGAAGTCTCGATTCGTTCATTAGTTTATACCCAAAGGTTGTATCTAAAAACATTCTATTCTTCATTAATTAACACTCTGTTATTGTTTCAGCGTTTCCTCCTGCAGCCTGTCAAATTCAGCCATGCACTCATCCACTGTAGCACCGTTCAATAATTCCCGCACGATAAGGCAGGTGTTGCCCCACTGTTCCAGCTCCATGTTTGCGTTAGCACCGAGAACATAGATATTGGACTGAATCCTGTCATTCAACGGCTTCAGGGCCGGAATGCATTCCACTTCCACATTCTTTGACGGCGAGATGACTTTATTGGTCTCCGCATAGACCTGGAGAGCCTCATCGGATAGCATAATATCCAACACCTGCAAAGCGTCTTCCGCATGCTCCGCCTCCGCACCGATACTGAAACCAGTCATTGGCATTACCGGCATCTGCCCTCTGGTACTGGGAAATCCGATGACCAGCATCTCAAAGTCCGGATTACCATAGGCGGTATCCGTATTTGCTGCTCCCCAGTAAGCCATTACGATCGGTGTCTTCTGTGCCAGAAAATCGGCGCCTTCCCCTTCAATCGCTTCACTCACGTATGCCTTATCGGCATCAATATACCCCTTGTCGATCATCTCCTGCAGGAACTCGAAACCCGGGCGCATATAATCACTGTACTTGCTTTTTCCACTGTTTAAAGCCTCAATTTCCGCCTCCGTATTCCCACCGTTGTACAAATCCGCATAAGCCTGTGCCAGCACGAAAGTCTCCAGCCACCACCTGTTGGCTCCTACCGGCGTTTCAATTCCGTTTTCTTTGAACACCCTGCAGCATTCCAGAAATTCCTCCGGTGTCTCCGGCAGTTCTAGTTCGTACTGATCAAACATATCCTTATTGATAAACAACCCGTAAGCTACCACCTCCTGCGGAATTGCGACCAGCTTTCCGTCAACAACATTCGCCGTCTTTACCACATCCCTCAGATTGTCGACACATGCGAGTTCCGACAGATCCATCAACTTTCCTTCCTCTCCCAATGCCTTTATGGTATCAGGATTGAGCAGATAGATATCGTCCATATTGCTACGCGCCCTGTCAAGCGTCACGTCATCATAGGTTTTATCCTGATAATCTTCGGCCGTATAAGTCACATAATCCACTCTGAGCCCCAGTCTCTCTTCCGCCATAATGACCGTTTTATCCGTCGCACTTCTTGCAGTATTGACTGTGTCCGCCTCCGTTTTCTCCATGGGACTGAACATACTCACAACCTTTTTCGTATCCTCTTCCCCCGAAAGCAGATTATTGGTATTTTCCTTTTTCCCACAGGCTGCCGCCACAAGCACAACAGTGCATATCAGAAAGGCTGCCGCCGCTTTTATGGGCATTCCCTTACTTTTACGATTCATATTACGTTCCCCTCCTACTTTTTTATCACATACTGCCTTATGATCTGCCATAGTAATTCCACATCAACAGGCTTGGTTAAATGAACGTTCATACCGGATCTAAGCGCCTCTTTCTCATCCTCCGCAAATGCATTGGCCGTCATGGCTATGATCGGGATTTCACCTGCGTCCCCACGGTTCAGGGCCCGTATTGCTTTCGTCGCCTCATAGCCGTTCATCACCGGCATCTGTACATCCATCAGGATTGCATCGAACTCTCCCTCAGCAGAGGCCGCAAAACGTTCCACCGCTAACTGCCCGTTTTCTACAATTTCGCAGGTAGCATTTTCTATGGATAAAACTTCCTTCAGAATCTCCGCATTGATCTCATTATCCTCCGCAGCCAGGAAATTCAGTCCCTCCATACTGTCGGTCTCCGCTTTCCGGCTCTCCTGCTGCTCCCTGCCGCCATTCTGTATCTTCATCACCTTTTCTTTCAATGCAGATACGAAAAACGGCTTCGGCATAATTCCTGTCATTTCCACAGGAGGCGCCTGGACTTCTTCCTCTTCCTCATATTCCGTAACAAACAGGAGCGGCGCCCCCGGTGTGAGCTGCCTGATCTTCTCCGCCGCCTGCCGGGCATCCAGACCTGGTATATCCCAATCTACCAGAATGAGTTGATATTCCTTGCCGCCAATATCAGAAGCCTGCAGCAGCCGCACAGCCTCTTCCATGCTCTGCACCGTATCCACAGCCACATCCATATCCTGCATGAGCGTCTGAATGTTCTCCCCGCTTAGTGCATCGCTATCAACCACCAGCATTCTGGAAATCCCGCTTTCCTTCCAGAACTGTCTGTCTGCCTGCCCCTCCGGTATCCGGAATTCCAGATCTACCCGGAAAAGGCTTCCCTTATCCAACTCGCTGGAAACATCAATCGTGCCGCCCATGAGTCCCACGATATTTTTCGTGATCGCCATGCCAAGTCCGGTTCCCTGCACCTTATTTGTGGTGCTGTTCTCCGCCCTGGTAAATGCGTCGAAGATCGTCTTCAGATATTCCGGCGTCATGCCGTACCCGTCGTCCTCCACTTCTATCTTTATATGTTCAAACTGGCTGGAACGCTGTTTTAACCCAATAATCCTAAACCAGATGTTGCCGCCTGCCGGCGTATACTTCACTGCATTGGAAAGCAAATTGAGCAGAACCTGATTAACCCGCATCTCATCCCCCAGCAGACGTTCATGCTTCACACCGGTCACCGTCACGTAAAATTTCTGTTCCTTAGCCTTTGCCATGGGGCGGATGATCGCATCCACGGATGACACCAGGTCGTTTAAGGTAAACTCCTCCACCGAGAGCACCACCTTACCGCTCTCGATCTTAGAAACATCCAAAATATCATTGATCAGGCTCAGCAGATGCTGTCCGGACGCCATGATCTTCTTCGTGTACTCCCTCACCTTATCCGGGTTATCCGCGTCTCTGTCTAACAACATGGTGAAGCCGAGCACTGCATTCATCGGCGTCCGGATATCATGGGACATATTCGAAAGAAACATCGTCTTGGAATTGCTTGCGGCCTGTGCCGCCTGAAGCGCCTCTGCCAGCTGTCTGTTGTGAAGCTCCCGCTCCGCCTCCTGCTCCTTTCGAATCCGGATCTGCTGTCTCTGGTTAAAATAATATATCACACAGCACAGAAAAAACGCAATCAGCATCACAGCCACCACGATAAAGATATTTTTATTGACTGTCGTCCCTTCCTGCTGGATCGCCTCGATTGGCACATAACCGATCAGGTAAATGGTTCCGCCGTTCACTGACCACATATAGTTCAGTGCCTTTTTTCCCCGGATATCATGGTTGAACATAATATCCCTGCTTTCTCTCAGGCAGGCATCCACCTCTTCTAGAAGCCCTTCTTCCTGAATATCATTTGCCCGATAGAAATCTTTCAGGTTCAGGTGCCCCGCATCCCGCTCTCCCATTCCCTTGGGTTTCAGGACAAGACGCTCCGTCTCCGCATCCATAATATACAGCATAGCTTTCTTATTATAGAATCCGTTCGGAAGAGAGCTGTCTATGGAATCATAGATATATTCCACATAGAGCATAGCAACTTCCTCTCCATCCTTTATAACAGGACATTTCATAGTATATGCCCACGTACCCATATAGTTCAGGTATGACTGTGAAACCGCCACGCCGTCTACCGTTCCGCCGGCGGAAAAGTCCAGTTCCTCCTCCGTAAATACTTCGCCGTTATCAGAGATTCCCTCTGTCTCTCCCACACGTATCATGGAAACCTTCGTCATCGTCTGACTGCCGCCATAGAAACGCAGCTGTTCCTCAGGATTCTCCGCCGACGCAATCTCCTGCGCCATCAGTTTCTGGAATTCCGCCTCTTTATTCAGGATTGCCTCAATCGTACTCTTAATCAGGTCCAAACTCTCGCCCAGATTCTGAATTGCCGACTCCGACATCTCCACAGAAATTTTCCTCGATACGGAAAATACTACCGCTCCCAATATGCAAAATACCAAAATAATAGAAATCAGCAGGGAAAATCCCTTATCTATCTTTCTTGTGTTCTGTTTGTCTCTCATTGTGCTCTCCACATACTATTCCATGCTTTTCGTAAAACACATCATTTAAGTTATTGGTCTTATATTACCACAAATTAATCCCGAAAACAATTGCGAACCCTCGATTTATGGGCTTCTCTTAAAAACAATACCTTTATGTTACACCTGCCTTTGCCAGAATGCGGAAGCTTCTTCTTCCCCTACTCGCTTGCGCCGAGTACGGGCAGTTCTTGCTGCATCCTTCCGCTCCGCGCCCGTGTGCACTATAAAGTAAAAAAATCGAGGCTTCCGCAGAAGTCTCGATTCGTTCATCCGTTTATACCCAAAGGTTGTATGTAAAAATCCGCTCTATTAGTGAAGTACCGTTTGGATTGCCGACAGAAAGCGTTTTACTGTTTCCGATGGTGTCGGAGAGTGAAGCAGTCCATAAGGGATGGAATGGTTCCATTCCACGGGAATCACTTTTAACAGAGGATGCACATTATCCCATGCCCAGACTGCCATCAGCACATCATTACTGTTTTCACAGCGGTTGAATACGTCCACACTGTAAAAGTCAAAATCCACAATCTGAATCTGATTGTGATTCTGCCAGATGTCATCCCGAAGCACATCCACATAATGGCTCCAGTTTCGGTGCATCAACATCAGCCGTTCTCCATATAAATCCTGAATGGTTAGGCGGTTTTTATCAGCAAGGCGATGGTGGATGGAAACCGCGCAGCAAATCGGCTGTCTGGAAATTTCAAAACCCGCACAGTTTCGCAGCTTTATTAAAACTCCCGGCATCCGCCACACGGATAAAAGTTTCAAGTTGAGGATTATACACCGGCAGCACCTCTTTTCCTTCTTAAATCTTTCGGCTTTTCCGCCGTTTTTGGTATCATCCATGAACATCCAAAACGCTGCACTCCTTTCATTCTTTTTCCCTCGCACAGCTATTTGGGACTTAGGTTCTCATTGCACCATCAACGGACAAGATCTCGCCAGTCACATAACTTGCCATATCACTTGCCAGGAATAAGAATGCATTTGCAATGTCCTCTGCTTCTCCTACGCGACGAAGCGGAATCGCATTGATGAGCGGCTGGATCATCTGCTCCGGAAGCGCTGCCACCATATCGGTGTTCGTAATCCCAGGCGCTACCGCATTTACACGGATATGGCTTGGGCCTAATTCTCTTGCCAGAGACCAGGTAAGTCCGTTTACTGCTGATTTGCTGGTCGGATATGCAACTCCCCCCGGCTGTCCGCAGATACTAACCATAGAGCTGGTATTCAGAATTACACCTCCGCCCTGCTCTTTCATAATCTTTACAGCCGGCATCACACCGTTCATAATCGCATTGACATTCAGCTGCATGATCTTCGCAAATTTCTCAGAAGTATAATCGTCAATTTTTGTACTGTCAGAAATGCCGGCATTATTGACCAAAATATCGATTCTTCCGTACTTTTCTTTTGCTTTTTCAATCTCTTTTGCTACTTCATCGGCATCACTCAAATTCGGCCATGCCCCGGATACTTCCCATTCCGGATTCTCCTCCTTTAAAGCCGCAAGTGCCTTGTCCACTGTCTCCTGACGGGAACCAAACAATACTACTTTCGCCCCATTTTCCAGAAATTTCTTTACAATTGCGTATCCGATACCACGAGTCCCTCCGGTAATTACCGCCACTTTATTTTTCAGCATTCATAAATCTCCTTTCTATAATATTAATCTTAAGTTTGCCCTATCTATACTATACTATGTACAGTCTATATTTTCCATAAGTTTGTCAAATTATTTTCAATGCATTTTTATTTCTTAAAGCCCTAGTGACAAAACACTAGTACAGCACTTTTTAATTAGCTACACTTTTTAAAAATGTTTCAGTAACCACAGTTTCAAACGCATCAATATCGTCCAGATTCCATGTTCAATGGTACACTACTGGAGTTTCATTGATCTCATCAAAATATTTGTAGATTCGGGTCACCAGTTCATCCTTTGCTTTGACCCGTATATTTTTCAGCATCTGCTTTGTCATCTTGCTAAAGAAACTTTCTACAAGATTAAGCCATGATGCGTGCTTTGGCGTGAACATAAACTCCCTGAAAGAAAAGTCGCTTAAACCTCACGGTCTAAGCGACTTTTCTTCAGGGTTTTTTTTACAGCCCTTGATATCTTCCTTCTTTTCATCATAATTCCGGCAATACGTCAGATTGTTAAGCACATCGTATATGCAGACCAGATGCATCCCATCAGATTCGACGGCTTCTCTGCGTCCCCTAATAAATGTACGTGCTCCCCTTGCATCGCATCGTACAAATCTCTGTTAGAAGTATAACCAACAGATACAATCACGGTGTCAGCCTCCACCGATTTTACATCCCTGTGGATTCCCTGAAGGCTCTGATTCAATGCCCTGTCTCTGATATTGGGTTCATTATATGTGACTATCTCAATATAGGCCTTACCGTCCTCATATTTGATGACCTTGGAATTTTTAAGAATATCAACTTTATAAAATTCCATCAGATCCAGCAGGCAGTTATAATTAGAGGCGGATAATCCTTCCACATTTAAAATGGTCGGGCATGTTTCTACAAGTGTCACCTTTTTATTCTTCCGTGCCAGATCATATGCCAACTCGCATCCGGTCAGTCCGCCACCGACAATGACAACATTCTGATCCTGAATATTCTGATTCAGCAATGCATCCACCGCATAACGGACATTTGGCTGATCAAAGCCGGGTGTGTCCAGCTTCCTTTCTCTTGCTCCTGTA
The DNA here is from genome assembly GCA_021770785.1 of Lachnospiraceae bacterium. Taxonomy (GTDB): domain Bacteria; phylum Bacillota; class Clostridia; order Lachnospirales; family Lachnospiraceae; genus Roseburia. Next base: position 9,319 of record JAETQH010000040.1, read on the forward strand.
GCAACAAATATTTCGTCATAGCCGTCCTTGTCTTCCGGTTTGAATTCTGTATTTAACAAAACATGAACGCCCGTATCCTTCATCTGTTTTCGATACCATTCAATCAGGCGGCGATCGTCATCTTTAAAATCAAAGGCCGCTGCCGCAATAAAGATACCTCCTAACACATCTTTTTTCTCGTACAGATCGACATCATGACCGCGCAGCGCACAGACTCTTGCTGCTTCCATTCCTGCAATTCCGCCGCCAACAACAGCAATCTTCTTTTTCGTATCTGCTTTACTGATATTGTAATGATTTTCCATTCCACATCTCGGGTTCAGTGCGCAGGAGATATCCTTTAAAGCCATCTTTTCATAATCAAACTGAACGATTCTGGCAAGACAGCCGAAATGACAAGAAATACACGGGCGGATATCATCAAGTCTTTCTTCTTTGAACTTATTCGCCACATCAGGATCCGCCAATAACGGACGGCCCATACCCATCATATCAATTTTACCTTCCGCAATTGACCGGTCTGCCAGATCAGGATCGTCAAAGCGGCCCGCACAGATGACAGGGATGTCCACTTCCTTCTTAATAAGGGCAACATCCTCCAGATTAAGTGCCTTCGGCATATATACCGGCGGATGCGGCCAATACCATGCATCATAGGTACCATTGTCGCAGTCTAACATATCATAGCCTGCATCCTGCAGCATTCTGGCTGCTTTCTTGCTTTCCTCGTAATCCCTTCCAAACTCCTCAAACTCTTCTCCCGGAACCGCTCCCCGGTTAAAGGCTTTTGTATAGCTTTTTACAGAGTAACGCAGTGAGACAGGAAATTCCTTTCCGCACCTATCCTTGACGGCCCGCACGATCTCGGTCGCAAACCGCAGACGGTTCTCTAAAGACCCTCCATACTCATCGGTACGCTGATTATATGAAGAAATCGCAAACTGATCCAACAGATATCCTTCATGAATTGCATGGATCTCGACGCCGTCGACACCGGCATCCTTGGCTGCCTTGGCACCAGTCGCGAACCATTCTACATACTGATGGATCTCTTCTACGGTCATCTCTCTTTGTATTTCTCTCGGATCCCATACATTCGGAAGTGCAGAAGCCGCCGGACCTCCGGGAGTACCGGCTCTTCCTGACATAGCCGAGATCATAATAAATACTTTCGATCCATATCGGTGAATGCCGTCTGCCAGATATTTCGTATTCTCCGTATATGTAGCAGGATTATTTACAATAGAAGGAAGAAATTCTCCGGGCGGAATCGGAGCGATTCCGGTAATAATCAATCCGGTGCCTCCCTTCGCCCTTTCAATATAATAGTCTGCTCCATCCTTTGTGTAGGAGCCGTCCCTGTTCATCATACGGGGAGAAAGCACACCCATTGGCATCAGTGCAATTCTGTTAGGAATCTCCACATTGCCGATCTTTACAGGTGAAAATAAATGATTGTAAGCCATAAATTACCTCCTGATAGAATAATGGTGTAGTCAAGCATGGCTATTGTGTAAATTGCCGAAAAGCTTACAATTTTTCATGCCATTTCTCGACATTTTTTCATCAGTTTCAGTATAACACGTTTCTGTAAAACTGAAAAGATGATATTATCCATTTTCTTTTATGAAGGTACTTCGTTCAAACCGGCAGACTATCCGTCGGGTACAGCGTCCTCACCCCGCGTATGTCAAGTTATCTGCTACAACCGAAAAACCTTTCCCATGCTCACCGGCACGGGCGGCTTCAACGGAAACATTGAATGCAAGAAGCCTCGTCTGTCCTGTAATTTTTTTGTTTCCTAAAGTTCCATTTTGAGGAACACGAAAAACTCCACAATGACAAACAGACACTTGGTCTAACAAGAAAAGTGCTTAGTACCGTTCACGACAAACAGGAGGTTATTATTTTAAATGTTCCTCATAAAAACTTACAAAACTCTCAAACAGCTCCAAATCCAACCGATTGTGCCACCTATCCCGATCAAGATTGTTGTGTATATAATCAGCTTTATCCGCAGAAAAACGATCCTTATTTTCCGCAGCATTATAGTCGTAATCAAGCGTTTCGAGCCATTTGTCAAATTCTGCATTAAACTCATTGACATAAATAGTATCATCACAAAGATAATTATGTCCCTTATCCTTAAAACCAATAAAACTAAAACGAGGATCATCCTTGTATTTCTCGTAATAGATGTCGTAACCATATTCCGTCGGAACAATATTGTCATCGGAGCTATGTACTATCATAACGGCTGCCTCGGTGGCTGAAAAACCTTCCAGCGCAGTGTTTGAGGCATAATCACCATATTTTATCCGCTCGTGCAGCTTCACAAACGGCATCATCAGATAAATGCCATTTCCGACCTGTTTTTTCCCTTCTGCTTCAAATATATCCGAAGAACTGTTAAAGCCCGAACATGCTATCACAGCTTTTACTTCCGGATGATAGGTAAGTACGCTGCAAACGCTGTAGCCGCCCCAGCTATGTCCAAATAAAACGATTGGCAAATCGGAGAAATTTCCGCTTTCTTCCACAAATGATATTGCGTAGTCAAGGTCTATCACTCCCTGCGGAATTCCTCCGACTCCTTCCCCCTCGCTTTCATCATTTCCTGTAGCATCATAGGCGAAAACATAGTAGCCGTGGTGAGCAAAATAATTCGCACAGTCCATATAAGAATTATGTCCGCCTCCGCCAAAACCGTGTGCCATTACAATGATGCCGTGCTGATTTTCTCCCGAGCTATACAGATATCCCGCCAGTTTCTGTCCTTTATCAGAAAAAAATTCATATTGTGTGCGCTGTAATCCGTCAAAATCATCAACAGACAGCATTAACGGCTCATAACTTTCAAAACGCTGATTAAAATTCTCATTGTATATCATTACAGACAGCAACCAGTCCCCGGCAATCATTAGTACAGCCACAATACATAATACAATAATGAGAACCTTTTTCTTCTTTGATTTTGTTTTTCCCATTTGCAGTATCCCCTAACACGTAATAAAGCGGCAGATTGCCGCTTTATTAAATTGCTTAACGTTATTATCTTACCACAAACGCACGCACATTTCCAGTTGAATTGTCATCTCCATCAATTGAAATGTAACAGTTCACCCCCCGATTCCTGCAGTCTACTCTAAGGTAGTTTCTAAACCATATACTTCAATCTCATAAATACGTGCCGCGCTGTCGCTGCCCTGGGTCGGCTTATTTACGACCAATTTCACAAATCTTGCATTTACCGGAGCAAAGGTATCATGTGTGGTTCCTTCTGTATTTCTGGTCACACTGCGAACCTCTGTAAAGCTTGTACCGTCTTCGCTTACCATAATTGCGTAAGACTTAGTATTCATGTCAGCGCCCTCTCCACCTGCCTGGGCATGGTACACATCCACTGCACTGACCGCTCTTACTTCACCTAAATCCAGCGTGATTTCATGAGGTGCACTGCCTGTCGCACACCATTTCTTTGTTACGTCTCCGTCTACTGCAAACTGCGGAGCTTCATTGTCATTTACATAAGCATCTGCTTCTGTTCCCGCACCACCGGAAAGTAAAGTCAGTCCCTCTGCCGCATTTTCTGTTACGATGATATATGCTTCCTGCGTTGCCTCGGCTTCACCGGATGTATTTTCAGCTTTTACGGTAACACTATATGCACCTTCCTCTGCGTATACGGCTGTAACTGTTTCACCTTCCGCCGTTTCCGCGTCAGAACCCGGAAGTGTCCAACTTACTTTCTCCGTATTCTGTGAACAGAGACTTGTAAATGTAACCGTCTGTCCCGGTGCTACCAACGTTGCATCTGCAGTAAAGGCTGCTTTCGGAATGCTGTTATCCGGCCACTCCATGCTAACCTGCGCGGAAGTCCCCTCTGCTAACATATTATTAACGGGAACCACCTCAAAGGTAGAGTTGTTTGTCTCATCCGTTCTCGGCAAGGTATTAATATAGAAGCTTGTGTTGTTAGAAACGCCGAGTAAAGATTTTGTCTGATCCTGATTGATACGGTATACTTCGTAATATTCTGCCGGAACATCAGATTCCCATGCAAGACGTACGCCCGCATACATGGCATCTTCATCAAATTCTTTTCCAAGCACTTCGACATTGCTTACAACACTTGTTTCAGGCTCAGCATTGTTTGTCATGATAATATTTCCAAAACGGAACTGTAAACCTTCCACATCTTCTTGCGCAGACAATCTGTAAGAAATTGTTTTGATTGTCTTGCCTACAAGTTCACTGGTATCGTATGTCACAGTTGTCCATGTTTCTCCAACCGGCTGGTCACCCTTTAACACAATTTCAGAGCCGTCATCGGTTGTTAAAACTGCGTCCATGTTTACGGATGTACCTTTTGCTTTTGCCGTTGTAGTAAATACAATTGGCTCTGTGACGGAAAGCTCTGAGCTGTAAAGCTTAATATCAGACTGCTTGCCCGCTGCCATAGAACCCCTTAAAATAATACTAGTTCCACCATAATATGCTTCTGCTACATCGAAATCAGCGGTCAGACTGTTTCCTTCCTCGCTCTTGATGATATAGCGATAAGTTGGTAAAACATCACTGATACTGCGATTATTCCAATCTAACGCACTGACCTGTTCCCCATTTTTAAAGAAGCTGTAACCGTTTCCTGTGGAGAAATTTGTAATAAACGGGAAGCCGGTAACTGCTGTCCGCTCTACCACATAATTGGAAATGCCCCTCCACTGTCTGTCATCGGAATATTCCATTTCTGCAGACGGGTCGCCTTTTGTGTTTACCCACATGTTATTCTCTTTTTTCCAGAAATCCTGCATAATACCGTCGGAAGACTGATATGCCCAGCTTGGACAGTAAATACCGATAGATGTGCGGGTACCGCCCTCTTCATTCTCAAGCCACTTCCAGTTGATATCGGTATTGTAACCCTCTGCCTGCACATCAATACCTGCATATAAGCTGTACGGGTCGATACCTTTTTCATTCGCAAACTCCTCGGAAGCTTTTAATAGCGGAGTTTCTGTCAGTGCGGCAAGACTTTTTTCATAGTAATCTTTTTTCTCTGCCGAAAGACTCTCTAACTGGTCTTCTGACAGTTCTTCCATCGTCCACCAGAAGTTTAGGAACATATCGTCTGCAACGGCATTCCCCTCTTCATCCTTAAGGAAAGATACATTCTTTTCTGTCAGGGCGTTCTGCCAGTCCATTTCGCCGTCCACGGTCATGGAATCATAGTATACCAGTTCCAGTTCCGGCGCCTGCTTTTTATAATATTGGATAAATTCCTGCATACGTGCTGCATGCTCTGCAGTCAGGGGTTCTTCTTCAGTTCCCTCTGTCTCCTGGTTCATAAACCAGCCGTCAAATCCGTAAATCTGCGCTACCTCAATGAGCTTATCTGCTACCGGATAGCTTCCATCTTCATTTTTTGTGAGAAGGTCCTCTAACCACTCCATTTTTCCACCGTGTGCAGTCTGCGGCATAAATACGGTTCCTATGACCGGAACGCCATTTTTATGACCTGCATCCACAACGTCCGGGCTTGGCGGTACAATAATTCCCTCTCCGGAAGAACCTCCCCAGTACACAAGCATATCTACATACTGCCAGTAGGAAAATGTATTTGCCTCCACCTTGTTTAATCCATGGGGCGCATTTCCGCTGGTACTGCTGTTCATAATGGAAATCGCCATCACTCTGGTATCTTTGTTCTGCGTTGCATTTACTGTTTCCAAATCAGCAATGTCAACACGTTTTGCCAAAGGCACGCTGCTCACATTGTAAATCAAATCTTCATCTTCACTTGCATTCCACTCCAAAAGCTGTGCAGGAAACCAATAGGACGATTCCGGCTGCTGATTCATCGTAAGCTCCTGATTTCCGTTTTCCTCTGTTATCGTATACCCGGCTGCTCCCGTATTGCCCTCCTGCGAAATCTCTGCAACCTCTGTCCCGGCTACATTTTCATTTGCATTCGCATCTGCATTTTTTGTTTCTCCCCCGCAGGCTGCAAGACCAATCGTCATAGATGCTGCCAAAAAAATGCTTAACACTTTTTTTCCATTTCTTTTTGTATCCATGTTCTCCTCCTTAGCACTGATATTTTATGCTCCCTAGAACCCGTTTAACCGGGTTCCGGGGCATAAAAATTGTGCTTCCGTTTTTAAACAAGTTTTACCGTTACGACTTCGTACGGTTTTAATACAACTTCGATTTCATTTCCGTTTACGAAAGCTTCGCTCTCCGTCTCTTCAAGCAGGTTACAGATAAAAGCTTTCTTAAACTCTGCATTTACCGTCAGTTTTGTCTTTGTATATGAGTTCTCAGATTCATACATACGGATTACGGTTCCTTCTCCGTCCTCTGCATTCTTAACCGTTTCCATAATTACATTAGATGCGTCTACGGATGCAAAAGAATATGCAGGCTTTGTCTCTGTTCCTGTTTCCACCAGGAGTGGCTGGTTCAGTTTGTAAGCCTCTGTAACGGTCTGTGCCTGTCTCCATCCTTCCGCATGCGGATAAATCGCATAGGTAAAATCATGTTCTTCCTGATCTGTGGTCGGGTTTGGCTCAGTCCCTGATTTAATCAGAGTCAATGCCATATTGCTGTCTTTTACGGAATGGCCGTATTTGCAGTCATTCAATAAGCTGACACCATAATGTCCTTCGGAAAGATCCATCCACTTCTGTCCGCAGCTCTCGAATCTTGCCACATCCCAGCTTGTGTTCTGATGCGTTTTTCTAGTCAGGTTACCAAACTGTACATCAAAGGTTGCTTCATCTGTATGAACTGCTACCGGGAAATGAACTTTTAGTAATGTCTGATGCTCTTTCCAGTCAACATGCGTAGAAAACTCGATTCTTCTGCTGTCTGCGTAGAAGATAATCTTCTGCCGGATGGTAGATTTGCTTGCTTTTCTTTCGATTTCAAGCACGGCGCGAACCGGACCTACCTCTGTCCACTCCATGTGCTCCACCTGATCTACATCCCAGAATTTTTCCGTGTAATAAATATCAATATCCCAGTTATCAAAATAAATAGGTTTGTCTTCGTACATACGGATTAAGTTTGCACGTTGTCCTTCCTGAATTACCTCACGGTCATTTTCTTTATCAAAGATACTGGTAAACATTCCCTGCTCATCCAGCTTAATCGTAAAGAATGGTGTTTCAAGCTGATAATCATTTACTAACGTAAACGGCAAGGCTGCTTCTTTCTCTGCCTTTGCTCCGGTAAATGATTTATATCCTTTTGACGGAAGATTCTGCACATATGCAACAGCTCCCTCTTTTGTCTGCTGTATCGGATACGTATTTCCTTCCGTGTCAACCAATACCTCTGCATCCGTCGGACCTAATACAACGATATCGCTGCGCTCTTTGCCTGTGGTGTTAAATATGGTAATCGCATCGCCGCTGCCGGCAAGGGCTTTTTTGCGCTCTGCAATCATCTTCTCTAGTTTCTCTGCAATTTCGGCATACTCCGCCTTGGTTACATCGTATACTTCTTTGATAGAAGAGCCGGGAAGAATATCATGGAACTGGTTAATCAGCACTAATTTCCAGATGGCATCCAGCTCTTCGGTGGGATATGCAACCATCTTCTCTGCCAATACGGACAGCAGCTCTAAATCCATTAATCCTAACTCTGATTTACGGTTCGAGCGTTTGTTTCTTCCCATAGAAGTTAAAGTTCCTCTGTGGTACTCAAAGTAGAACTCTCCCTCCCATACAGGCAGATGTCTGTTTCCTTCCACACGCTCCGCTAATTCATCGAAGTAATTTCTTGCAAACTCCTGACGCACACAAGGAATACCCTTCACTCCTTTTTCCATACGGATGGAGGTCTCAATCATCTCTCTGGTCGGGCCGCCGCCTCCGTCTCCGTATCCGTATGAGATTAAAATGTCGTTGTTAATATCTTTATTCTGGTAACGCATCCAGCCGCCCATGATGGCATCCGGATGAAGCATCCCGTTGTACGTGGTAAAGAAATCTTTGATTGGCTGGCTGACACCAAGGGTTGTGATTAAATGTGTCAGCACCTCTGTACCATCGATCCCCCTCCACATCATCGTGTCGTACGGAATCTTATTGAACTGATTCCATGCCAGCTTGGTTGTCATAAAGTAATCAATTCCACATTTTTTCATAATCTGCGGAAGCGCTCCTGAGTAGCCGAACACATCCGGCAGCCACAAAATCTTATTATCTACGCCAAACTCTTCTTTGAAGAATCTCTTTCCGTGCATGAACTGACGTACCAGAGATTCTCCTGATGTCAGGTTGCAGTCAGCCTCTACCCACATACCGCCTTCCGGCTCCCAGCGTTTTTCTTTTACACGCTCTTTCACCTGTTCGTACAGCTCGGGATAACGCTCCTTTAAGAAATAATAAAGCTGTGGCTGGCTGGACATGAACTTGTAATTCGGATACTCTTCCATCAGTTTAAGTACCGTTGCAAAACTGCGGCCTACTTTTTCCCTGGTCTGTGCTACCGTCCACCACCATGCAACGTCAATGTGTGTATGACCGATACAGGTAGCGATTATATCTTTGTAACCCGCCATGTCAGTATAAAGCGCCTGATCAATGTAATCGGAAGCTTCCTTTAAAGTCGCATAAAATTCGTCGGAATAGGGGGTGCGCAAATCAAGATAATTGATTGTGTTATTTAAAATTGTCTCGATATCCCTGCGGTTCTTATCATCTTCCTCCATACGGCTAAATGCTGCTAACGGTACCCAGAGATCATAGTAAAGTTTCTCGATATCCTGATCTATTTCCTGCATTTCAACAATCAGGTTAAATTCTTTGTGCAGAATTCCCGTATAGGACTGCAATTCCAATACCAGTTCTTCACCGGCTTTCGCACTGGTACTTAAAAGCACCTCCCGGTGGTTCATATCTATGCCCTGTGTTACTACACCGTTTACAAACAGTAAGAACTGCGGGTTCTTCGCATCATCCCATTCGTCAATCTGGGTTTTCACATGCAGCCACATCCGTTTGCCGTCCAGTTCCTTCGGCACCTGATACGTAGTCTTGAACCAGTAATGGCGGTCAAGTCCGTACCAGTGCATCGTCTGGCAGTCAAAATCCTCCCAAGGTATGCTGTCTGCCTCCGCTTCTTCGGGACGAATATAATTTCCCTCCTTATACTTCCAGTTGTCAACCGGAAAGCTCTGCTTTACTTTGAGTTTTTTTAGTTCATTGCAAATGACATTTACTCTCTTGTCTAAAAATTGCATTTCATCCTCCCATCCGATCTTATCAGATCTTTCTATTGTTAAAATTTTTATATGATATCCGGTTGTTGTCCGTAGACAAAATCCGGTATCTTCACTTTTCTGTGCCGGCACAACAGACGCAATGTGCTTTTTCTATTGATTATAGGCCTCTGCCGCGCAGGAAATCCGCATACCAGAACACAATTTCCGATATATGATGCAAATCTCCTTCTCTGCTGCTAGTTCTCCAGAGTTTTTTATAGAACATGAACCAGTTTTCCAGTCTGCCCGCAAGTGCCGCCGCATCCTCCTGTTTCACCGCTATCTGTTTTTCCTTTTTCCATGTCATAGCGCCGATTTCATTCCAAATATCAATGGCATCAGCCGTAATTAAAAGCGCCTCCGTCAATTCCTTTTGTCCGCTGTCTATGGAAACCATTGCCTTTTTCATGTCTCGGGCAATCATCTTCAGCGCTGCCGCCGCTTCCCTGCAGGCGGTTTCATCTCCCAAATGTTCCGGCAGAAGCCTCTCCTCCGGTGCATGGTTCAGGGCATAGTTTTCATAAAATATCACGGCATCCCACCAGTTGTAAAGAGACTGTTTCGCCATTTCTGCCATAAATCCAACAATCTGTCCAGAGGAATCATGAAATTCCAGCCAGGATATCTGTCGGTTTATCTCGTCAAAATCAATCATTTCTGGATTCCAGGAAAATGCCGCTCCGTAAATCAAACCCGGAACAGAATACTCCGGATGATTGATATGACCGCAATCCCCCCAGTCTGTGTTAAGAATTCCCTCTGCGCGATATTTTCTTCCATATCCGCACATGCGGATAATATTGTCATAGGAGCTTCGTATCAAATTCATCCACCGGTTCCAGCCACCCACGCCGGGACAAAGATATTGTCTCGCTCCTGCTTCCGCCATAACGCGGCATTCATGCTCTCTCTGATCCGGTGCATATCCCCAGGTAAGGCAGATGGTATTTTCCGGCAGTTCCCTGATTAGTTCCGGTTCTCCACAGATGATATCCCCCCAGAACATCGGCTGTTTTTTCTTTTCCACCAGATATTCGCACAATTCTTTGATATAGTTAATATAAATGCGATGGACACCGTCACGTTCTGCAGCCTCTTTTGATTTTCCCTTGCCGAGGTCAAAGGTTTCGTCGGCACAAATATTAAATTTGTCAGAAGTAAACAACGCCATGTACTCGTCTATCATTCCTTTGATAAGAGGCATTGTCTCCTCATCTGTCACATTCACGGTATGATGTCTCATTCTGTCCCAGAAGGAAAAGGGCTCTCTCCATGAATCTTCCAGTTCACACAAATGTCCATAGTTTTTTGTAGAAAGCAGCATATAAAGATGTCCGAAGCTTGCCAGAGACGGTATCAGTTCAATGTGACGTTCTCTGCAATAATCGTCCAGCTCCATGATGTCCTCTGCTGTAAGCGGCGTCTCATCCCGCCACATTTCCGACAAATTGCGGAACAGATAGGTATGCTCCACATAAAGCTGAAACTGATTCAGTTTATAACGGCTTAAGCGGTCTACTACCTTTTTCAGATAAGGCAGCCTCAATACCCGTCCCCTTGTCTCATCTAAAAAATATCCTCGGTTTTTCATGTCCGGCTCATCTGATATCTCCACGCACGGGAGCACACCTCCATACTGTATAAACATCTGGCAGAGTGTCTGCACCCCATACAAAACCCCTGCTCCATCTCCACCCACAATGGAAACACCCGTTTTCTTTACAATCAGCCGGTATTCCTGTTCATTTAACTCTTCTGACAAGTCCAGAGAAATATCCCCGCTCTCGGCTTTTCCTCTTATATAGGATGCTTTGATTCCGGTTCCCTCTAAAATCCCCTTCTGCAAAATAGCCGCATAGGTAATTCCATTCACTTTTATCTGTCCGCTGAGCACAATCGTGGTCTGATAATTGATTTCGTAACATCCTTCTTTTTCTGTTACCTTTTTTGGTTTTGGCAATAAATACATAGGCTGCCCCTCCTCGTTGTCTACAAAACGTTATCCCAACTTACCCACACGGCAGAATGCGGCATCAGCATTCCTTTACCTTGTGCACTCTTTCCGATTTCATACTGGTAAAGTTCTGTGCGATAAACTTCCGGCAATAGATACGGTGTAGAACGATGATTTACAATCACCATTCCGTTCTCAAATACCCCCGTCTCAATCCCTCTCTCCCGAATCGGAGATTCCGGTGTCAGATAACGATATAAAATATCCTTCACCAAAGTTGTCCTTGACTGTATGATCGGATACATTTCTTTATTGTTCTGCGCATATGGTACATGCGGAATATTTTTTGCAGCATAGGAAGCCCCAATCTGTACTCCAAAGGAATATACCGCACCCCTGCTCTCTCCATTCTGCAAAATCACACCTTCATACTTCGCTACACAGCAGCCGCCATTGTCTACATAATCAGAGATACTCTCTCCTCCCCCATATCTGCAAAAAGCGCTGCCCTGTGGAATAATGACTTTGTTATAACGGTACGGCAGTTTTTCACAGGTTTCTCCTTCAATACCAAAGCAGGCCTTCGCCAGTATGTCCCCGGGACCATGCAGCAAAATACCTCCCTTTGCAACCCAATTTTTGATACACTGTTCCATGTGGGGATGTTCCCTTGCAAAGTAACAGTCGTTTGCAGGAAGAATCAAGATTTTATAGTCATCCAATTTTCCCTTTTCTATCTCATGGAAACTGATAACGTCCGTCTGATATCCTAAATCGCAGCAGATTTTGTACCAGCCCAGCAAGTCCAAACGGCGGATTTTATTATTTCCCACCTCATATGGCTCATAATGTGCCATCTCTGCCGGAAAAAGCAATGCAATCTCTTTTTTCCTTGCTCCGCTTCTCAGCGGAATCACTTCACTGCACCACTCATTTCCTCTCTTTAAGGACTCTAAAAAGCTCTCTTCCATGCGGTTTAAGACTCCGCCGTCGTCTAATCCGTTCATACCGTAACAGGTATATCCGTCCATACCACAAGCGGTCATGGTTCCAATCATTTCCGCCGGAGTCAGCTGGGAATAAATATCATTATAAATAAATCTTCCCCAATAAATACCGCCTATCATGGTTTTTCCTTCGTTCATGACGCGCATCATACTGTGCTGGCAGGAAGTCACATAAGCATCCGCCAGACCATCCGGCGTCGTGGGAACCGTGATAAAATGGCAGGAATCTACATAGGGTGCCAACGCATAGATATCAATTCCCCGCATTGCAGTATCCCACAAATCACTGAAATCATTGTCTGCATCTTGCTGGCTTCTGCCATAGATATTCAGGAAATACCCCCACTGGGTCATATCCGGGCACAAAAACAATTCCGGATTTTTCTCTTTCAACACCGTCTGCATCTCCTGGAAGTAAAGGATCAGCTCTTCTATCTTCCACTTTGCATTATCACGCCAAAGATTAAATTTCGGAGTTTGCCCTTTTACATCATCCTCAGAATAAAAATTCCCTTCTCCGTATTTTAAGGTATACCAATATTCCTCCGGTTTTAATTCCTCAAAATCCGATACCGCCAAACCATAGCGCTGATTCAGCTTCTCGATATCATTTTGATATGTTTTCTTTAAAAAACGAAGATACCGTTCTTTTCCTTCTTCGTCAAAACTTACCATTACAACCGGATCCCACATACTGCACACCGGAATCACTTCTTTTCCGCTCCCGGTTTCCATACAGCGTTCACAGCCATCCTTGTAGCTGTCCATAATACGCTCTACATGGTCTTTCATGGACTGTCTTGCAGCCTTTGACCAATACTTGTACCATTTCCCCGGTGTTCCGTCTGCCCTTACCGTCTCTTCTCCGAAAATCGGCGGGCTGAAACGGATATGCGGGTAAAGATTATCCCCATTTAAATAAAGTAAAAGATAATTATAATGCAGCTTATGTGCCAATGCAGATTTCCCCATATATTCCTGCATCTTTACATACTGACTCAAAGCGCCCGTCTCATAGCGTTCCCTAAAATCCTCCCATGCCTTGGTGTCAAACATCACGCTGTTAAAACCAAGGTCTTTGATCAGCTGCATGGTCTCATCCACAAATTCCTCATCGTCATATGCGGGACAGTAGAAGTTTCCAAAAATCACATTGATGTAAGGCTTGTCCGTTGCAATACTTCTCAATTCCATCTGTTTTCTCCCTCTTCGCTTTACATAAAGAACAGGACTGCCGCAAAATAGATTTATTTTTTCAAATATTCTCTTTTGCGACAGTCCTGCTTCGTTTTACATCAATCCATATATTCCATAAGCTTATCTACTGTTGTAAATGCAAGCCCCGTCACGGTATCTGCGCATCCATAATATATTGCAATTCGTCCTGTTGCCGCATCGCTAAGAGCAGCGCATGGAAATACAACATTTGGTACATCGCCTACACACTCATATAACTCATGGGGAGCTAAAATATAATTTTTTGTTCTTTTGATTACTTTCCACGGTTCTTCCAAATCGAGAAGCGCACATCCCATCCGATAAACAAAACCGTTACAGGTATTAATTACACCATGGTAGATTAACAGCCATCCTTCCGAAGTCTCAATCGGAACACAGCCCGGTCCGATTTTGGTACACTGCCATGCTGATTCGTCCCCTTTAATCGTTCCCATCACATAACGGTGACAACCCCAGTACTTCATATCCGGACTCTGGCTCAAAAAAATATCTCCAAAAGGCGTGTGCCCATTATCACTCGGACGGCTCAACATCAAATAGTTTCCGTTAATCTTGCGCGGGAATAGCACCCCATTTCTATTGAATGGAAGGAAAGCATTCTCCAGCTGGTAAAACGTTTTAAAATCAAAGGTATATGCTACGCCAATCGTCGGATATTCATGATATCCGTTACACCATGTCACATAGTATCGGTCCTCAATAAAGCATACTCTCGGATCATAACGGAAATCACGTTTCGCCACTTCCGGGTCGGCACCTGTGAACTGAATAGGTTCATCCGAAATATCCCAGTTAATACCGTCTTTACTGAATCCGGTAAATATATCCATACTGATGGATTTGCTGTCACAGCGGAACACACCTGCGTATCCGTCTTCAAACGGCACTACTGCACTATTAAAAATACTGTTTGAATTCTTTGTAGCAAACCGCTCAATAATTGGATTTGCATCATAACGCCACAAGGGAAGTTTTTCCTTTCCTTTTGGTTCCTGCCATGGAATATTGGGTAAATCTCTTCCAATTATTTTTATCATCTTCTCACTTCCGCCTTTTCTTATTTGCTGCTATTTATTTTGTTTTCATAAATTCATCTACCTGTGCCTGTGCCGCATCAAGGATATCCTGGAAGCCAGCCTTCATCAGTTCCTCTTTGATTTCAGGTACTGCGGTTTCCGGATCAAGAACACCTGTCATCATCTCACTCTTGTAACGCAGCCAGATTTCACGGCAGTTTGCAAGCTTATCCTCTACTCCGGTGGGGTCAAATGTAAATCCAAGCATCTGGGAAGCAACTGCTGCATCGTTTAATGCCTTTACCTCATCCCACTGCCCATACTCGTCTGTCTCTTCCCTTGTTACAGTAAAGAAGCTCGCCTGTGTATATCCCGGAAGGCCAAAGTCTGTGTTAATTCTGTGTACCGTTCCGTCTTCATTGTATTCAAAGTTCACGCCTTCTTCTCCATAGAAGAACATATCCCTTAACTTAGAATCTGTATTTAACAAATCCAGGAACTGAAGACATTTTTCCGGATACTTTGTATTTGCAGAAACCATATTGATAGAACCACGTACTGTCTCATTAGAGAGAATGGTATCTCCTATTTTCTGTACAACAACCTCCTTGCCCATATCCGGTCCCCAGACTGTCTTGCCTGCTGATTCCCAACCCTGGGCAACACGCCACATGTTGTAGACACGTGCCTCTGTCAAGGTCGCTGCATCCGGATTAATGAGGCCTTTCTGATACCATTCATGAAATGCTTTTAACTCAGCCATGATATCATCCTGCTCCAGGGTAAAGCATACTTTTGCGTCTGCATCGTCGTATCTTACACCCAGAATCTGTGTACCGGCGCCAATCTGATCATATTTATCAAAGATATAATAAACACCATCGTTCTTTACGTAGACCGGATAATCATTTTTGTCTGCTTTCAGTTTCTCAAATGTCGGTGTCAGATCCGGAATTTCCGTCAGGGATGCAACATCAATCCCATACTCGTCAACAAGCTCCTTATCCCATACCGCATAGTTGCTGATTGCGCTGTCTTTGTAAGTAGGTACACCATAAATTTTACCGTCTACTTTTACGGCATCCCAATATTTATCCGGCATCAACTCGCATAAACCAGGCATATTAGTCTCGATTAAATCTGTGATATCATAGTAAGCGCCCAGCTTAATGTCAGAAATATAATTGTTACCATTGCCAAAAATAATATCGTAAGGTTCATTTGTGCTGACAATTACATTTCTGCGCTTATCCCAGTCTCCCCATGAGATAACTTCCAACTCAATATTAACACCGACTTTCTCACCTGCATATTCATTTACTTTTTCAACCCAGGTGTCATAGTTTGTAGGCATACCATTTCCGATGGTTATCCATTTCAGTGTCACAACCTCACCGTTGTCAGCAGTTTCCGCACCGCCGGCATTTGCATTTCCGTTTCCTGTGCTGCTTCCGCCATTTCCGCTGTTTCCACAGCCTGTTGCCATCCCCAGTGCCATTGTTGCCACAAGTCCGGCTGCTACAAGTCTTTTTGCTTTCATATTTTTTCCTCCTTCTCCTCCCTGACAGTTTCTGCTTTTACTGTCGGAGTGTATGTATTAGCAAGCACATCCGCCTGTGCCTTGTAATACCATTTTTATTCTTTTACAGATCCAATCGTCAAACCTGAAATAAAGTATTTCTGGAAGAACGGATATACACATGCGATTGGAACAATAATAACCATTGCAATTGCCATCCGGACGCTTTCTGTCGGCATGGAAGCCTTGTACTGCTGAAGGGAAAGTCCTCCATATGGGTTGTTTGCAATATATTCAATTTTTCGCTGAATTGTGTTCAGCAAGGACTGTAAGGTCTGCAAATTTGCATCCTGAATATACAGGGAAGCCTGAAACCAGTCATTCCAATATCCAAATGCTGCAAACATTCCAATGGTCGCCATAACCGGCTTTGAAATAGGAAGCACAATCTGCGCCCAGATTCGAAGCTGTCCGGCGCCGTCAATTTTAGCTGATTCCACAATAGAATCCGGCACCGTCGTACGGAAGAACGTCCTACAAATCGTAACACTGAATGCGGAACATGCCAGCGGCAAAATCAATGCCCAGATGGTATTGCTCAAGTTCAAAATGTTATTTACAACTACATAATTTGCTAACATACCGCCATTGAATACCATTGGTATAAATACCAGCCATGTGTATAATTGTTTCAGCTTATAGCTTCTTCTGGAAATAACATAACCCATAGTCGTATTCAAAATCACCGAAATAATAGTACCAATAACTGTTACCGCAATAGACATAAATGTCGCACGCAGAATCGTTCCACGCTCGTTCCACAAAAACATATATGCAGCATTGGAAAATTCCTGCGGAATCAAATGATATCCGAATGTTCTCAATGATTCTTCGCTGGAAATTGAAATAGAGAACACAAAAACCAGCGGGCACACGCACATAATAGCCAACAGTAAAAATATAATATTAAAAATAATATTCGTAGATTGTTTGATCTGGTTCTTTGGTTTCTCTACAAACAAAATTTCTTCCTTCTTCTTCACTTTTCATGCCCCCCTTCCTTAAATAATCCTGTTCTCATTATCAATTTTACTCACTACCCAGTTTGCAAGCAGGATTGTTGCACAGCTGCAGATTGCCTGAAAGAAAGATGCTGCGGCCGTCTGTCCGATTGGTGCAGTAGACTGAATTGCCTGATACACATAGGTATCAAAGGTAGAAACCGTTGTATACAACGATGCCGGTATGCCTCCCGTTACCTGATAGAACAAGCCGAAATCGGAGTTAAATATCTTTCCACAGTCGAGAATCAGCATCATAACAAATACCGGTTTGATGCAGGGAAGCGTAATATGCCTTGCCTGCTGTGCCTTTGTCGCACCGTCCATAACGGCTGCTTCATAAAGGGAAGGATCAATACCGGTAATACTTGCCAGATAGATTACCATTCCGTACCCCATACCCTTCCATGTGTTCAGAAAGATGATAATAAACGGCCAGTATTTTGCTTCCTGATACCACATGACCGGTTCACCGCCCATGGCTGTGATAATACCGTTTAAAAAACCTCTCTCCGGTGTCAGCAGCGCATATACAAAATAGCTGACAACTACCCACGACATGAAGTAAGGCAGGAACATCATTGTCTGATATACCTTAGACCCTCTTTTATTGCGCATGTTGCTTAATATCAATGCACCCCCGACTGCAACGGAAGCACTGATGATAATAAACGCAATGTTATAGAGAATTGTGTTGCGCAACAGCATCGTAAAGGCATTTGAAGTAAAGAAATACTTGAAGTTTCCAAAACCAGCCCATTCACTCGTCAAGAGACTGTATATAAACCCATGTCCGCCACCTGCCAGTTTATAGTTCTTAAACGCGATAATGATACCAAACATTGGCATGTATGAAAAAATCAAAAACCATAACAATGTTGGTGCTGATAATAGTGTCAATTCCGTATCATCTTTCGTCCACCTTTTGCGACGGCCCTTACGGCTTATCTTTTTTGCAGATACTTCATGAAGCTTTTTCGAATTGCCCATTATCGTTATCCTCCTTCTTTATATTTGTTTACAGAAATTTTAACATTAATTAATAACTATGTCAACACAAATACACATTTTAAACATTTATCATAAGATTGCGCCTGTTTATTTGTGCAATTTGCCATTATTTTTATTATTTTGTCTTTTTAACACTTTTAACAAAGTTTCTTTTCGCATGTTTACTTTTTCCACCCGCATGTAAATGTTTCCTCCACTATGTTTTCGGACAAGTTCTTTGAAAATGCCAAATTCAACAAACTCCATCAACTGCAGGCATTCTTCCGGCAGCCGGTTTTGACACAAAAAAAGAGGCATCTCACATTTTTACGACAGCCTCTTTTTCCTTTTTCATAAAATATTTATTTCTGTATTTCCAATTCTAATGCACCAAGCCGGATTGCTCCAAGAATACCCGGATTCTCACCTAATGCCGGTGCTACAATATACTGTTCTATTTTCTCTTCCACCATCTCATGATGTATGTAACCATGCAGCATCTCTTTTACCTTCGTTCTTATCATGTCAAACAGCTGTTCCTGATGCATGACACCTCCCCATAAAATGATTTTCTGCGGAGAATAGGTCACAATATAATTTGTCACTGCCTGCGCGATATAATAAGCCTCCATTTCCCAAACCTCGGGACAATCCGCAAGTTCCATTGCCTTTTTGCCCCAGCGCTCTTCAATCGCCGGCCCGCTGGCGAGGCTCTCCACACAGTTCGGGTGGAACGGACAGCGTCCTTGATACGTATCGTTTGGATGCTTCTGCAAAAGCATATGTCCGGCTTCCGGATGGACCAGTCCATGCAGTAAAGCGCCATTGCTGTATACACCCACACCGACACCGGTTCCGACGGTAATGTAAATTGCATTATCACAGCCCTGTGCCGCTCCCCATGTCACTTCGCCTAAAACCGCGCCGTTTACATCTGTGTCAAAGCCAACCGGCACCCGCAGGGCATCTTTGAAAATGCCTGCAATATTGCAATTCTCCCAACCCGGCTTCGGTGTCTTGGTAATATGACCATACGTTTCCGAATTTCGATTCAAATCCACGGGTCCAAAGCATCCTATTCCGAGCGCTTTGATTTCCCACTTTTTAAAATAGTCAATCATCTCTGTCAGTGTCTCTCCCGGCTGCCTGGTGGGCAAAGAAATTCTGTCAATAATTTTTGCACATGCGCCATCTTTCTGTATTTCGGCAACAGCACATACCATTTTTGTTCCGCCGGCTTCAATTCCTCCAATTAACATATTTTCTCCTCCTTGCATTCCGATACATTCAATTTTTTTACATAGTATAGCATAATATTATACATTTGGAAACAGTCATATTAACTTTTGTTGTCATTTTTGCCTGTTTTCGGGTTCTATTGTTGTAAATCTATCGCTAATCATTGATTTTCCATCCAAAACTTAACTTTTGTTACCATGTTCTTGATTTTCCATATCAAGGCTGTTATACTTGAAAATAGAAAGAATGTATACAAATTCATTTGAAATAGTGAGGCATTTATGAGCAAAGTAACAATGCAGGACATTGCTGACGCATTGGGCATTTCCCGCGTCACGGTATGGAAAGTGTTTAACAATCACACGGGTGTTTCTCCTGCGCTTCGAGATCGTATTCTTGATAAAGCAAAAGAACTGGGATATTCAAAAAGCAGTGTGGAACTGGTTTCCCATGATGATGAGAAAACAGTTTCCCTAATCGTGTCCAGACCCGATTCATCTACCTTCTGGACAAACATCATTCACCGAATGGCACAGGAGCTTTCCCACTACAATGTAAATCTGATGTACACCTATATGCCTTCCACTTATACCGAAGGCTTTACTATGCCCTCTATCCTGACCAGTGATATTATTCACGGTGCCATTATCCTAAATGTTTATGATGCCAAACTCATTACTCTCATTAATGAACTAAATATTCCAAAGGTCTTCTTAGATACGGTTCCTCAAATCAACAACCGTTTACTCCGGGGTGATTTACTTCTGCTAGAAGGATACAGCACACTTTATCAGATTACGGCATCCGTCCTTGCCCGTGGTCTGAAAAAGATAGGTTTTATCGGAGATATCAATTATGCAAAAACAAACCTGGAGCGTTATCAGGGCTTTTGCCAATGTATGACGGATCATAATTTAAAAATAGATGATAAAATTTGTCTCACACACAGCATCGGTATTTTTTCCTATCATCAGGAACTCAGTGCCTTTTTAGATTCTCTTGCCGTTCTTCCTGAGGCCTTTGTCTGTGCCAGTGATTATATTGCACATTTTCTTCAAATTTATTTTTCAGAGCACGCAGATCGTATTCCAAACGGAATCCTTGTAACCGGTTATGACGGAAGCCGTGAATATTCTAATATTGACGGACAAATTACCACCGCAAACGTAAAAACAAGTCTTTTGGGAAAACGCTTGTCCGTACAAATCGTTTACCGGATGGAACATCCGGACGCTCCTTATGAATTGACTTTTATTAATCCGGAAATTATTTACAGAGACTCGATTCTTTACTAAGGAACTGTCCGAAACTCAAAAAGTCCTGCCGCCTTATCACTATCCTATCGGTAAGGCAGTAGGACTTTTTCCTGTTTTTCCCATTTAAAACAGGCTTATCTGTTCATATTTCTCCCTATCCTCAAACTCGTGCAGATAGGCAAATATCCTCTCCGCATCACATTCAATTCCATGGGCAGCACAGGTGCTGTGAAAAATCTCCGTCAGCATTTGCACATTCTCACTTGCAATTTCATAAGCATATCCGTATTTTCGGTGATATCTCCCTTTCATTCCCGGAAAATGCCGATCCAGCGCCCGGTAAAAATATTCCCTGTCCCCCTCCCTCAAGGTCACACCCATTCCAAAATTGATAATGCCATACACCTTCGCCTCGATACAATACTCCAAAAGCCCTTCTAAATTTTCCCTCGTATCATTGATAAAGGGCAGAATGGGGCACAGCCAAACCACCGTGGGAATGCCGTTTTCCCGAAAAATCTTAAGAGCCTCTACCCGCTTTTTTGTGGTGCAGACATTCGGCTCCACAATCCGGCACAAGGCTTCATCATAGGTGGTCAGCGTCATCTGCACCACGCATTTGGCCTTTTGGTGGATTCTTTTCAACAAATCCAAATCCCGCAGAATCCGATCCGACTTTGTCTGGATGGCAGCGCCAAACCCGTAACGCTCAATCATCTCAAGGCACTTTCTTGTCAGCCCCAGCTCTTCCTCACAGTGCATATAAGGGTCGCACATAGCTCCTGTTCCAATCATACAGCGTCTCCGTTTTGCCCGCAGCGCTCGCTCTAGCAGCTCCGGCGCATTCTGCTTTACCTCAATATCCTCAAATTCATGGGTAAATCCATAGCATTTGCTTCTGCTGTCACAGTAAATGCAGCCATGGGTACACCCCCTGTAAATATTCATGCCGTTTTGGGCGGAAAGAATGCCCTTTGCCTCTACAAAATGCAATTTTTTTCCCTCTCTGTCATATTTATTCCTGTACTTTTAAGCTCTGCATCCAGCCCCGCCTTTTGAATATCACAAAAGAGATCATAAGCCTTACACATTCCTCCAGAGATAAAAAGAAATACACATAAGGAATGGGAAGTTTCAACACGAACGCTGTAATAAGTCCCACCGGAACACCCACACACCAGGTTCCGATAAGATCAATTGCCAGTGTATAGTTCGTCTTTCCACCGCTGCGCAGAATACCTCCGCCTAAAATCATGTTCTGTACCTTCACCGGAGAAATGATGGCAAAGGCAATCAATACCTGCTGCGCCGTCAGCTTCACCACGTCCTCTACCTGGTAAATAGACACATACAGGTTTTTCAGCAGCAAAAGCAGCAGCGAAAGCACTGCCGAACAGCACAGGCCGTAATACATTAATTTTTTTGATTTCCGGTATGCCGCCGTATCCTCGTTTTTCCCCAGTTCTTTTCCAATGATAATGCCTGCTGCCTGGGAAATTCCGCTGAGTGCCCCAATCATCAGCCCCTGTATCGGATTCGTCAGTGTCATGGCAGCACAATCTTCCGTACCCATTCTTCCGTAAATAGCGGCATAGACATTTTCCCCGATACTCCATAACAATTCATTTAACAGCAGCGGGAGAAGCATGGCAAGATACTGCCGTTTTCCCGCCGTTCCCAGATGAATGCTGAAAGAAAGCCGTTTTCCCTGGCTCTTAGAGTACTTCAGATACAAGAGAAGTATTACAATAAAATTGGCTGTCTGAGAAATGACAGTCGCCACCGCCGCACCGTTTACCCCCAGGGGCGCTGCGCCGCATTTTCCAAAAATAAGGATGTAATTCAACCCGGTGTTTAAAATCACTGCCGCGAAGCTGGCATACATCGGCAGGGAGGCTTTTTCCATACAGCGGAGCACTGTGGCCAGCAGACTTGCCACCACCGCCGGAAAATATCCCACTGACACAATCCGCATATACCCCACTGCCGTTGCTTTCGTTTGCGGGTCTTTGGTATAAATGTCCATAATCTGTCCCGGAAATGCCAGACAGATTACCGTAAACGCTGCCGCTGCCGCCAACGCCACAAATAAATTCACATAAAAGCTGCGCCCCACTTCTTTTTCCTCTTTTTTCCCCATATACTGGGCAATCATTATGCCTGCCACCGACGCAATGGCAGCCGTCAGCACATTAAATATAGAAGTGAATTTTCCCACCAGACCGATTCCTGCAATGCTGACACTCCCTAACTGTCCAATCATAATCTGGTCCACCATGCTAAAGGAGGATTGCAGCATCACCTGCAAGGCTACCGGAATGGCAATTTTCCCTGTCTCTGCTAAAAAACTGTTTTGTTTTTCCATAATTTTATCTTCTTTCTGTCCTTTTATCAACTGTTTTCAAAGATACTGCTATTTTTTATGTTTCTCCGCATAATCCATCA
The DNA here is from genome assembly GCA_021770785.1 of Lachnospiraceae bacterium. Classification (GTDB taxonomy): domain Bacteria; phylum Bacillota; class Clostridia; order Lachnospirales; family Lachnospiraceae; genus Roseburia. Next base: position 32,316 of record JAETQH010000040.1, read on the forward strand.
ATTCCGGGGTTTTTGACCAGTAGCGGATGCCCCAGTTTTCAAAGCTCCACTCTTCCATGTAACTGTTGCACTCATAGTCAATGTAGTAGAGCTTTTCTTCCTGCACCACAAAATTTGTAGGAAAATAGTCAATATTCAGCCCCTGTTTTTTCACCGCCTCCGCCATTGCCTTTCCCTGCTGTAAATAGTGTTCTTTCATACCATCCGCTAAAATCAGCTCATACACGGTAGGGCCCTCAATATACTCTTTTAAAATCCGCTCTTCCCCCTCGTCCACTGCAAGCAGCTTCGGCAGCATAATACCTGTTCCGCAAAGCCTTTCATAGTCCCGCATTTCGGCTTCGAGCTTATTCCCAAACTGGTAATAATCGCAGGGCTCATGATGTATCTGCTTTAACACAAATCTCTCTTTTCCATCACTCACCAGATAGGAATAGCCCCCTTTTCCATGCCCTAATAGCCTGATTACCTCATAATCTGTTTCCTTTATCTTCATTTTTGCCTCCTCCTTTTCAGCAGCGTCGCTTTTTCTCTGCTTCTACTTGCATTATACGCTTTTGTTTACTATAATTCTTGTAGAATTGTTTTCTCTTTTTAACACAATCCTCTCTTTTTAATAAAATTGCTTTAACTGCCCTAAGGTACTGTTTATTCTTAACAGAAATTTATGTACGGTACAAAAATACCGTTTTTCGTATAAATTTGAGGTGACCCATGAAACAGGAATTTTTACACGAAACAAAAACCCACGGTATGCTGACCTTTCCCTACACTGCCTATAATGGAAATCTGCCGGAGTATCTTCCCTCCGTTCCGCTGCACTGGCATGATGAGATGGAATTTATCTACGTGACCGGAGGCGGGGGCGTTGTCACGATTTCTTCCGCGGCATACAACGTGAAGCCCGGTGATATTCTGGTGGTGCTGCCCCAGATGGTGCATTCCATTGAGTGCTATCCGAATCAGCAGTTAGAATATTTCAATATCCTGTTCCGTTTTTCCCTCCTGAACGCCTCGGAAAATGATGTATGCTATGAAAAATATTTTAAACCACTCTATAACCACACAAAATCTGTTCCCGTTTATCTTGAATCCGGGACAGCTCTCAACAGGCAGATACGTCCCCACATTTCCTATCTGACGGAAACCAGAGAGGGGCGGGATGTGGAGGATGAGCTTATGGTAAAATCCAGTCTTTTTGCGATAATTTCCTACTTAAACCGCCACAGTCTCCCTGTCAGCAATTCAGAACTTACGCTGCAAAATACTTATGATAAATTAAAAAAAGTGCTCCTGTATATTCAGGAACACTATGAGACGGATATTTCTGTTTCCGCCGCGGCCGGTATGTGCGGATTTTCTTCCGGCTACTTTATGAAGTTGTTTAAGGAACTAACGGGAAAGAGTTTTTCCCAATATCTGAAAAATTACCGGCTGGAAATGGCGGCAAGACAGCTTGCAGAGGGGGGAGAAAAGATTATCCGTATTGCGTCGGATACGGGTTTTCGCAATCTGTCCTATTTTACCAGGGCGTTTACGGATAAGTATGGGGTTTCTCCTTCGGCGTACCGGAAAGGGATGAGGTAAAAGAGACAATTTTCCCCTAGCCTCATTTATTTATATCCTTTTCTTGTCAATTTCATTCCCTTTAAATATATATCCGGAATATGGTATCTGATAGGATCAGACTTTTTCCGTTGATACTCTTTTAATACACCAATATCAATCAATTTATCAATGTCACTTTTTAAATTTTCTTCCTTTAGACCACATTTTATAAGAGCTTCCCGTAAGGTGCTCTCCTCAACCGGAAAGTTAGTACAATAGTTTTTCAAATCGTAAAAAACCGTCTTATACTCCTCATATTCTTCGCTCATATCCGTCACCCGATCTTCAGACACATCCTGCATCGCCCCCTCCAAAGAACGTGGTCTAAGTATTCTACTATATTCCCTACTCGGGGATTCCATTTCCAAGATTTCATTTTTCGCAGCCGTAGAAAAAAGTTTTAAAATACTTCTCGGCACAATATTATCTTTCGTATCGCTTAACCGATAAACAATCCAATTATAAGTATATGCTTTATTCCCCTTTCCCATTTTTTCTCCAACAAGCTCATTCATCATTATTTTATTGATTTCTTCGCTGGGTTTCGGTACTATTCCAACTGTTGGGAATTCCTGTAATGAATATCCTTTAAACTCAAGTGACCGCTTCAAAATATTTTTCAACCGCGGACTCGCTTCCATCATTCTTTTCCAAACCATCGCCAAAAGATAGTCATAATCCCATTCTATTGTTGTACGATAATTGTTCAATTTAATTTTATCCGTCAAATGAACTTCATTTTTAAAAATATCATTTCGCAGAAAAATCTTAGTTTTTAAATTTTTAAGTCTTAAATTATTTTCTGCCCAAAAACTGATTAACTCAGAAATCAAATCTCCTCGATATTCCCTCTCAAGGCAGAAATCCAAGGCATCATATGTGATAATAACAATTTTATTATTATACCTTAATCCTCTATCCACTTCAATAAACAATTCCGACAGTTGTTCATCAAGATTCTTATGTGTCTCAATAAATTCAATAATTTCACTATATTTACATTCAGATATCTGCTTCAGATACTCCATACATCCAACGTTTAATTGCGCAATAACATTTTTCAATGTTCTTATTGCTAATATTTTCCAATATATAGAATAATATTCCCGATTCTCCGTTTTCCCGATTGCCCTAAAATTAGCTTTAGTCGGAAATCCATCTTTAGAATCTAACCCAATCAGCCACTCGGTAGATTGGATCTCATTCTTGGGAATTTCAACATACTCTGCTAAAGCCTGTGCATATTCCTGACAGTTCAGCACTTTGAATAAGGCTGTTTTCCCGCTTCCTTTCGACCCCGTTATGATAAACTTGTTATTGTCAAAAATATATTTGTACTCTTTTAACGGATAGAAATTCTTCTTTAGGCTTTCAAAAGAATTAAACTCGTTTTCCGCTGATGCAGTATCAAAATTAATAATGTCCTGCATAGAATCCAAAATTTTTCTCTTATCTATATCTCCCAAAAAGTCCTCAATAGCTCTGTCTTCTCTATCCGTCGTCAGCATCTTTGCAATTTTTTTGTATATATTATTTTCTCCGTCTTTGGTAATTAACTGTACTAATTTTAAATCAGAATTGACGTTAGCCGCCACGGCATCATAGCTAATATTTAACGGATAATGTGGAGAACTCTCATCAAACATATCCGGTATTTCGCTAAAATAATCACTTTGACACAATATTTCAAAGCTGTTCTTCAAATAGCAAGCCATCTCTTCCTCTGCTGCTTCTTCTAAAACCGGAACAGGAGTATTTATTAAATAAAATGGAACATCCACCCTCGCTAACCTTGGCAAAACAAATTTCATCCCTAACATATTTTGTTCATTGCCATAGAACAGTGCAACCACCTCGTCTGAATAATTCAATAAAGCCAATCCTCCTATATCATGGATTCCCGCCCTAGAATCTATAAAAATATAATCTGGCTCATATTGTCTATTAATATTATTCAGCAATCTACTAATGGGATTATCTTGATTAATAAATTTAGGCATATTAAAATCCAACCGCGACAGTTTTGTATAATAATTTTCGTAATCGCTATCTATCAAGTTTGCGGCTTGCATTACCAGTAATTCTCCACCTGCCATACCAAGTAAATTTTTATTTCCTATGGGATAAATATAATCATTCAAATCTAAGTATTCGTTATATTTTTCACACTCAACCAAATAATCTACCACTCCATATTTGGGGTATTCTACTCCTTGTTCTTGCTTTAGCAACGTTGACAGACCCGGCGCCTCTAAATCAAGATCAATTACCACTATTTTTTTTCCTTCTCTTGCTATCTGTAATGCCGTTAATGCAAGTGTAGTCGTTCGTCCGACTCCCCCCTTATATGAATAAAATGTTATAACCTTTGCCTTTCCATGATTTCCAACATTTTTTTCTCCATCCCATGATTTTTTCACCAATGGTCTTTCTCCATAATACACCCCTTCGCATACTGCATATGTGGAGTTTTCTATTTCTTTAAATATAACATCATTTTTATCAATAACTCTTACCTGGCCAACCCAACTTTGACCAACTTTTTCACATAACCCATTCTTTAATTCTTCAATCTGCTTTTCTCCAACAATATAGACGGAAATTTTTCCATAAACATCCCTTATAATGTAGTATTCATTTCCCCTTTCTTTTTTTTCATCTACATAATCCAATACTAATTTTTTTACTTCGTCAAAATGAATCATATGAACACCCCATCTACTTCCATTTTTATAATATAATCAATGAGCTTTTCCATTTCTTTATGTATACTCTCTCCCAGTTCTTTTGAGTTCAAAATACAAGCATTGCTTTCGTATCGTCTATTAGGATTCCAATGATTCAATATTTCCGAGCATTCAATACTTAAATCTATACAATACGCAGAGATGGAATAGCCATTCATTGCAAGTAATGCAATCTCATCATACATCCCCTCCACATTATGCCCAAAATCCCTCTCACTATTTTTACTTCCTTGAAAACAATAGCCCTCTCGACGCGAAATTTGTAATATAAGTTTACAATAACATTCTGCTACATATCCTGCAAGGTAATTTGCATTAAACCACTGTTCATTATGAAACAACAAATCTGATGCCTCATACATGCGATACACCGTATCATGATAGTTGTCTGCCATACTTTATCTCCTTTAAATCTGTTGTACTATTCTCAGAATTTGCTAAAATGCAATCCTTGTATTCAATAAAATACTTAAAATTCTATAATTTACATTATTTTTTTCTATTCAAAGAAATATCCCACCACATTTTACGCTTTCATATCAATTATGGTATCAGATGCTTCAATGAATTTATTCGTTTTTAGGACTTCTTCATACCCGTTTTGAACTTTATTATACACCATGCATAATTGTCTATTAACATACGAAGAAGCCATGCTTTTTATTCCCGAATTTTTCTCTGTTTCAGCCATAGAATTTAATCTCATTTTTAGCTCTATTGACTTATTCAACATATCTAACTCATTTTTTATAATAATTCTTTTCTACCCGCTTTTCAGACTCGGTTAATTCTTCATCATTACTTTTTTCTAATTTTGCCTCTATATCATCAAAGTGCTCTCTATCAGTTAAGTATTCTTGATATTTCTTCAAAACTTTTGAACATTCATTTTCAACATTTTTGCTTACATTCAATCCTTCTTCATCACCAACCTTGTCCTTAGCTTTATCAATAATAAAATTCAGCGCAAACAAAAAGCCTTTTTGTTTTAAAACAATATATGCTTCTAATCTATCTTCCTTTATAATTCGTTTCTTAGCAAATCGATATAAGATTTTATTTACCTTATGTAGACTTTCAAATAAAAATTTTATTTCTGCCAAATCTTGGTTTGGCTCCATACTTACTGGCTTACCTATTGCATATACACTATTGATTGCTAAAGTATTTAAGTTGATTTCTGAAAAATCTTTGTATTTTCCATTCAATTTATATGCTTTATCTAGTACAAAAATATTCTTTTTCTCAATACCTTGATTTATCGCTAATGCAATTGTATTAAGGATTTCTATCTTATACATATATGTAGATACTCTACTAACAAAATTTGTTATTTCCCAAGGATTTAATCTTTCTTCCGAATCTCTTAAGAACCTAATTCTTATTCTTTGATTATTATCGGGCGCATGTTGCGATAGCAACGAATTTCCTTTTGCGCCCGTGTGCAAAAAAGAGCCAAGCATTGATATGCCAGACTCCACGTTTTATACATTAGCTAACAATTTTTTCAATTTCTTATCAAATGTAAGGATATCATGTTTTTTTACACACTTATAAGCATATAAGATACAGTCCACAAAATCTAAATTCTGCACTGCATAAGTTTCAATTCCAAACACCAAAACCTCTCTTTCCTCCACCTGCACCTCGGAAAGAAATCCCAAAACCGACTCTTTGATTTCCTCTCTGTCAATAGCATACACTCGTTTCAGCACATAAATGACCTCTGCAACAACCTCAATCGTAACCAGTGCCGTATGGCCCTTAATAACCTTCTCAGCTTCTGAAGCCATTTCTTCATTATCATTCAGCAGATATCTCAAAATAACATTTGCATCAAGCATTACCATATTTTTCACCTGCCGCTTTCTCCCAAGCTGTTTCTTCCTCCTCCCATAAAGCTGTATTGGCATACTTAGCCAATGAACCTCTGGCAGAAGTACTGCTCCCCTTTGGTGTTTCCTCTATAAACTCGTCTAAAATCGTAATTATCAATTTCTGATTCTTCTTCGCAGTTATCTTTTCTAATGTCTGAACTGCTGTACCATCATAATACCCCTGTAATGAAAACATCTATAACACCTTCTTTCTCAATCAGTCTACCCCTCTGTAACTATATTATACCCATCTGCCACAACTATCGCAACTACATTTTCACACGCAGACTGCAGAAAAAGCACCATTCAAAATATAGGGCTATATATACATCCTTGAGAGTTAAAAGTTCTCTCATCTAAATCAATATATTTTAGCGAGTCTTTGGCTCGCTTTTTTCAATTATTTTTCAAATAGTAGTTGACATGTGAAAGAAAATGTGCGGCC
>JAETQH010000246.1 GCA_021770785.1 Lachnospiraceae bacterium
GTAACGGGAAACCTTTACGAACTGGACTATAAAAAGCTCTATGAACACGTCAAGGACGTTTCCGTACCTGCCGGAAATACCAAGCTGATCTACGAGAACGGGGAACGGACGCAGGAGGCCGAAAGGCGCATTACCGGGGACGCTGACCCCGACTTAGGGAAATTTGTACGCTTTGAGGAACAGCCCAAAGATCCCGCCGCCTTGCAGACCATACTTAGGGACGAAAAGCACAGCCGGGAGCATTTCAAAAGCGGCGACATAAAGGCGCATATCGAAAAACTGTCCGGCAAAGAGAAAAAGCCGTCCCTGCGGGCGCAGCTTGCACAGGACAAAGAAACCTTAAAGATCGCCCCGAAAAAGCAGGCGGCAAAGACCAAAAACAAGGGATTGGAGGTATAGGAGCATGGGACAATTTACATTTGAGGAAATCAACCTTATCTGCTGTTACAGGAGGAAAACAAGGGCTGACACGGTGGCGGCAATGACCGCCGCCCTGCCTTACATGGAAACGGAGATACAGGAGCTTGCAGAACACACAGCGGAAAAGCTGAAGCAACTGACCGAGGAAAAATTTGCCGGGCTTGTGTTTCTGCCTGCTGAAGATATGAAGTAAATGAAATGCCGGGGGATAGTAGTCTGAGGATTGCTATTCCCCTTTTTTTGTTTATATTAACTCTGCATAGCAGATGTATACTATGTTGAAATTAACACTATTCCGTGAATTGTACCCAATTTAAGAATACTTTTACTTTATAGATTTTGACGTATCTAAATTGACTATTACTGCCTGCCAGTTTGTCATGTATATATGTCCATAAATATATTTCCCCAGTGGTAAAAGTATTTTACTGCTGGGGATTTTTATGCCCTTTAGGGCTTTGAATGGAGGACAATTACATGAAAATAATCAATATCGGCATTCTCGCCCATGTAGACGCAGGAAAGACGACCTTAACGGAAAGCCTGCTTTATACAAGTGGAGCGATTTTAGAATTAGGTAGCGTAGATAAGGGAACGACAAGGACAGACACTATGTTTTTGGAACGTCAGCGTGGAATTACCATTCAGGCAGCCGTTACTTCTTTCAACTGGAACGGCTACAAAATCAATATTGTAGACACTCCCGGACATATGGA
>JAETQH010000137.1 GCA_021770785.1 Lachnospiraceae bacterium
CAATCTTCTTTTTAAATTCAGGAGTGTAGTTTTGTGACATAATGAGTACCTCTTTCCTTGTGATTTTGATTATATCTCATTAGCCACTCCCGTTACAACTTTATTATAGCACTTCACATCCAACTATGAAGCCGATTGCTCTGATGGCATACCCTGTGCAGAATTCTTCCATGATGGGATGTGTGGTTCTGGACCCGTTTCTTGGTTCCGGTTCGACACTTATGGCTTGCGAACAGACAGGACGTATCTGCTATGGTGTGGAACTGGAAGAGAAGTTTGTGGATGTCATCGTCAACCGCTATATGGAGATGAAAGGCTCTGCAGATGATGTTTTCGTTATTAGAAATAATGTGAAAATTTCATATCGGGATTTAGGAAAGGAAGGTGAAGCCAATGAAACAGCTGACCTTCCTTGATTTATGTTCAGGCATAGGCGGTTTCAGACTTGGTCTGGAATCTGCCGGCCATAAATGTATCGGTTACTGTGAATATGACAGGTTTGCGAGAGCTTCCTATGAAGCAATGTATGACACGGAAGGAGAGTGGAAAGCAGATGATGTCACAAAACTTAAATCAGAAGATGTCCCCTATGCAGACATCTGGTGTTTCGGATTCCCATGCCAGGACATTTCCGTTGCAGGAAAACAGCGGGGACTTGTCGGAAAGCGAAGTGGAATATATTACAACATTATTGATCTCATCAAAGGCAAAGAAGAAAGTGATAAGCCCACATACCTTCTTGTTGAGAACGTTAAGAACCTGCTATCAATTAATTCAGGCTTCGACTTTGCCAGCGTTCTGTCTGAAATGGACGAAGCGGGGTATGACTGTCGGTGGCAGGTGCTTAATTCAAAAGACTTCGGAGTCCCCCAAAACAGGGAGCGTGTGTTCATTATCGCAGATCTTAGAAGCCGAGGTGGACGAGAAATATTACCTCTCTGCGGAGAAAACGCAGCAACTCTTAACCAACTTGTAGGTGGGATGCAGGGATACCGTGTATATGGTACGGATGGCATATCTGCTACTCTCGTTGGGAATGCCGGAGGTGTGGGAGCCAAGACAGGCTTGTATCTTATGGGCAATCTGAATCCGAGTGGTCACGGGCAGGGTGGAAATGTCTATCACGAAGATGGAATTGCACCAACGGTTACTGTAAACAAAGGCTGTGGCACGAGGATATTTATTGATCAGAGCAATCATGCTCCAAAGCTGACGGAAAATGCCAGATGCATAACTGCAAGGTATACTTCCGGGATGGTAAATCATACTGCAATGAATTCTGCGGTTATGGAAGTGCATCCGGTTCTGACACCAGAACGTATGGAGAAAAGGCAGAATGGCAGAAGGATGAAAGAAGATGGAGAGCCGATGTTTACGCTTACCTCACAGGACAGACATGGTGTGTTTGTGTGTGAGAAAGTGCAGCAGAATGAGGAAACTATGCTTCGTGTCAGAAATAGTACAAAACAGGGGTATGACGAAGCACACGTTGGTGATGGTATCAGCCTTGCATATCCTGAGAGCGATACCAGAAGGGGAAGGGTTGGAAAGGGCTGTTCTCAGACGTTGGATTGCTCCGGACAGATGGGAACTCTTATGAAGTGCGGAAGAATCCGCAGGCTCACTCCGAGAGAGTGTTTCCGGTTACAAGGTTTCCCGGATGCTTTATTTGATAAAGCTGCATCTGTCAATTCGGATGCGCAGCTTTACAAACAGGCAGGGAATGCGGTGACCGCTACTGTAGCTTTTGCGGTGGCAATGTCACTGCCGGAATCACGGGAAAATTAGTGAATAAATAACTTGCTATTTCCTCCATTCAGAGTGATATATGTAGTACCAAATTGAATGGAGGAGAAGCAAATGAAGGTAAAGACAACAGCAGAAAACAGAAAAGATGTTGTGAAAGCGATGGAGGAAATACTTAATGTAAAAGCAAAATATCAGGGACCGCCATCCTTTGGATACACGGTAGGAGAGTATACGGTGGATCGTGACGGAAACGTGGAACATGAATCTGAGGAGGCAGCACTTACCATGCAGAATGAATTAGTGGCGAGAGGTCTTGCAGAAGAAGAAACGGACAGACTTAACATTGGGATTCCGATTGAGGGATTCACGGTAGAGGGGATTAAGAACCTTATTTACATGATTCACAGCAAACAGTACCTTTTGGAAAAGGCGGTCGGAAAAGAGGTATTCAAAATTTCCGATAAGCTGGTGGAGAGACTGGATGCGGAAGAGAACATATCGCTTGAGCAAGTGATACAGATTGCGGAAGAAGAAAGTATAGAGGGGCTTGCCTTTGAGGATGACAGAATATGCTTCTGCGGATTTCCGCTGAACGAGGATAAAGCGCGAGCCTATGCTGAATTGGCAGCTTGCATGGCAAAGACGGCAAAGGAAGCAAAGCGAGTAAGTCCAAAGACTACCATCGAAGAAAATGAAAAATATTACATGAGAGTCTGGCTTGTCAGAATTGGTCTTGGAGGTAAGGACGGAAAGGACACGAGGAAGGTATTTCTTTCCAGACTGAAAGGGCATACCGCATTCCGAACCGAGGAAGATAAGGAAAAATGGAAAGAACGAAACAGTAAGAAATCCACCGAATCTGCTGAATAGCAGAGGGGTGGATTTTGCCATAAAATACACAATTTCATATGGATATGAGCAGTAAATATTTGTGTACATTATGCCTCCGAATTAACTGGATAATATGTGCTTTTAGAGCGAATATGTACCTACCGAAAGGGAAAACAAACAGCCGAAAGGAAGGTACATAGAATGAACGAAAAAGCAAGAATCCAGATTGAGGAAATGAAAAAGCAGACCATTGGGGTTGAGGTTGAGATGTACAACATCACAAGAGAAAAGGCAGCGAGAACCATTGCAGAGTATTTTCATACCGAAGGAACGGTAAAGTACATTGGAGGAAGCTACAGTGCATGGGCATGCAAGGACAATAAGGGAAGAGAATGGAAAATCACAAGAGATTCAAGCATTCAGGCAGCTTCCGATGACGAGAAGGCAGAACTTGGAACACCGATTCTTACCTATGAGGACATTCCGGATTTGCAGGAGATTTTAAGACAGCTGAGACATAAGGGAGCAAAAAGCGATCCAGCCCATATGTGCGGAGTACACATTCACATCGGACTTAACGGTCACACTCCAAAGAGCCTCAGAAACCTTGCGAACATCATGGCAAGCCACGAAAGCCTTTTGATTTCCGCAATGAGACTTGACCGCAACCGAATCAACAGATACTGCAGAACGGTTGACCCTTCCTTCCTGGAAAGGCTGAACAGAAGAAAGCCAAAGACAATGGAACAGCTTGCAGACATTTGGTACGAAGGAGTATGGGGTAGCAGAAATCAGCATTACAACGATTCAAGATACAGAATGCTGAATTACCACGCTTGCTTCACACATAAGACCATCGAGTTCAGATGCTTCCAATTTGCCAACGCTGGCAACGGAAGAAAGGGCGGTTTACACGCAGGAGAACTTAAGAGTTACATACAGCTTTGCCTCGCACTCAGCCAGATGGCGAAAACGGTAGCGAGTGCCAGCCCGAAACAGCCACAGGTTGAGAATCCAAAATACGCAATGAGAACATGGCTTTTGAGACTCGGCTTCATCGGAGATGAATTTGCAACAGCAAGAGACATCCTTACCAAAAACCTTGAAGGGGATACAGCCTTCAGACACGGCAGAGCAGCTTGAAGGATTCAGCTTTGAGGCCCACCGACCGCTTCGGCGGTCTTAAGGCGGTAGAAGGGAAGAACCCTTCAGAAAGGATGGACGAATATGGATAAATATTATTTAGCCTATGGCAGCAACCTGTCAATGGCACAAATGGCACAGAGATGTCCCGATGCAGTATATGTGGGGACGGCAGAACTTAAGGATTATCAGCTCCTTTTTAAAGGAAGCCAGTCAGGAAGTTATCTGACGGTTGAGCCAAAGAAGGGAAGTATGGTTCCGGTTTTGGTTTGGCGGATTAGTGAAAGGGATGAACATTACCTCGACCGCTACGAAGGTTACCCATCATTTTATTACAAGAAAATGATGAGGGTGGAAATACAACCCTTTATTGGCGAGAAGGTAAATGGTGGAACGGAAGCAATTATTTATATCATGCATGAGGACAGACCGCTCGGATGCCCGACAAAGCATTATTATGATATTTGCCTTGAGGGGTACTGCCGATTTGGATTTAAACAGACGGTTCTTGAACAGGCTCTTTACGACAGCGTTGGAAAAAGAGTTGGACAGCATTTATTGAAGGAGGTCGGATATTATTATGAGTAGCATGAGATTTCCAAGCAGAGAAGAAGTGGAGAAGGTGCGGAATGAGTATCCTAAAGGATGCCGTGTGGTTCTTGAGCGGATGAATGATATGCAAGCACCGCCAATTGGAACGGAAGGAACAGTAAGGGGTGTGGATGACACAGGTTCCATAATGGTTAAATGGGATAATGGCAGCAGTCTTCATGTAGTTTATGGGGAAGACCGATGCAGAAAAATATAGGAGGCAGATATGGAGCAGATAACAACCATTTGCTACGGGAAAAAGGATACATGGCAGTCAAGGGAGGAGGCACAAGCCTTCTTCCTGAAAGCGATGGCAGGTTCGGAAGGAAGCGAGCAGGAGAGATATGCCACCATATATACACAGCTTTGTCTAGGAATGACTGAGTGCAGGGATGAGGTGGACTGATGACAGAAAAAATAAAGGAGCAGATACTTGCTGTCAGGGCTACGGGGCGAACCAATATGTTTGACACGAATATGGTTCAGGTAATTGCCGATGAGATGAAGTTTTATGAACTTGTGGTTTTTATTGAGGAACACGAGGGAGATTATGCAAAATTTATACTGACAGGCGAGTGCTAATATACACAATATCCGGTCTTATTGTTTGGTACATTTACAGGCAGATAAGACTGGATATATCTGTCTTTTAGAGCGAACAGTCATGGAAAGGGTTTCCGCAACAAGGGATGAAACGGTTCTGGTTTTGGCAGGTTTTGCTTTATAATAAATCCAGGCAGGGATGTCGGCACATAATTGGGA
>JAETQH010000138.1 GCA_021770785.1 Lachnospiraceae bacterium
GTCTTGGAAAGCAGCATGACAGCGATACAAGCCTTAAATAAAAAACGGAAGAACAGGCTTGTATCAAAGTCATGCATATTGTTTTTGTCGATTACCATTGTTATCAGCTCATAGATCAGCACAAAACTGATTATCATGCCTGCTATGGGGACTACCACGTTTTCCGATAATGTCCGTATCATGCTGAATATGCCGGAGTTCCAAGTGCTTGGTGTCTTGCTGACTTCCCCCGCAATCGTACCGACCTTATCATTGACATCTGTAAATTACCGTTAAAGACGGTTTTTTACAGCTAAATTGTTTTTAACTGGATTTTTTATTGAATTGTTTCCCCATTCCCGCTGTCGGTCAGATTTCCGATGAAACGGTAATGGATTTCGATAGACTGAACTTTCTCACCATTTACCCTGTGCTTGTCGCCCACTAAAATCTTTGTGATAAGTTCATTGATGATACAAGAATTTAATTCCTTCAGGTCACTGTACTGCCGGATCAGGCTTATCCACTTTTCCGCATTCTGCTCTGTGCTGTCATGCTCTGCCGACTGTTCCTGCAATGCGGAAAGCTGTTTTTTCAGTTCTTCCTGCTCCCTCTGGTACTTTGGCAGAAGATTGTCTATGCTTGTGCCTGCAAGCCTGCCGAGTGCATAATCCTCATACAGCCTGCTTATGACTTTATCAATCTCCTCAAGCCTTTTCCCTATGGTTCGCTTCTTCCCCTCAATCAAGCCATAATCGACGGTACTGTTTAACTGCTGTTGTTCCATAACCCTGCCAAGGACTGCCTGCTCGTCCGCAAGCGCCATTGCTGCCCATTCCCTTATGTCTTTGAGGACAATATCGTACAAGTCCTGCTCCTTGATGCGGTGCGGAGTGCATCCGTCCGGCCCGTTCGCCTTGTAGTTCTGGCATGAGCCGAAATACGTCTTTTCAGGATTGTTTTTGCTTGTCCGTTCAGGGAAGAATGAAATGCGCCTGCCGCAGTCGGGGCAGTAGGCGATGCCGGAAAAGATACTCGGCTCCCTTTTTGCCTTGCACATCCTCCTGCGCTTCCCGTTGACTTCCTGCACACGCTCCCACAGTTCCAAATCCACAATCGGCTCAAATATGTCCTTTACCACAACCCACTCGTCTTTGGGCTTCACATAATTCTTGCCGACCTTGAACAGCTTTGACTGTTTCTGCGCCACAAGGCTTCCGATGTAGACCTCATGCGAAAGTATCCACTTTATCGTTGTTTCGTTCCAGATATAGTTGGATATGTCGCCCTCGCCCTTGAAGCGTGTCCACGTCCTCTCGCCCCTTACATGATGCCAGTATGCGGGTATCGGTATGCGCTCCCGTTTCAGCACGTTTCCGATTGCCTTGTAGCCTTTGCCCTGCACAGCCAGTTCATACATCCGCCTTACAATCGGCGCCGTTTCCGCATCCGGTATCAGCTTGTGGCTGTCCTCCGGCGATTTCCGGTAGCCGAACGGCGGCACCGTGCTGTGGTAGATGCCCGCCCTTGCCTTTGTGGTCATGGTGCTGCGGATTTTCTTTGAAATATCCCGTGCGTAGAAATCGTTAAACAGGTTCTTGAACGGAGCCATCTCATTATACCCCATAGAGGTGTCAATCCCGTCGCTGATTGCGATATAGCGTACTTTCTTGCCGGGGAAATATACCTCGGTATAATATCCTGTCTGCAGGTAGTCACGCCCAAGACGTGAGAGGTCTTTTGTAATGACCGTGTTGATTTTCCCGCTTTCAATGTCCTCAATCATGCGCTTAAAATCCGGTCTTTCAAAATTCGTGCCGCTCCATCCGTCATCGACGTAGGTTTCCACGACCTCTATCCCGTGGTACTGTGCGTACTGCATGAGCATCTGCTTCTGGCTCGTTATGGAATTGCTTTCCCTGTCCGTGATGCCGTCATCAACGGACAGCCGGGTATATAACCCGCCTTTTGGTGCTGTTTTGTATGTAGTCCTACCCATTCGCTTCTCCTTTTCCGGAAGAAGCTGGTGAACTGCAAAGTGGTTCTTCATTTTCTATTATACCTTCACAGCCGCCCTCCTGCAAGCATTTTTCCGTTTTATCCGCATTTTCTGAATTTAATATCGCCCTCACAAACGCATCCTGCGGCGTTCTCCTGCTGTCAAATACTCTTGTCACTATCAGTTTTGTTTTATTCAAATAAATTCCCTCCAATCACTTCAATTCCAGACGCTTCCTACGTCCTGCCTTGCAAAACAAAAGCCCGGCAAGATACTAAAATTCTCCTGCCGGGCATCAGACGCTTTGAAAGGACGCAATTAAGACGCTTCCAAAATGCCCCCAAAGCCTTATATTTCCTATGTTTAGACGCTAAGACACTTCTTTTTCAAGTTAGAAAATAAAAATTATAATATATGAGAAACAGGCTCTTATACGGCTGTATGTATATATAAAAAAGGATTTCGGATTTTGCCCGTCTTTGCGTCTTTTGCGTCTTAATGCCCGTTCTCCCCTGTCCGCACCTTTACATGGATTCCCTTAAATCCCCTTGCCGTCTTGCCGGAACCGAGTGCGATATTATGGGTATAGCTAAGTCCGTACTGCTTCTCGTTCTGCCTTAAAAAATTAGAAAAACTGCGCTCCCCTAACGGCTTTTCGAGGTTATCTTCACACCACTGGTTATAAGCGCTGTAAAGCTGCTTTGATGTGGCGTGTGTGCCTTTCTCAAGCCTTATATAGCCTTCCGACTGCATGAATACGATAATGTTATTTCCGTCCTGCATGGCTTTTGTAAGGTTGTCCTCCGCCCTCTGGCTTATGGTGAAATGGTATCCGTTATCAATCAGGCGGTGCAGCCCCTCAAGGCACCATAAAAATATGCCCTCTGCTTCAGCAATCAGCTTCTCGCCGAGGAACGGATCGTCTTTCCTGTCCGGCTCACGCTCTTTGACGGTGAGGACAATCTGCCGCCGGAAAAAGCCATAAGAACGGTCATACAGCGAACCGAGGTTGCCATTCCCGAAGCAGATAAACCTCACGCATAAATACCCCTGCTCGCTTTGTTTCCCCTTGCGCTCCAAGTCCGTTTTATCTTCCAGCGTCACTATGGATTTGATGTTGTTCGTCTGCGGCAGCGCTTCCAGCTTCATATCATCGTCAAGCATCAGGAGTTTCCATTCGAGGTCTGCCCTTGCGAAGCGGTCAACCTCCACTTTCTGTATGCTGCCCGTGTTCATGCTGTCACCGAGCAACGCCCGGAGTACCCTGCCGATGCGTGACTTGCCCTCCCCGCCTTTCCCTATGACTATCATCATTTTCTGCCCCTTTGTCGTGGGTAACAGTACATATCCCATAAACTCCTGCAACGTAACAATGTCCTCCGGCACTAATAACTGCCCAAGAAAAGCAAGCCAGCGTGACGGCTCAGGCGCATCCGGCAGATATTTCACCGGAAGCCGGTTCATACAGAATTCCTTCTGCACAGAGAAGTTCCCCGACAGGAAATAAGTTCCGTTCGCCACATGGATACGGTCTGTCTGGAATGGCAGCGGCGGCGAGTAGCACCTGATCCGCAGCGCATCCAGGAGCGTTGTTGCCTTTTTTGCGATGCCTGATGTGACATAAGGCGCAATCTTGTAGTATATCTCCGCCTTAATCTGTTCCGCATCACCGATTGCCCCGTTTACATCAAAAAACGTGCCGTGTATGCACTTCATAGGGTGTCCTGCAAGGAAATCCTCACAGAAAAGCACGTCATTGACCTTGTTCCCGTCAAACCATGTTTCCGGCTGTGATGCCTGCTCCATTTTCTCCATTGTCTTTTCCAGTGCCGCCCTCTGTTCCGGCGGCACACTGTTCCAGTCTTCTTTCAATCCTCAACACTTCCTCTCCATAATCCGTTACCATCTCCACACGCTCCGATAGCGGAGCGTACAGTAAAACATCTAACAGGTACTCAATGTAATCTTTCTTCTCCAACGCTTCACAGAACAGTGGGTGCCATTCTTCCTCCGGCTTGTGCGGCGCATACTGCTCTTTCCACTGTCTTAAACAGCACAGGTAATCCGAAAGCACAAAGAAACACTTCTTTTCCGCCCTCTCAAACCTCTGCTCCGGTGATAACCTCCGCTTCCGTTTCGGCGACGGCTTCCTGCCCCTTTTATCCTCAAAACTGATACCGAAATCTGACGCAATCTGTACCGCCGCTTCTTTCTTCCCAAGACCATAAAACTTTGCCACAAAATCTATGGCATCGCCCTTTTCCCCGCACCCGAAACAGTAATAGCGGCTGTCTATCTTCATGCTCGGATTTTTGTCCTTGTGGAACGGGCAGACCGCCATGCCGTTCCGGTTTATCTTTATCCCGCAATGCTCCGCCGCCTGCCTTGCGGTTATCCCGTTTTCCCTTATTGCTTCAAATACATTCATGCAATCACCCTTCCTGCTGGTTTTTCCACAACGCAAAAAGGGCAGCTACAAACCTATCTCCAATAGGTTTATAACTGCCCTGACGCTGTGTATTTCCTTAACCAAAAATCTAATAATTGTCTATATATTTATGCCTGCACCCATCCGCCCAGTTGCCGATCAGCGCATAGTATAATGGGATAACGTGGCTGTTGTCCTCCGCAGCCTTTACGCCGACATACCCGTTATGCGCACTGAATGTTTCAAAACTTAACGCAACATCATCAAGCTGCTCCGAACCGACTATATCCTCCGAGAGATAGACCATGCCGCTTTTTTTCACCCTTATCTGGTTGTTGTGCCTGTCATTCCCGCTGGCAATCAGCATACGGAACTGTTCAAGGGTGATTGTCCTGACGTCATACGCTTTTATCCTCTGCCCGTTCAAAATAATAGATTTTCCCCCCTGTATGGGAAACATTTCCTCTTGTATCATCCGCCAATAAAAATCCCCGTTTTTACAAAATTTTATATCCTGCAAGTGGCTTTCGGGAGGGAAGCCCACATTGGAATCGCACCATCATCTCTATGACCGTTTTACGGAAGTATCATTATCAGGAAACAGTGTCATGGCGCAAGGTTCCCACACCTTGTTTGCTTTAAAACAT
>JAETQH010000139.1 GCA_021770785.1 Lachnospiraceae bacterium
TAGCCGCGCAGCGGTGCGAAGCATCATTGATAAAAGCTGACAGTTCCGATAGCATTCAGGCAGCAATCCAACAAATTTTTTAGCCACAAGTGTTACAAAAAAGCTTGACCACTACACATCATCTGCAAGTCCTTTTTCATCTGTTCCGGCCCAATCACAAAGCCGGTCACTGGGTCTGAATCGTGGCGGTTCACACCTTTGAGTTTTATGGCAGTCCCGTTTACATAGAGGACTGCATCTTTTACACAGATTTCCCGGATTCCAATCCGGTCTGTGATCACTTCCTCTTCTGTTTCCAAAATCAGGGTATATAAGTACGGCTGTTCCGGATTCCACAGCTTCGGTTCTTTTACCATAATTACCGCTTTATGGGTATACTCCGTATCTGCATCCTCTTTAAGTATCTGGGATGCAACCGCTTTATGCTCTGCATCACAAAGAGTCAGCTTTGCGGGCACCGCCTGTCCCTGATAGCGGGCTTTCACGGTAATAACTGCCTGTCCCTCCCGAAGCTCCGTAGTTGTAAAGTAATCATAGATCACATGTTCCGGGCGGTTCAGAAGATACACATCCCGGAAAATCCCACTCATGCGGAATTTATCCTGGTCTTCCAGATAAGTCCCATCACACCATTTCAGGACCAGCACCGCTAAGGTATTCTCTCCGTCTTCCAGAACCTCAGTCACATCAAATTCACTGGTTGCGTGGGAAACCTGGCTGTATCCCACATACGTTCCATTCACCCAGATATAAAAGCAGGAATCCACGCCTTCAAAATTCAAATATGCTTTTGAAGCCTTTTCCGGTCTCTGATATGTAAACTTCTTAATATAGGCCCCGCAGGGATTCTCCTGTGGCACATACGGCGGGTCTAAGGGAATCGGGTATCTCACGTTGGTATACTGGTGACTGTCATACCCGTCCTTCTGCCATACCCCCGGCACTTCCACCTGGTTAAATTTGCTGCCGTCATATCCCTGTTCATAAAACTTTTCCTGTAAATCGTAGATGCTCTTAAAATACTGAAACTGCCATGTCCCGTTCAGCCCGGTAACCCGGTCTGAAGAAAACCGGTCCTCTACCAGCGGCCCCATATCATGGGAAGCCGGCATATAATAGGCCCGACGGGGCATAGTATTCTCATGCACTATTTTTAAGTTCTCATAATGTCTTGGCACGATCACGCTGTGTTCCTCCTTCGTTTTTTCTTTATTTTACGCCATTTTTACACGCCTCGTCCATAAACTCTATGAGCCAATACATGCACAAAATAATACAATTGCAGATTTTTCCATCCGGTATCCGCTGTTGTCAGCTGGTTTTTTATCTGGTTGAAGACGGTCAGACGGCAGTTTGATGTCAATTTCTTTGTTTTCCCTTGCTGCACCGCATATTCTACGCTTTTTTGTAACAGTTCAGCCTTCCCCGTGCTTTGGGGGCCGGATAGCGTTTCTTCCGGTTCAGACTGTTTATAAAACGTCGGCACTTAGGCACCGTATTTTGGTGCCTTATGTACCGCTACGTTTTATACCAAGCGCAAGCGTGTCTGAATAGGAAGAATTGCTATCCGACCCCCAAGGCACAGGGAGGGCTGAACTGCTACTCTTTTTTGTCCATTTATCTGTGAACTCTATTGCACAAAATATGTACATAATGATACACTTACTTTAGAAACAAACCAACGATTTCAAAGGAAGTGTATCATGTATATAAATTCTGGTTATCTGCACAATTCTTTACTGGATTTCAAGGATAAGAGCAGACCCTTAGTTGTGGGAAGCTGCGGCACCTACCGTCTGATCCACCAGCCAAAACTGCCTACTTACCGTCCCAAGGGAAGGATTGACTACCAGCTGCTATATATCGCAGCCGGAAAAGGGCATTTTTTTCTTGATGGCAAAGATGAGATTATAGAGGCCGGTCACATGCTTTTATACCGGCCCAGAGAAATGCAGAAATATGTTTACTACGGTACGGACCAGACAGAGGTTTACTGGGTCCATTTTACCGGGAATAACGTAAAGAACCTTTTAAAAGAGTATCATTTATTTGAATCCGGGCGGATTATCCAGACCGGAAACTCTACCGAATACCACCAGCTTTTTCGGAAAATGATTCAGGAACTCCAGCTTACCCGCCCTCATTATGAGGAATATTTATCCCTCCTGCTCCGGGAACTGCTCCTTCTGATCAGCCGGCAGGCACCTATCGGCATCTCCTCCCAGAACCGGAGGCTGCAAAAAGAAATGGAGGAAGCCACACAGTATTTCAACGAGCATTTTACAGAAGAAATAGCCATTGAACGGTACGCCATGGACAAACATCTCAGCACCAGCTGGTTTATCCGCAGCTTTAAGCGCTACAATGGCATTACTCCCATGCAGTATATATTAAATCTCCGGATTACAAATGCAAAGACGCTGCTTCGAACCACTACGTATTCCGTTTCCGAGGTGGCAGCAATCGTGGGTTATGATAATCCGCTGTATTTCAGCAGACTGTTCAAAAAACAGACGGGACTTCCGCCGTCTGAGTTTCGGAATACGGAAGCAATACCTTTCCAATAAATATAAGCGGCTTTCTTGCCTAACAAAACCTTGACCTGTGCCTTGCTGTAAACACCTTATTTCAGCCAACCTCAAAAGCCTCTGTTTCTGTTTCTGTTTCTGCATTTCTCACGAAGATTGCTTTAAATACCGTTCTTACAAAAGGCTGGATAAAAAACAACTGTGAAAAAAATGCAAATGGAAAGTTAAAACAGACAAGTTTCAGCCAGTTTGCCAGCAGCGTAAAAACGTGAAAGCCTGCATAATAGGATAGTAAAACCATGCCGCCAGAAAGCTCATAGCAGGGCACATCAGCCCCACAGTTGCACATATAATGGCGGTTTCAAAGTGCATTGAATGGGTCGTTTTGGGGTCAAATACTTTGCATGCCAGGCGGAAGGATAAGGGGCTTCCCATCAGGCACTCCAGCCCATAAGCAAAACAGAACTCAATGAGAATCACTGCCCAGATAGGAAGCATATGTCCAAACATATAGACACCGCCCTGCTTTTCGATGGCATAGATAACACTGTCCGCTCCGGTTACTGCAATGAGCGTATCTCCATTTACCACATAAAGGCTGTAGAATACATAAGCGTGAACTGTGACAACGACGGTCAGGAATGCAAATACCATTCTCTGAAATTGATTTTTTGGCATAATTAAAATCTCCTCTTCTTTTACTTTCTGTCAACATGTGATAACGCAAAAAAACACAAGTTGATTTTTCCACGAATCCGATAACCTATTTATTACATATCTACCGTAATCAGATTTACGTGCAAAGCACAACTTGTGTCGTTTATGTTGACTTATTTTATTTTCGGAAATGAGTTTACCACATTTTCTATAAAAAAGTCAAATCTTTTTTATTCATTCATCCGATTTGGTTCTAAAAACCTCTCATAAAACTCCTGCAAGGTATCCTGTTCCTGGCTGTTCTCAATTCCATGTTCCCTGATATACTCCTTTATTTCAAGAATCGTTTCATGGGTAAGGTAATACTTTGTCTCCGGCGTATCGTTCTTTAGGTTTTCAAATGCCTCTTCTAATGACACACGGTATTCCGGATTCGTTTTCCAAATGGAGTTATCTTCCAGCCCGCCATACTCATAGGGCTGGTGATAATAGTATTCATTGATAAACCGGGTCTGCCCTTTGGGCTTTATCTCCTGAGGTGTAGTATCCACCACATACACCATGATTTGTTTCCGGTAGATGCTGCCGGAGCTGTCTGTGACCGTCAGATTTTCCGATATGGCGGCGTCATGGGTTATATTGGTAAATTCCGATGCCTGATAATCAGGAATGGTAAAGGACGTATTCACTTCCGGTTTGTTGGCTGCCGGATTTATTCCCGGCAAAATCGGACTGCCGTCCTCCCGGTCTGTGGCTATGGCATGGCTTAATATCTCTTCTTCTGTGATATATCCGCTTTGCGCCTGTTCTAACGAATAGTAAAGGTCGTGGGCTTCTATCCACGGGCAGTCGTCCCAGACGGCATACAGGGTGATTTCACCACCGTTCTCGACTGTCAGGTTGCTTACTGCATCACCGGCCTTCCATGTGGGTGTAAGCCTATCCTTATCGTCATAAAACGCCCAGCCAAGAAATACAGAAGGATACACGGTTTTATCTGCCACACCGTCTGCCCGCTTTGCTTCCTCGTCAGAAGTGATTTCCTCCTCTGTTTCCGGTTCCTCCTCTGTTTCCGCTTCCTCCTCTGTTTCCGCTTCCTCTTCTGCTGTTGCCGCGTCAAATTCTTTATTTTTCCCATTTCCGGCTGTTTCTGTTGTTTCTGTGCCTTCTGATAGAAGTTCTTCTGCGTCTTTTTCCGGTAATTCTAACGCTTCTATGGACTGTTCTGTTTCTACAGGTGGTTCTGTTTCTTCTGAAAACAGTTCCGCCTGCTCTGTGTTCTCTTCCGTTCTTCCGGAAAAAATCATGCTTTCAGAAATCGCACCGGATTCCACATCTGCAGTGACATTCACCCCATCTAAGGTATACTTTTTATACGCTGCAGCCCCATCCGGCAAGGTGATATCTGTATCATAGGTTGTCACGATATCATCAATGTGTCCCATGCCTCCGTTGGGATCGAAATGAATGGTATATGCATTTGCTTCACCGTTTGCAGTGGCATCTACGTCATGCTCCGGCATCTGAAATACAAAAGTTTGCGTATCGGCAGATAACACCGTTCCGGCATCATTTCCAAAATTACCGGTCCAATTCGACCAATGATAGCCCTCTTTTGTGTTTGCGGAAATCGTCACTGTCTCCCCTGCCGTATAGGCACCTTCCCCCGAAACACTTTCTATTCCTATCCCGGCATGAAGCGTAACGCTATAACTTACGTTACTGGTCTGCCATTGCGCATACAATACAACGGTTTCTCCCGGATTCGCAAGGTTTGTTACGGACTGCCCTGCACTGTAAGATGTTCCGCTGCCGTCCGGCATCGTGTTCCAGCAGACTGCTTTCGACTCCTGTCCATAAGGCGGCG
>JAETQH010000041.1 GCA_021770785.1 Lachnospiraceae bacterium
ATATCTAAAGTATCAATTTAACAATTATATATTCAGAAAGAAAATATTTTCAATAAGATAACTCTATTTTACCATTGTGGATAACTTTTCCCTTTTAGTTATGCAATTACCTAATGACTATACTATCCCGATACGACCTTACAACGCTTCTAATAGCATGCGATGCCATACCGATAAATGGTCTTCATGCCCTCCCTCAAAAACACCTCCTCATAATTTTTCTCCCGGTTCTGCCGCATAGCCTTCTCACATGCCGTATCAAACGAAGCATCCTCAGCATACTTTAACTCGGCGTGTTCTTTGCTGTTGTTAACTTTATTTGTTTAAGTTCCATGCAGATACACGCCTATTTTTACATCAATTACATCATTTATTATGGCTTGCTGATTTTCTGTTGCCAAAATGTTGCCAATACACTTTTATAAATATAGTCTTCGTTATAATTATTGATCAAGCAATGATATTCCCCATTTCTGCGTAATATAATCTTTTAGACATATAACTTTTATTTTAATAGCAGCATTGTCACTATCAAGATAGCATCTTTTGATCTCCCCATCAATACCGGGAATAATATGAAGAATTCTCGTTTCGTCTTCAACAGATGTTTTTAATACGCTTCCGTCCTTAACCTTCGATGATAACTCCCAACACACAATATACCTAATATTACTAAATGAATGATTAAACTCTGTTGCTCCAAATTGATACTTTAATTCAACATACCAAAATTCGCAATCTGCAATTCTATTTCCCGTCTTATTTCTTGCCAAAAGATCTATTCCTGCTGACTCATCATAATCCAGTGGTTCAAACTCAAATTCATCAGGATACAAAGTGTACAAGGAAACGAAAACTCCATATAGTTCAGCCTCATTTCTAGGAACTAAAAAAGTTCTGTCTCCTATAACAAAATATTGCTTACGTGTTATCAACTCCCGTCTCTTATTAAATGCCGCTTCCTCAAATTTCTTTGTTTTTGCTTCTTCTTTCCACTTTCTTAACGTCATAACATCATGCTTATATAGATCAATATTGATTTCATTGATAATATCTTGTACAGCTTTTTTCAATTCAGATATTATTTGCGCATTCGTATTAGCTATAGTTCCCCTATTTGCAGTCAATTTCAATTTCTGACAATTAATAAATCCATGCAACAAGCCATATGAATTAGAACCTGTACCAAAAGAAGTAATCCATTCATTTATGCGTTGAATAGGAACAAAATCCTTACATAACCATAATCCATATCGGTCAGAAACCTTATATCTTCCACTTGAATTATTTCTTCTCTCTCGAATCATGGGATTATATGCTCTTTTTGCTTCGTCTCCCTCAAAATAGATGACCACGTCATACTTTACTTCAGGCATTGTTTCAAGCGATTGCTCAGCATACACATATTTTTTTACATAATAATCTGCAGATGTTTCACCATATATATCAAACAATTTATTTATATTATAATTCTCTTTTGGAAATAGGTGTCCCAAACATAATAACTCTGGCACGTCTCTATCCAGTGCTTGCAAAAACACCTTAAATTCTCTTAATTCCCTATCTGGAAACTGATTTTCAATTGTTCCTAATATAATATACCAATACAAATAATCCTTTAAGATATCTTGTTTAAGAGTTGATCTTTAATTATTATTGTACCCCACTATACGGATATGCGTTCCTTTTGAAAAACTCTGATCGCTTTTTCTTACTTTTGGAGAATGTACTTCTCCAGCATTTAAACTAAAGAAAGCACCCTCACATTCTGTTTCATACGAATCTATTCCATCATTTGTCTGAACTAGAACTTTATCTGAACGCAAGTATATTTTTGTACCATGCCCCCTTTCACCTATTGCATACTGATTTCCTCTTGATTTCGAATCTCCAAGATTCCAGAAATGATTGATAATTGTGTCTCTTGACATCCCTATCCCATTATCTATTAACTCGATAACTAATTTATCTTGTCCTCTTATTTCACTTACTGTGATAATAATTTTGAATTCTGTTGCTCCCTAATCATATGCATCATGCAATGCTTCTCGAAAAAGTTCCAACGGATCTCCAAAGTCACTTGCTATTTCCAAGAATTCTGCTGATTCATTTACCTTTGGAACTATTTTTTCCCATTCCGTCATTTTCTCCTCCGTTTCTCACACAACTTCTGTATTTCTGTTCATCTAACTATATCAAAATTGTTTTATGAGCCATAATTATACTTCATCCCCCTTCAACCTTATGCCAATATCAGATGCGCTATATATTACTCTCATTACAATAACCCTCTCGTTCTCGACCACATAGAAAACTGAATAATTATCTACCACCAACTGCCTTAACCCTATTGTCCGTTCCTTCTCAGATTCCATAAGCCTTGCTTTTTCCGGAAATATGTTTAGCTCTTCAATAGCTTCCGCAATCCGGTTATATTGCCCTATTGCATTTTCTGGTGCTTGGAGCTGTATCGCAATATAATTATAGATTTCCTCCATATCCGCTAATGCCTTATCTGTGATCTGTACCTTATATTGCTTCATGCTTAATGACTCTCCCTAAATTTCGTAAAGGCAGAAACAGCATCCTGCACCCTGCCAGCCTGTATATCATCATACCCCTCTTGCAATTTCTTGTGAATTTCCTCTGCTGTCATCAAGTCTGCATTAAGAACGGCGGGAGCATTCGGCAATGTTACTGCAAAAGGGATTCCTCCTGTTAACGAAATTTGATTTAGATACATATCTATTGCTGTAGACATCGGAATGCCTAATCGCGTAAGCACATCTTCAGCACGTTGTTTTACTGTTGGATTTATTCTTAAGTTTAAGGTTGCTGTTTTTTCCATATCAAATCATCTCCTTTAGTTAAATTGTAACGCATTTGTCGTTACTCGTCAATGTGAATAATAAAATTATTCCACGTTTTCTGTTTTTTGGCAACATTTATTTTATCCAAATCATAATAATATAAATATGGCAGGTTATCTCATAGACCACCTGCCATATAAAATAATCTGTGTATAAATTTTCATCACTCGAACTCCCTGCAACTATAACATATATATTAAATAACTGGTTGCTTTTTAGAGGTTTTCATAGCTGGAATATTCATATTTTACGCCGCATTTACAGTTTCAGAGCAAACAGGTATCATACGGGTATCACGAACTTTCTCCTTTTTCTTAATTATCCTTTCCATACAAATAGTAAACCGGATCAGGATAAGTTGTAAAAGATTTCCTCTAACTCTTTTTTGCTGTATATTCTTACATCTCCACTTTTTGAAAAGGGAAACCAAAATTTATTTGCTATAAATCTGATATGATGTCCTTCAATAATACTCTTTTTCTCATACCATCTATCTATTCTCTCTCACTCATTAACTGTTGCAGTTCTTCCTTACTTGGAAGCACTGTTTGATATTTACTCGCAAAGATCTGATTATTGTCTTTTGGCAATGTCATTTCTACCACCGCGTCTTTCTTATCCTTGCAAATAATAATTCCAATTGTCGGGTTTTCTTCCTCCAGTTTTACTTTTCTGTCATAGTAATTGACATACATCTGCATCTGCCCAATATCCTGATGTTTCAACTGTCCAACCTTTAAATCAAATAAAACAAAGCATCTCAACAGACGGTTAAAGAATACCAGATCTACTCTGTAATGCTCCTCCTCAAATGTAAACCTTACCTGGCGTCCCACAAAAGTAAACCCTCTCCCCAATTCCAGCAAAAACATCTGCAGATTGTCGATAAGGCGACTTTCCAATTCAGTTTCTGAATAAACAGCTTCTTCTGGTAATCCGGTAAATTCCAAAACATAGGGATCTTTAAAAATGTCATCCGGTTTTTCGACCTGCTGCCCCTCCAAAGCAAAACGCATTACCTCCTCCTTCTCTCTGCTTAATGCAAGCCTTTCATATAGGGAGCTTCCATACTGCCGCCCAAGTTCATCCTTACTCCATCCATTTCTATATGCTTCTATTTCATAGAAATGACGCTCTTCTACATTGTTTATCCGCATCAGAATAAGGTAATGTGACCAGCTTAAGTAGAACCGTCTGCCCTCAGCAATTATTGGAAGCTGTTCTGAATTGGAAAAAGCGGAGTCAGAAATCTCATCTTTCGAATATACCATAAAAAAGCGGCGCATAAGTTTTAAATTTTCATAGGAAAATCCCCTGCCAAACTCTGCAGTCAGCCGTCTGGATAATTCCTGAAGAATATACTTCCCATAAGCTGCGCGCTCACTGCCATTTTGCTCCTCATCTATGATCAGCCGTCCAGCCTCGTAATAAGAATACACCATGGCTATATTCACTGCCATACTCATCTTACGTTTTGCATCCCGAAACAACTGAACAACCTGACAAAAAAAATTATCACCATTTTTCATATCCTGCATTATAAATATCTCCTTTTCCAATTCGGTAATTGCTAATTACCGAATTTATAAAATTTTCCATACGGCAGGCAGATATCCAACCTATTTAAAAATATAATCCAAAACATCCGTCCCACCAATACCATAATCCATTTCATGAGGTTCATATTCCGACTCCGATGGCTCCAAATAATTTTCTATATATCCTTCAACATCAGATCTTCCTATATTTACATCCTTTTTTGATATTTCAATAGTATTTAAAAGGTCTTGTGGCAATTTTTTAATCATTCCATAAACTTCCTGTTCCACATCTTCTTTTATCCAATCACAAACAATATCCACGACAGATTCTGTATCTACTTTCTCATAACAGCCATTGTAGATCATGTTTTGGCTTAAAAGGTCACTTATATCATAATCCCCATAATAGACATCTGCATCAACATTTTCCATATAAGCCAAAATCGCGGCTTTTATTGCCTCAAGAAACACATCCCTATATTTCACATAGAAAAAATCAATACCATATTTTTCCGCTAATTCAGTAAGGACTTGGAACTCCCCTAAATCTAAATCATCAAAAAATTCCTTTAATGAACCATCGTCCAGACAAGCATATGTATCATAAAATGCATCAAATTTATCTGAAAGCAATCGAATAAAGATCTCACACCTTCCCATCATTCCTTCAACGTAACCATATGGCAATGATTTGAAAAATCTTTCAACTGTGTATTTGTAATTGTCATGAAACACTTCAAGCCTGCAAATATAAGTCAATATAACATACAATTTTTCATTCAGGTCTGTATAGTTATATGAAATGGCTTCTCCCGACCGAATAATATCCTCTATGTTTTCGGAAAAGCCCCGTTTTATCTGCTCATATTCCGTGGCATTTTCTTTGATGTTTTCTCTTTCTACATCATTTTTCTGCAGGTATTCTTTTAAAAAATCATTCACGGACGGATTAATTACCCCAATTGCTTTTTTCCTGTTTTTTTCTACGATCTGTATGAATGCACCTTCTAACCGTTTAAGAACCTCCTCAAATATATTCCTGCTCGTATCCACTATAGTGTTATTGCGCAATCTGTAATTAAATGCCCTCTTAAGCCTGTTTTCATCTATACTGGTATCTGTCAAAGAATATAAGGTTGTCAGAAAAATCCTGTCTTCCTGCTGTAATTTTTCCGAAAACTCATCATGCCATATTTCTGTCGGATTTTCCAGACAATGAATCACATATTCATAATAATGGTCGCCAGATACCTTTTTATAATTGTACTCCCGTGTAACAAATTCCATTATACGCGGCGTATAATTAGTGTGCTTAACGATCTCCCTGTAATGATAATCCTTTAATATATCCTGATAATAATCCGCCGGCAAACCTTTAAAATATATATGGTTGTGAAAAATTCTGCCTTTGTCTGCAATGGATAACTTTCCCATATCCAAAATTTTGATTTTAAATTTTTCATCTTCCGCAAATTGCCTGAATTCAATAACGTGTTCCTTGGCCTGCTGAAAGATCGTCACACGGGAGTTCATAATCAATTTTTTATTCTTATGACAGGAAACATATTTAACCAAACTCAAAAGTTCGTTGCCCTGGGTTTCTTTCACTCTAAAATAGTGTTGTCCAAGGCAATCATCCAACAATATAATTTCCGGCAAATCCGTTTGTGTCGAAATCGCATTTTTGATATCACTTATATCCCCATTCGTTGTATAACGAATTCTATGACCTTTTGAAGCATAATATATAGCAAGCATCTTGGTAGTCATGGTCTTTCCGGTGCCAGGCATTCCTAACAGAAGCAGCATCCTTTCTTTTTCAAGAATTTCCAGACATTCATAATAGCAGCCGGTTTCCACAAATCTTCGGCTGTCTTCTTCAATATTGTATAAAAACGCTTCACAATCAATAAAAATATTTTGGTTAAATATCTCATTCAATATTTCTGTTGATTCAAGCCATATTTTATAATTTTTCCTGACAATATCCACATTTTCAGGGCGTTCCAAAAAATCATCAATGTCAATAAGAGACATGATATCATTGGCGCTTTCCATATAGTCTGAAAACATATCATATATTTCCTGTTTATTCTTTGCTGTCAGGTTCACAGCACAGCATATATAATATTTCTCAGGTTTCAGTTCTTTTACCTTTTGAACTTCCTTTTTTAAAGTTCCAAGTAAGTCACTATATTTACTGTTTATATAATGCTTGACTTGTATAATAATTTTTTTATTTTTAGGGTCATCTGTAATATCAATCCCCCCGTCCCTTCCTTTTTGGAACGTGTATAATTTGACACCAAGCCTTTTCTGCATAATGTCCCTGCATAATATTTCAAATTCAAAATCACTTAAATTATTATAATTGTACATCTTGATATATCCTTTATCACCATATTCTTAAATAAGCTCAATAATTATATCCTTCGAATACATTCCACCAGTGGAATATATTCATATACACGGTACCGCTGCTTATGATTCACCTGCCTTACTAAGTTTAACTCGATAAACAAATTGACCATTTTTGTTGCCGTACTGTGAGTAATATCGCAATCATTCATAAATTCTTCTATCCTGAAAACCGGCTTTTTGCACATTAAGGTTAATTCACGTTTCATTCGTTCTTTCATATGATCAGATACATTCTTAGCTTTATTCAGCATATCCAGGCTCTTTTCCAGACTGCATCGCTTCTCTTTTATAAAATTATACTCTGTATTAAAAGCTTTATCCAACATATCCAAATAAAAAAGAAGCCACTGGTTCATATTGCACGCCTGTCTGACCTCTGCCATGCGGTCATCACATTCATTCATATTATCGTGGATAAGTTTAGAAAGTGGAAATGACATTTTCAGTAAAAGCTTCAGTTCCTGCAAATATTTCGCCACAGCGTAAGATGAATACAATATATTATTCATGTCATATGGAACAACTGTTAAAAGCTGATAATAAAGAAGACCGCTAAATAAAATTGGATTTAGTGGTTCCTTTTTCAGACCGCTTTGATACTCCAATGTGATACGAATCAGGTCATCCAAACAGTTTTCAATCCTGTGCGGAGCCGTGGGATTCCATTCTTTTCTCAAAGCTGATATGGTCTGCCTGCGAATAATAAATTTTTCCCTATGCTGCCTCCTTAGCATCCTCAAATCAGAAAGCGCCTGAATTTTTTGCCTTTCTTCCAATATCAGATCATTATCACTTTCATAACCGAAAAAATATGCGAAATCCGGCAGCTGATTCTCATCCGTCCAGCTGCACATCAGATTCCTCCGGTCGATCAATTCATCTGTATTCTCTAATTCTTCTTTATCTAATAATTCACAAATTCCTTCTAAATTTCCTATTTTACGATATATTTTCAACAAAAGAATTTTCATTTCGGAAGTCAATTGAATCCTGTCAAACCATTTATCAATATTTACAGGCGTATAGCAATTAAGATAAAGCCTCTCTTTCATACCTGTATATTCATTGTAATACCAACCTGCCTGAAAACCCCTTCCCATATATCCCTCGCAAATAATCCAATTATATAAAACTTCACAATTTTAACATCAATCACTTTAATTTTCTATTTAATTCTAAATAGTATAACTATTTTATCATTAAATTCTTTAGTCTGCAAGCTACAAAATCTCGCCAACACGCAAGCCGCACCAGTATAAAATTTGAAATGCCTGATAGGAATATGGCTTGTCTTTTACTGCTTCAATGAATTTCAGATATTGCTCTTTCGTCCAAAAAAGCATTTCCTCCGCTTTCCCTTTTCCAAGCGGCCCAGCTTTGACAACGGGATTGCTTTTTAATTCGTAAAACCGCACCGCATGATTAAATAATGCGCTCAATTCAGATTGCAGAGTTTTCAGATAAGTCGGCGCATAGGGCTTTCCTTTTTCATCACGATAGGAAATCTGCTCATTCTGCCACTGGATAATATCTTTTGCACGAATATCACACATTTTTTATTCTCAAAGTACGGTAACAATTTTGTGCGTAAGATATGCTCCTTTGTCAGCCAAGTATTGTGCTTCGGCTTCATATCCCTTGTGTATGCCTGCACAAATTCCCCGAAAGTCATATCCAAATCAGCCGCTTCTTTCATTCGGAAATGATGTTCCCACTCCGTAGCTTCTCTTTTGGTTTTGAAACCTCTCTTTACTTTCCGGCAGTTCTTGCCCGTCCAGTCATAATAATGGAACGATACATACCATGTTCCACGCTGTTCATCTTTATATGCCGCCATAGTTCGCCCTCCTTAGTTCGCCGCCTGCGCCATGCCGTAGAATTTTTCTTCATAATATTTTCTGCTGACACGTCCGGCGATTGTGATAAAACCTTTTTCTTCCAGTTCCTCATTCATCTGTCGTACTAATTTGTAAGCAAATGGTTTGGAAACACCCAACTCCTGCGCTACCTCCCCGGCAGTTACAAATAGTTCATTCTTCATTCAATATCCTCCTTTTGTTTAGCGTTTTTGTTAAATGTTGTATTTGAATTATACTTAACATTTCCGTTATTGCCAATAGCTTATTTGTTAAACTTATCTTTTTTATTAAATTTAGCATTTCTGATAAGTTTTGTTGCTGTATTATTTGAAATGTACTAAAATATAGTGAGTAGAACAAGCGAGCTTTTGAAAGGAAATTACATGAACATAAATATCAGACAAGCTAACGAAAATGATAGGTGTGATATCGCTTTGTGTATCGCAGAGGGATTTAAAAAAGACTTTGATGTATTATGCAAAAATACACATACCGTAGCCGCCGCAATCAGTACAGGTATACAGATTTCAAGATTCTATGTTGCAGAATCCGAAAATGAAGTAGTTGGTGTCGTGGCTATATCTGATTGCAATGGCAGAGCCGCAACAACAGATATAGTTTCTTATAAAGAAAATTTTGGATTTATCAAAGGGAACATTGCAAATTTAGTGTTAAGAGAAGAATTTGAATCACCATTAGACTATCCACCAACCACAGGCTATATTGAATTTGTCGCTGTCCGAAATACGCACCAAAGAAAAGGAATCGCTACATCTATGTTGAAAGAAAGTATGATACAGAGTTCCTATGAAGATTATGTACTTGACGTTACAGATGTCAACACTGCCGCTATCCGTTGTTATTCTGCATTAGGATTCAAGGAATTTAAAAGAGTAAAAGAAAAGCACCGTAAACAGAAAGGATTTTCGGCAAAAATATACATGAGATATCAAAAGAAATGATTTCCTTAAATATATGATTTCAGAAAGGACAGAATTAATATGGTATTAGGAGAACGGATAAAGAGAATACGCACGTTCCGGGGCTTGACACAGCGTGAATTGGGCTTGAAATTGGGATATGAGGAACGCAACGCTGATGTTCGTATTGCACAGTATGAATCCGGCTATCGTGTTCCCAAAAACAACACTTTAATGGAAATGGCAAAGATACTGAACGTCAATTATATTCATTTTATTGGCGTTACTCCCGGTTGCGCCGAAGATATTATGCTCACATTCCTTTGGCTTGACGAAGATGACCGCAGTACGATTCATTTATTTCAGCTTGTACGCAATCCCGGCAAATGCAACGCTTCTGATGATAAATCGGTGCGTTACTATGACAATGACGATTGGCCTGCTCATGCCCCAGTAGGTATGTGGCTAGAGTACGGTTTAGTCAATGATTTTATGCGGGAGTGGTGTCTGCGGAAAGAGCAGTTGAAAAATGGGGAGATTTCAGAGGACGAGTATTTTGAATGGAAAATCAACTGGCCTGCTACGAGTAGCCGCGTTGATGAAAAAGGCAATGATAAGAAAAATAATAGTTACAAATGGAGAAAATAACCACTGATGAAAGGACAAAAATTATGGCTACTAATAATGATGAATATCTTGAAAAATTAGAACCAAAATCTCAAACTATATTTCAAGATTTTATGCAAACTTATTCACCTAAAAGTTGGTTTCAGTTAAGGACTGCAATTTGTACAATTATTGTTGAGACAAATATCTATGATTTTTCAGAATTGACCCATTCGGATTATGCTATATTTTTTAGTAATGCGTCAAAAAAAACTACTGGAAATAAGTATTCAATAATAAAACAGATCTTTAAATATTTGTATTGCAAAAATATTATAATAAATGAATTAGGTTTTGAAAAATGCTTTTGGGATAAGGATAAATTGTGTGATTATATAAAAAAAGAATAGACCAAATTAATAATCCCAAAAATTCTAAAGATAAATATGTCCCTGCATTAACAGCAGATCAATTAGAACGTCTTATGATATTTGAAAAAGAATGTTCTAATTCTGACGAAAAAAATTATAAAAATCAGCGATTGGCATTTTGTTTTTACTTGTTATTTTTTAAAGAAATACAAATTTCCACTATTCGAGGCAGTATTGACGCAAAAAACCTTAGTGATGGAAAAATTTCTTGTGATGAAGGAATCCTTGATATACCCGAAAAATATTAGGATATGCTCAATTACTACAAACAACGCCCTCATTCTGGCTTTTCACTATTAGATGAATATATACGTCAATTAGGAAAAATTGTAGGTATCAAAGACCTCGTTCCTAATAGTATATCTCAAAAAAGAAAGCAGAATACATTTATATGTCCAGAGTGCGGTAAAAATGTTTTATCTTTCTCTACAAATTGGAAAAGTATAAATGGCATTCTTATGTGCAATAATTGTTCTGAAAGAGTTTATCTTTCAGTCAAAAAAAAAAATCTACAGACTATTTAGAATTACACAAATTTTTAATCAAAATTGGAGAATTAGGCGAGAAATATGTTTATGAACATGAAATAAATCGTTTACTTGAAATAAATAGCGAATTAGCTGACTTAGTAGATCTGACCCCTGCGGATAATTCTGCCAATGGCTTTGATATACTATCTTATACAGAAACGGGCGAAAAAATATATATTGAAGTAAAAACGACCACCGATACCTCAAATACACCTTTTTATATGAGCAAACACGAATTGACAACCGCAAAGAAATTTTGGAAACATGGATACAATTATCAAATTCACCACATATATGATATATTAAATAATGATGAATCCAAAATAGGCTACATAATATACAACTCATTAGAAAAATTAAATCTTATTGAAACTTCATATAAACTCGAATCAAAGTAAACTATTTAGAATATAGGTATCAAAAAGGTATCACGCCCCCACATTAAAAGCCGGAAAGTCCGCTGTTTATGCGGCTTCCCGGCTTTCTGTTTACTATTCGAACCCTGTCATGATCTGACAACTATTATCCACACACTTTCCACCGCTCTGATGGACGAATGAACAAAAACATGATATACTTTCCTTATCCGAACCATCAATCCAGTACAGCACCTGTTCTTTGCGCAACACTGTACTAACACCACGTGAGGTACACCATGAACTACTCTGATATCTTAAGAAACGAATCATACCGCTTCCTGCAGTCCGACGAGCACCTCGGCAGGCATGTGATCCTGCTGGGGCTTGCAGGGAGCTACTCCTACGGCACCAACAATGAAAACAGTGACATCGACGTGCGGGGCGTCACCCTGAACAGAAAGTCCGACCTGATCGGGCTGACAGGCTTCGAGCAGTACGTGAACACGCAGACCGACACCACGATCTACAGCTTTATGAAGATGATCACACTGCTCCTCTCCTGCAATCCCAACACGGTCGAGCTCCTTGGACTGAATCCGGAGCATTACCTGTATCTGCACCCGCTCGGGCAGGAGCTGATCGACAACGCGCACCTGTTCCTGTCCAAGCGCGCGATCCACTCGTTTGGCGGATATGCGGACGCACAACTGCGGCGTCTGCAGAACGCGCTGGCACGGGATTCCTATCCGCAGCGCGAGAAGGAACAGCACATCTTCAACTCCGTGAAGAATGCCATGTACGATTTCAGAAAACGATACGAACCCTTTGAGAACGGCGCGATCCGCCTCTACACCGACAAGGCCGTCAACCCCGACTTTGAGACGGAGATCTTTGTGGACGCGAACCTGACGCACTACCCGCTGCGCGATTACAAGAATATCTGGAATGAGATGAACAACATCGTCAAGGACTACGACAAGCTCGGAAAGCGCAACCGCAAGAAGGACGACAACCATCTGAACAAACACGCCATGCACCTGATCCGTCTCTTCATGATGGCGGTCGATATCCTGGAAAAAGGCGAGATCCGCACATACCGCCGGGAAGAGCAGCCGCTCCTGCTGCAGATCCGGGGCGGTGATTTTCAGAAGGAGGACGGCACTTTCCGGGACGAATTTTATGAACTCTTAAGTGACTATGAGAAAAAACTGGACGACGCGGCAAAGAATACAGTGCTGCCCGACGAACCGGACATGAATCTCGTGCAGGAGTACGTCATGTCCGTCAATGAAAAGGTAGTGCGCGACGAAAGGACAGGGTGCTATGAGATATCATGATTTTGAGGGCTCCATCGAGGAACTCATTTTACTGAAATTAAAAGAGATCGAAGAAAAGGAACAGGTGACGATACTCCACGCCGTCGAATCCGGCAGCCGCGCCTGGGGATTCGCATCGCCGGACAGCGACTACGATGTGCGCTTTATCTATGTGCGCAGCCAGAAATATTATCTGGGACTGCAGCCCAGACAGGACTTTATCGACTGGGCGCTCGACGAGACGCTCGACATCAACGGCTGGGATCTGTCCAAGGCACTGCAGCACTTCCACAGATCCAACGCCACGCTCTTCGAGTGGGCAAACTCGCCGATCGTCTACCGCACGACACCGAAGTGGGCACAGATCTATGCCGCGGCCGAAAAATATTTTTCCTGCAGATCTGCCATGTACCACTACTACGGCACTGCGCGGAAAAATTACCACGAACATCTCACCGATGCCCTCGTGAAATACAAGAAATACTTCTATGTGCTGCGCCCGATCCTGGCGTGCAGATGGATCGAGAAAAAAGCCTGCCCGCCGCCAGTCTTGTTCACGGCTCTCGCCGACGAAACGCTGGAGGACGATATGAGAGCTGCCATAAACCAGCTTGTGGAAACCAAAAAACAGATGACCGAATCCGAGAAAGCGCCCCGGATCGATCATCTGAATGCATACATCGAAAAACAGCTTGCATATTTTAAGACCGTCATCGATGCGATGGCTGACGACCGCACCGCAGACTGGGAAGCTTTGAACGAAGTCTTTTATTTGAATATTCTCAATTCACACTCCGGCTGCATCTGATGATCCTAAGAATCCTTAAAGAAATAACTTGATATCCTGCTTGCCTTTTCCTCCGATAGCACCAAACAAAAATTAGTTACATAGCCCGCTATGCGCCAAATTTTTGCCTGGCACTCTCGAAGAAAAATTCTGCGCGATCTTATCATGTTACTTCTTTAAGGCTCCTAAATTGAAACAAATGCACTCCTATCCACCCTTATGCCCTCATCCGCGATTGTTTTTTCTTGTTGATTTCAGTTCCTTAATGACCCTTTCCTTCTCATATGCCTTTCCTTTTAATAAGGTCTGTCTCTTTGATTCATCTCCGACTAATTTCAAGTAACGCAGATAGCGGTCATAATCCAGTTCTTCCCTCTCTATTGCGTCACGGATCGCGCATCCCGGTTCGCTCAGATGAGAACAGTTCTTATATTTGCACTGACTTTCCAGCTCCTTGATTTCAGGGAATAATTCGTCGATCGTATCCGCCTTTGCTGATATGCCTACGCTGCGCAGACCCGGGGTATCAATGACAACCCTCTGGTCAGACAGCAAATACAGGTGTCTTGCCGTCGTCGTATGACGACCGCGGTCATCACTTTCCCGGACATGATTGGTTTTTATGACTTCATTTTCCAGCATCAGGTTGATCA
Source organism: Lachnospiraceae bacterium (assembly GCA_021770785.1). GTDB lineage: Bacteria > Bacillota > Clostridia > Lachnospirales > Lachnospiraceae > Roseburia. Next base: position 14,294 of record JAETQH010000041.1, read on the forward strand.
ATGAAGACTTCCCAACGCCAGAGCTGCCTAAAAAGACAGCCGTTTCATTTTCATGCCAGTGATGAAACAATGAACGCTCCGTATCCGGCTGGTATATGCTTGTCTTTTCGACAGCGCTTCCGGGAAAACGGCTGGTTATGATATCCGCTAATTCCTCATACTGATCCGTCAGATCCACTTTTGAGAGGACAAAACAGATCCTGGCTCCGCTCTCTTTCGCAAGAATATAATACCGCTCCAGCCGCGCCAGATTAAAATCCCGGTTCGCGCTCGTGACAATGAAAACGATATCCACGTTCGCAGCCAGTCCCTGCACCTTGCCAGCCTGCAATCTGCTGATGTAGTTTTTCCTTTGGACAATCCCGTTTGCCTGTATCTGATCATAAACCATTTCACATGAAAGAAAGTCGCCAACTAAGATCTGGTCGTTGATCTTAGCTGATATGATTGCCTTTTGATACTGGCCATTGTGATAGACCAATATATTTTTGGCAGAAAAAACAGCGGCGCAGCGGTATAATTCATTCATCATCATTATCCTCCAGTTGTATTGATTTGCCTGCAATTCATACATATGTTTATATTGAGTGTTATGACTCGTTAGTTCAGCATGCGAACCTTCCTCAATCACCTCACCGTTATCCAGTAAAATAATGTGATCGCTCAATTTGCAGCTTGACAGGCGATGTGATATGAAAATAGATACTTTACCCATAAGCATTTTTTCATATTTCTTGTAAAGCTGGTATTCCGCGTCGGCATCGTATGCGGCTGTCGGTTCGTCCAAGGCAAAGAACTGTGCGCTGTCCTTATACATGGAACGCGCCATGGCAATCTTTTGCTGTTCACCACCAGAAAATTCCACACCGCTGTCTGAATAAGCGTTTGTCAGATATGTTTCATAGCGGTCAGGATAATTACCGATAAAATCAGCAACTCCTGTTTCAGCGGAAATCCTGTTAAAAAAATGTTGGTCTGTATCCGCGCCGAAAGATGTTATATTGTCTGAAACCGTGAATGCAAATAAGGTAAAATCCTGAAATACCGAGGAAAACAGCATCATATAGTCCTCATTTGTATACTCGTATATGCTTATACCATCCAGCAATATCTGCCCTTCATCGGGTTTATACAATCTAAGTAATAGTTTTACCAGCGTACTTTTTCCGGCGCCATTTCGCCCAACCAAAGAAATCCTTACAGGAGCCTCAATTTTCAGATTCACATTTTTTAAGGCGCATGTATCCCTATTTGGATATTTGAAATATACGCTCCGAAATTCGATAACATGCGGCCCGGCGGATATTTGCTTCGCATTTTCTTCCGGCAAATACAGCATGTCATTACAGTTCATAAATTCTACATAGTACCCTACATATGCGGTCGCTTCCGCATAACTCCTGCAGCTGGTTACAAAAGAATCTGCATATGACATAAAATCGTTTACAAGCCCGATCATATACGCAAAATCACCTATTGTTACTTTTGATGCAATGCATGAGAAACCCATGATTACAAAAGACAATAATTTGACGATAAAGTCTTCAATATTATGGGCAAACGAACGAAACAAATTGAGTTTGAGCAATTTGTCGTTATTTTTTATATAGTTCTGTTTTGCCCCGCTGATTTTTTGATATAAATTCTCCCTGTACTGAAATATTCTAAATTCCTTAACATATTCATACTCGGATCCGATGTCATATAAGTACGAAAGATACCGGTTGTCGATCACCTGCTGTTTTGTGAGGGGAACCGTTTGGTCGATGTGCTTTTTTCCTAAAAACAGCTTAACGGATGACCCACATATGACAATGATCAGAACAAGACCGTTGATCTGGATCATAAATACCGCCGCGATGATCATAGCGATCAGGCTGGAGAACATTTCGACAAAATACCAGCCAACGGCAGCGATTTTTCCGTCCGCAATATATTTTGCAAGCTCCTTTTTATCCTGCATCTCTTTACTTTCAAGCGTCTGGTAATCCATTTTCATACATTTCGCAAAGAACGTGTTAAATAAATTCTCGGTAATGACCTGATCGCGGAAGGGTCTTGTCGTGTTGACGATTACCCGCAGCATTTTCAATGTTAACATTATGGCAATCAATGGAATAACCGTCCTAACATATTTCGAATAGACAATATGATCCGTCAACGCATCAACCGAATATTTCATAATGAGCAGCGCAGGATATTTGTCTATCGAAAAAGCGGCAGCTTCAAGAAGCATTAAAAACAAATATTTTTTATCGTGTTTATATAACAATGAAAAAACCTGCGGCAATGTCTTCAAGGCCATGAGAAAGGCTGGCTTCTTTGTATTGTTCATTTACAATCTCCCTGGACGTGCAGTTAGCGGGAATAATTTTTCAAATGCGCCCTGCATATAATGCGGCCTGCAACTCAAATAACGTGGCATATGTGCCTTTTAAGTTCATCAGCTGCCTGTGATTGCCTGTTTCAGAGATCCTTCCACGGGAAAAAACAAGAATATTGTCACTGCTCACTCCCGTGGAAAGACGATGAGTGATATAGATTAATATCCCTTTTTTTGATGACCGCCTGATGCTTTCATAGATTTTGTATTCTGACACAGCGTCCAATCCAGAAGTAGGCTCATCAAAAATTTTCAAAGGAGCCTTTTTATATAAAGTTTTTGCAATCATCAATTTTTGCGTTTCGCCGCCGGAAAACGCTACTCCGCTCGCATCAAACACTTTACCATATGGGGTGCGCTCTTTGTCATGCAGCGATTGAATCTTGTCGATGATATCGGCGTCTGAAACAGCCTGGTCAAAAACATTTTTTTGAATCGCTGGTTCCATCGAGCATATATTATCAGCTATTGTTAAATTGAGAACTTTATAGTCCTGAAATAAAACAGAGATCATCGATAAATAAGCATCCCTGTCATATTCAAGAATGTTTTTTCCATTTAATGTTATCGTCCCAGTTGTGGGTGAATACAACCTGCACAGCAATTTCACAAACGTGCTTTTCCCCGCGCCATTCTTCCCGACAATAAGGTAGGATTCTCCTCTTTTCAACCGAACATTAATATTGGATAAGGCGTCAAAATCTGTATTGGGATAGCGGAATGATACGTTGTGGAACTCTATTATAATGTCATCTTTTTCAGAATCGTTCAATGCATCTTTTCCCTGTTTTATCGATTCTAAAGGTTTAAAATCCCAATATTTCATAAAATCATCTAAATAACTGGCATTCATAAAAATATTGATATGATTTAAAGCCAGATTCCCCATAATACTCTGGATCTGCTGATAAGCCGTAAGAAAGTAAACAAAATCACCCACGGCAATCGTTTTCAACACCAGTACTCTATAGGCCAAAATGAGATAAATCGCCAATTGCAATATAATATCCGCTATAATGTGTGTTGCAGAGCTGTATCTGAATATACGTAAATATTTTTTCCAGATCTGCATTTTTTCGTTGCCAGTCTCTCTTAATCTTAAATCAAATTTATTCGCCAAATGAAACACACGTATTTCTTTCGCATATTGAATCTTTTCACAAATCTGATGAAGGTAATTACTTTTTCGGTTGATTTCAGACATTTGCGTTGTCCGAATATAATTCGCACTTCTGTCAAAATATTCTGACAGGACTCTGACGAGGATTGTCATGCAGATTGGCAAAAGCAAAACAAATCCAAGGGAAGAAATCGTAAAAACAATTCCTGCTAACAGGATCACATTAGAAATGATTGAAAAGACCAAAGACACATTTTTCTCTATGCAGCCCTGTCCATACCCTTCCATCGCCTTAGCCCGCAACAGAAAGCATTCACTGGTTGACAATGTATAATAATCGAAGGAATCAGTTTTTTCAATCATCTGCTCTTTGATTATGAAATCTAATTTCAGTTTCTGCTGTGATTTTAATTTATTTAAAGACGAATTTGCCGATTCTAATACCAGAATTGTGAATAATATCGGGAGTATGTACAGAATGTATGTCCGAAATTCAGGGCGCTCTGTTAACATCGCGACGGCTGTTTTCAATAAGTACATATATGGGAGGATTTTCAACGCATTTAGCAGCTCTCCAACGACCACTAAAATCAGGTAAAATTTGTTTTTGGAATACACAAATTTTACTGCCTGAAAAGTGACAGTTATCTTGTTTTTTAGTTGTTTTGAAAACGTTTCCTTCATAACTGCCTCTTGTTATATCCCATATTTATTCTCAAGGGAGGAAATACGAGCTTTAACCTTTAAATCGTTGATTAAAGAGTCGTAGTATTCATAATAATTTGATGTGTTGCAATTTACCAACTTTTCAAACACATTGTAACACAACATTTTCAACCATATATAATCTCCTTTTTGTGAATGATCCGCGTTGCCTGCCTGTATGTTCAATTCTATAATATCCATAAGTCTGGCCACACGTCTATGCAGTTCTTCCTTATATTTCTGCAGGCACTCATAAATATCATTAACATCTTTGTTCTTAAAATAGTTCTCATCTGATATGTACCCAAATTGTTCTGTAAATTTAGTTCCGGGGTATGGTTTTATGCGATTAAATAGTATTGGTGGATACTGTCCAAAAATATTCGCGGATTTCATAAAGATAATATTTTCTTTCAGTTCTTTCACAGATGTTTCAGGATCAAAAAGGATATAATCTACAGCGACATATATGCCTTGCTCTCTAATCATTTTAATGGCAAGTTTATTTTGATCCGCCGTCGTATTCTTACAAAACCGTTTCAACATATTATTAGATCCACTTTCCACACCTAATTCAATACTATAACAACCATTAGCTTTAAAATAACGCAGATAGTCTGAACCATTTTTAATGATTTGGTCTGCTCTCGTGGCAAAGGAAAACCCAATATTTTCCCCGCATTTTTCATTAATTTTACCAACAATTTCTTTGGAGCGCTCTGGATTAATAAAAAAATTGTCATCTGCAAATACAATAAAAATATCAGAAAATGCCTTATATAACAAATATGCTTCTTCTGCTATTGCCTTTGATTATCTCGAATCGGAAAAGATAATGTTTCTATATCATCTTCCAGGATAATCGTATCTGATAAGCATATTTTCCCCTCTAAATTTTTGTATGTAACACCATTATGAATAGTAATACCTATTTGTCCTATCCAAAGAGTCACTTTAAAATCCCATCCTCTCCATTACCCACATATTTTTAGTATATACATTTTCTCTGAAAACACCATGACTTTTCACCTTAAAAGTAATTTAAAGTGAAAAGTCATGGCCTTCTAAAATATTTATAGTATACTTAAATAAAAATTGTTAAGAAAGGAAAACAACACATGAGAAATTTAGAAACAATCATTAAGAAACTTCTTTTATCACTCCTTGTAAGCTTAACGCTTTTTACGACAGATTATACAACAACATATGAAGACCATCAAGAAAATACTGCTGTTTCAACATGCTGCGAGGAGTATCCTGTAATAGATCACAATGGTTCTAATCATTAATCCAAAATCTCTTCATAACACTTTTCCTTAAGAAAATCTCCGTAGATTTGTTTCTCTTTTACGAAATAATACAAATCACTCATATAGTAGATTGCTTTTGCCCATTTGCGACATTCCTCCTTCGGCCAGTTGCCCTGCATAATTATTAGCATGTTATTTAGACAAAATATCAACTCCGAAGCCTTTCCACAAATCATTTCATTTCTAAGCGCTTCAACAGCAGCTTCGTATTCTCTGGCATAATGTACGTAATTACTTAACAATATCGCGTAGGAAAGATATTGATGTCTTACATCAACCCTGCTATTTCTAAATAACTCCAATGTATATTTCGCCAGATGAATTCCTTCCTCCTTTTTACATTCGGAATCGCCAAAAAGCTTGCAGACGCTATTCACTAATAACACTTCATTTCTCATAGGAATATGCCGAAATCCGCTTCTGTCAAAATCCATTATCCCTCTTAGCAGTACCAATTGTTTTTCCAACGCCTTTTCACCAGTAAACTCATTTAATCGTGCTGCAATTATCGTCTCATAAAGCTGAACCGCAAACTTATTTGCTACATTATCCATATCTAAATTATTTTTTAGTCTCTCCAGAATTTCTCTGGCTCCTTTAAAATCACTCCTCATAATGGCGCTATCCAATTTACGGGGAAAATCTAACACTTCAAGGGAATCCGTCACTACATATCCATTGTATCTGCCTTTTTCAAGTCCCAGATTCCTCATCAGCCCCTCAAAAGTCTTCTTACTGGACGATACCTTTCCGTTTTCCAGACGTGAGAGCGACGCCGCATTTTTATATACACCATCCGCCAAAGCTTCCTGCGACATTCCTTTTGCGCCACGCTCTGCGCGAATCAGTTCATAATCTAAATGGTAGATTCTCTGATAACAGTTGTGGAACATAGAATCCACAGGACACCATTTGGGGACATAGCGCTCCCACAGGAAAGTTAATATTTGATCGTACTGCACCCACTTGCTCTGAGCCGCAGCAATCCCCAGCCTTTCCTCTGACGCTGTCATCAGCTTTAGGAGCGGCAACATAAAGTAGCTCTGTGTATTTCTGCGCAGGCATTCCAGTCCCCGTTCACAGCATGCGCATGCCTGTATGTAATCCCCGTCTCTATAATAAATTCTTGCAAGCAGCCACGAACATTTACTGCAAAGCTTGGAATGCTCCTCATCTCCTTCAAAATGCAGGTTGATATAATTCATGCAGAATTCCAGATGGCTTTTGATTTCCTTCAGGCTTGCCAACTCAGACGTTTTTTCCATTTCCGTTTTTTCCAGTGCCAGCAAATTTTCCATCTCTACCGCCGAAATCAGGTAACTCTCCATCCTGTCATATGTAAATCCCGGCAGAGTAATGAAAATGGCATTCTGCAGATATTGCGATACGCCTGCAAGATTCCTGTCCATATGATACAACATACTTGCCTTCATGCGATTCCTGTACATCTGATCGACATTCGTTCTAGAAGGATACTCACGCAGAATCAACTCCGCGAGCCTTCTTTTGCCTCTCAGGATACTTTTCTCCCACAAATCCCGCAGACGAACCATGTTGTACATCTCTGCATTTAATATCATCTCAAACTTATCAGGAGACTCCCCCATGCGCTGCATCAAAATATCAAGCAACAGAACATCCGCATCGCACTGTCCCGTTTCTATCCCGAAAAGTGTTTGTTCGGAGCAAAGTCCATATGCAAGTTTTTTTCTGGTAATCGTGCTTTTCTCTGTCCGCATGTTTTGTATCATGCTGCCGATTGCCGTAAATTTCATCTTCTCACCTCTACTGTATATCTTTTAACAGATACAATTGCATCTGTCCCCCAATAGGTCATGATCTATCATCTTGTCAATCTCCAAAACTTTCATTACATCCGCCTCAGCAATATCCCTTCCTATTTCCTCCAATGTTGTTTCCCTTTATCCCCATACATCGCTATTGTCATGCCCTCTTTCTCTTCCACGCATTTTCCTTTCCACGTTTTATAACCAAAAGCATCAAAATACCAAAACAGGTGCCTTCACACTTTGGTGCATAATCCGGTATTAAATAATTTTATTTCTGATACTTATTCCCCACAAAGAGCTGCACCTCGTAAGGCCGGAGCAGTTCCTCCTTTTCGCCCTCGAGCATCGTGTACATGCCATGCAGGTGGTAGACCTGTTCATCGCCTGTATGGTTGATGACAAACAGCCATACCTTGTCGTCGCTCTCGCGCGTCATCATCTCCACACCGTCGCCCGCCGTGCCCAGTGTCTCCACTTCACAGACGCCAGTGATATAGGTCATGATGTCCTCCATCAGCTCCTCTCCCGGCTCCGTGCCGATATACCACGCGATCCCATTTCCATATCGGTTCTCTGTGACCGCCGGAGTCTGCCTGTAGAATCCCGTCGAGTACTCCGCGAGCTGGCTTGCGCCCTTGAGCTCTATGATATCGCACCATTTTTCGATCATATACTCTTTCTTGCCGTAGAGCACGCCGCCCGTCGTCCCGATCAGGCAATCGTACTCCGGCACCTCGATGCCGCACAGCTCGCCAAGCCGCCCCGGAAGCTCCCTGTCCGTCATGCACAGATTGTTTGCATCCTTCACGCCGGTGCGCATCGTCAGGACCAGATGCCCGCCGCCTGCCACATAATCCATGTAGTGCTGCTCAAGCTCAGGCGTCATCAGATACTGGAGCGGTGCGATGACGAGCCTGTATTTCGATATGTCGTCCATGTCCTGCACGAAATCCACGGGGATCTTCTTATCGTACAAAGCCTTATAGTACTTCTGAAGCTGGTCGACATAGCGAAGCTCCGGGTGATTGGGCTGTATGTCAAAGGCATAATTCTGCCGGAAATTGTGCACGATCGCGACCTGCGGATCAGGCATCGTCCCCTCAAGATCGTCCATATATTTCGCGAACGTCTGCGTCAGCTTCTGCGCCTCATAGTACGTCCTGCCCGGTCTGCCGCTGTGTCCCAGGATCCCGTGCCAGTACTGCTCCGTACCCATCGCGCATGTCCGCCAGCGGAAGAAGACGACCGCGTCCGCACCGTGCGCGACGGACTGCATCGCCCACGCCGACATCTGCCCCGGCTCCAGCGCCCTGCCCATGATCTCCCAGCCAGCCATGCCCGCCTGCTGCTCCATCATCCAGAACGGCTTCTTCTTGTAGCCGCGCACGACATCGTGACACGCGGCGATCTCATTCTCCGGCTGGTGCGGCTGCTTCTGCCAGTGCCCCGCCGGGTAGAGATCATTGGACACAAAGTCGAGCAGCGTGCCCAGGTCATAGTAGTCGACTTTGTTGTCAAAGCACATATAATTGTGCGTGATAAAATGATTCGGACATTTCTCACGGATAATGTCCGCCTGCCAGCCTGCAAAGTTCACGATCAGATCCGAACAGTAGCACTTCCAGTCGAGCATCGCTGACGGATTCTCACCTGCCGCCGTGATCAGCGGTGTCCCGATCTGTTCAAAATCATTGTACCCCTGGCTCCAGAACGCAGTACCCCACGCGTCATTCAGCGCCTCGATCGTACCATATTTCCGCTTTAGCCACTTCTGGTAGAACTGTCTGCAGGAGCTGCACATACACAGCTCGCCATGCGAATTGCCAAGCTCGTTATCGATCTGCCAGCCGATCACACCCGGATTGTCCGCAAAATGCTCCGCAAACTTTGACACGAAACGTTTGATATGCCCAAGGTAGACCGGATTGGACTGGCAGTCATGATGACGCCCGCCAAAGAACCTGCGCCTTCCCTCCCTGTCGATTGGCTGTATCTCTGGATTTTTGCGCACGATCCATGCCGGGGGCGCCGCCGTCGGCGTACCCAGGATCGTCTTGATCCCGTAGCTGTCAAGGAGCGCGACCGCCTCCTCGAGCCACTCAAAATGAAACTCGCCCAGCGCCGGTTCCATCTTGAACCACGAAAACTCCGCCATGCGCACAACCTGCACGCCCATCTCCTTCATCAGCTTCGCATCCGTCTCCCAGCGCTCCCTCGGCCAGTGCTCCGGATAATAGTCCACACCAAAATGAATTCCCATATCTGATACCTCCACATTTGTTCCATTGATCGATTTTGCCATTGAAACTGTTATCTCTATCGTTATTTCTATTATAAATAATGTTACCCAAAACAGCAATCGTTTTTCAAGCATTACAGATCAAAGCAGAATCGGTTTCACGGTTACAGCTCGCTCGTCCATCAATGTAGTGAAAAGCGTGCGCCAAATTGATGTCCTTTATCAATTTGTGTGAATATTTGTTATAATTCACACCTAAAATGCTTAGATAGTTGTCAGGATATGACGGGGTGTGAATTTAATGTTTCACGTCTTTGAATATCGTCACTTCCTCATCCGGTCCTAACCGGTCACAGAGCATGGTCGAGTGGGGATCATATTTCGCCATGTTCCTGCGGACACTCTCAGGGCTGTGATTGGCATAACAGTAGATGCACCCATTGGCGCAGGTATTGTGTGTCCCGACTTCCCTGCTCGCCATACACCTGCAGGCCGCCCGCTGTCCCGAATCCTTAAGATTCTTTTTCGTATTTTTGATCTTACCTCCCGTCAGCCGCTCCACCAGCGCTTTGTCGATACAGGCATTGTGCCCTATGCCCAGCGCTTCCAGGTCAATAATCTCCGCACACGTCGCTGCAGTCATATGATTTGCCTGGGCGATATCCCGGATCTGTACCGCGATCGAGCGCATCTCGTCCCCGGACAGATCCCGAACGCCCAGCTTCCGCATCGCGGTCCTGTTTTTGCCATACAGGTCCACGAAGCTGAAAACGCATTTTTCCGTGTACCCGTTCAGTGCCTTCGCGATCTCCGCAATCGCTTTGATATGATACGCCGCACTGTACCGGTCACTGACCAGGATCGGGTCATACCGCCATATCACCCTCTCCGGGCCGATCCTGTCTGACAGCTCCTGAAAGGCGGGTATCAGCTCCTTGCGCTTGTCAGGCAGATTCAATTCAATATCCCTGCCGTATCCGGTCAATGTAAACTGGAAATAATAACAATACTTCCGCAGCCCGTCCAATTTCGGAAGCATCGGTATCGGATTCTTTGTCCAGAACACGATGCAGTCCACAAGGTCGGGCGAGAGCGGAAGTCTGCTGACCTGTCTGTTATTCATCGGATTCCTGACATCCAGGAACCCTTCTTTTATCCTATTAAGAAACCATTCCGAATAGAACGCCGGAATGTCTGTCCTGCGGCTCGCGCTGATGATCATTGTCAATCCCTCACATAAATTCTATATTATCACATATACACAACATCGCCATGGCGACGAAGCTTCCTGATCTCACCTCGCAGTCAAACGAGCCGTTGTATCTCTGCACCACCTGACGGACTCGTTTCAGTCCCCACCCATGGAGCATCCTGTCCTGCTTTGCCGTGAAGAACAGCCCCCGCTTCCTCTCCGGCTCCCGCCCGCACGGATTTGCGACGCGGATCATGACAAAGTGATGGATCTGCCGGATGGCGACATCGATCGTCACCGCTTCCCCCGCCAGCACAGCCTGTTCCCGCCCGACAGACTCGATCGCATTGTCGATCAGATTCGTCAGGATCGTGCAGAAATCGTCGCCCGCGATCCCTGTATTTGCCGGAAGCTGCACGTTGATATCCAGGGTACATCCCATCTCCTGCGCGAGCCTTTTCTTATCATTGAGGACTGCATCGACAATGCCCACCCCCGTCCACAAAATGCCGGATAACTGCTCGAACGGTTTGCTGATCCGGGTAATATACTCCTGAATCTCCTGGCATTTCCCCTCGCCTGCCAGATAGTAGATCACCTGCAGGTGATTGTCCATATCATGAAAAAGCATCGCATGTTCCGACCATGTCCGCTGAAGCTGCTCGTACTGCTCACCCAGCATCTTCACTTTTTGCGTCTCTCTCTTGAGCATCTCTCTCCTGCGCACAACCCATTCCTCCCCCCGCGATCCCTGCGACCGCGGGCAACCGTTCACATATGCTGCTTCCAGAACGCCAGCAGCCTTGTTTTTAAACCCTGCATCCTCGACTGACTCACCGCAAGCCGCGCGCCGTCTTTCATGACACAGCAGTCCTCCTGTATACTCATAACACAGGAGAGATTGACGATACACCCTCTGTCAATGAACAAAAATTCCTTTTCATCCAGCTCATCATAAACCTGCTGCAGCGTTTTTCTCACATGGAATCTGGCACATTCATGCGCGTTCATCTCAGCCATATCCGTGACCAGCACGGCATTCTTCCCCTCGTGCGTGATGTAGAGCAGATTTTTGAGCGGGATCCGTTCCAGACGGTTTTTGTTCTGAATGACATAGCTCTCCCGTAACTGCACCTCCACCATCGCGGCCGCGTCCAGCAGTGCATGGCGCAGGCGGTCCTCGAAATCCCGCTTGGGAATATAACGGAAAATCGACAGTTCATAGGCATCGAGCACATATTCCATATGGGACGTGATGAATATGACCAGCACCTCCGGCAGCACTTTCCTGATGCGCCCTGCCAGCTCCATGCCGTCCATCTGCGGCATCTCGATGTCCAGAAGCACCAGGTCAAACCGGCCGCCGTCCTCGATCTCATACAATAGCTGCTGCCCGTTCAGAAAAGTCTCCACCCTGGCAAAAATCTGATTCCGGGCGTAACATGCCTGAACGAACTGATTCAGTTTTCCGAGCAAAACCATCTCGTCGTCACAGATCCCGACACTGACCATACTGTCCACCAATCCTCCATTCAAGCCAACAGATTCTTATCCCTATTATATAGAATGTTCCCAGAAACGGCAATTATTTTCAAGGACAAAAAAGCGAAATTGGAGGACAGATTGTATTTCTTCGTCATTTATCCTGTATACTATTGCATATCAAATGAAAGGCAGGCTTCCATAAGATGAAGAAACGAGAAAGTATCCACCAGACCGTCAGCAACAATCTCTATATCCTGAAATTTGCATGGCATCTGTCGCCCAGGCGCGTCCTCTTTTCGGGCGTGTATTACGGTCTTGCCCAATTTGAATATCTGTTTTTCTCCGGATATTTTATCAGAAAAGTGCTCTCGCTCATCGAGACGGGCGGCAGTTTCCCCGAAATCCTGTTATTTCTGGGACTCACAGCGGGATTGTTCCTTGCCGTCGTCCTCTTTAACAGTTGGTATGAGAATCTGCTCATTCCCGTCACCGACGTGGAACTCTATCACGGCCTGTGCCGCACATTGTACGAAAAGGCGGGAAATGCCGATCTGTCCTGTTTTGAGGACAGTGATTTTTACAACCGCTATATGATGGCAATGTCCGACAGCGACCAACGCCTGGTCAGGACGCTCGATAACTTATGGCGGATCCTCCTTGGCGCAGCCGCCGTTGCCGTGTCGTGGATCATGATGTTTCGCATAGACCACCTGATCATCCTGTTTGTCGCCGCGCCGCTCATCGGCAATTTTGTGTTTGCCGAAGCCCTGAACAGATTATCCTTCCAGATCTATGAGGAGTCTGTGATTTTCCGCCGCATCGCCGACTATGTGAACCGCGTGCTGCATCTCTCCGACTATGTAAAGGAACTGCGCATGACCAATATCTACCGCGTCATGGAGAAAAAACAGAAGGACGCGGAAAAAGGCATCACTTCCACGATGGACAAGTACGCACAAAAAAGTGTCCTGCTGGGGTGGGGATATCTGTACTTCACCTTTGTCATCATCTTTGAGGGTGTCATCTTCTACGGCGCTTACAGGACCATCGTCACGAAAACAATGCCGCTGTCCGACTACGCCGTGCTCACCACCCTGATGACTTCCGTCTCATGGATATTGATCGACTACACAAAAGCGCTGCTCGAGAACATGAAAAACAGCCTGTTCATCCAGAATCTGCGCGAATTCCTGGCGTTTGAGCCCTCCATTCCCGAGGACTGCGACGGCTCGATGCCCGCACAGCCCATAGAGCGCATCGAGTTTCGCAATGTGAGCTTCACGTATCCCTCTGGCAAGGCCGCGCTCAAAAATGTCAGCTTCACACTGCAGGCAGAAGAACACTGTGCTCTTGTGGGGTACAACGGCGCCGGCAAGACGACGCTGGTCAAGCTGCTGATGCGGCTCTATGATCCCACCGAAGGAAAGATCCTCGTCAATGGCACCGATATCAGGGAATACAACCTCAAAGCTTACCGCAGCCTGTTCTCTACCGCGTTTCAGGATGGAAAGATCTTCGCAAAGAGCATCCGGGACAATATCACTATGGGACAAACATCGGAAAATGATACCCTTATCCACAATGCACTGGAAAAAGCAGGTATCTTATCCACAATAAACGCACTTCCTGACTCCCTTGACACGATCCTGACACGGGAGTTTTCAGAGGACGGCATCGTCCTCTCCGGCGGGCAGAGCCAGAAACTGATAGCTGCGAGGGCTTTTTACCACGCCGCCCCCGTCGCTGTCTTTGACGAGCCGTCGAGCGCGCTGGATCCGATCGCGGAACACGCGCTGATGGAAAACATCAAAAATGACAGCGCGGGGAAGATGCTGCTGCTCATCTCCCACCGCCTGTCATCGATACAGGATATGGAAAAGATCATCGTGCTGAAAAACGGACACATTTCCGAACAGGGCACGCACGCCGAACTGATGGCGCAGGACGGCGAATACGCCGCACTGTACCATATGCAGGCTGAGAAATACAGAACTGAAAATGCATTTGCAGATCCCGCAGGAGGAGGACTGGAAATATGAAAAGAAAGCTTTCGAACATATCATGGCTCGTCCGATTCTGTATCCGCACATCGCCAAGGTTGTTATTCTTCAACATATTTGCATGTGTGGAACAGAGCTTATTTGTTTTCTTTGAATATACTATATGGATCGGTTACAACCTGAACGCCGCCGAGAACGGCACACCTTTCTCGCAGGTGGCACTGCTGACACTGGGCGTGTTCGCCCTGTTTGTCGTCCACCAGTTCATCGACAGCATCTATTTTGAGTGGTCTTTTGAGCGGATCAAGCCCTCGCTGACCTTTCGGCTGCGCAGACAGATTTACGAAAAAGCCTGTCAGGTGGACTTGTCCTGCTACGATGATGTGACTTTTTACAACGATTTTGTGCTGTCGACTACCCAGACCGATGAGTGTATCGAGCGCTTCATGAATGACGGCAAGGATTTCCTATTCGAGCTGGTCAATGTCATCACCTATTTTTCATACCTGCTCGCCGTCGACCGGATCGGCCTTCTGCTCGCTGCAGCCTGCAGTGCGGTCAATTATTTTTCAGGCCAAAGATACGCCCGGCTTGAAAAGGAAGCCAGACTGTGCAAGACGCCCGTTGAGCGCGAGCGCGCATATCAGCACCGGGTGTTTTACCTGCACGATTACGCCAAGGAACTGCGCCTCCACCCCGGCATGCGCAGCCAGTTGTCCGAGGATTTCGACCACTGCAATCAGAAACTGAACACCATCAACCGCAAATACGGCCCGAAACTGTGGCTGTACGGATTTTTGAAGGGATACCTGCCTATCTACTTCATGCTTTATGCCATCTATCTGCCCTACCTGCTCTACAGGGCAATGGTGACACACGCGCTCTCCCTCAGTGCCATGGTCATCCTGTTAGCTGCAGTCAGGCGAATGATCAAGCGCACCGGCGCACTGGTCGGCAGACTGCCCCGCTTTGCCTACATCGGTTCCTTTATCGAGAAGATCCGCCGCTTTCTCGACTATGAACCCAGGCTTATCAGCGGCACAGACGATATCCATGACGAATGGAAGCACCTCACCCTCTCCCATGTCAGTTTCTCATATCCGGATAGCAACTTTGCCGGCAGGATCAACGCGCGGGAAGTTCTGCGCGACATCAGTCTGGAGATCACCCAGGGGCAGAAGATCGCGCTCGTGGGCTATAACGGGGCAGGGAAAACGACCCTGGTCAAACTGCTGATGCGCTTCTACGATCCGGACAGCGGCGTGATCCTGCGCAATGGAACAGATATCCGCTCACTCAAGCTCGACGCATACCGAAAAGAGATCGGCGCTGTCTTCCAGGATTACAGGATCTATGCCGCCACCCTGCGCGAAAATGTCGTCATGGACATATGCACCGGAGAACGCGGGGAAACCTATGCGGTAGAGCAGGCGCTTCACCGCGCAAAGTTCAACCTCGCCGCACAGAAGCTCAAATACCAGGTCGACACGCCGCTCACCACCGAGTTTGAGAAGGACGGTGTCGATCTCTCCGGCGGCGAGAGTCAGAAAGTCGCGATCGCAAGGACACTGTACCACTCCCATGAACTGATCATCATGGACGAACCGTCGAGCGCCCTCGATCCTGCGTCAGAGTACCAGTTAAACCAAGAGTTAAAGGAGCTTGCCAGAGATAAGACGGTCATCTTCATCTCACACCGGCTCGCCGCCGCCAAAGATGCGGACTGTATCTACATGATGAAAGACGGACGCATCGTGGAGCGCGGGACACACGGGCAGCTACTTGATCTGGGCGGCGAGTACTGTAAGATGTGGAATCTGCAGGCACAGGCGTACCAATCGTGCTGAGCCCCTATATTCTGCCGACCAGATTTTCCACAAGCTTTGCACAGTGTGCTGCGGCTGCGCGCTCAAATTCGGGATAATCCATGTGCGCGCTTCCGTCCGCCTTGTCCGAGATCGCGCGCAGCACCACATAAGGGATCCCGTTCAGGAATGCCGCGTGCGCGATCGCAGCGCCCTCCATCTCCGCGCAGGAGCCGTCAAACCGGCTGATCAGCCTGTCCTTCACAGCGCTGTCTGATATGAACTGGTCGCCGCTGACCACGCGCCCCTCATACACACTGATCTCCGGATTCACTTCCCTGCAGACGGCGATCGCCTCCTCGGCAAGCTTCCTGTCCGCCTTGAAGAACGAAGTCTCCATCTGCGGGATGATACCCGGTTCGTAACCGAGCGCGCTGACATCCATGTCATGTTCGCACGCGTCTGTGGAAACGACGATATCACCGATATTGATCTCGGCGCGCAGAGAGCCTGCGACCCCTGTGTTGATCACCGCGTCAACGCCGAAAACGTCCGCTAAGATCTGCACGCAGATACCGGCGTTGACCTTGCCGATGCCGCACTGCACGATGACGACATCCTTTCCGTTCAGTATACCTTCATGGAATTTCATGCCGGCTTTTTCAACGACATTCTTCACCTCCATCTTTGATTTTAACTCCGATACCTCGAGTTCCATCGCTCCGATAATACCTAATTTGTTCATTGTCTTGTCTTCCTTTCTTTATTTGATCTTTATGTTGATCAGGTTTTAATAATTTGTGATCAGGATCTCCTGTGTGAAATTATCGCTGTTTTTTGTGTGGTAATTGCAGTTGTCATAATTGAAATGGATCTTGTGCATATGGTATTTTCTGGATCTTTTCCAATTCAACAGGATATCATTTTTTTCACCCTTGTGGTGCGACACATTGGACAGGGCAAACCGGATCCCTCTGTCAGACAACTGGTCGAGAATGTCACACAGGTCTTTCTCATCCTGTTTCCCCCAGCCTTTAAATCCCCGCTTGCCATCATTGTAGCTGCCGCATGTGATCAGGTACGGCGGATCCGCATAGAGAAAATCGCCAGCTTTCATCACGCTGTAATCAAACTCCCTGAAATCCTGCGCCGTATACTGAACCGTCTCTATGACCCCCTGCAGTTTCATCAGGTTTTCCCTCATCACATCGTTAAAAGAACTTCGATTCTTTCCAAAGGGATTATTGTATTCATGCGCTGTGTTAAACCGGAATTGATAATTAAAGCTAAAGCACATCAGCACATACAGATCGATCGGCTGTTTCGTCTTATTGTAATACGCCCTGAAACGCTCATACGCCTCTTTATTTTCCTTCGTCAGCTCCCACTCGCGGATCGTCTGGTCGATCCGCACAACGGCATTGCCGATCCCCATCCTCTGAAATTCCCTGTAGATCTCTATCACAAAGAAATTCAGATCGTTGGCAATGTGTTCGTTCGCCCTAGTATTGAAAGTCACATCACAGCCGCCGCAAAACAGATCGACCATCAGATCGATATCCCGCGGAAACCATCTCTGTATCTGCCGAATAATGCGATATTTATTTCCTATATAATTCATCGGCGCTTTTATGTACTGCATCCGTTCCTCCTCAGATCATCCCGGCCGCAAATGCCGCTTTCATCCGTTCAAGCCCGTCATACTTTGCCGCGCTCAGTGATAGGGTCGCCCTATTCTCCGATCGCATTAAGGATCTCATCAAAAAATCTGCACTCGTCGTCATTACAGATCTTCGCCTCTTCCAGCCGCTGGTTTAAATGAAATACATGTCCCATGTACAGATCCTCCGCTCTTCCGTACAGCTTCCACTCACATTCGATCCCTTTGGCTTTTAACAGATCATACATAGGTCTGGCATAGTCCTTCAAAAAGTCATACTGTGAAGTCATGATATACGCCGGCGGAAAATCTGCGGTGATATACTTTACGACATCGATCTGCTCCAGCGTCAGTTCCCGGTCATTCGTCAATGCCCTGTCTATATATGCCATAAACGGAGCGTCCTTCTGATCCGCCATGCGCTCCTTCATGTCATAACAGCCGCAGTTGAGCGCTGCCGCCTTTACTGTGATCCGGTCATACGGTATCTGCATCGAAAACAGCCGGCGGTACGCGCTGTTCGTCAGAAGTGTCAGATACTGGCTTGCTAGCTGCGCGCCCGCAGAGTCACCGGTGACACAGATCCGGTCAAGGTCGATATTGTAGGTGCCAGCGTTTTCTGACACCCATGTAAATACGGCATTGATGTCCTCTAGCGCCGCCGGGAACGGATCTTCCGGTGAGAGGCGGTACGAGAAATTCACGACCGTAAATCCTCTCTGCGCCATATCCATGCAATAGTACTGATATACATCCTTGTCCCCATACGTCCACCCGCCGCCATGGATATCAATGATCGTTTTCTGCGGTGATGTGGCATCCTTTGTGTGATAGATGTCAAGAAGGTTGTACCTGCCGTACTCACCGTATGCGATATTGTCATACCGCCTGATATTGTCAGGCGTTGTCAGCCCCGCATCTCTCTTCCGGTCGCTTGCACCGAACTCTCTTCTCAGTTTTTCCGCGTCAAATTCCATTTTTCTTTTCCTTTCTTATTGGATTATCCTTTTATTGTCATATTTTTCTACAGGTTTTTGCCTTACCAGGTTCGCCTGTAATGGTATCATTCAAATGCCTCTCTTTCTGCTATGAATTATTCTATCCGCATCACCATTTTGCGTGATAATTCCGCGCAATCTTATCATGTTATTTCTGTAAGGCTCCTAAACAAAAACAACCCGCTCCGCTGCGAATCGGGTCATGCAGCCAGGTTGTCATGAGTCGTGATCGTCTCAAGATAACGATTCAAGATCCTTGCGCATTACTTTCACATATTGCAGATCCGCAGCTTCCTTGAAACCATTCCGCTCATACATACCAGAAGTCCCATGATACTGAAATTCCAACTGATCGTCCGCAAACGGATACGCCTCGACATATGCGTATCCTTCCTGCGCCGCGTCCTCACACACTCGTTTCAGCAGGCTCTGTGCAATGCCTTTTCCCCGATAATCCGGGGCGATCAGGAAGCAGAAGACTGCCTTTACCCGGATATCCTCCGCCTCGTCCGTCTGATAACCGATCTTTCGGAACATCTCAGTCAGATACTGGTAATTCTTCCGTTCATTGACATTGCACCAGCCGATCACTTTGTCTGCCCTATAGGCAAGATACCCCTGCATCTCCCCCGCCTGGATCAATTCAACAGCTTTTTCCCTGCGCTCCTTCACATCTGTCCATTCCTCCTGTGTCTTCGGATCCAGATGCCCTTCCAGACAATAGCAAAATGCCCAGTCCTGATGATCCTGAAATGCTATGTTATCAAAAAAATACAGCCAGTCTTCGCACAGCTTTGGTTCCAACCGCCGTATTACCACTTCCTGTTCTATCATCCTCTCAATGTACCTCCTTCCAGATTCTGTAGATCTACTTCATTATAATTGATTTTCAATATAAATACAATGTAGAAAAATTTCAGGATTTTCATACTAACAGATGTACACATTCTTTTTTCATAGTATAATATATCCATCGAGCGGGGAAGAGAGACCTTGCTAATAAAATGCGACGGGAGCGGAATATGGGAACAACAGAATTGATATCACTACAGCTTAGAATGTTTCTGATCATGCTGACAGGACTTTTCTTTCGGCGGAAAAACCTGATCTCAGCGGAGGGCAAAAAAAATCTCACCGATCTGGTGATCTATCTCATCTTACCCTGCAACATCGTGAAATCCTTTATGATCACGTTTGACGGGAATACACTAAAAAAATTCGGGACTGTCTTTCTGGTCTCTGTGCTGATCCAGGTGGTCTGCGCCCTGTTTGCAAGACTGTTTTACAACCGCATGGCACCGGGACACAGAAAAGTTATGCAGTATGCCACCGTGGCGTCCAATGCCGGATTTCTGGGCAATCCTGTGGCGGAGGGTGTGTTCGGCAGCGTGGGACTCGCGCTCGCATCCGTCTATCTGATCCCCCAGCGCATCGTCATGTGGTCCGCGGGCGTGTCCTATTTTACAGCGGACAGCGAAACTCCCGGATCTGCCAGCACGCCTTCACGGAATGCCCGCATGCATATGCTCAGGCGGATCATCACTCACCCCTGCATCATCGCCGTTGCCGTGGGGCTGGTATTCCTGCTGGGACAGGTGCGACTGCCTTCTTTTCTGGACGCGGCACTCCGGGATATCGGAAACTGCAACACAGCCATGTCCATGCTCGTCATCGGCACGATCCTCGCGGACGTAAGCCCCCGGGATATGCTGGATGGATCGATCTTCCTCTTCTCAGGTCTGAGACTGATCCTGATCCCGCTGCTTGTCCATGCAGGCTGCCTCTTCTGTGCTGTCGATCCGCTTGTGACAGGCGTGTCCGTTCTGCTTGCGGCGATGCCGGCGGCAAGCACCACAGCGATCCTCGCCGCCAAGTATGACGGAGACGCCGCTTACGCAAGCAAGTGCGTCGTCACCACCACTGTACTCTCCCTGCTGACAACCCCGGTGTGGAGCATGATCCTGCTGCGGGCGATTTGAAGGTTGGAAGCCTATACCGCCTGCCCAAACTGTGTGCAGAGAAAACGGCTGACTGCCTCCAGCAGATCCTCTGCATCGTCCGCCTGGATATTCAGATTCATGACGCGGTTGAAACCAAGCGCCAGCATTCCGAGAACGGATTTTGCATCCATGGTCTCCCTGCCCAGGGAGACCTCCACAACATATGGATACCGCGCAACCGTATCCACGAATTCCATGACTTCTTTCTGATCTCTCAAGATAACATTTCTACTGATCATTTTTTCATACCCCTCATCTTTTGACCAAATTTTATTTCCATGTATCTGTCATCAATTCAATTCGAACAGCTTCGCTCCATGTGACGGCACAGTATCCGTGAGCACATTTTCATGTATTGCCGTCTCCTGCCGGCTCCAAAGTTCCTTCGCGCTGCCGGCATCCGCCGCCGTATCCGCAAACTGCTCCACTTCTTTCAGGTCACATCTTATTTCCTGTTCCGTGTCCCTGAAATTGAAGAATGCAATATATTTCTCACCTGTCGCGCGGTTCATGCAGCTCCAAACCGCATGATCCTCATCTTTCTCAAACTGCTGCCCAACATAATCGTTGGAAACGAGTCTGAGGATATCCTTCCTGGTTAGCAGATCCAGCGTCCAGTCATCCAGTAATGTCAGCTCCGCACCGATCATGAGCGGTGAGCCAAAGACGCACCACAGTGTCATCATCGTGATCTGCTCGTCCTTTGTCAGATTCGAGTCCCACCCTCCTCTGCCAAAACCTTTTCCAAGCTTGCCAAGCGGGAGCATGTCACAGTCCGGATAAGAGCCCTCCGCAACGTGATTCTGCCACAGCTCGCAGCGGTCAAACATATTCCGCAGCAAATCCCAGTTATCCCAGAAATCATCGGTAATGCGCCACATGTTGGCATACTTTTCATAATGCCATGCCTTCTCGATCAGCGCCGGTCCCGGGGAGAGCGACAGCACGATATCCCTTCCGGATTTCTGGATCGCGCGCTGCAGCATTTCGACCTCATGCGCCGCCGAGTAAGGATTGTGCGGATATGCATTGGTATTGCAGATATCATCACATTTGATGAAGTCAACACCCCACTCCGCGTACAGGCTGATGATCGAATCATAGTACTCCTGCGCCCCTTTTGCATTCCTGCGGACTCCGTACATATCGGGATTCCACACGCAGATCGAGGACGGATCTGCGATCTCATTTGCAGTGATGTTCGTCCCGAGTACCGGCATATGCTCATGCGCCGCTTTCCTGGGGATCCCGCGCATGATATGGATCCCGAATTTCAATCCAAGGTCATGTATGTACGCTGCCAGCGGCGCAAAGCCTTTTCCGCCTGCGGCAGACGGAAATCTGTTCACTGCCGGAAGCAGCCTGCCGTACTCGTCGATCTCCTCATCGCCAAACGGGATATACTGGTACTTGTCCCGCATCGTACCAGCGTCCTTTGCGTACCACTCGATATCCACCACGATGTACTCCCAGCCCGCGTCTTTCATGTGCGCCGCCATATAATCCGCGTTGGCTTTTACCTGCGCCTCGGTGACAGTTGTGTCATAATAATCATAACTGTTCCAGCCCATCGGCGCCTTTTTCATCCGATATTTCATTGTCGTGTCCTCTTTTCTTATTTTCATTTTTAACTTTCTTATCTTCACTGATGTAACCCAGATGTCCCGAAACCCGTTTCACAAATCAATATAATCTTCTTTGTCTGCTTTGTCAATATTTAGGGAAAGATATTTAAACTCTTTTTCCTCTCAACTGTTGTATGGTTGAGTTTAACTAAATCCTTATTATAAATCAAAGCGGAAAATTATCGGAAAGGATTAAAACAGATATGATATTTTAAACGATGTGCAGCGGGTGCAGATGAATAATATATTCGATAGTATGAAAAACAAATATGTATTCCTTGCCCTGTTTGACAATATATGATAGACTTTTCATATGGAACAATCGTGTTACAGGGTGGAAAACCTCCCTAACTTCAAAAGAGAAGGGAGGTTGCTTACCTATTTAGATAGGAATAATAAGCGAAAATAAATAAGCCTACCTTGTTACTTGGCCGTAGAAGGTAGGCTTAAAAACCAACTGGAGGTTAACCACTTTGTGGGCGGTTGTTCCTTTTATGTCTATACTATAGCATTTTATATCTCTGATTGCAAGCACTATCATTTGCTTTTTAGGGTTGTTTCACGAAGGATTTCAATTGATGTTATTTGTCATTTGCCGATAAATTCAATGTTTCTATCTAAAAAAGTACATAAAGCTCCCTCTTAACTTATTTCGTGTTTTTTAGATTGCCAAGGTTCCATTTTTTAATACCGGCTCGGTATCGGACTGAAAATCATCTGAAGACCAATTTCTAAATTGTCGCAAACATCATCTATTATGTCCGGAATGCCTCCCCGCCCTTCCGGGTTTTTCATTTGAAGCAGCCGTGCGATATTGTATGCGCATTTGCGCAGGAGCGACATTGTGTTTTTTCCCAGTCTTATGGTACTTTTATCTTCTCCAAATGTCTCGTCCAGTACATAGTGCAGACAGTTTTCAATCTCCCAATGCTTTCTTTTATACTCCAGCATCTCTTCTGCATCCAGCACTTTGCCTGCTGCCAGCCCAAACCATTCTACGTCATGACCCGTCCCTTCTATCCGCTTTGGCTGTTTTTTGCTCCCCTTTTCCAAAAACTCCGCAATGCCTGGGGTCATATCGTTCCCGCAGCCATCCTGTGTATCCCCCTTGTATTAAAAACTTCCCCGATCCAGTTGATCACCATTTCCTCATCGACCGCAGCCAGCATTCTCGACATGGTCGATACCGATGGCACCCCGTTCCGAAACGGCATATGTCTTTGAAGTTCTGCCAGATGCCTTTTGCTCCATCTGACAATACGGCGCAGTTTTGTTTTCCCTGCCAGCAGCCCCATAATAATACAGACAAAGATTTCCGCCAGTTCATGTGGTTTTGACCGGCTGCTCCTGGGGTTGGGGATATCACGCAGCCAGTCAATCAGCGGCCGTGTACGGAAGAAAGCCCTAATTGGCCTCCAGTTTCAGTTCCAGTCTTTCCAGCAGCTTTTTAATACCGCTCCTTTCTGTATGAATATGCTATTTAGGCGTTTGCAAAACGCCAAACCCCACATAAATACGGCATATTTTTTTCTACAAAATAAAACACCTCCTCACTAATTTATGGTAAAATAGAGTTGCAACCACCATTAACCAATCCACCAGTAAGGAGATGTACTTATATGATAACACATAACCAGCTC